>CP073749.1:3189396-3827275 GCA_024398055.1 bacterium SCSIO 12741 | reverse complement strand
CCTGAAGCGAACCTACCTATCCACAGGAAAAGCAATTATTGTAACCTCGCTTATTCTGTGTTCCGGTTTTATGATTCTTATTCTTTCTTCTATTTCCAGTACCTTTTACATCGGAATGTTGGTCTCCACTACCCTACTGTTTGCAGTAATTAGTGATTTATTCTTCCTTCCGGTGTTGGTTTTGATGTTTTATAAAAAGTCTGAAAAGAAAGAAATAGCAAAGGAAACGGAATAAAAAGTTAATTTGGCATAGCAATTGTATTTGTTGGTCAAAATGTAAATTCGCAATTAAAATCAAGTACGATGAAAAAAGTATTTAAATTCTCCACCTTCTTATTGGCACTGATGGTGGCTTTTAGTTTCAATGCCTGTAAGTCCAAGAAGACAACCCCTAAAAAACAAGGCGAAGTTCTAATTAAACAATATTGTTCCGGACCAGATTATTTCTCCGATAAAAAACACTTCCGTTCAAACGCGGTTGGAGAGAGTATGGACCAAATGACAGCTCGTAAAAAAGCATTGTCTGAAGCCAAAGCTAAATTGGCCGGTGATATCAACACTACTATGAAAGTGGTTGGTGACAACTACGTAAAATCTTCTGAGTTCAACAACAAAGAAGAAGTATTGGAGCGTTTTGAAGAAAACTCTCGTACTGTGGTTAACCAGTCTTTGACCGGTATCAAAACCATTTGTGAAGAGTTTACCAAAACTCCTGAAGGACGCTTCAAGTGCTACATCGCTATCGAATTGTCTGGTGAGGACATTGCCTCTAAGTACAACGAGCGTTTGAGCAAAGACGAATACCTCAAGGTAGACTACAACTACGAAAAGTTCAAGGAAACCTTTGAAAAAGAAATGGAAAAAATGGAAAACAACTAAACTCCGTTTTTCATCGAAACTGGAACCCCGCATTTGGCTTAGGTCAGATGACGGGGTTTTTT
Source organism: bacterium SCSIO 12741 (assembly GCA_024398055.1). Taxonomy (NCBI): domain Bacteria; species bacterium SCSIO 12741. Next base: position 3,826,334 of record CP073749.1, on the reverse strand, counting down.
ATTTTTGAAGCCACGCTGCTTCTATCGGCGGGATTAAACTATTTTTATGCCACTACCTCACCCCAAAACTATGGATGCTCAATACTGGATCGAGAAACTCGCCCTACTCCCTCACCCAGAAGGTGGACATTATCGGGAAACCTTTCGCTCGAACGAAGAAATAAAACAGGAGAATTTGCCGCAGCGCTATGCCGGCAACCGAAACTTTGGTACGGCTATCTATTACCTATTGGAAGGTTTTGATCGCTCCAGGTTTCATGTTTTAAAATCGGATGAAATTTGGTATTACCACAGCGGATCATCAGCCATTATTCACTTTCTAACGCCAGAGGGTAAATACGAAGACCGTCATATTGGTCCCAATCCAGAGCGGGGTGAACAGTTTCAGGTTGTTATTCCCAGAGGTACATGTTTTGCGGTTGAAGTAAAAGATCGTAGCGGGTACATTCTGGTTGGCTGCTCGGTACATCCGGGATTCGACTTTTCAGATTTTAGTATTCCAACCAAAGAGTTCTTGCACGAGCGCTACCCGGCTCATCGCGAATTGGTTGAACGATTGGGATAAGGCTCCCCTTTTCTGGAAATACGAAATCCTTACATTTGAAAGCAATCCATGACTACACCCCCTGAACAAAAGAGAAAGTGGTTTAAGAGCCCTTGGTTTTATATCCCTACCGGATTGCTCGTGCTTTTACTGGCTGTTGTTGCCGTTCTCGTCCATCAGCTGGAAAACATTATTGAAAGCAACATAAGGACAGCCCTGGCCAATGAGAAGGAAATGGCCTACCGCATCGATTTTGAATCGCTTCGAATTCGTTTGTTGGAAAACAGCATCAAGCTTAAGGGAATTCGGGTGAATCCCAAGAACGAACTTATCAAACAACGCGAAGAAGAAGGGGTTTACAAGTCGTTTACGACTCATGCACAGGTGGAAACGGTGAGTTTAAAAGGCTTGGATTGGGAAAAACTGATTACCGAGAAAAAGGTGCATCTAAACCAACTCGTGATCATCAAACCCGATATGGACATTTACCTAACGGGTAAAAAACAACCTAAAAAAGTAACCGATACACTCTCCCTGGCCGAACAGATTTCATCAACGGTGCAATTACTTGATTCCATTCATGTTCAGGAGGTATTGATTCGCAAAGGTGTATTTGAACTCTACTCTCCCGATAGTGAGCGGGTTCTTGAAATCAACAACCTGGGCTTGGAAATGATTGGTGCCGATTATGATACTACGCATTCAGATCGCTTGCCGGTAAAGTTTGAAAAGCTCCTTTTTTCAATGGGTTCCGCCCAAACCAGCTTAGGCGAAGAATACGTTCTTTCTACAGGTGACATCCAGTTGAACTACACCGACTCGTCCTTTAAACTGAACGACCTCGCCATTAAATCGAAGTTTAACCGCAAAGAATTTACCAAACGCTCGAAGTACGAAAGAACTCAACTGGATCTGGAAACGGCGCTGATTGAAGGGAAAGGAATCGACATGGAACGGATCATAATCGATCAGTACATACATGTTCGTTCCCTGGCGATTGATCAGGTAAACTTCAAAGGTTTTAAGGACAAAACTCCACCTTGGAATACGCGTAAGAAGCACCCTATTCTTTCTCAGCTTATCAAAAAGATTCCTTTCCTGATCAATGTAAAACAGGTACACGTTGCAAACAGCGATATTCTTTTTGAACTCGTTATGCCTGAGCACGAGAAACCTGGCAAACTGTATTTTTCAGAGTGTTTTGCGTCTCTGTATAACATTACCAATGACCCTGAATTACTCGAAGAATCAGACCGACTCACAGTGGATTTTGCATCCAAAATGATGCACTCAGGAAAGTTGAATGTAAATCTTCAATTTGATCTCTCAGGAAGAGCCGATCGCTTTTATGTGAAAGGTCAATTGGATAAAATGCCTCTACAAAAGCTTAATGATGAATTGGAACCTTTGATTGGAATTGAAGTTTCATCCGGTATTCTGCACAGCGCTCAAATCGACATTTCAGGTAACTTCAACGACATCAATGGAACCGTTAATCTGCACTACAACGACATCCAGATCGATATCCTAAAACTGAAACCGGATGCTGAAGGTAAGTCGTCCAAATTCTTCAGCTTCATTGCCAACGCGGTGGTCCGAACCAACAATGTACCTGGAACCGAAAGCTACAAAGAGGGTTATGTGCACTATACCCGAAGCCCTGATATCCCCTTCTTTAAGTTTTTGTGGGAAGGAATTTTCTCCGGAATCAAAAACACACTGATCGGAATTAAGTCTAAGGAAGAAAAGGAAATGAGCAAAAAGCGCTCAGGTCAGTCTGATACGAAAGACTCCTCCGAAGAAAAGGGAATCAACAAGTTGTTTAAGAAGTTGAAGAAAAAGAAGTAATTAGAAATACTCTTTTAACCCACTAAGAATAAAGTTTGCCGCCATGGCTGCCAGCAGCAATCCCATGATCCGGCTAATAATCGTAGCTCCACTATCTCCGATTATCTTTTTCAACCAGCCAGCCAGTAACATCAAGGCCAGGGTGATTCCCAAAACAACCAACATCAAACCTATGGTAACGAATTGTTCATCCCAGGAATGACGATTGGTATCCGTTAACAAAACAATAGCCATAATCGCCCCCGGTGAAGCAATGGACGGAATGGCAATGGGATAAACCGCAATGTCTTTCTTCTTCTCAATGTGATTGATTTCATCCTCGGGTTTACTCTCTCCAAATATCATGGTGAGGGCAAACATGAAAAGAATCACCCCGCCTGAAATCTGAAAAACCAACAGTGGAATTTCGAGGTATTCCAGCAGTCCCTGACCAGCCAATGCGAAAAACAGGAGAACCAATCCAGCAATGAGCGCAGCCCGGAAAGCAATTTTGCGGGATTCTGCTTTCGAGTGCAAAGCGGTAGCAGCCAAAAAAACAGGAAAGGTTCCGACGGGATCGATTACCGCAAAAAGCGTGGTAAACTCGTTAAGAAGAGATTCTGTCATGCGGACTAAACTATGTAAAATGGTGGAATTGATCTACTTTTGCGGCCATGATCCGCCTCCCGATTCTACTCCTCACCTTTCTGTTATCTGGGTTGCAATTGTTGGGACAAGAAACCAACTATTGGTCCAATCAAATCGGATCAAAATCAGCCCTTATTGGTGGAGCGGTAACCGCCTCTGTAAGAGACAACAGTGCTGTCTATTACAATCCTGGGGCCCTGGCCTACATGAAAAAATCAAGCTTTAGTTTAAGCACCGATATTTATACCCTCGACAACCTATTTATTGAAAATGGAGCCGGCCAGGGAATTAACCTGAGTAAAACCTGGCTTGGGGTTACCCCGAATTTTATTTCTGGTGGTTTAAAAATTAAAGGTGCTCCCTTTGCCACCTTGAACTATGCCGCCTTTAGCGTTCACGAGAACAATTTCGACCTCAAATCCGTGCACAATGGCCAATATGATGTACTGAGCATTTATGACGGCAAGGAATACTACCAGGGCAATTTTGACTACCGGAGCAATAACAAGGAAGATTGGATTGGTGTTGGATTTGGACTTCATTTTAAAAATTACTTCGCTATTGGGGTGAGTACCTTTCTTACCTTAAGGCAATTGCACAACATTACTTCCCTCCGAACCAATTTGCTGTCGGATCAAACCTTGGTACCAGGAGTTCAAATTGTGGGAAGCACCGGTTCTTACCGGGAAATCAGGCATTTTCATGCTGGTAATGTTTGGAAGGTAGGAGTGGCTACCGAACGAGATAAAATAAGCCTTGGAGCCAGCATCACTACTCCTCGTTGGCGAATTCCTGTCATATCCAGTGCCACAGTGGAGCGTCACTATGAAGAAGATATTGATGGTCAACCCACGGTACAAAGTTCCTATTTCAATGAAAAGGTAAATGCCAACTTCAAGTCTCCATGGATTGTGGACTTGGGTATGCAATGGGCAGAAGAAAAGACCATCTACTCCTTCCGGGTTGCTTTTTTCTCAGGCATCGAACCCTATGCTCTCAATGAAACCGTGGATCCGGTGGATGTGACCGATACGACCCTGCGATTTGCCAATCGTGAATTTCAGCAGGTTTGGACGGCCAACCGCCCCTTGGTAAACTTTGCAGTAGGACTTGAGCGTAAACTCAATGATCAAGTTTCCGTTCTTTCCGGATTTAGAACCGACTTTAACTACATGGACTTTGACAAATTGGATCCTAACGAAAAATGGGTGGCCTCGATCAACTATTGGAATACCTACCACATTTCTGGCGGTATAGAATTGATCACCAAAAATGGCAACGATATCGTGTTGGGCGTTAACTATGCCTTTGGCCGAAGCAAGGGTGACTTGCAACTTATCAGTCTCACAGATCCATTAGCAGACAATGGCCTCACGGGCGAACTGCAAACCAATACCAGCAGCGTTTACCAAAGACTTTCTCTTGTGCTCGGATTGGCCTTGAATTTCCATCGTAGAGGTCAGGCTCCAGAAGAGGAATAGAGCTTTGAAGGATTAGAAGTGGTCCTTCACATAATCCACTACCTGTGCCACCGACAGCTTCGTACTTGCTGCTCCTGTTCGAATGTAAAAGGCCTCTTCACTCCCCTCTTTTAAATACACCGGTTCTTTCCCTTCTTCACACTCAATCAAAGCGATTTCCTTACCCAAATATTCTATGACCCGAATGGATAGGTAGCGCAGCACGTGAACCCCAATTTGTTTGGATATCAGATTCTTGATATGCAGGCGGCATTTGTCTTCATTCTCAAAGCCATCTTGTTCAATGCCCAGAATTTCGCCATCATCGGCAACACCGAGAAGCATGATTCCGCCCTCGGTATTAAGAAAGCCTACAATTCCCTTCAACCAGGCCTTCTCCATGTTCTTGTCGTTCTTTTGGGTGTGTAGGTTGTAGCGAACCGTGGATTTGAATTCCAGGTGCTTGCTTTCCCCCTTACCTATCAGCTCCAGCAATCCTCCTGCTTCTGTTTTACTTTCCAGATGAACTTGAGGTAAATCCTTGATTTGACGGGAATAGCGACGAACAATCCAAACCACCACCAGTGAGCCTAACACCAATAAGGCCAGAGACATAAACCAAATCTTCCGTTCTCCCGAATTGATCTCCATAATGAAATCCGATTCAGGGAGCACAACGCCTAAATACAATCCCTGACGTGAAGCATTCAGCTTTTGAAACCCAAACCACCAATTTTTCTGCTGTTGGCGGGTCACCAGAAAGGGATTATCTGGATTGCGCGATGGGAATTGAGTCAATAACTTTTCGAGCACCACGTCATCCGTAAACTCCGGAGAGATGAAAACCTGTTTTCTCCACCCTTCCTGACTCCGATCGATTTTACGACCGGGAATCAATACATTGCCCGTGCTGTCAAAGAGAAAAACCTGGGCATTGGGAGATACTTCCAACTCATTGAGCATGTGGTGAACATCGCTCAACCAAATATCAACCGCCACCACCGATCGGGCGCGACTTCCCGGAGGATGCCAAATTCCGGAAACAGAAATTTGAGCCTCATCATACAGCAAATTGATTTCTGGCGGAGACCAGTAAACCCGACTCGAGGTATCCAAATTTAAGGCTCCTGTTAACCAGGACGCATAGGTCCAATCTGGGCTAAAGTCACGATCTATAGGCTTCACTTCGTTTTTGGAATCAACCTGATACCAATGCCAGGGATCTTTTCCGAAGGAGGTAAAAACTCCAATGTCAATGCCAGCCTCCTGCTTGATCAGCCAAACTCCATAACCATCCGGTTCGGCAAAACGGAAGGAGCGCAGTCCTGGAATTTCCTGAAGCAAGGGCCCCATTTTTCTAACCAAACCAGCCGTGTCTGCAGGAGAAAGTTCACCTACTTCTCCCCATGATCTCATCAGGTGTATGGTTCTGCGGTAGGATTCAATCAAGCCCAAAAACTCCGAATGGGCCTTCTGGGTGACTCGGGTGGTGTTGGTTTCCATCACCTCTTCTCTCACCTCGCCTCCTTCTGCATAAATGAGCCAACCCGCTACTCCAATGAGTACGGATAAAAAAACAACCAGGTCTCGAATCATTCGAACCTGAACTCGATTGCCTCTAACAGAAGAAAAAAGGGCCATTCACTGTGTGTTTGAAAGTGAGACAAAATAAAGGAAATATGCCCTCAGATGGAGTACAAAAGCAAGGGATTTATACCTTTTTAATTCAGGCCTTCTCGGGCCTTCCATTCGGCATAGAAATCACCTACCTTCGTTTGCGTAAATCTAAATCCCCTTTTGCATCATGGCTCTTTTGCGTCGAATCCTGGTAGTTCTTGTCCTGGTCTTTATGGTCAAGTTGGCATCTGGTCAAATTCTGATCGCCCTCTTGTTTGGCGATAAACTGAATTCTGAAAAAGTAGAATTCGGTCTGAATGTTGGACTCAACGGAAGTTCATTGGACTATTTTCAAGACCACTATCGGTTTGGGGCCAATTTTGGTTTGTATTTCAATCTAAAAATCAAGGAAAAAATCTGGTTTAGCCCCTCGATTATGATGCTGTATCCAGCAGGAGGAGCCCGACTATCGCCCTATCCTACTGGGGATACTATTTTGGATCAATCACTCAATGAAGCTACCGTGCGAAGAGATTTACGCTACCTCAGCGTCCCGCTGTTGTTTCGAGCTTACTACTACAAGGGATTTTATGCCGAACTGGGGCCTCAGTTCATGTTGTTGACTTCGGCCACAGATCACTTTGAGCAAAGTGGTGAGATTGGAAAACTGCAATTTGATCGTGATATAATCGATAGCATGAATCGATTTGATGGTGGAATTTGTATTGGTTTGGGTTATAAAGTTCCGCGTAAAGATGGAATGACCTTTGGTGGGCACTTCTACTACGGTGCATCCAACATTTATAAGGATTCCAGCTTTGCCGATCATCGAAATACACTGTTTAGCTTTCATCTGGGAATTCCCATTGGGGCCAAGCATAAAGAAGATAAGAAGGATTAACGCAGGAATGGCAATTTGATTACAAACGATTGCCCAAGCTGTTTTAAGTTTGACCCCATGAAATACACCCTATTTTCAATTCTTTTCAGCCTGGTTTTCTTAACACAGGTTCAGGCCCAGTCAAACCTCGTAAAGTCTGGCCCCATGGTGGGTTACTCGGAAATGAGGGAAGTAATGGTTTGGATACAAACCGTTGCTCCAGCTGAAGTAGTGTTGCAATATCGATCGGTGGACCCGGCTTCGAATTGGCTGCATAGCCAACCGGTAAAAACTACCCAAGAACATGCCTTTACCGCTCACTTGATAGCCGATCAGGTAACTCCAGGAATGCAATACGAATACCGGGTGCTGGTCAATGGAACCACCTTCTCGCCTACCTATCCCTGTACCTTCAAAGCTCAGAGTCTGTGGCAATGGCGTACTGATCCACCTGAGTTTATGTTTGCTACCGGAAGCTGTGCGTTTATTTCAGAAGAAGAATACGATCGTCCCGGTAAACCGTATGGTGGAGACTACCACATTTTTAAAACGATGAACCGGATGCACCCGGAAATGATGCTTTGGTTGGGCGACAATACCTACTACCGCGAAGCAGATTACACCACCTTAACCGGAATGCATTACCGCAACACCCATACCCGATCATTAGAAGAGCTACAACCCTTTCTGGCCCAAACCCACCATTACGCCATTTGGGACGATCACGACTACGGCCCCAATGATGCAGATCGAAGTTTTATTTACAAGGAACGAGCACTTGAAGTGTTTAAAGATTTCTGGGCCAACCCTTCTTACGGCCTGCAAGACTTACCGGGTGTAACCGGGAACTTTTCCTACAACGATTGCGAATTCTTTTTGATGGACAACCGTTACTACCGCACTCCTCAATACAAAAAAGACAGCAGTTTTATTTGGGGTAAACAACAGGTGGAATGGTTGATTGATGCCCTAAAGTTCAGTAAATCGAGTTTTAAATTCGTCGTTACCGGTGGTCAGTTTCTCAACCCTACCCAGGTGTATGAAAACCACGCCAATTACCCTCAGGAAAGAGAGTACCTTATCCGCAGAATCGAAGAGGAAAACATCAAGAATGTAGTGTTTTTGACTGGAGATCGTCACCATAGCGAAGTTTGTAAGTTGGATTTGAAAAACGGACAAAGCATTTATGATGTTACCGTATCACCGCTCACTTCCAGGGCCCATTCCACACTAAAGGAAGAAAACCCCTTACGCCTGGAATCGAGTTTGATTTTGGAACGCAACTTTGCCACGCTCGAGCTCAGTGGAAAATGGGGGCAGCGTCAACTGTTGATTACCTACTATTCCAGTACGGGTAAGAAGCTCTATGAGCTAACGATTAATCAGGCTGGGAATTAATCATTCCAGAACACGACTCACAGTACAAACTGCGGAGTCCGGGTTGATCCAGAACGTGCAGTGGAATTTTACACTTACCGATAAACAAACGACACCAATTCTTCGGACCCAATTTTTCATAGGACTCCAGTAGTAAGCTGGCAAGTGCGGGTTCTCTATGCTCATAAAGCACTGGTGCAATTGCCGTTAGATACAACCTCAAGGCTTGGAGATTCGGCTCATCTGCCTCTACTAAAGGCTGAATTAAAGAGTCAGCCTGATTGACCCGGCCAAAGGCGAGCATCATAGAAGCCAAATCCAAGCGACGACTATCGCTACTATCGATTTGCAGGTAGTTCATTTCCAAATAATCCAGTGAAGGATCGGCCTTTGTCAAATCCTCTTCATCCTGTGATAAAAACACCAGACGAGCCATTTCGAGGTGGAACCAAACATCGAGCTTTTGCTGCACCGAATCCGGCAACCAACCTTTGCCTTCATTGATAAGGCTTTGTGCTAAAGCAATACGATCCGGAGCTTCAAGTATTTCCAGATCTCTACTCAAAAGGACTTTCAGGTTGTAATCGGCTTCTTTGGAAACCAAAATGGGATTCATGTCTTTGAGCTTATTGGCCAACGTAGCACTGGGCCCGCCTATTCCATACTGCTGGCGATAGATGGATTGGGTATACCAAAAGTACTCCCACCCTTCTCCTTGTGGAGGAAGTAAGGTATCAAATGCCAAACGCAATTCAGCCGGAACATGATTTCGATTTCGAATGAGGTAACGCTGCACTTGTCTCAATCGATCTACTTGCTTCAGTTCTTTGCGCTGTACCTTATCAAGCCATTCATCCCGTAGCAGCATCCAGTCCCACAGATCAGACTCCACGGGTTTTACCCGAATGGTGACCAAGGCTTTACGCTGCTCAGCCAAAAGATGCTCCACGGCCAACCGATTTTCTTCAACCCTCAGCCATTTTTTGATTTCCTCTTTGCTTTTGCGTTTCAAATGGAGAAAATCGCTGCCTTCCAACTGTTTGTAAAAAAGGTCCCAATTCTCCTGAGATTTTACCTCGTATGAAATGCTATCCGATTGGAAACCTTGTAGGTACTTCACCAAAGACTTTGCCCTTCCTGTAAACAACTGTTCATTTTCACTGGCACTTCCTTCAACGGATGCAAAAGCCTGTAGATAAACACTTTGAACTTTAACCTCCTGGTTTTTCATGAAACCTACAATGGCCGAAAGTTGATCCGTATCAAAGTCTACCTTTCCTTTTGGAAATTCGACTTCCGCGTGTACGGTTGTGGTTTTGCGATTCGGTCTTACCCCATCACTACGCAAATCGAGTACTAATTCGAGTTTGGGAGCCTCCACATTGGGTAAAGACCCGCAATAGCTGTAGAAATTGAGTTCGCTACAAAGTACCTTGTTGTTGATAAAGTGAAGTTTCGCCTCCAAAGGAAAATCGCTCATTCCTTCTGGGGTGGCGCCCAATCTCAGGTAGTGGCAGGTCTTCTCCCCTTTGGTTTTCGGACGTTTACGGGCTTTTTCATAAAGCTCCATTACCTGTTTCTCAATGTTGTTGCGGTATATTGGTGGAAGCAACATTCCGTCTACAATGCTCTTACCGTTACGTGTATTGGGTTTGGGTTCATAGGCCTCGTCACAGGAGTATTGATTATCGAAGGAAACCAATTCAGCCGTTAATCCATCTTTTGAAGAGCGAAACAAGCTGCGAAAGGCAAACAGATCGTACACACAGAGTAACACCTCTTCACGGGTCACCGTGAGCGAAAGGTCCATACCTTCCAACTTCTTACGTGCTTGTCGAGAGCAATCCTTGGCTTCAGTAGGTGATTTTAGACCTTTGATGTAACGGCGCTGAACCGGAATATCAAAGGACTTTAGTTTTTTTTTTGAACGACAGGTGGATCGAAATACGGGAAGTCGTTGTTCGTTTGGGTTTGAGGATGAATCCCGGTTATTTGCCCAAACACTTGAACGCCGTACAAACTTTTGGTCTCGGCATTGTAAGCCAGAGCCAAAGCTGCAATGCTATAATCCCGGCTGAGAATGTTGGCATAATGCGGCTTCGAATTCTTCCACACATCGGCCATGGCTTGGGCATAATCCTGATAGCTTTTTAGCTCCTTGTTTCCCGATTTGAATCGAACTTGAATATTGGGCTCTGCAGGTAGGTATAAAATGTTCTCACCGGCCAATACATGGGCACACCCAAAAAATTCAATGCGGCGCTGTGGATCCGACTTGGCCTTCTCCCCTTTTTGAAAGTGACTTTGCTTACCCGTCCTATCCATGTAACCAGCATGATCCCGGGCAGCCAGAAGCAAGAGCGAATCGGGAGCGAGGTTATCACGCCCCTTTTGTTGGCGCAGTTCATTGATCTCATTCCAGGTTAGAAACTCCAAATAGTTGAGGTTTGGATTTTCGTAATCGAAAGGATCAGAAGGCTGTTGTGCCCAGGCCGAAAGACAGACCATGAAAATGAGAAGCAGCGCCGATTTTTTCATTCGGCGTGCAAGATAGCGTTAAAGTGTACAAAATACCGCTGAACGGAAGAACAATTTAATCAACCGGCCGTTGAATTAAATAGAGTTATCACCTTTTTAATAGTTTACTTTGCCCTCCCTGTGAATCCCAACGCCCATATACGCAAAGGACTCTTTATTCTGGCACTGCTCAGTTTCACGCTTTCGAGCTTTTCGACTACCCTCGACAGCCTGGAAAATCGAATTGGTCAGTTGCTTGAAGTAGATCAAAAGTCCGAACTCATTGAGACCTATCTGGCCCTGGGGATGGAATACTACTATGCCGGGGAACTGAATGAAGCCATCAACCAATCTGTAAAAGCCATAAATCAGCTTAACAATCAGCTTCCTCCAGATTTGCATGGACGAGCATTTCTGCATTTGGCCAATTACCAGATTGAAACGAATCAATATACCAATGCCCTAAAGAACCTGCACCATTCTTATGAATTGTATAGCAAGGCAGAGCAAAAGGACAAACAGGCCATTGTACTGGGCAACATTGCTGTGGTGTTTGAAAAACTGAACAACACTGAATTGGCCCTGGAGTACAACCTACGATCCCTCAATCTAAAGCGAGAATTGGGCGACTCCACTACCCTAACGGCGAGCTACACCAATATCGGCAACATTTACATGGACATGCGGAAGTATGAAATGTCGATGCGTTACTACCAAAAAGCACTGGAGCTTGATTCACTGAATCAGGATTTGAGATCCATCAGCGCTGATTACAACAACATTGGCTACCTCTACTCCAAGTTGCACGACTACCGCCAGTCTCTGCATTACTACAACAAGACCCTCGAAATCGACCAGCAGCTAAACGATATATATGGTCAGTGCATTGCCTCCGGAAACATTGCTACCTCCCTGTACAATTTGGGAGATTTGAAAAAAGCCGAAGAAATGGCCTTTGCCAGTTTAGATCTGGCTAAACAAGCTGGCACCATTAAGTACATTTCCGAGAATTATGATCTGTTGAGCAAAATAGCCGTTTCGAGAGGAGACCAGGAACAAGCCTACCATTACTTAAAAGAACATTCCCGCTACAAAGACAGCATCTACGAGCAGGAGCGTGCTCAGGAAATTGCCCAAATACAACGGGTAATGGAATCCGGGCCCAACGAAAATCAAATGAATGCCTATGAAGAAAACGCCGAAATGGACTGGCAAAACTTCATTTTATTTGGCTTAACCATCCTACTTTTTTCTTTCGTTGCCTTCCTACTTATCCTGTGGATCAGCAAATTGAAATAGCGTTGTTGAAAAACTCCGAATAGGTCGACAACCGAATCAAATACTTGGATTAATTTAGCGGCCAGTAAACAACAGCAAAAAAATGGCACACGACAATTTACCAGAAGCACCCTACGAAGACGGCGGAGCGGTTAGTTTTTCAATCGTTTATACAGCTATTGCAATTGTAGGCGTTGCCCTGTTGCTTATTTTCGGATAATCCGAATTTAAGGCAGTTTACTTCTTTTCACCAGGTAGGCGAGCAAAACAGGCTCGAATCCTTCGTTGATATCCACTTCCTGGTAATCTACACTGTACTGACCACATTTCAGTTCCAGCTGGTGCTGGTATTCTTCCATGTGTTTTTGGTAGTTCTTTCGGATGGATAAGGGATTCAACTTCACCTCTTCACCAGTTTCAGGATCTACAAATCGATAAGGACGATCTTCAAAATTGAGTTCGCGCTCCTTGCTTCGGTCCAATACGTTGAATACGATTACCTCGTGTTTGTTGTGGCGTAAGTGCTGAATGGCTGAAAACAATTCATCCAGGCTCTCACCCGAATTATCGAACATATCGCTAAAGAGTACGACTAAAGATCTACGGGGAATACTATCCGCCACTTCGTGCAGGCAATCAACCAAAAAGGAATGCTGATCGTGCGAGGAATAATCCAAGGCAGATTCCAACTCACCGTACATTCTTTTGCGGTGACTCATGGAACCCCGAGCTGGCATGTGTACATCAATCTGGTTATTGAAAGTGGTTAACCCTACAGCATCGCGCTGACGATTGAACAGGTAAGAAAGAGCGGCCGCGGCATGAATGGCAAAATCCAGCTTATTCCGTTTACCTGGCTCCGCCTGATCGTTGTGAAAAGGAAAATACATCGAAGACGACGTATCGATCACCAACTGGCAGCGCAAATTGGTTTCTTCCTCGTATTTTTTGACAAATAGCTTTTCCGTCCTTCCGTACAGCTTCCAATCTACGTGGCGAATGGACTCACCGCTGTTGTATTGGCGGTGTTCTGCAAACTCGACCGAAAACCCGTGGTATGGCGATTTGTGCAGACCCGTTAAAAATCCCTCTACCACTTCCCGGGCAAAAAGCTCGAGGTTGGTAAACTGTCTTATGCTTTCTTGGTTTAAAACCATTTGTTCAATTTTCAATGATCAGGCTAAAGGGTCAATTTTCATTCGATTGTCATCGGAACTCCCACGTCTTAATGCCGGTGGCTAAGGTAGCGAAAGGTTCTTGATTGTTTAGAACTGGGAATGCTAAAGATTGTTGTTTCTAAAGATTGCACTTACCCCACATTTTCCACACTTACAGGCAAAATTCCACAGTTACTCATTGGCCTAAAAAGGAAGCGTTTCACCACTCTAAATTCGTTGAGATGCGTCAAATTCAACACACTGATTATTAAAAATTTAAAACGAATTGAGATGAAAAAACACCTACTAATACTTTGGCTTGGAGTATGGGTAAGCACCCTCGCCATCGCTCAAACAACGCCCTTCAACACGGTTTATGAACGCCCCGGATATTCCATGCAGGGTGGCAACATCATTCAATTGACCGACTCCACGGAAAAAGAACTCGTATTTATTGCCATGGGTCCTGATACTATTCGCAGGCAGGCCAATTACATCACCAACGTCTTGATTGTGAAGACGGATAGTAACGGAGTGGTTTTGCAATCCATCCAAAAGGACACTACCAATTCGGTGGAAAAACTTCTGGAAACCCACGACAATGGCTTCCTGCACATCTCTCAATACTACGATCATTTGGAAATCACCAAATACGATAACAACCTATCTCAGCAATGGGCCACCCGCTTTTTGCACCCCAGTGCCATGTTTATGGGTGGTTGGAGTTTCGACAATTTGGACGCCATCCGGGTGTATGATCCTTACGCCCCTCATGGCCAACAGGAAAACTATTACATCAGTTTTAGCTCGGGCTCTCCCGATACGACCTATCGCTACGACAAAAACATTTGTGTGCTCAAAATGGATGAAAACGGCACCCTGCTGTGGAAGAACTATTACACAGACGCCAACCGGGCTGCCTACGGTTCCAACGCTCAAATTCAGGACAATGCCTGGTCGCTCACTTCTTTCGAGTCTCCTACCCACCACCAGCGGGTGATTGCTGTAGCAGGAAACAAAGACATTCAGTTTCCCTATCATGAATACTACATGTGGACCTTTCTGATTGATGAAAATGGAAATCTACTGTCTGACATGCAATGGATTACAGTAGCCAATCCTAATCCCGACCACGGAAGTATTCTATGGGACGGAGACAGCCTGGTGTTGGCTTATCAGGAAAAAAACACCGTACTCAACCCCGATCCGGATCAAGTATCTGGCCTTGCTATCCTCAAGTTCGATGAGTTGTTTTCTGGAATGCGTGCCCGGTACTATTGGCACTCCTGCGAAAACTACCCCAATAATATTACCCTGGCCCCTGATGGGGACTACATTCTCAATGGCTGGACCGGAGAATGTATTTACACCGGACCTCCCTACCCCAGTCAAATGCTGATGAAAATCGAGCGAAATACTCTGGATGAATCCTGGTTTCACAAGTTTTCCATCAATCAGAATCAAGGGCACAGCGGTTTCCACATAACCGATCGCTGGGGATGGAACTACCAAGTTGGAAGCATCTGGAACTACTACCCCAACGGAGCCTTTGAAAATGTTCATGTAATCAAAACCGATCCTGCCGGTCGCACCTGCGACATGACTATTGATCACACCCAGTTTATTGATTTTACTCCAACTTGGTTTACCGAGAGATTAGATCCGGTATTGGATTTAAGAGATTCATTGCAAGAGGATTACATGTGGCCGGTATGGATGAATGAGTACCCTTGTTTAGATGCTCATGGTGATGGTTCACGCGGCGCAGTAGCCGTGGTGGAAGCAGAAACGCGGAATGACGAGAACCTATATACCGCTACCCCTTCTCTTATACAGGCAGGACAATCATCTTGGAAAATAACAACCGGTAAAGTATCCGAGCAGTCTTCAGAGGTACGCATATTTGACAGCAGCTCACGCCTGGTCTACAAAACAACCTGGGAACCATCAGAGGCACTGGAACTTCCAGTGGGAGCGCTTGCTAAAGGAGTAAATCTCGTTCGAATTTCAGAGTCCGGTCATTTGTTGCAAACCCTTAAGGTGGTACGTATAGATTAGATTAAAAGGACGGTCCATAACTGCCTCCCCATCCTATTGTTGCGCAGGATCGGGTTTTATACTAAAAGGCCGGCATCATTTGATGTTGGCCTTTTTTTATTTGCCAGTAATGGGTAATTAATGTGTTTTGAAGGTCGTTTAGCAACCCTTAAATAAAGGTCATGGAGATAAGAGATAGTGCGATGAGTGCTGGAAGGGCTTGTACATAAAATATCTTTTTCTCTGCGGTAATTGCTCCATACACACCAGCCACGAACACACAGCTCAGAAAAAACAAAGAGACGTTGATTTGCCACTCCGCATTTTCAATGAAAAAGGTCCAAATGAGTCCGGCCGCTAAAAAACCATTGTACAATCCCATATTGGCCGCCAGTTCCTTAGTCTGACCAAAGAGGGTTTCCGGAAATTTCCTAAACACCTTTCGCCCCCTTGTCTCCCAGGCAAACATTTCAAAGAATAGGATGTAGCAATGGATCAGTGCAATGAGCCCGACCAGAATTCTACTTAGGATTTCCATAATTGCGTGTAAATGAATGATCAAATGGGAGCATACACTCTCCCCTAATTACCGCTAAAGGTAATTGATTGTAACCTGAGAGACTCTGCTTAGATTAAGTGCAATAGCCATCAAGAATACGACTACACAAGCTGATGGCTTAATCAATGCTCAGAATTGAAACAAGTTTCCCTATTACGCGTAGGGAATAATTACGCTTTCAAAAGCCACTTATGTACCTGATCGCAAACTATAAACTTCAATTCCTCACAGCTGTTTGCAAAATCGTTGATGGGGATTGACAAAATGAGAATTCTACTCTTAATTATTCTGGCCATGGCTGGTGTTGGGACTGCGATGTCTCAAACTGGACCAGGGGGAGTTGGCAACTCCACCTCCAATGGTTTGTGGTTAAAGGCAAATAGTCTAAATCTATCCGATACCGATCCTATCGATACCTGGGATGATTCTTCAGGTAACTCTAACGATGGTAATTCCGGAGGAACTGGGCGACCACTTTATGTGGCAAGTAGCTCTATGAATAGTATGCCCGCAGTTCGATTTGACGGGGTTGTGGATACGATGACCATTCTGGATGATGCCCTATTGGATAATTCTTCCGGGCTCACCTATTTTGCCGTAGTGAGGCCCTCAAATTTGGACGGAACACCCCGTCCCATATTAGGCAAGCGCATTAGTTATGGTAGTTCAGACTATGCCTATACCTGGTTCTTTTTCGGAAGCAATACCTTGACCCTTGATATTAACACGGGTAATAATAGATTCAATACGAGTCCAACTACATTTTCTAACTCAACCAATTATCTACTAAATTTCAATTATGATGGTTCTTTGGCCGCCGCTTCCAGGTCAACCATATCAAGTGCGGGCACATTGGTTAAAACATCCACTGAATCATCTACTACCGTTCTTAACTCATCGGCAAACCTTACCCTTGCTGTGCTCAATTCTGGGGATGGAAGAGAATTTGGCGGAGACTATGCCGAATTAATCCAATATAACTTTTCGCTCAACGATGCTCAATCCATCATTGTGCACAATTACCTTTCTGCCAAATACAACATAGCCTTGACATCCAATGATGTTTACGATGAGGATGATAATGGTGACTACGATTACGAAGTGGCTGGGATTGGACAAGCCTCAGATGGATCGAATCATACTGAGGCTCAAGGTTCTGGTATTGTTAGAATGTTGGCAGCGAACGATTTAGACAACAGCGAGTTTTTAATTTGGGGGCATAACAATGAAGCTTTGAGTGCAACAGGAGTAACAGACCTACCCGCTACCATTCAGGCCAGACTTGCTCGTGATTGGTCGGCGAGTGAAACCGGAGAGGTCGGAACAACCACCGTTAGGTTTGATTTATCTGGGGTTCCCGGCTCCATTACCACCAGCGATCTAAGACTTCTTATCGATGCTGATGGAACCTATAGTTCCGGAGCGACCATTCTTGGCCCGCCTACTTCATTGGGCAGTAACGTTTACGAATGGACCGGAGTAGATATTGACAATAACGATCATTTTACCATTGGCTCGATCAATTCAGCTCAGACTCCCCTACCCGTAGAACTAATCGTATTTCATGCTAAAGGTGGACCTAACTCTGTCGTTGAACTTAGCTGGCAAACTGCTACCGAAATCAACAACCATTATTTCACCGTAGAACGGTCAAAAGACGCAGTAAAATGGTTTGAAGTTTCCAAGGCTGATGGAGCTGGAAATTCTTCCACATTATTGAATTATGCGTCCGTTGATAATAACCCATATGACGGTCTTTCCTATTATCGACTCAAGCAAACTGATTTTGATGGACAGTATAAATACTCCATGGTCAGAAGCGTTAACCTGGAAAAGCTTCAGAATTCATCAGTTGATATCTACCCCAATCCGACCCAAGAGAAATTCACCGTGAAAGCTGATCATTTGGAATTGGAGCAAATCATCCTTTTTAATAGCCTGGGAGAAAAGATCACAAAAGGGATTACTATCACCAGAGGCAAGGACCAAGGCATAGCAGATATTGACATTTCTGAGTTACAATCGGGAATGTACTACCTCTTAACCAAAACCACTGCGAACAAGGTATACAAGCAATAAAGCTCCTACGATTCCTGCTTTCTTTGTACGAAACATTAGGCACCATTAGACAGAATGGGATTCAAAGTACCCAAAGATACACCCGCCATGGAGCGAGAATTGATTTATCTCCTGGTTGACCTTTGTGTCAAATGGGGATTCTGTATTCCTCCGGATAGTTTCGAGCAAATTTCGAAAATGGACTATTACAACGACAATAACTTTGCTATAGACGTAGCTAAGGCTGAAGGATTAGACGAGCATTCAAGCTGGGTAAATAGGATAGCCGAACGATTCCGAGAAAGATTTGGAACCCATGAAATTGACGCTTCGACTTTTGTAGACCGAGTAAGGGGTGTAAAAGAAAATTGGTAATTCAAATTGCCAAGAACAACTTAGGAGTCTGCCACCTCCCTTTGGGTAAATCTTTTTCTTACGAAATCAACCATTCCAACTAACCTGAATCCATTACAGCCACAAAAAAGACCTCGCACGCAAAAAGCTCGGTACAAATACGCTCCATGCAATATCCTTCATTCGGAAACCATTCAAAACTAAGAGGCCCAACACCTGATTTGATGGTCCTCAATTAAGCCCTCAGCTTCTGGCATATATATTGCACGAAACAAGTCTGAAAAACAATCATTTACCCAACAAATCAATGACCACTATGCGAACCGTTTACTGCCTCCTATTCATTTTACTATTCACTTACTCACACGCTCAAGCTCAACGGAGCTACATCCTTTATGACACAACAGACTTCGGAGCAGACTATTCTTATTCTATTGCTGAATGGCATTATGTAGAAAATTCCATACGTCAAGATCGAATTTTGACTCCCCGACCAGCTGTCATTACTGCCGATTTTTTGGTATTGAATTGGAAATCGGGTATTCTGGTAACCAAAACCGATACTGGGCTCGTTCATATTGACGTAAAAACAGGAAAGGTAAGTTCCAGGAACTGGCCTTATCCACCCTTGGGAAGCCTCAACACTCTTTGTATGAAGTATGATGAGGCTGAAGATCGTATTTATACCCTGTATCAGAATGATAAATCTGAAGGATGGGTGGCTGAATACGATATAAAGACAAGTACTTTGATAAACGCCACCCGTATTTCCGAAGTCAATGGGGTATTTGTTTTCCCTCCGTTCATTTATAGTGCCTATACAGCGACGTTTGACACTCGAAACAACAGCTTCCTGGTTTACGGAGATGCAGGCATTTTAAACATCGATGCGAACAGTGGAATAGCCACTGCCAAACCGCTACCTATGGAAGCACAGCAGATCAACGCTCATATTTCGTTCCATTACGATGAATATGATGACATCTTTTATGCTGTTTTTCTGGATTCAAACGGACAAAACTCCTTCGCCAAATACGATTATGTCTCCAATTCATTTACCGAAAAACATAGCCTTAATCAAACGGCTTTCGGAAGTCAAATTTTCGATGCTTATTCTGATGTGTACGACAGCCAAGCCAAAAAGCTTATCGTCAGTAATTCTAAAGACCTCTGCCTTATAGACGTACACACTGGTCAGGTGGAAACCCGGTCGAGTTCCGTTCATGGTGTTCCCGCGAAAAAATTTATCATACTTACCGCTCCTTCCACGACCACTTCTCTAGTTGAAACCACCCGTCCTTCCATAAAATCATATCCAAAACCAGCCAGCGATCGCCTTTACCTGAGCGGGTTGAACCATGAGCCATGGCAGGCAACCTTGTTCAATTTAACCGGAAAGAAAACCATGGAATCTCAGCTAAATTCAGACCATCCCTCATTGGATGTTTCTTCCCTGGAGAATGGGCTTTATATTCTAAGAATTCAACAGGGTACGGAGACTATAACTCAGAAGGTGGTGATTAGGCATTGATTGGGATTAGGATTGGCAAATTCAGCACATTTGAAACCACCGGTCAAAGGCAATAATGAGAAAGATAGAACTCCTAAAATTGATCCAGTACCCTACCCTACTAATCCTTCTATTCACTTTGATGGGTTGTTCTACCGGTTTAAAGAAGATCGAGCGGCATCCATTTGAAATTGATCACTCCATTACCGGATATGATTTGGTGAGTGATGGCTATCGTTGGATGCCCGGCGTGGATGTTGTTTTGTTGGGTAAGAAGACAAAAGATACCTTGGATTATTATCAAACAGAATTTCCTACTGAGAATACTTTATACCAAGACGGAGATATGACCTTCCTCGAACTCGAAGAAGAAGAAATAATTCAAATTCCGGATACCCAAGTAACTGAAGTAAAAGAAGAAATGGCCCCTCTTGATATGCCTGACAGCATGTACAATCGAATTTGGTGGAACAACGATCCGAACTATAAAGAAGGGTTTAGAAAAGGGTCACCTATAAATCGATACTTCTATCTGACCCTGACCAAAGATGGTCTTGACCAATTCATGGATAAGATGGATTCTACTAAATACCGGTTAAGTAGGGGCGTAAATGTTCATGACAATTACGTTGATGAGTTCTTGATCCTCAATCTTCATTCAAAAGACACGTTTTTCTGCAGCGTTGAAGCTTTGGAGAATGGGAAGTTTAGGTTTCTGTCTTATTGTTCGGTTGGGAAGTGATTAAAATACCTTTGTACAAAAGAATTGATAATCAAAAATGGCAAAATTCAAACCATACCTATTGATCTTTTTGAATCTCTTTTCCATAGAAATGTTTGCGCAAAATAGTCCCGCTATTATTAGTGACTCGGACGGATTTACATATGTCCGTAGTGGACCGGGAATTGACTTTGACATTCTTGATACAATATTTAATAAGGAGTTCTTCTACTTCAAACCTGACAGGAATTCCAACTGGGTAGAAGTAACCGCTTGGAAAGGAAAACAAATCGAAGGCTTTATCAACAAGAGTAAAATTCAAGAAGTTAAAAACCTGGACAATGACACACTTAAGGAAATTGTATTTCAGGTACTCGACAAACAAAGAACTTTAGCTGATAACTTCACAGATGCCTGGAAAGCAAAGGATAGCATCGCTTACCGAAGGACCAGGAGAGAATTAGAATATTATAGCGAAACAAAATACGATCCAATTCTCCACGTAATTCCTGATTTTTTTTGTTCCACCAAAGACATTATCATAATTGACAGGCTCTTTGAGACAATGTGGGCAGACAAAGGTTCTGCAAATGAAATGCCTTCATTCTCAATTGGAGAATGCTTTAATTGCAATCCGGACTTAGTAATTGAAAGAATCAATAAAATCACAGATGAGGAGCAGAAAAAATTAGTCGTTGGTCACATTGTTTGGGGATTAATGAATCAGTTTGATGTCAATAAAGAGGGAGAATCAGAGGATAATAAGTACCATGAACTAATGGAAAAATTAGAAAACGCCAACTTCTAACCTGGCGTAATCCCTAATCGCCATAGTTTGCATTTACGACAAACCCATCATTTCTAATAATCGGTTGTTGAAAATGGTTCAATTAAAGGAACTAAAACGTCGCCATAACCCCATCATAGACCTTCATGCCACCATCACTCAAATAAGGCTTCAATAGCCTATTAACCATCTGACAATAAGCCTTTTCATTGTAAACATCCGAAGGGTACATTTGGAAATAAGCTGTACGGGCACTTCCGCTTAGGTACATGATGTAATGGAGATCTTCATCGCTCATTTCTTCTTTAAAATGACCTTGTTCATTTAGCTTATTCAGTAATTGCAGCCAGCTTTCTTTCCTGGTTTCAGCGGCTTTCATAGCCTCTGCATATACCTTCTGGAAATTTCTTTTGATCTCAATAAAGTCGATACTGAAAAATAAATACTTCAAGGTTATCGCATAACTTATGGATGGCAGAGTCAGGAAATAAACCAACAGATCCTCCTGGGAAGTAGGCTTTTGAAGAGCGGTTAACTCGGCATTCATGTCCTGGTGTAATTCCATAATCACATCCTCTTTGGTTGGATAGTGATAGGTAACATTTCCGTAACTCTTCTTATTCTCTTTCGCTACATCCCGTAAGGTTATGTTCATCACGCCGTGCCGGTTGAACAGTAATCTGCTTTGATCTTTTATGAGGGCTTTCGTCTTCATTTTGCTAAATTAGTCCATTTGGCCTAAATTTGCCATTTACTAATAATCTGGCATGAAAAGTATTTATAAATCTCCTCAAGCAAGAGAAAAGATTTTCCAACTCTACGATCAAAAATTAGCAAGTCTTGATTTTCCCTTGGAGGAAAAGGACCTCAACACCACTTACGGGCAAACTCGGGTGATAGTCTCAGGAAACCCTAAAGGACAGAAAGTGGTTCTGTTTCACGGAGTTCATGCCGGTTCCCCCCTAACGCTGGAGTGTATTAAAGGCCTTCAAAAAGACTATCAATTCTACGCGATTGATACGATAGGTCAAGCCACCAAAAGTGCAGATACCACCATCAATATTAAAGACGAGTCTTTTGCCCTCTGGGCGGATGAGGTATTGGACCAATTGGATGTTACAAGTGCTCATTTTATAGGCATTTCCTACGGTGCTTATATTCTGCAGAAGCTTATCACCCATCGCCCATCTAAAGTGGAAAAGTGCGTATTTATCGTGCCGAGCGGCTTGGCCAATGGTAATTTCTGGCCATCCATGACCAAACTTTCCATTCCGCTTATGAAGTATCAATTCTCGAAAAAGGACAAAGATCTTCGAGCCTTTGTTAAGCACTTTGTTCCGGAAGAGGATACCTACATGTTTGAATTTCAAAAAGCCATATTAACCGGCCTACACATGGATTTGAGAAGACCTCAAATTTTGCAAAAGAAGGATGTGGAACATTTCACCAATCCGGTATACCTGATCTTGGCTGACGACGACGTATTCTTCCCGGATGACAAGGTCCTAAAACAAGCAAAAGTTGTGTTCCAGAACCTAAAAGACGTTCACCTGCTGAAGGATTGCAAGCATATGCCGAATGGAACGCATCTCTTCGAAATGGAGCAAAAAATAAAACAATGGATTGGTTAGAAATAAGTTCTCCATCTTGCCCATGGCAACGAATTCATCTCCGGCAACTGAACAATTACCCATAAAAGAACTCGTTTTCGAGATGGAGGCTCGAATTATTATTCAAGATGATTTTTCTCTTCCGATGATTTATGAAAAAGAAGTGATTTGAATTAAAAACTGATCAGCACGATGGAGTCAGCGGGATTTGAACCTTAAAATTACGCTGAACGGAATCTAAACACTTATAAATATCACGTCGTAGATTCAATCTACGCCGAAACTATTCTATCAAAAGGAAGAATTCTGCGATCCAAAACAGATTCGAAAATTATAATTGCGCTCGACGGAATCTAAACATCAATCAATACCTCGTCGTAGATTCAATCTACGCCGAAACTATTCTATCAAAGGAAGAATTCTGTGATCCGAAACAGATTCGAACATTATAATTGCGCTCGACGGAATCTAAACTTTAATCAATACCTCGTCGTAGATTCAATCTACGACGAAACTATTCTATCAAAGGAAGAATTCTGTGATCCAAAACAGATTCGAACATTATAATTGCGCTCGACGAAATCTAAACATCAATCAATACCTCGTCGTAGATTCAATCTACGACGAAACTATTCTATCAAAGGAAGAATTCTGCGATCCAAAACAGATTCGAACATAATAATTGCGCTCGACGGAATCTAAACATCAATCAATACCTCGTCGTAGATTCAATCTACGACGAAACTATACGACATACCTAGGACTAAATCCAAAAACTATCCAATCCAAAACCCATAAAAAAACTCCCAAGCCAAAAATGACCGGGAGTTTCCTTTAAGAATTATGTGATGATCCCTGCTTACAGCTGTGCAGTAAGTTTGGATTCAAGTGCGCTTTTAGGTACGGCGCCAACCTGACGGTCAACAATTTCTCCGTTTTTCAAAAACAGAATAGTAGGAATGGAACGGATACCATATTTAGCAGCGGTACCTGGGTTGTTGTCCACATTTAGTTTTCCAATAACAGCCTTTCCTTCGTACTCCCCTGCCAATTGCTCCACGATAGGACCAACCATTTTACAAGGGCCACACCATTCTGCCCAAAAATCTACGATTACGGGCTTGTCGCTTTTCAAGGCCAACTCTTCAAAATTGGAATCGGTAAATTCTAATGCCATGATCTTTATTTAATAAGAAATGAATAATACTTCAAAGTCGAAAACAAATGTATTTAAATCAAGGGGTAATAGATTGTTCTTTGACGGACAATTGTCCACCCCGAGCGTTAATAACTCTTAATCAGTATCGAGGCTACTCCCTATGGACATCCATGGAGACTCCATTCATTTCATTTAATGAGAAACCAGGACGGTGAAATGCTTGGTGGAACGATAATTGTCCTTAAACTTGGGTGGTGGATGCCGAATACTAAAACTAAGCCTTTGTTTTCGGCCGCTTACACATTGATGGGCAACAGGCCTCTAAATTCTTTAGTTTTGCAAAGTATGAGTCGATTGTTTCTGATCTTATCTGTTTTTCTCGGGTTAAGTATGTCTTTGACAACGCATGCCCAGAAAAAGATACAAGCCTATTTTTCGTACAGTATCTTCCATGTTCCTGGAGGTGATCCGTATATCGAAACTTACCTATCGGTAAATGGAGAAACGGTGAAGTATGCCCCAATGCCCAGGGAAAATACCAGGCCGAAATTGAAGTAACCTACCTCTTCAAACAAAATGAGGAGATCAAGCAATTTGATAAATACAAGTTACTTAGCCCTGAACTGGCAGATGAGAAAGGAGACAAAGTAAACTTCCTCGATCAGCAGCGAATTGCCCTGCCCCAGGGTAGCTACCAGATGGAGATAAACATCCGGGACGTCAACAACAAGGGCAATGGATTTTCTGGTTCCCAAAAGATTGATGTTTATTTCGATTCTGGAAAAATCCAGTGGTCGACAATCGAATTGGTGGAATCTTACAAACCTGCTACTCAGGAAAGCAACTTTACCAAAAGTGGCATCGACATTATTCCCAATGTGACGGACTACTACCCTGATCATGTTGGATCGCTCAAGTTTTACACCGAGGTATACCACTCCGATTCGGTATTGAAAAGTGAAAAGTTTCTGATCAAGTACTACATTGCTCAATACGAAACGAATCAGCCCTTACCTCAATACATCGGTTTTATTCGCCAAAACCCGGCTCCGGTTGGAATCGTGTTGCGGGAATTCAATATTGAAAAATTAGCCAGTGGCAATTACCTACTGGTTGTTGAGGCTCGTGATCGTAGCAACAATTTGCTGTCCTTCACTTCCTCTTTCTTCCAGCGAAGCAATGTAGCTGCTGATACAGCTCAAATCGATTTGGATGAGGTCATCACCCAAATGACTTTTGTGGAGAAATACAACAATATAGATACGTTACAGGACTACGTTAGATCCATTCGACCTTTGGCCGATCGCGGTGAAGAATCCTTCATCGATCAGCAAACCAAGCGTAAGGCCGAGCCTGAAGTAGATGTATTGAAAAAGTTCCTTTACCACTTCTGGGCTAAGCGATATCCTTTGTCTGCTGGTGTGGAATGGGCCAAGTACCAAAAAGAAGTAGAAAAGGTGAACGCCTCCTTCGGCACCTCTATTCGCCAAGGATACGATACGGATCGCGGACGGGTTTACCTGAAGTATGGTCCTCCTAACAACCGTATCGAAGTTCCAAGTGAGCCTAACTCCTACCCGTACGAAATCTGGCATTATTTCAAAATCGCTAATCAAACCGATGGACGTTTCGTATTCTATAACGACGATCTGATTACCAATGACTTTACGCTACTCCACTCCACCGTATTTGGAGAAATTCAGAATGAGCGTTGGGAAATGATTCTGCAGAGCCGAAATACTCCAATGAACGACCTGGATCAGACTGATCCTGGAAACACTTACGGCTCTCGTGCCCGCTACTATTTCAACAACCCGAGATAAACTTCGGTTGTACGTTCAAAACGCTATCTTTGACGCCTTTTTAACAAAAGCACAAGAGCTCATCGGGTGACCACCTCAGTATCGAATAATACCCTTCCTGCCGGCCTCGGAGAAAATCCCAAGGTTGCGGTTGTCATCCTGTGCTGGAACGGAAAAAAGTACCTGGAAGAATTTCTTCCTCAGGTCTTACAAAACACCCACTACCCCAATACCGAAATCGTAGTTGCTGATAACTGTTCTACGGATGGCACACGGGAATTTGTTCAAGAGAAGTTTCCGGAAGTGGGATACGTTTTCAACGCTGAAAACAACGGATTTGCACAAGGCTATAACGACGCACTTAAGCAGGTAGAAGCAGACATATATGTACTGCTTAACCAGGATGCTACGGTGGCTGAAAACTGGGTAGCGCCCGTGGTGGACATGATGAAACAAGATCCTTGGTTGGCCGCAGCTCAACCCAAGGTAATTGCCGAACGTGAGCGGGAAAGATTTGAACATGCCGGTGCCTCGGGTGGTTTTCTGGACAAATGGGGATATCCGTTTTGCCGGGGACGTTTGTTTTTTCTCACTGAGGAAGATCAAGGACAGTACGATGATCCGGTAGAAATTTTCTGGGCCACAGGAGCCTGTATGTTTGTTCGAGCCGACCTGTACTGGAAAGCCGGCGGACTGGACAACGATTTCTTTGCCCACATGGAAGAGATTGACTTGTGCTGGCGTATCAAAAACATGGGCTACAGCATTAAGTGTATTCCAAGTTCGGTGGCCTATCATGTAGGTGGCGGAAGTCTGTCTTATGACAATCCCAAGAAGGCCTATCTCAATTTTCGCAACAGTTTGATCATGCTGATCAAAAACCTACCGCCCTACGAAGCGCTCTACATCATCCCCATTCGATTTGCATTAGACTTCCTGGCCTTAGTACGCATGGGAACGGAAGGAAATGTGAGGGCCATGTTTGCGGTATCCAAAGCCCATCGTCAGTTTCTCTACTATTTTCCGAAATGGTATAAAAAACGCCGCGAAGCCAAAAAGCTATGGGACCAACCTAATCTATCGGGCACCTACCCTAAAAGCCTGGTCTGGGAATTCTTTGGAAAAGGAAAGAAGAAGTTCTCTGATCTCAACTGGAAACCCTGAACAATTTTAAATGATCAGGTGAAATTTTCAATTTTCTGGAATGGAAATTGAGCGTTGAGCCTGAATATTGAAAATTGATATTGCACGTTTGTCGGCAAATTCCGAACTTTAACTCAACGCTAATGGTTTTGTATACTACGGGAACAACTTTCTGCGTTGCGTCTGGGAATTTATAATTCAAATTTTGTTTCTTCTAAGGGCATGAATCGATTGGGAACCTTTATTGCTTTATTGGCTGTGCTGCTGTCTTTTACCGGACTGGCACAAACGGTTACCTGGTCGGGACAAGTGAAAGATGGTGCTACTGGAGAGCCGCTGGGATTTGCCACCGTTTTTATCAAAGGCTCTACCCTCGGGACTTCCACCAATACTTATGGATATTTCTCCCTGACAGCCGACATCAGTAAACTTCCTAAAGATTCCCTTCAATTGGGAATTTCTTTTTTGGGCTACGAGACCTTTTACATCCCCGTATCGCACACGCAGTCTGCTCCTTTAAATGTGGAATTGAATGCCAAAAAAGAATCTCTCAAGGCGGTAGAAGTGGTGGGCGATCGATCGCAACAAGAGGAAGAAGTACATTCTACCCAAATGAGTACCATTCGAATTCCCATGAAACAGATTCGCCACATGCCTGCTATTGGTGGTGAGGTGGATATTATAAAGGTGATGCAACTGTTACCTGGCATTTCCGGTGGAATCGAGGGAACTACAGGTATGTTTGTTCGCGGCGGTGATGCCGATCAAAACCTGGTCCTGATGGATGAGGCAACGGTGTATGAGTACTCCCATTTGTTTGGATTTTTCTCCATTTTCAATACCGATGCGGTTAAAGACATTACCGTGATCAAAGGAGGTTTCCCGGCAGAATATGGCGGACGTCTCTCCTCTATTTTTGATGTCACCATGAAAGAAGGCAACGCCAAGAAACTATCAGGTTCTGGTGGAGTTGGTTTACTCTCCTCCCGGTTGACGGTGGAGGGCCCCATGCTGAACAAAAAGGCGTCGTTTGTGGTTTCCGGGCGGCGTACCTACATTGATCAAGTGGTGAAATTGGCAGGAGAAAACATTCCTTACTATTTCTACGACCTCAACGGAAAATTCCGAATTAACCTTTCTAAAAAAGACTTTCTACGCTACAGCATCTACTACGGTAAGGATGTACTGGCCATTGTGGATCGAGAGGGCGCTAACAACCGCAACGGATTTGGATTTGACAAACGAAACCTCACCAATACCTTAAGCTGGAACCATATCTACAACAAGAAACTCTTTTCAAAAGTCTCCTTCTTCAATTCCTTTTTCGACTATCAAATCAACGGTCGGTATGAGGATAATCAAATTCGGGTAAAATCTGACATCACCGATTATGGACTAAAAACCGATTATCAGTGGTATCGAAAAAGTGATCACACCGTAAAGTTTGGAGCCCTCTTTACGCATCACATCTTTAAGCCCAACCTTATTAATACCCAAGGAGAGATTTCGGAATACCTGGAAAGTCAATCTCAACCCAACCTCACCTTTCAAGAATATGCGGCGTATGGACAATCAGAACATCGGTTCTTTGGAAGTCTGCTAGCGGTAAATGCGGGTCTACGCTTTTCAGCCAGTAATACGGGCAAAAAATGGTATGCTGGAATTGAACCCAGAATTAACGCGAAATATAGCCTGACCGAAAACGATGTGGTGAAGGCCAGCTATTCGAGAATGAATCAATACATGCATCGGGTGTCCAGTTCAGCTGTAGCCTTGCCTACGGATATGTGGTACCCCATTACCGAAAAGGTGAAACCTCTGAATGCAGATCAAATTGCCGTGGGATACGAACACCTTTTCAAGAAGCCGGGTCTGCGCTTTTCCTTCGAGAGTTATTACAAATGGATGAACAACCTGATCGAATACCGCGAAGGTGCCAACCTGATCCTCAACAACGAATTTGAAGATGAACTGATTCAGGGAAGTGGTGATGCCTATGGATTTGAATTCCTCCTCAAAAGAAATGAAGGCCGAATTTATGGCTGGGTAGCCTATACCCTATCCTGGTCAACTCGAGACTTTGATGAACTTAATGGCGGTAAGCAATACTTTGCCCGTTACGATCGGCGACATGACGTTTCGGTAGCCCTCAATTTTAAAATCACCAAGCGACTGCACTTCTCCACCATCTGGGTATATGCCACCGGATCTCGTTTTACGGCTCAAACTGGGCAGTACCTGGCACCGAACCCTTCACTAAGTGGTGTGGAAGTCGTCCCGATTTATTCGGATCGAAATGCCGTTAAGATGTCCGATTCACACCGCCTGGATGTCAACCTGATTATAAAACCCAAAGAAAAAGCCAACCGCAAATGGTACGGTGAATGGCATATTGGGGCATACAACGTATACAACCGGGCCACGCCTTACCAAATCGAAATTGTTCCACGCGACGATGGACTGGGTTACAAATACTCCCAACCGGGACTGTTTGGTTTCCTTCCTTCCATTGCTTATAACTACAGATTTTGAAAAATTGGATCTATCCCATAGCATTGCTTGCCTTGGTCAGCTCCTGCCGGCCCAAGCCCATTGATATTGATGTGCCTCAGGCTGAATCGAAATTGGTGGTATCGAGTATTTCTGTTCCGGATCGGATATTGGTCATCAACGTATCCCGATCCTTTACGGCATTGGAACAATCTCCCGTAGGGGAAGGTGGAGATACAGCCCTACTCAACCAACTTTTTGTAAGCGGGTGTCAGGTTTTTCTAAGCAACGGCAACGAATCTCAACGGCTGCTGGATTTGGGCAATGGCATGTATGCCGGAACCGAAGTTACCAGAGTAGTCGATAAAGAATACGAGCTTACGGTTTACGATCCGAAGAAGGATCAGCAGGTATCCTCCAAAACACTGGTTCCTCCCCAGGTTTCACTCAACAATGTTACGGCCCAAAAGCGATACCGCTATGAGCGATTTGAAATTGTGGTTGACTTTACCTTTACCAATACCTCTGGAGGAAGCCACTACCTGGTAAACTGCTATGCCAATTCTGACGAAGGAGCTACCTACGAAAACTTTGCGTTGACTTATGGACGTTCTGAATCAACCCTGATTGAGCATTCTGCCTTTGGCGAGCCCTACAATGGAAGTATAGTTTTGAGTGATTGGGACAATGACACCATCCTCGTCTCCTTATCCGAAATCACGTCTGAATACTACGACTATTTACAGGCACGGGATCGCGCCAGTACTTCAGTTCCCTTTTTGAGTGAGCCGGTGTCTCTTCCCACCAATGTGGAAGGTGGATATGGCTTTTTTACAGCCCATTTTCCAGATGCCAGGGCCGTGGAAGTAAAACCTCAATAAATCACATCTTTATTTCCCGCATCTTCTTTCCCTTGGTGGTAATCAAAGTGATGTTGTAGTTGGCGATTCTGGCCGTTAATCCTCTACCAAAAGACACTCTAATATTGGTATAACGAACAAAAACATCCCGATTGAGGCTGCCCAATTCCTTGCGTATTTCGGGCGGAAGCATATCCCCCTCTACATCTACCGAACGAGATCCTTCAGGACCAATGTAGTTGACGGTAAATGATGTTACCCTTAGCCTTTGTTTGTAATTAGGAGCAGCGGCATAAATGCGATTAGGAACCAACTGAAGGTCAAACAAAAAAGAATCAGATGGCACCTGCTGAATATAAGGCTTGAGCTCAGGATAAACCTTAAATCGACGGATGGCGGTTAGTTCTATTCCCTCTGCTGTAGAATCAAAAATCTGAAGCCAAACGGTATCGTTTTGCAATGGACGTATCCAAGTGGTATCTCCCGATTTTCGAAGAGTTCCTCCAAGTACCTCAAGGGTAAAATTCTTGGTACTGTCTTCCACAGTAAAAAACATCGGATGTTCTACATTTTGAAACAAGTATCGGTATTCAGGATCAAAGACAATGGGTGTTTTGGGCCGTTCTACCTTGAACTCGGTGTGGGTTTGTGAGCGTGTGTTTATACCGAGTGTGAGTACGAGAATGAATACGAGTAATGTGCTTTTTCTTATTTGATTTGCTGGTATTTTCATTGCCATCCCTCGGAGATTTTGTTGCCGGCCAATTTTTCGAACTCCTGGGCGGTCATCAACTCCATGGTAAAGGTATGGGAATTGCTGCCGGGTTCAATTTTATTGAAAGACTCGTCGATGCTCACTGCTATGGTTGAACCACTATCCATTACGGACCAAATCATTTGATCCATCCCGGGGTAGTAGTTTAGATCTTTAGCACTTCCTTTTACAATAGCGGTAGTTTCCCAAAGTACCAAGGTCGCAGAGTTGAGTTTTAGCTCTTCCCCTTCGAGGGTTTGGTAAGAGGCTAAAAGTCGCTGTGAATTGGGGTTGTGGTAGAAGTAATCGGAATTCCAAATCCCAAATTGATTGATCGCAAAGGTTCGCTGAAGGTTTAACTCTTGTTGGGCCCGTTTTCCAAGGGTAAAGCGACGTGCCTTCATCTGCTCTTGCTGGGCCCGAAGCTTTTCCGCTTTCTTCTCGTATTTGACTTTAAGATCATCCCGACGTTTTTCTACAGCAAGCAATTCCTTTTCGTAAGTAGCAAACAAAGCCTCGTATCGATCATTGGCCTGTGCCCAGCTTTCTTCGGGAACCACCAAATCGGATAGAAAACAAAGGGGATTGGGGATTCCCGGCTCAGGGTTTCGCTGACTAAAACAGACCAAAAATTCGGAAGCACCCTTTCCTCTGCTTATATCCACGTTGTTCCAGGTAAAACCTCCGTACTTGGCTTGGTACACGGTATCCCGATCGCTTACCTGAAAGCGATATCCCTGAAAGCTCTGCAACTCCGGAAACTCCCGATGATTGGCCTTAATGGAGAATTTCTCTTGGTCTGCGCTTTCCAATAATGGCTTGGCCGGAGGACTTTGCAACATGCCCTGATATAGCGCTTCTTCCTGTTCCAACTTAGCTTTGAGTCGTTTCAATTTCTTCGTGGAAATCGTTCCGGCGGTATCCTTCCGAACGAATTTCCAGGTGCCCGTTTCTTCTTCAAGAATATATTGGTTGAAGTGATCCCGCTGATCAGAAGATAGAAGTGTCACTTCCAATTCTTTCTCCGGATGAACATAAAGTGGCTCGCCGTTTTGAAAAGCTCTTAACTCAAACATTCCTGCAGATTCAAAGGGAAAGGAGCCCTTGAGGGTGTCGTAAGTCATCGGAATTCCAGACAGAAATATGGACTTCTGATCCATGTATTCGCGGTAAAACAGCTGGATGGGACCTACGGGAATCATCCCGTTCTCGTCGACTATTCCTCCTCGGGAATAAAGATTTGTGCTCCGGTTGAAGTTTTTAGATACTTGTCTGCATCAAGATTCTTTACCTCCAACTGCTCATAGCTGGGCAGACCTCCGGCCAGTGGAGAAGAAAAGTACTCTGGCGGTTGAAACTCGGTATTGGATATTTCGGCTGGAAGGGAATCGTCTTTAAAATACCAGATTCCGCCGGCCAAAAGGAGCGCCAGCATGGCGCTCAATCCCCAGGTTTTCCAGGACTTAAATCCAGAGGAACTACCTGAACTCATTTCTTCGTGAAGCTTGAGCACTTCGTCAAAATTCTGGTATTTCAACGCCTCCTCATCGCTAAACTGCTGATGTTCGTTTCCTGATTTTATCGTTGTCATGATTTCTTGCTTTTGATCATTCGGCGCATTTTGTCTACCACCCGGTGCACCTTCACCCGGGCATTGGTTTCGGTTAATTGAAGAATCTCCGCAATTTCGCGGAAGGAGCGCTGTTCGAAAAACCGCAATTCAATCAATTCCACATCGGCTTGGGGTAGTTCTCGAAGCAATTGAATAAGCAGACTTCTGCGCTCCTCTGGATTCTGGTCGTGGAGTTCTTCTCCCCCCCAATCGGCCATGGTTTCCGAATCACGATCTGATACAAAAAGGGTTCGTTCCTTTTTTAACTGGCGGTAATGGTTATTCACCTCATTGGAAGCCAAACGAAACAACCAGGATCCAAAGGCTATTCCACGAGGCTCAAATCGATGTAGCTGATGCAAGGCCTTGGCAAAAACAAGGGAGGTAATGTCTCCCGCATCGTGATGGCTGCCCACGCGTTGACGTACAAAACGAAAAACGGGTAAAAAATAGCGTTTATACAACACCTCAAACTGAGCAGAATCCTTTTGAGCCCGCTTGATTTCGAGGGCTTCCTGCTCGAGAACGGTTTGCTTTGATGAAGTGGAATTGGAACTCATTTTGTTCGACGCTTTGATAGGATAACGCCAGGATACAAAAGTGTTACATTCCTTTTTTTCGATTTTTTATTCAAATGGGTCAGCCTTCGATTGCATTTGGCCTTTTTCAGAAAGCTTATCGAAAACCAAAAGTCGATTTTAAAAAGGTGGTATTCTGATTTTGGGTTTACAGGCTTATTCCCCAAAATCCACTGTGCCAAAGGAATTCGATAACGATAACCCCAAAGGCGATTGCCCAGGATTTACTCTCAGAAACGGGTGCCAAATGGCGGATGACTTTGGTGAGTAGTAACCAAGCCCAAAATTTTGCTCCCCATTTGATATAACCCACATATCCATCAGGTCTGAAATACCAGTTAACATCCCAAGTTGAAGCATAGATAGGCAGCCCAATCATGAGCATATAGGGAAATGCCTTCTTAAAAGTCACCTCCTCAAATCCATTGCGTTTGAGAACCACTGCTACAATGTAGGTGGGCAACAAAAAAGTAAGTACCAATCCAACCAATCGCCCTGCATAAAAGGCCACCCAATCTCCGGTAGTCATGTGAAACTTGGGATCGTAATGTGCTCCCATATCAATAGCAAATACCAGAACAATACCCAAGATCATCCATTGCGAAGTGGTAAAAATGTGCCTCTCCTCTTTGAAACTCCGAAAGGATGCAGTTGGTTTAAAAGGGGTTATTAACAGGTATTTTAGCGCCTCAAGCATGGGGGGCGAAGGTAATTAGAAATGGATGATGAAATGAGCATGACGGCCGTCAGAAAATGCCGACTTTCGATTTTTAACTCATAAACCAGCGATTCAGAATGTAGAGAAATGAAAAAAGTAGGACTATTAGCAGAATGGAAGCCAGTGAACAACCCCATCGCCCTTTGGCTTTATCCGATTCAGCGATATTATTCAGGTGTATTTCGCATTCTTTCTGAGTGAGAAAAAAACCTCTCCAAGCCATATCAGGTATGGAAAGGCACCAAATGGTATGGCAATGATTACATCGATAAACCTCCTCGACTTTTTCGAAATCGTCGTTCTCCCACTTCAGTCTTTCTAAATAATGGGATGCCTTGAGTTTATCTTGGAGAAGTTGCTCGAATTCAAGAAACTGAGCCTCTGATTTAAATCCAAAATTTTCGGTGTCAAAACAATGTTGGCACATGGTCTGAGCCAAGGTAATAAATCGAAAATTACCCGGCCGCTATCATTTCCACCTTAGCCTTGTAGTTCTTTACCGTTAGTTGAAAGGCCTCTTCCTTGTTCTCTTTTACCCATTCCAGGCGTTCATCTTTTTGTAGGTCCGGGTGAAACTCACGTAAGTGCTCATCGCTCCATAGGGTGAGTTCAAGAATCACCGGAGCCAGGGCCAGTCCCCTTTCCGTTAAAAGATAGATGTTGGTCTTTTTGTTGTGTGGCAACTTCTCCTTGGTAATCAGTCCAAAGCTCTCCAGGTTTTTTAAGCGGGTTGAAAGTATGTTGGTGGCAATGGCTTCTGTACTGTCCGTAAAATCCTTAAAAGTGGTTTTCCCCTCGATCAGCATTTGTTTAACAATTACGATGGTCCATTTATCACCTATAATATCTACGGCGGAGGTGATCGGACATTGACATCGAAAAGAATGATTCATAATAATTCCCCTGATTACTTTTAAAATACAAGTAATTACTTACTTTTGCTTGCAAATTAAAAGCAAAGTTATCATTTAAGGTTATGAAAAAGGTTCTTTTAACAGGTATTTCGGGATTTATAGGTCAACATTGTGCGGCAGAATTACTTAAACAAGGCTACGCTGTTAGAGGATCATTAAGAAGTCTATCCAAGTCAGAAGCGATCACTAACACCATTAAAAAGGAAGTTGATCCTAAAGGTAACTTAGAGTTCTGTGAACTGAATTTGTTGAAAGATGAAGGCTGGGACGAAGCGATGGACGGGGTTGACTTCCTCATGCACGTGGCCTCCCCTTTCGTATCCAAAGTACCCAAGGACGAAAACGAATTGATCAAACCAGCTGTAGAAGGAACACAACGCGCTATGAAAGCGGCGAAAAAAGCCGGAATCAAACGGGTAGTTCTAACCTCTTCTATGGTAGCCATGTTAGGAGATGTGGTGGGTGATAAAAACATCAATGAAAACAGCTGGACCAACCCAAAAGCGAAAAATGCCACCGCTTACCTAAAGAGTAAAGTACTCGCCGAAAAGAGTGCCTGGGACTTTATAAAAGATCAAGGCGGTTCTGATCCCATGGAGTTGGTTACTATTCACCCAGGCCCGGTATACGGTCCTCCCCTTTCCAACAACCTTTCTGGCGAGTCCATGACCACTTTTTCTGAAATGCTTTTGGGTAAGATTCCCATGGTTCCACAAGCTGGAATCAACATGTCGGATGTGAGGGATGTGGCTCGAATTCACGTTCAAGCTTTGGAAAATGCTCAGGCAGCCGGCCACCGTTTTATCGTGGCCAGCGAAAAAGCACACACCTTTCAGGATTTGGCACAAACCCTAAAGACAGGTGGTTACGAAAAAGTGAAAACCGGCCTGGCTCCCAATTTCTTCATTCGCCTAATGGCCAACTTTAGCAGCGACATGAAGGGTATGCTTCCTTACGTGGGCAAAATCTACGAAGGCGACATTAGCAACACCATGAAAACCTTTGATTGGAAGCCTATTACGCTTAAGAAGATGGCCTTGGATACGGCCGTTTCTGTGGAGCGGATATTGGAGGGAAAGTAATTAGTCTTTAGATTGGAAAGATTGAATTTCCTCAGGTGACATCGCCTCTACTTTCAGGGTAGCCCCTTCTCGTTTCGGGTAATAAACCCAAAGCAGCTTATTGGGAAATCTACACTCCACGGACATTAAATAAGAGGGAATTCGGTCCATTTGGGCATATCCGGGATGCCAAAAATGGATTAGAACTTGAGTTACTCCATGCTCAAAATTCCCAATAACCCTGCCTGCCGTACGGTACCAGTTATCTTCAGTATCCAGTGAACCTGCTTTATTCATCGTTGGGGACCTTGATTTCTTTAACCACTTTATACCCCAATCTCCCTTCCACAAAACACAGTTGAACCCTTCCGCCTTCGTAGAGCAAATTCCAGGTTTCTTCATCGGCCGTGAAGCGCTCTTCTTTCTCTCCCATTTGGAGAAACAAATAGTGCGAATCTCCGTCAGAGTCCTCCCCTTTCCAGTTGATCTTGTAGTTCTCACAAGTTACTTCACCGAGATCCAATTCTCCACGATTCATTCTACTTACGATCATTGGTAGAGCCAATGCACAACCAAACAGGAGGCTAAAAAAGACCGAGTACCTTCTTGAGCCATTATGGAAAAGTCGGGAATAGATGAATCGAAGGATTACGATTAGCAGAGCGCCTACAACCAGACCGATAACACCATAAGTTAGAAACAAATCGCCACCATGAATGGTATTTTCGAGGGTTCTGATTTCCAAGGTGAGTAAAATCAAGCTTACCATAAAACCAAAGAACAATCCATAGTAGACTACTTGATCAACTCTTTTGGTCTCCCCCTCTCCCTTGGGTGGAAAAAGATCGACCGATAATATCAAGGATATTTTGACCAAACGAATGAGGTTGGCCATTACCACCAGAAACCCGCCCAAGGCCACAAATCGTAGCATTCCGGCATCATCACTAAATGGGATAATGATGAGTCCACCAATCAAGGCATACACCAAGTATCTCAGTGCCTTTTTCCGAACTTCAGACCTGGCCATTATTCTTCAAAATGAGATGGAGACAAGAGAGAATTTGCCTTCAGTTTGTCCAATATCATTCGAGCTTCAGCTTCATCTATATCGTTGGCAAATTTGACCGTTTGCATGCCATAAGAGAACTTGATTTTCCCTCCCTTCAATCCGAAACTATTCCACTTGTTGTAATAATTGAATACACCTAAATCGGCACTTGGATTGATAGCCATATTGGCAACCGAACCGAGTTCGTATCCCCGAGAACGACTATAACCCGTAACGCGTTTTTCAATGGTCAAAATTCCATTTTCTAAGCGGATGACCTCCCTACCTGTTAACATCCAGGAAAGACCATATAAGGCAAACATTCCTCCAACCGTCCAGGCTCCCAACCAAACCAACATAAAAGCTTTGGCCACGAAGGGTGTTGTAGAGGAAAACAAGGCTCCAATAACCGTAATCTCACCCATCAACCAGCCCATGGACCAGAACCCTAAGAATGGAATGAGGAACCAATTCTTTCGAGATGGGATAGTGATTTGCAACGAGTTAGTATTTTCTATGATTTCGGCTCTGCCGTTTGCTGGTTTTACGATCATGTTTTCCGGTGATTAAAATTTTGTAGCACGGTTCGATTCAAATTTCATCATAGGTAATGCGGCCTTCCCAATAATCGACTAAGCGCTTCTTAGGTAGCCTTTCCTTATGATAAAGTTTCAGAATTTCTTCCTGAAAATCGGTCCAACTCCTTGCATTGAGTTGTTTGTAAACCTGCATGGCCTTGGCTGAATCACCAGCATATTCCAGACTACCTAAATACCCAATGTACAAATCAAATTGCGTCGAATCTTCCCTTAAATCCTCCTCAAACATCGATAAGGCTTCCTGATAGAGGTTCTTCGCTTCGGTCGGACGATCAGTCAGTTCCAGATAAAAGGCCTTTTGCACCCGAAAAAAGGGGCGATCCGGATATAGTTCAATTAGTCTGTCTGCTGATTTCATCATTCCTTCAGCATCCTTCATTACAAACATCAATCTATCTCGGTGGATAAGGGCTTGAAGGTTTTGTGGATTAAGGGCAAGTGCCTGGTCTGTGAGAGTCAAAGAGCTATCTATCCTTGTGGAACTATCGAGGTTTCTATCGAAATAAACCTCAATGGCCTTTTCTTGAAGTTTTGTTGCCTCCGCATTGTTGTTACACGAGTAAAACAGCATACTCATGAGGAGAAGAAATAGAAAATTGGTTTTCATGTTTTGAACTTGGCTGAAACGAAAATAAGAAATCTCAATCCAGAATTATCAATTAGGTCTACCGGTAAATCGCATAAACAAGGACCGAATCAGGCCAAATATTTAATTCTTTAACCCACTCTTTTTATCCCGGAATTCTATGGAATTAAGCTTATCCATGACCCTATCTAACTTAGAATAAGAGTTAAAGACTCAATTGCTTATAGGTAAATTCTACTGTTCAGAAATCGGTTTATCATATCTACTTTCCAAATTTGTTTCTTTCACAACAAATTTGACGATACCCAGGTCCTTTTCCATACTTTCCAGGGTTTCGATTAGGAACTTATCCAAATCTGGCGGTACATCCATTCCACTATCCTGGAATTGTTTGATCAGAATTGATAAATAATCAATAATCTTCGTTTTTCCTGTTGCATCCAGGAACATTTCCTGAGACCAAAATTCTAAAGTGGTCATTACCACTTGGCCTGAGGGTTCTTAATAGGGACAACAACTTGCTCTTTGTTCATCCAATCCCACGCGTGGGTTCTCACGAAGTAGTGATTTCTTTTTGGGTGACTTTCGATCCAATCGAATGTAGGAACGAGGTTAGTTTTTTTCTTGAAGGGATTCCACATCATGTCAGTTTAATGAGTTAAAATTAAATCAAACTAACTTTTGGTAATGGTGGATTACAAATCCGAACCAGTAATGCCGAAGGGTAATCAATCTTTGTTTCGGCTACTTATTCTGTTAAGCCATAGCTTTAATCTTATTCCAATTGGACTCAGATAACCCATTTTCCCAAAATGCGGTTACACCAGCATCGATTTGACTGTGAACCATCTGTGCTGAAATAATTTTATTATCTAAAACAAATACCACATTTTTTCCACTATTTTTCTTAGTGGCCTGGGACCATGCATCCGTCCCAGTTTTATCCAGATAAATGGAAAACCCTTTGGATCTTGATAGTTTTCAAATTCTCCGCCTCGAATAAAATTGGCAGGCACCACAATCGGTCGAGGGGTTACAAAAAAAGTCTGATCTGCAAAGGC
This sequence comes from bacterium SCSIO 12741, assembly GCA_024398055.1. Lineage (NCBI taxonomy): Bacteria > bacterium SCSIO 12741. The sequence goes on along the minus strand of CP073749.1, from coordinate 3,787,005 downwards.
TCGTTCAAAGTTGTTTGAAGTGGTCTGAACTTCATACCACCCATCGGATAAAACTTCATTCTTTAAGTTTCTGTCCGTTGTTTCCTGGATAAGTTTAAAAAACTCCGCATCATCCATTTGAGGTTGAGAACTTTGGCAGCTAAGTATACTGATAGCAATGGTGAATAATAGAATCCTTATCATTTTTAAATATTTGAATTTCAACTCAAACAACCTTCACATTTAACCACCAGAAAATACCAATTGTTGCCTAAATCTAATGAGTCAAGGATTTCCACGCCTGTTTTCAAATCATGGGTAAATGCCGGACGAAAACCCTGAGGGTTGTGATAGAAATAGGCATCATAAGTATTGTATCCGGAAACACAAGAACGAAAGCTCACTTCTATCGTATCCCCTTCCATGGCCACATAACCCCAGTCGTTAGAGTTAAACCATTGGGTCAGGGCCGGTAAGGATAAATCATGTTCGGATTTTAACTTTGAGGGATCGTCTGTTCGTAAGAAAAGACCACTCTTGCGGGAGTCCAATGAATCCAAAGTTGCTCGATTCAGTTGAATCTCTTTTTCAACCTTCTGCCATTTTTCAAAATCAGAAAACACTTGACTCTTCCAGAATGGAACGTTGGATTCACAGGTCAATAAATGACGATTTAGGTAAACGGCTATAGCCAGAACTACACCCAACACCATTAAAAGGCTCCATTTGAACCAATTCATAATGCCGCTGTTAACGCCTCAATTATTCCTGCAAGAAACAAAAGCAAAATGGTTAAAATGAGATTAATCAAATAGGTAGTAAAGGTGAGAACTATCCGCAGAATGGGATGAAGAGAGCGGAAAAATTGAAAATAAACCCAAAAGATGTAGCCCATCGAGATGGTCATCGGAACGATGTCTTGGTAAAAATCATCCCCACCAATTAGGACAGAAATTCCACTAACCACCAGGTAAAGGATAATCTGTTGGCCCGTGATGTAAAGATTTAGTGTCAAATGTTCGAAGTAGTTGTACCTGGCTTTTAGAAAGGCCCAATAGGAGGCCAATGAAAACACGGGAAGCAACAGCAAAGACGAATAGGCAAAATGCCTGGCCAGCCAATTCAGTACTTCGTAAACATGAACATTCTCCCTACCCTGATCCGTAAATCCTTCGGCAATTCCTGCGATAATCCCTCCAGATAGGTTTGTTTACCTGTAACGGAAGCCAAAAGAACGTACAATGCGGCGGTTACAAACAAGAAAGCTAAAGGACGAATATGAACCTTTCTCTTACCTGCCAAGTATTCCTGAATGGTGTGGCCGGGTCTCAGGGTCAGTTCTTTGATGGTGAAGAGGAGACCGTGATTCAGTTGAAAAACACTGTTAGACAATTCGTTGAGTAGAAACTGAAGGTTAACTCTACCGGAATCAGCCTTCTGCCCGCATTGGTTGCAGTAGTTCCCCTCAAAGGTATAACCACAGTTTTGACAGGTGTTTTTCATGAATCGAGGTGCGAAAATAAGGTTTGTGGTGGTTTTCCTGAATACCCCTTCTAATCCCAGCAGAAAGGGAAATTAAGAAGAATGCCAAATGTCCACCTTATGCGCAAACTCTATTCCACTTTAAGAACTTTCTGGGTGGTCCGACGCTGATCTATATCCAGCACCAAAACATACAAACCGGCTGGAAGTTCGGTCAAGTCTATAACCTTTTCATTACGAACAACCAATAGAACCTCACCGGTCAAGGATACAATGGAGGCCTTCATACTTTGATGGTTTTGATTGGGCGTGATTTTCAATAGACCATGAGTAGGATTAGGATGAACCCTTACTGCATTGTCATAGGACTCCTCCCCTTTTACCTCAAGGATGGTTTGGCAAAAACTTCTTCGTTCATTGATGATCGTATCGCAAGGATTCCGATACTTGGATTGGCTGTGCACGGGCGATGGTTGATCGGATTGAGACAGCGGAGTGAGCTGGGGATGTATATCCGTTTGTGCGGTTGAACCACCACCCAAAGCAATGTCCTTGGCTATTGGATTTCCGGTGAAGGTATAATCCGCCATAGCATTTAGGAAGCGAAAACTCACCAAATAATCGTGGGCATTAAACACCGCTTTGGTTGTGTATTGGCCAGGTAAGTTGTGATCGGCATTGTAAACATAGTTGGATACAGAATCTGAGTAAACCAGTATACAATCCTTCAAACTATCGTCAATGGCGATGTTATTAAATATATCCATTCCCATCCGGTGATCATTCACGTCATCATCGTCGTACAACACCATGAGCATTCGGCAATCTTTTGGGAAATTATCCAGATCGGAAGTACCAAGTTCGAAAGAGTACCAGGGAGCCGAGCAGTAAATGAACCTGGCCGTAGTTCCCCAATTGTTCTCGGTAAAATGGCGGTAAGAAATTCTCGGAGTGGCACCACCACCGAAAGAATGTCCGTAGAATCCTACCTGGTTGGTATCGATTAGTTGAGGCAAGTTTCTTGCCGCCTTGGCAAATCCATCGTATAGGGTTTGATATCTCTCAGGAATCGTTGCGCCGATAGTTTTGTAGGGTACGAAAACCACTACATAGCCGTTGGAAGCCAAATTGTAGAGCGTTTCTCGATAAATGGTGGTGTCGTTGGCGCCATAACCGTGTGAAAAGAATATGGTGGGTTTTGGTTGCGAAGTTCCCTTTGGGTAAAACACAGAAATGTCCTTGGTCAGGTAATGGTCGTTTCTAAGATGAGTGGATTCAACAGCGAAGTTGCCATCCGAGCCATAACCCGATGATGGAGGTTGAATCGGCCCCTCATATTGAGCATAGAGCCCGTTAATCCAAAGTGCAAAACATAGAAAAAGGCAGTATTTCATATAGATAACCGATTACTGATTGGGGCCTAAAAGTAGGAGATTTAGCCACTAATTTTACCGGCTAACGATTTCTTAATCTTCGACTTTAGGCGATTTTGAGTCAGGATTGTGTTACCAGAATATTTGGCAAAAACGCATTTCCTTGTTTTGTCAATTCACATTAAGCATGAATTCTCCTCATCATCAGAATTATATTCCACAAGGCAAATACGTCCGGTCCTTTTCTGGCATGAATTGTCACCTTTGACTGATCTTGTTTTAGCAAGGTTAACTCGGACCACTCACTTTTCGTTAAACCCGATTTGATGGCCCGTTTTGTCTCTTCAATGTTTTGTAATCCATGAGGTAGGATTTTTTGAATTTCGGAATAAAAAAGAACGTTTGCCATTTGATCATCACCAAACATCAACCTTTGGGCACCAAGCATAGTCCAATTTGCAGAATCAGGACAGGTAAACAGCAAGACAGGATTCCCACACTCAATGGCCCCCAATAGCTGCAAAAATTGATCTCTCCGAGTAACATTCAATTCTTCCCAAAAAATAATGGAACTGGATGCCTGATGGTATTCTTTTGCCTTCCATCTGAGCCTACTTTCAAGAAATTCGACCGTTTTCTGCATCCATTAAATGATTGGGATTAGGAATGTTTCCCATAATCCAAATCCCTCAACATTCCCTTCAACATCACCGGAACAATTAGAGAGTGAAAGGGCTTGACGGGAAGAAAATACAGCCGACCGAAGAAATTGCGAAAAACTACGGTTGTTGTGATGGTCAATCGCTTCTGGTTCCCCTCAACTGGCTCGGCAAGTAAAGAGATTCGGAAATCAAGGTGCTTATCGTCCTCCCCCATAATTACCTCCCGATCGTTGACCTGAAAAAGGCGGAACAATCCGATCTGTTCCCCGGCTTCCCATTTCTGATTATCCAGGTTGTTTTGAATCCCATCTTCAGATGTCTTCAATCCAAATGACTTAACGATTCTATTTCGAAGAGAGAAAAGCTGACCAATCCAGGATGGGCCGGAAGAGAAAAACGCTTTGGCCATATCCCTAGCCCCAATTTTATTCTCAACATCGGATAGGTATCCCTGAAAACTGTCGATGTAGTGATACTTGTCTTTGGAAGAAAACAAGAGAGACTCCGCCGGAGCTTGAACTTTGCGGATTTGAAGTGTTGCCATGTGATGCTTATCCTAAGTAATCAACTGGTGTGTAAAGGTAACTCACAAGGAATTGGTGGATAGAAAAAAAAGCGTTTTTTGAGCTTTTAATCCCCTAAATCGTTATGCACATGAATGATAAAACACGAGTAAATGATCTAATCATAAAGTTGCTTAATATCACCACCTGTCTTCACCAGATTCATATTTAATTGCCTCCCATTGGGCATGCTGTTACTCCTTATCGATTCGTCCATTTAAATTCGATGAAATCAAATTCTAAATCGAAAAAAAGCCGTGAGCACTTACCAGTTTATTGGTTTTGCTACACGGCTTTTTGGGATTGTACACCACAATTATAGCCTAACAAGTCATTCTTGTTTCAGCTTTGTAAAAACACATGCTGCTCCGTCAAGCTACTTTGTTTTTTGATGTTAGATCATTCTTCTTAACAAATTGCCAATATTCACTCAATCTTAAAAACTTGGCCCCTTTCTTTTACTTTTATTTTGCCTTCTCTTCATTTTCCGAAAACCTTTCAATTTTCTACCTCGATACTTTGGTCCTTTTCTGCGATTGTGAACTTTCGAGTCTGGACCAGATGTATCTTTATGCCTCCATATTCTTGGTCTAAACTTAACCTTTACCCTTGTTTTGAGTTTTCTTTTTGAATAACTTATGGTGATCAAAGCTGCTCTGTTGGCATCGTAGATTGGATCGCCCGTTCGCATATCAGAAGGGTTAATTCCAAACTGCGAAATGGAATTTTGAAATCTTTCTGATCTGGCATCAGCCAATTCCTTCGCCGTAAAACTCGCCACGACACTACCATTTATAAAACCATTTGCTCCTCGGTCACCTTCACTGAGCATGGTCGATCCGCTTATCTTAACAGTAAATCCATCCGGTGTTTTTCGAATAAATCTTGCAGCTCTAAATGCCTCTGTCACAGCCTTAGAATTATTGGTATAGGCATCAGAATCAAAATCAAATTCGACTCTAAAATCTTTCTCTATTTTCTTAACCTTAAATTCACTAAACACATCAATTTCAAAGAGTTGAAATTTGATTGTATTTCTTGCTCTGTCCTTAAAGCATTTTTTATACGGATCGTTGAATTTTGGTTTTACACGTTCTAAACCCTCTAATTCTATTCCGTCAATAACGCGATTTTCACTAAAGGCATATGGGCTATTCCATGGGTAAAAATAGGACAGAGGATCAACTGCAAAAAAACGTCCTAACCTTGGATCGTGCATTCTGTATCTGTATCCTATTGAATTACCATTTCCGGCTATTTCATTATCAACTTCTTGATTCTGAAAACCAAATCTATGACCACTTCCGGACCACCCTTTTCTCCCGGGCATTGGCATCCCAAAGGGGTAATAATCCTGATACTGCAACACCTCGGCTAACTTGAAGCGATTGATGGTTTGAATCAGAATATTGTTGAGGGAGAAAGAGCTACCACTTACCAACTCCCAACGAACCCCAAGGTGAATTCCAGGTACATTAACCACCACGGTTTTTGTCCCTGATGTATTGGAATAAGTCTCGGTTTGCAGCGTAGTTCCCTGGTTGTCGTACAGGGTCAACTCCACTACTCCATTAACAATCAGATCAAAAGTCAATTCATGATCTTGTCCGGTTGCTCCTGAACCCAGGTTAAACGGAAAATCGGTTTTAAAATAGGCTCCGGTCGTAGAGGATCCGATGGTACCAGTGCTGTTGTCATAGGCCATGTTCTGGTGCGCATAATCCTGGTTGCTCAACGTATAAGAATCAACATCTTCTTGTACAGCAAGGTTATCCACTCGTTGAAAAAGTGCGCGGTTGCTGATCACGTTGTTCACATTACCGAGGTAATTGCTCAATTCGTAGGCCGAACGCCCCATTTCACTGGAACCTCGTCTAAAGCGCTGCAACTCGTCTAATGCCGAAGCTCGAATAAACAGATCGGCCGATGCGGTATATTCAATATATCCGCCATTAGTGGCCCACTGAATTCCGTCGGAATAAAACCGTGCAGTATTCGGATCATCACTAAGTACTTGGGAAATATGAGGCAAGTTAACATAGTTGGAAAAGGCATTGGCCATCGATGCCGTTGTGCCGGAGAGGTTATCCTGGTGAGCCATGTAATTGTTGGCTCCATCATAAACCGTAATCCTGTTCATGGTTCCACTTCCAGCGAAAGTGATGTCCATTTCTGTACCGGTAACGTACAACCGGCGTTTACCGATATCTCCGTCATTGAGTTTAACGTCATTTTCCAAATACATCATTTCGCTTTCAGCCAAAAGACGCGTCGATTTGTCCACTCCTACCCGTTTTGAGCCGTAGATTCCTCTTTCACTCACCTTATAATCCAGTTGATAAGTAGAAGATACTTGTAACTCCAGGGTATAGCAATGTCCACCAATGCACACGGTCAATACAGGATTGCTCCAGGTCCAGCCCTCTGCTTTGAAAAGGTTGTAGGTATCGCCGGATTTAGTTACGGTAAACCCTTCGCCAGTAAAAAACTGGGTAAGAAGAGCATCCATGTTGTAATCACGGCCACAAAGTAGGATTCCATTAAAGAGATTCCCATTTGTACCTCCATTGGATAATTGCAGGGTTAAGGGTTGACTCCTTCCGTTGCAAAGGAATTGATAGTCCAGCGTGAACCAGGCGTAGGAACCATCTTCCGCCATATCGGTTTCATAGATGGCCATGTTGTCACCAGAAATATCATTTACATAATAGGTATAATCCCAATGACCAATATCAGAAACTGAGCCCGCTATCCGAGGCTTTACAATTTTGGCAATCCGATTGCCCAAAGGATCGTACCTAAACTCAATGTCCGGTTTTTCCGAATTAGGAGTTCTTGTTATGTGGGTAATCATTCCATCAAGGTTCCATTCAATATGGGCGATTTCGTCTTCCGAATTGTTGATCACCTGTCCGATTTTGTTGTAAACGAACTGAGAACCACCGGTACCGGAAGCCTTAATGTCTGAACCAAATTTCAATCCTTCGGCATCGCTAATGGTCGTTAACTGATTTTTGCCGTTGGCATAGGTATAAGTGATATCATCCATAGCCGGAGTATTGCCGTGGGCATTGCGCAGCAAACTCTCAATGTTGCCATTTGCATCGTAGATCAACTCTACCTTAAATTCATTCGTAGCTGCTGCACTCGTCCAGGTATTGGATGCCAAATCATTACCAGTTTTATGAGCTTGTTGCGATTTCAAACGGTTAAGCTGATCGTAACGATAAGCCCGGCCATAAGCATCCAAAGGATCATTATTCAAGTCCGTAATTCCGGGTGAATAGGCAGCAATGTTTCCATTGTAGAGTGAAGTAATTCCACCATTATTGTACTGGTAACTGCCTCCGTGAGTAGCTGCAAAGTTCTGCTTGGTCCCATCAATGGCTTTGTAATCTCCCTGGTAGTAATCCACCACGTAACCAAACACATCGTTGGCAATTTGACGGTGAATATCAGGATCAGAATTATAAGCGGTTCCAAGCTCGCCGTCTTTTCCAGGGTCATTCGCTCCTTGCAGGGAGTTGCTGTTCATGGCCTTTATCCAGCCTTGTAGATTGTACACATAATCCAATCCTTGAACTTTTTGCTCACCTACTTCGGTTCGAGCCAAAGGTCCGTGAAGATAGTATTCGTACTTGGCATCCTCTTGCCAGATCACCCCATCGGTGCTGGTTTCCACAATGTGAATACGGTTGTTTTGGTCGTACAGATATCGGTGATATTTAGCATCCAACTGGTGGGCTTGATACTGCACTTCGTTAACATTACCCGAAAGCAGTTCATAGGAGTAGCGGATTTCCTTTAAACTCTGACCTAAGAACTCCAATTCCGTGTTTTCGTTGATCACACGAGTTACATTTCCATGGATATCGTAGGCAAAATGAATCCCATAATCATAGGTTTCGGCGTCTCCATCTGAATTTTCTTCCACCGTAACGCTACTCACCCGTCCTAAGGTCATACGGGGTTCGGAACCAAAATAGCCGGCCACTTTAGGAGATAGGTCATCACTGTAATAGGTAGAGGTGACTTGCTCCTTGCTCATGTAATTCCAAACCGTCACTTGGGTTCCATTTATCGTCTGATCCAAATCAGCTAAAACGCTCACTTGATCGACAATGGCTTGCTGAACCTCAGCGGGTAAATCTTCGAGTGTAGATCCCGCTGCCAATTGTGGATCGTAGGCCACTCCAGCATTTAGCTGACCTATTTCAACGATTCTTCCTAAATCATCGTATCGGGTGTAGCTGTACTGGGAGTACTCCAAAGATCCTTGGGTTTGAACGGTTCGCTGCTCCGCATTTTGGGAAAGAACCAGTTGCCCCTGGCTGTTGTACCAGAATCGGTTTCTACCCGCATCAGGTGAAATGGCTTCCACCATTTGGTTAAGCGTGTTGTAGCGATACTGGGTTTTGTAGCTATGGGTCGCCGGAGCTCCATTCACTACTCCATTAGGGGAAATGGTTTGAACCAAATTACCATCGGCTGAATAGTAGTACAAAGACGCGTTGTATTCATTCGCATCGTAAACCAGCTTATAATTCTCCTCGAGAAGTTTACACTGACCTTTGTAATCTTGAACGAAGGCATCTCGTATGGCATCAATCTCACCGATTAGTTCATCGACCACCTCAGCCATCGTATTTTCAATAATCATGTCCAGGCAAGGATTCTCATTTTCCATACCGTTGTAGCGGTCCGGACAGATGGTTACCAGAATATCATTTCCAGGCTTTTGGGAACGACGGTACATGGGGTAAGAGGTCTCTACCGCAATGCTTAAAGCTGAGCTCCCTGTGTTGGTCGCTACCAATATGCATTTATGAGCATCACCGTTGGCCCTCGGGCTTCCCATGTTTACCCAAAATTCATCGAAGCTAAATACATCGGACTCATCATTAGGTATTCCGCCAACCGGATAAAAAGCGGTGATATCAATAGTGTCCTTAATGATTCCTCCGGTAGAGGTATTTTGCAGGTAAATATTGATCCCATTTCCGCCCAGGTCATGACTAATAGTGGCATCAACCTCCGAATTCAAGGTTAACGGATGGGGGTATAACGAGCTGCGGTAGTAATCGTGGTATAGCGGTATAGTATGTTCCGTTCCATCCGCCAATCCGGTTTCATCCTTTAGGTAATTCAACAGGGTAATCAAATTTTGAGCATGAGGACTCAATCCGTAAGGTGAGTACCAGCCTAACTTAGCCATGTGACATTCCTTGACATAACTGGTCAAAGCACCACTCTCGGCCTGGATGGATTCCTGATGGACCTTGAGGTAATTGCTAAAGAGTTCGTAGAGGTAATCATCACCTTCTCCACCAATGGAATAGGTGGTAGTTCCAAATACTTCCTGGTAAAAATCGGTGTACTTATCCAGGAGAGAATCGCATTCAAAACATTCACTGCACCCTACTCCTTCCGGAACGGGAATATTTAGATCAGTCACATTGGCACCAGCCTGATTACAAGCGCATTCAGCTTCGCTAAAAGAGTTTAACCAAACTCCATATTTATGCGCAAAATAGCCATTCGGACTTGCCACTCCTACCGGTAGATCATTCGCTGCCTTGAGGTTATCAAATTCGAGACGAGCGAGGGCAACCTTGTCGCAGCCACACACATCCAAAATCGGATAGGCAATGGAATCCCGGTAGCCATCCACCGATTCGATTAAATACGGATTCATGCCTGGTCCCTGTGTCAATAATCCACAAGTTTCATAAGCATCCAGAATATCTCCAAAGGAAGAAACCTGAACCTGGCCTGGGGGCGAACAAACTGTAATGGGGATGAAGGTTGGAATGATATCAACCGGGGTGTCATCGATAAAAACAGTATCCTCTGTAGCAGGAAGCGTAGATGCTCCATAAGGCGTGGTTTCACTACAGGAAGCCTTGCAAAGAGCTACAAAGTGCGCCTTCAAGGGCGTGGTATCCGCCAAATTGGTCATAGCAGAAAGATCTAACTGTGCCAACCATTGGGAAGCCAAATCTTCGCAATTGCTCTCACAGGGGGCCAGAATGTTTTGATCATAAAATGACTGTCGCCCTGCAGGAGTGGTCATTTGGTTGGCCAAATTTGTGTCCGAACCCTCGGCATGAGAGGTCATGATGCTATATAAGCGATCGGGTAAAAGGCCTGAGGTCAATCCACAATTCATGAAATGATCATTGATCAGTTCCATCCTTTTGGTCAAATAGGCATCTCTAAAAATACGCCATTCTCTATCCTTAAAACAATCACTGGTTCCCATGGAATTTGGAAAAGTCGTAGTGGATTGAGGCCTCGCCAATTCTATTGCATAGTCATAGAGATGGGTATTACTTGTTCCATCCACATTTTGCATAAAACTGGACAAGAGCGGACCAATAGTGGCATGGCTTTCCAAGGGATCATGAAGCAAGGTTCCCATTCCCGATGAAGGCGATTGATACAGGGCCGAACCATAAGTACTTATCGGCTGCAAGAGCTTAAATGAATCATCAATGGCTACAAGCAATTTCAAGGCATGATCATAGGTCATGGCACTTTGCAAATAAGCCTCATATTCAAACACATCTGCATCGGTTGAACAGAGATTTAAAAAGCACTGAGCCTCGGCCGGTAGCGCATTGTTAGACTGAAGCCAGGCAAAAATCGCTTTTGACCAGGATTCTTTAAAATTCATCACAAAAGCCTGCTTGGACATAAACCTTGGCCCCTGCCCTGCTGGATAAGGGACTCCATTATCATCCAGGTAGTTAACGGCTGCACTGGTGTAATCAAAATTGAAAATATTGTTATCACTCAGGATACTGTTGTTATCCGACCCATTGTAGGTAGAATGATCGTACGCTCCATAAAATCCACCCGGACGCAGTTCGGCAATGAAGGCATTTTCAAATTCCTCACAGCGGGTAGGAAGAATGTTGACTTCACGATTACACAGGGTGTAGCAATTGGTCAGTAATACGTTGTAATCGTTTATCGCGGTGGCCGTATCATACACAATGATGCTGACATACACTTCGGCAAAGTAGCCGGAAAAAATGTCGTCATCGTAATTCCCAAAGTACTTGTTAAACCACAACGTAAAACGCGAACCGGTAAGGGTTTCGGGAGGCAACACACCCGCATAATAACTGTTCCAAAGGTCCAGGGCCAGCTGTTCATCGAGTGTTCCCAGTAACATACTTACCCATTGATCCGCCGTTAAAAAGGACCACTTGGCGTCAATCGTATTGCCATTGTAGCTGTAGGTAAATGAACCATCCAAAGTCCATTTGATGAGATCCAGGGCACTGGTATCTGGTTCAATGAGGGTATCAAATCCGGGGCCTGGTACTGCGAAACAGTATGGAGAAATTCACTAAAGCTTCCTATTTGATCTTCGCATTGCGTTCCGCATTTATCCGGCATACAGCTATCTGCTTCAGCCAACACATCCGACAATTTGCTTTTAAACAGAGTCGCAGCGTTGGGTACACAGCCACTTTCTTCCATGTAGAAATCGGCATAAGCTTCTGCAATGCTATCGTTCAACACAATGCGTTTCGTGATGAACAAGGTGGTAGGCTTGCTAATGACCGGAGTCAGGACGATACTGCTTCCACCATTTAAGGCGTAGGTAGGATTGGAATTGCAATTGTTCAGTTGCTCCCGAAACTTACCGGCTCTTTTGGTCTCCTGAAAAAGCGTATCGTACACAGAGGCCACACAGGGGTTCTGGGCGGTGATAATGAGCTCGATATCATAAACGCAATCGAAGCAAATTGGCGTGTTAGAACAGGTGGTGTTGTAGCTGGGTATATCCACGCTGTAGTTTACCTGATAAGTCCTTCCCGGATCAATGATCCGCGAATAATTGGAAACATACTCATCCCCTATCCATTGGTTAAAATCGGTCAAGTCATTTACGCGGGGAGTTTGAGTCGTGGATCCATCCACACTAATGAGATTGAGTGGTGGTGTGCCAGCCAGAATACTGAGCACTGTATTTCCATGCATGTTTTGGTATACCGTGCGACGCTGACCGTTTTGATCCACTACGTGTTTACGCTTGTAGTACTGAGCATCGCCTCGGTTTTGGGATTGGAAATAATCCTCCAAATCACCGTTGGCCGGTTGATCATAGATATACCTAACCGAGCGCCCGGCAAGCGGCTCAAAACCCATTCCAATTCCGCCCGATGTTTCCTGTACACGTCCCGTGTTATCCGGTGTGTATCGGGTAATCTGAAAAGGCACTTTATCCGCATCCGGAACAAAGGCTTGAGCCCCTTCTTTATCCGGGTTGTATTCGGAAAAATAATTGGCAGCACCTTTGGATTCCGTATCCGATAACTTGACAAAATTATAGGCACAGGACCCCGATGTATCCAGGTATTGATCCAACTCAAAATGCTCGTAGGTATAAGCATCAGCATTGAGCGATTCGGGCATGTCGAGGCTATCGATATAAGCAAAATCATATTGATTAACGGGACTCGGTAAGATGGTGACGGCTATGCGTCCTTCGGAGTCAAAAACGGCATTGCTCGCCAAGGTTTGTTGCTCCTCGCTATTGGATACCTGGCTTTGACGCGTTCTTCCCATTCCATCGGAAAAACTGGTGGATAGTATATTCACCCCATTCTCATTAAACAGGGATTGGGCTACCCAATTTCGATCCGCATCAAACGGCGTTGTCAAAACCACATAGGGCTTGTAGTTTCCATTTCCAAGAGCGAGCATGGTAGAAGCGCTATTGGAGGTGCCCAAGCCACTCTTATCCGTAGACCATTTTCCTTCTACTGAAATACCGTAATCGGTGGTATTGTAGTAAATCGGTCTATAGCGGAAAAAGACGACTCCCTGGTTATAAATCAAAGGAACCTCATAGGCATTTGCATGAACCCTTACCCGGGTTACGTTTTCGGTAAAGTCATAGGAAAGCTGCCCGATGTTGGACTTGTTCACCGTATCGAGGTAGGCCCATTCCAAATCATAAGCCTCGGCTCCTGGAATGTATGGCCAGGATACCTTGGCCCAGTTATCAGAAACAATCCGGTAAATACTATCCTGAGGCGGCACCTTCGATAGTTGATAATCATAATAGCGCTCTGACTCAATTCTGGACTCGAGGTAAAGGGCCTCATCTCCTACATTCGTTGAATTATTGACTACTACAACTACCTGATAAGCGTCTTTAAACCGGAAATAATCCTCACTCTGGTAATCTCCCGTGGCGCTGTACTGCACTTCTAAATTTACCGGAGAAAGAATTTCCTGATAAAAGGATGTTCCATTCCATTTTGTGACGCGAATTTCCAATTCCACACTGGCCTGCAGAGTTGAACTGGTTGACTGTAGCCGAGTATGGTCTATTCCGAGAATTACCGTGTTGGTAACTCGCCGATCGGTAAAGGATTGCTGCCAGTTGGCCTGGCTTTGCATATAACCGTACTTATCATCCTGTACAAAAACAGGTGAAGTACCATTAACAGAGAAATAACTTCGTTTTACGGCCACCTCTTGGGCTCCGAACAAACGCAAGGTTAGGATAAGCAAGCTCACCATTAGGGCGTAGCGATTGCATGCTTTGTATAAAATTCTCATGGTTTATTTTCTAGTTGTGTTGGATATTAATCTTCGATAGAGTTTCGCATACTGGAAATCGTGACTTTTCCTTCTGAGGTTTCACGGAAAATTTCAGACACTACGCCTTTGGTGTTGTAGATGTATTGAACACTGAAATTAACCGGGTCCAATTGGGCCTCCTGTCTACCGTAAAGCGGCGATACCGTTACAGACTGAACCTTTGCATTTACCGGAGCGATCTTAACATCATCCAGGTAGATTTTGCTTGACCAATTGTTGTTGAATCGAATACTCCAAAGCCCAGTCGATCCGATGAACTGATCCCTGGGTAGCAGATAGGTCAATTGCTTCCATCCATCGATTAAGGTAGATTCGTAATACTTGGTCAGGCTCTTGGTTACGGAACCCTGCTTTGCAGTTACCATAGCACTGGCATCAAAAGGAGCCAAATTTCCATCCATTTTTACCCAGAAGGAGATCAGGTAATCCTTTGGATCATTAGGATCCCAGGCAATTCCTTGATCGAGGTTGGGCTCGGTCAATAAAAAGGGTACTTGGTAATCCACGGCCTGAAACCGATCATTCAGCTCCGGAATTTCGAGCTGTATATACTCCCCGGGATCAACAGCTAAGGAAGCTGCTCCGGTATGAGCATTCGAATAATCCAAAGTATGATTGGTTCGCGTTGTTCCGTCGTACCAGAGACCATTGGAATAGATCAATCGGTCTTCAAAACAACTTTCTCCATCGTTTTCCAGGTTCTTATCCTCAAAGCTTTCTACATATACTTCGTTGGTACGTGCATCTGCTGCAAATCCGGAATTGATCTGCCCTTGATGCGCAAATACCTTAGAACTGTAGTTTCCGGATGCATTCTTGCTTTCCGTCACACCTGTTAAAGCATTGATGCGAGTATGGGTTAGGGTCTTAATCCACCCGTCATTACTTGGCTCATATTCCATACCCAAAGCGGTGAGGCTGTACTTAGCAATCACAGAGGAGATTCCATCAGTTTCCAAGTTCAAGGAAACCGGTTGATTGTTTCCATAGCCCCCTTGGTATTCCCGTAGGGTGTTCATGTTAAAGACCTCGTGGATATTCCAACTCCCCTTAACTCCCACGAGAAAAGGGTTGACAATTGGCTCATCCTCCGAACTTGAGAAGTAACATTGCGAATTACTTGAAAGGCTCTTCTTGTAAAGCTGAGCGTCTTCTATGTAAGTAATTGCACTACCCGCTAAGGCCGACTCTACCGTCGTTTGCTTAAACCACTCATCTTGAGTCATTCCAGTAGGTTTCAAAAGGCTAAAGGATTGAACCGTGGCTCCGGTGCGATTCTGCTGGCCGGGTCTAACTACTTCGTAAACATAATCCTGAGGATTGGATGGGGTAAAATGGGTTCCATTGGTCTGAATAAACTTATAGGTTCCATCGTCATCCTTGCTTACCCAAACTTTGGTATTAACATCGTTCACCGCATCATGAGCGATACAGACCGTTCCGGGAACTTTTAGCCGTAGATCTACAATGGAATCCGAAGACACCGAATTGGCAGTGAACGAATGCCCCATCATTTGATAAGCCGGACCAAAAGCCTGGTATTCCTTGAACCAATAGGCTGGAAATCTTAGGTTTAAATGGTCTCTGGAAGTGTTCAGGAAATTGGTCGATGTAGACGCAATGGCTTCCCTCGATTCATGATCGTAAAGTACGTCTTGAGCACTAAATCGGGCCCGCTCGTCGTAGGTTATCACTTCTTCCAATATTCCATACTGCTGAACAATTTTTGAAAGGGTAATGGTTTTCAGCTTTTCAGTCGATTTGGAGTGATACTTCATCCAGGTAATCAGAGGAATTGGAAACGGAATAATGGCCGGAGATGGAATGACGTTAATATTCTTTTGGTCCTGATCGGAGACCACCTCAACATTGTTTTGCCTGGTATCCACACAGATAGACACGTCAATTCCTGCGACCTCCTGCTGTAGATTACCCCATTTATCAAGGGTATTTACAAGGTTGTTGAGCTGGTTGTTTTGACTTCGAAACTTGTATTCTATCGACGAAACCAGCTTACCATTTTCATCTCTCGATTCCTTTCTTTTGGGTTTGCCATGCATGTCATTGAGCACTACACTAAACCCCTGAGAAGCGACGTAGTCTATTTTAGACTCTCGTTTGTTCCAACCCACTTTAGGATCGGCCTCTTCTACATATTTCTGAATTGGAGTAAAATCATAGGAAATAGGATAATCCTTGGAGGTGTAAAACTCATCCACCATACTGCCTGTGCGGCTAAGAGATACTCCGGTTTTCTGGATGCTTTTTTGCTCTACATAACTGTACACTACTTGTGCACCGGGCAGAACATTCCTTCCCATTGGAGTTTCAACAAAGGATTTACTGGTCTTACCATAACTGGAAGCATACTGGCTCAATAAATCGGCATGATTGCGAAACAAGGTGTTGTCTTCTCCGCCAATCATCGGTTCGTTGGAATTAACTCCGGAAGTGAGCGGTGTGGTCGACTCAGGGTCGGCATAGGTAAATTCGGTTCCATAGGTATCCGAGAAGTCCTCCCAGTGGTCGGTTACCGTAATTTTGGCCACCCGGTGTCCACCGCCATATTTGATGCCATCGCTGTCAAAAAGTTTTACGAAAGAACGGAAGGAGTTAAATCTGCGGCCGTGCCCTTCTGAGCGCATGTATTTGTAAAAACCCTGTTGATGAATTCTCTTTTGCGTTTGTTGACCAGCCAGGGCATGCACAAAAGCTTCAAACCCTCCAACGCCTTGAAGGTTAGATCCTGGGATGACATATTTACTCAGGTAGTCACCCGCATATTGCCAGGCCATACGTGCTATAGGATTAAAAGTGCCCTCGGGTACAGACTCTGGCTTCACCGGTATAATGGCCTTGGTGTAAAAACCATTTTGAACAGGTCCATACACCTTAGCATGATCGGCATCGATGTTGGCATATCCGCTAACTACGTCATGGGTACTGGATTTTCCATTGGCCATTTCTACGTAGAATTTGTAATAAATGCTGGGCAACAACTTTCCCTTGTCTCTTAAAAACCGATCGCGAAACTCTTGATCGGGATCTGCCGCATTACTTGGAATTCCTTCATCTCCCAAATCCACAACCATAAATTGGTAGGGAGTTCGGGCGGCGTAGAGTTCATTCACAATCAATCCCGTGGCTCCTTTTTTGAATCCAAGAACCTGAAACAAACGCATCGGTTTTCGATCCTGAACGTAGGCGTAATTGTCGCTTTCATAGTACACCTTGATTTCCGAACCACCTGGGGTTTCTATGGTAGAGAGGTTCCAGGCCGCAGCATAGCTATTCGCATCAGATTCTGCTTGAGGAGTAAACGGATACTCGTTGTTGGTTCGAGTAGTCATGGATAGATAACCATTGGAGTTAATAGGAAAACTCAAAGCATTGTTGGGCATGTAATTTCCCCATCTGTCCTTCGCTCCTACTTTGTAAGCAGGATTAAAACCATAGGTAAAGGCGTACTCTTTCCCCTTAGATTCCAAGGACTCAAAATCAAAAATCTCAAGCGATTCCAGGGTTAGCTTTCCTCCATTACTCGCATCGCTATCCGGAGAACCAGGACATAAATCATAACTATAGTGGAACACCACAGTACGAAGGGGTTGTGCCTGGGCTCCATTCTTGAGTTTGTCTTCCTTACTGTAAAGGCGAATTTCTTGAAGGTATCTTCTACGCTGGGTAGCATCTTGGCCTCCATGTACACCCAAAACACCCAAACCATCTTTCCGAATTTTATCCGGGTCGAGCTCATCGTTGAGAATGAACTCAGCGATCATGTTTTTCGATTCAATGGACTGGAGGTACCAGAGTTCTTTTTCTCCGTAAACAAAACTTCCCTTATCGTCCTGGATTTTTCCTCGGGTGCCCGGATCAAAATAGGCCGAATCCTTTTGATAGGGATAACGCCACCTGTAGTTGGTTTCTTCCAAAGAGTAATTAAACAGGGTGTATTGCCCAATATCATCCTTGGAGGGACCATTTTGAGTTCGGTCTTCGTAGTCTGAACTCAAAACTCCCGAAATCAGGAATTGCTCCGCATATCCTGGAATATCCTTTTTCTGAAAGTAGTGATCAACTCCTTTATTATTGGATGTTGACGCATCCTGTGCCGTGTAGCTTACCAATCCTTTGGCCACTTCGTAGCCATTACCCTCTACGTTGAATTGATACTCTTTTTTAACCCGGTTGTAGACCGGATGGCTAAAATATAACCGGGAGCCATTAGGTTGAATGATATGAAAATCGGAAATATGGTGTGGTTTATTGGCACCCGCTTGGGATGTGTTATCCAATTTGTCAATAGAGTTAAACTGAAGGCCTGTCTGGGTAAATCCATTACAATCCTTAATGATGCCTCCAAAAATAGAATAGTCCCCTGCTCTACCCGCCTCGATAGCTTGAACCGTGGTCAAACGTTGTTCTCTATGAGGCTGTCTAAATGGGCCTGCATTAGTCCCATTCGTCAGCAAGGTAGATGGACTGTGACTACCTCCCGGGGATAAGGTAAAAGCTACCGCTCCGGTATACCCAAATCCCTGAAACATAGAAGGAGCTTGGGTCAATTCTCCAGCAGGCTTAAAATAATAAGGCTCATACTGGCTTCCATCAACCTTCGGTGAAAACTTCAAATCAGATTCTAAGCCAAAATCCTCTTTCCAGGAAGTGTTTACTCCAAATGTTTTGGACTCAGAAAAGTTTGTACCAAACTCGGCATACATTCCAACGCCAAATTCCGCTTCCGATTCAGAAGTATTCCCCTCAACAATTGCCACGGGATTACGAAACTCACCAACATCAGAACGTTTGGTACGAAAGCTCATTCCACCCATGGCCGAGCTCATCATAAATACATCGTCCGTATTGTAGGAAAATGGGAGAACCGTGGTTTCATGTCGCACGACACCCTCTGCTTCCCGGTTAAAATCGAGCAAAGCCATTTCTTCATCCACTTCGGGAACCTGATCGAGGTACATTTGACCATAGCCCGGATTTTCCAGGGTATTGCCAATCAACTTATCGACCACCTCTCGGTAGTTAACCCCTACATAAGGATAGGTTGAGTAATACTCTCCCCCGGCTGAAATCTTAAAGGCAAAGGACTTCGAAATACGGGATAAAGGAGTACCGGGTGTAAAGGCCAAAGCTTGAGAAGGAAAGTTTACCGTATTGAAGGCACCAGAAGTTCCGTAGGCAGCATCTCCGCTCTGAACGGACATAGACACACCAATACTTGAGGTTTCTACTGCATATCCTCTTATGCTGTTGTAATTACTACTTCGGCCTAATCCAACTCCTCCGAAAACCGGAATTCCTCCCAGGCCAAGACCAAAGCTCATTCCTACCGTAGCTCCGAAATCATTCGTTACTCCACTTTGGTTTCCAACCGATTGGTTCATGGAAATTCCACCACCAAAACCGAGGGGAACTGCCTGCAATTTTTGAGATACACTGGCCGAAAGAGAAACACTTCGATCAATGCCCAAACCTGTGTAATTATTAAACGAGGCACTCGCACCGAGGCCTACACCCAAACTGGATTCGGAAAAGGGAATATCACCGGCTCCGGAGAGCTCCACTCCAACATCCAATCCACCGCCACGAGTCAAATTATCCTCCTGATTAAAGGTGGTGGTCACCACATCTCCTTTAAAATCATCTGGAATGCCGCGCATTTGACGGTTTATCGCTCCGGGGGTTAAACTCCACCCTAAGCCAACCCAGCTGGCCTGTTGTTCCAGTTTAATGCCTGCGTTATAGTTTAAGTTGACGGGATAACCCTCCACATCCATGAGCGGAATGGAATAGCTAAAATCACCTGTTTTTACATCTACCATTTGGGAGACTCCAATGGGAGATCCCATGGAATCATTGCCATGCGCTGCCAGTAAAATACTTGGAAAAAAGAGTTGGTAGGCATGCAACAATACGAGGGCTATCGCCCACAATTTTTTGTACATCATCTTATAGTTTATTGTGGAATCGAAGGGTAAATTCTTCGTCCTTTTCATTGGTGATAACTAATTGGTAATAACCTTCTTGAAGCTGAGAAGCATCGAGGCGGTATACATTAAAGCCGTAGTCTCCGGCAGTGGTAGAAAGAATGGTGGAATTGGTTACGTCCGTTTCGTTTCCATCCGTTTTCACCAAATAGTTGATGGATCCATCCTTGTAGTCAAAATCATGCTCAAAATAGAGTTGGTTTTGATAGGTATTGTAGAATCCGCCATCGGCTTTGCGTGAAGGCTCATAGTACATAGGAGCACCACACGATAGGTTGGTGTAGCAGTTTTTAACGTAAGGCCCCTTTTGGGTGTAATACGAGGCCGGTGGGGTTGCTCCACTGTTGACTGAACTCAGAAACTTAGCCCGAATATTGGCATCACTGGTAAAAGTGGCGATCGGACTGTAAGCAGCTGGTGATAAGGAACTGGAATAAACCGTTAAGGAAGAACTTCCTCGTTCCAAGTAGAAAAATCCCTCGAAGAAAGGATCTAAAAAAACATGGGACTGAGAAGTTCCTCCCGCATGAACGGTTACCGCTGGTAATCCAAAGGCACTGCTCCACGCCATTCCTTCTGCTATAAGCGAAGAATTTCCATCCGTAAATCCAACGGTTACAGATTCACCGATAGCTCCCCCTTTCAGGTTACCATGGATCTTGTAAAGACCAGATAACCAGATCGGATCGTTTACCACTATGGAATTGGAAGCAACAGCATGGCCAACGGTCATATTGGCTGGGGCCGGATTTGGTTCGTTGAGCCTGGCAGAATGGTAGTTGGGAACCCGGGCGACGTTATTGGTTTGGTACCAGTCAACTTCATAACCAAAAGAAACATACAAAGGCGGATAGGTGTACAGAGGTGCCGTTGGTGAATTGGCAACACTTACTTCCAAACGGTACACACCCATATCCACTGGGGTGTAAAAACCGGAAGACACCAAAGCTCCATTAAGGTCGAACCATTGATACGAAATTTGTGCAACTGTAGGACACGGCTGCGGAACATAGGGATGGCTGCACAGCAGGTAATCAGCGAGATCAACATTAGGCGTTAATGATCCTATGGATTCTGCACAGTAAACTTTGGGTGGGTTTACGCTAACCTTAGAAGAAGCCTGGCTATTATAGGTGGTTAAACCAGAAATGGCCCCATGAGAAAGGGACAATTTTTGAAGGGCCAAGGTGGGTAAACTGGTCATAGCAGTGCTCCAAACCTTAATTCCATTCACCTTAACTTCCATCTCCTTATCGTTGTTAAAACCAACGGATAGTTTGGAGCCTTCCGCAACCTTGACACCGAGAGGAATGGAGTTGGCATTCATCAAAGCGTAAACATCCTGGTTGTCTACCCAAATTCCATATTGAGGCTCGATCGGATGAATTTGTTGCGTCTGGGTAAGGATGTCAAAACCAAACTTAACCTCGGTCGATTTATCTTCAATGGTCAATTCCAGCTCAGGCTGGGTCTCTTCCAACCTGCTGTCGTATTGATTGAGCAAATAGACCGGATCAAGAAAGCTGGCGGATGAAGCGGATAGTAATCCATTATCAATGGTATATCCGGAAACAGTGTTGCTTAGTAATACGGCTTCAAAAGGCAATCGAAGAGTTACATCATAGAGGGTATCCAGGCTATCGAGAACGGTGTATCGAATGGGGTCGCTATTGTGAACGTAACGAGCCAAATCCTGAGCTTTGAGCGCATTGAACAAGGAATCGGATAGCGTATCACCCAAAGTCCACAAAGGAACCTCGAGCTGCTCTGCCCTGGATTTGAGCTGGCTGTTAATGGTTGAAAGGTCTTCTTGCTTAACGAACTGCCCATTCCAGAATACCTGCTGTCCAGGTTCTAATTCGGGTGCTTCCACCTTTCCCATTTGGTTGGCTCGGGACATTTGGGTCAGGATCGGCGCCTTAAATGATTCCGGAAGAGGCCATGTGGTTTGGACTACCGATGTGGGGTCGGCGTTTTCCGCAATCATGGCAATTCGCTGCCCCATAAGTTGGTCTCCAGCCACCCGTGAAAAGACCTGAGTGGCTCCGTCATCGATCTTCACATAAATGGAGTTATTGTCCACCTCTACCCGCAGCTGATAAGCCTCGGTAGGCGTGGCCTGAAGCGCAATCCGTTGGGCGTCGTAATGAAACCAGATCGAATCACCTGAATCTGCCTCCAATACCAGCCCAAAATCATGGGCATCAGCCAAAATGCCGGGTTGATTTTTCGGTGTTAATCCAACCCATCCGGAAAATGAAACTGGTACATTGATTTGAAATGAACCATCCGTTGAATAGGCATTGGCAAATAAGGCGGCCGCAGAGCTGGCATTTCCATTTTTGATCATACTGGTTTTAGAGCCATTGGCTTGTCCCCGTGCTACGGATTGCATATAAGCCGACTCCCCTTTTCTATGGTACCATACCTTGAGTTTAGGAGCCCTGGAAGCATTCTTAAATTCACTGGAATAGAAGAATACGGCACGGGTAGGCTGCTCATTGGTCAGCTGTATTTTCCAGCCGTGGTGTTGACTTGGGTAGCGTACAAAATGCTCAACATGATCGGTCACATCAATGCTCGTCCATCCGGTATAAGTTACTGGGTAACTGATCGATTGAATTTGATCAGAACTCTCCGTATTGGGTTGATTCGCATTTATTACACCGAATTCTTCCCAGGATTCGGTTACTCTCTTCAGGTAAGGGAACTGGAAAGTGTACCCGTCCAAAAACCAGGGGTTTTCACATAAACGTCTAATTGAGCTGAATCAATGACAATATCCGTCGGCAAGGAATCTCCAAGATCATCAAACCTTAAAAGGGTTCTTTCCACCCGGTCAGTACCATTACCAGCCACCTTGGCCGTTCCTCGTAAAAATACTGAAGAGGCCAGGTTAGCTTGGGAATTAATGTTGGAATAATAGGTCACATCTGCAATTGCGGTTAGCTTTATTCCATGGGCAATCTGAATATCCGATGGGGACAAAGCACAGCTAAACACCCGGAAATTATCCAGGTCTCCGTTAAGCCACCCCTCATTAGTTGGAGTTCCATCTCCATGGCAATGCCTCGCTAAAGAAATGTAATCAAGATCACCGATCAATTCTTCGGCGCTTTGGGTAGAACGGCTGCCAGCTACTTTTACGCCATCCAGGTAAATGAAAATGCTATCATTTTCGTTTAACACGAAGCCGTAGCTGTGCCATTCACCATCACCTGGTGCAGGATAAGTTACCGAACTTGCAGTTGACTGGTTTTTGTCTCGGATTACAAATTCAATTTGGTTGTTTCCGTTATCTGCAAAGCAGTTTATCAAACTACCTGAGTTGCTGGCAGAGCGCTGGCTAAACAAAGGAGACTCATTGGAAGCACCTCCACCCTGGCCATTTAGTTTAGCATTAATAGTAAGGGTAAATGGACCTCCGGATACCAGGGGTTCTCCATCTGTAAATTCAATGTAATCGTCCACTCCATCAAAGCGGAGGGCCTTCTTTAAATAGCCACTTCCATCAGAGGCTGTAGAAGTTCCATGTCTTGAAGATGTGTAGGAGTTTGGGCCATTGTCATTGGAGTTGTTATCCAAGTGCACATCAACTTGGACACAGGAAAGATCGAGGAGCGACTTTCCATACTCCCGGTAATGGGAAATCTGGGCTCGCAAACCTGATCCTGTTATACCTAATAATAGGGTTAATAACACAAGTTTATTCATCACGTTAGTTTTAATTGGGGTTTAAGACCATGAGTAAGGTCTATCGTTTTGTTTGGGTCAGTAAACTCGGATAATTTCAAACCGGTATTAGACAGCTCAGAAGAGGCTGAATATGGGGTAACCCATTGGGCAGATGGATGAGTTATAGACGCCATCCGGAGAGGATTTTGTCCTTCCATTAAGGACATAGGAATCCACCCCGCTAAATGCAGGTTTTTGGGGTTCATAAAGATTAGGGTTCTCTTTAAAAAAAAGTCAATAAAAGGCTGTTTCCATGCTTTCGATCATGGACGATTCCAATAAATTGGCAAATAGATTGGCACTAATAGCTGGAGGTGCAATGTCTGTACAGCACCACGCAGTCTCCACCTATTTTCAGGGGAAAAAATCTGAATACGAAATTCTTGCTTGACCTCCTACTTCTGAGGTTGCAAAATGGGCTTTGGATCGTTTATTCGATCTGTTTAGGGTGTTTCAGGATGGCTCGTCCTAAAACATAGTCGATTAGATGTTTCATGTTCTAAAAGATAGGGTTCTCTTAAACTGTTTTTTGGCTAATAAATACGGAGAAATCGAATGTTACATTTCTCGGTTTAGAGGGTATGGGTGTAGGTTTGTTCGCTACTCCAATATCACTTCATTCGGAATATCCTCAGGCGAAAATGCATGGGATGAATACCTCATAAAAAGGTCCGATTTAGGAATACAGGATACTTTGAAAATTGGCTTAGGAGTGGTTCGCTCCCAGGCGGCTTTGATTAGTAGATTCATACAAGTAAAGATAGGGTTCTTTATAGGCCCAAATATATCGATAATAGGTATTCGTGATACCTCGAAATAAAGAATTAGGCTATTATTTTTTGAATGACCATTTTCATTCGACGAACTGCACAAAAGACCCTATTAAGTCCTACCGTATCGAAAGCTCGGTTGATTCGTTTTTTCCAATTGAATTTGAATCCACTCTTCTGAGTTATTGATTTTCAAACGATTACCATCTAATGAAATCGAGAAGCGATCTACTCTTACCGGTGCTTTGAATTGATGGTAAGGAAATTCGATGGGACCTTCATCGAGCATGAGAACAACTCCTCCAGCACTGGGAGTAGCGCTTATCCATTGGTTATTTAGCCTTATGCTGTAGCAATGCCAATCATCCTTCGAAGGACCAATGCCATTAGCAAAAAATACGTCTCTACGAATGCCCGTGAGCCACGATGGCCCAACTTGTAAATCATTCATAGAAGTCATCAGACCGTGACGTAGGTGCTCGCCCCCATCTGGAATAGAAAATGTTTGAACGGAAGTGCTACTTGCCCAAAGCCGGCCCCAGGGCATCAGCACAAAGGCCAATGCGCCAAGACCGCTTTTATGTATGAATGATCTTCTTTTCATCTTAATCGAAATTCTCGGTTAAGGTGCCCATCTTACCATTTTGATAATCGTTTAGGGCCTGCATGATTTCCCGTTGACTGTTCATCACAAAAGGGCCATAAGTAGCCACAGGCTCATTGATAGGCGCTCCGGCCAATAAGATAGCCCGGGTATCTTCCAACCCTTCCACCAAAACCTCCTGTCCGTCATTTTCAAACCAAATCAGGTCCTTTTTAACCGTTTCGCGATGGGCATTCACCTTCATCGATCCATCCAGTTGATAAATGAAAACATTGTAGTTTCTCGGAACGGGCAAGGTCATTTTTCCCCCTTTTTGAATATTCAGACGCAAGGTCAACAAAGGCGAATAAGTGGAAATGTTTCCCTTAGTTCCTAAAAACTCACCGGACACCACTCCCACATTAACCTTTCCATCCTCAGATGAAACGACGGGCGTTTGCTTTTCCGTTAAGGGCTGATACGAAGGCTTTTCCATTTTATTCGCAGCGGGAGCATTAACCCAGAACTGGATGAGCTCAAACTCCCCTCCTTTTTCAGCCAACTCCTTCGCCGGACGTTCACTATGCACAATGCCACTTCCACTATTCATCCATTGGGTACCTCCTGCTTCAATAACGCCATCGTGCCCCGTGGAATCGCGGTGATGTACACCTCCCTTAAAAATGAAAGTTACCGGAGCAAATCCCCGATGCGGATGCGGAGGAACTCCCACATCCTGTTGCCTTTGGCCACCAGGCATTCGGTCCGACCAATGGTGAACGAGCAAAAAAGGATCGATTTGATCCACTCCTCTCGCTGGTAAGGGTTGATCCAGATAAATTCCTCCCATATTAACCTTTTGGGCAGGAATTATTTGCTTGATGTTTCTCATGATTTTTCCTCCAAACAGGTATGATAATCACCTGTTAATGAGAACAAAGTTACAAAGATTTTTTAAATTGATGTAGGTACATGTATTTTGAGTAAATGGGAATTTAAATTACTTTTAGATCAACAAAACCAGGATGAAAAACCTAACTACCCTATTCCTCATATTGCTCGTTCCCAGCTCTTTGCTTTGGGGCCAGATTGTAATAGAGGAAGATTTCAACCAAGGAATCCCTGCTGATTGGAAAAACGATTTTCAGGATAGCTCCGGATGGTACATTCATCCTACTTTGGGCAAAGGAGGAAGCCCCTGCCTGATTTCTAAGAGTATTCCGCTACCCCACCAAAGTGGTAAAGGCGGAGAATTGACCACACACCGCATTTCCCTACTCCCGCTTAAGGATCCGGTACTCGAATTTGACCTGGCTTTGATCAAGCAGGACACGGGGTCTCCTGAACTTCAACTCGCATCCACCAACTTTAAGAACTTCGGCTATTACCGCTACCTGGCCACATTCAATGAACAGGGCGATCACGAAAACAACGCCATACCCATTACCACCTTGCATCCAGCGGGATTGGACTCCACTAAGATTCAGTGGGCACATATCGCCCAAAGCCTTACGGGTAATACCCTGGATGATTCCAACGTATTCCACATTTCGAGCAACCTTCAGTTTCGAGGAATAGTATTGGTAGACAACATCCTGATTCGCGGGCAGAACATCAATACCAATCCCATTCCCTATCAGCAGGGCTTCGACGATTCTACCCGACTGCCTTTTAACTGGGTTCCTTTCTCCTTTGACTCTTTGGGAAAATGGACATTGGATACTGTTCACTCAGCTCCTGGCTCGATAGGAAACAGCGTCGTGTTTAGGGGAAATACCCATCAAATTGAGGGAAGCTTTTATGATCTACGTGGCCCCCATGTGCACCTGGATCCTTCGGAATACCCTAAGATGACCTTTAAATATGCGGTAGATGCGGATTCACTACGACCTGGAAAACTGGAAGTTTTATTCCTTATGGGAGCCCGATGGCCGTGGGAACCTTTGTACACTTTTGATCTGGACAGCCTTCACACCGCCAAAAATTCAAGCCCTTCGTTTTCCCCGGATTCAAGTGAATGGAAAACGATGGAGCTACCACTTTCACCAGACCTATTTGCCAATGAAACCTACATTCGGTTTGGATTTGAGTATACGTCCCATGGAGGTAAATCGACCATTTACATTGATCAAGTTGAGTTCTTTGATGCTCCCCCTCAGGATACAGCGAATGGCTTGCCTCAACACCGCAATGCTGCTTTACTTCACCATTATCCCAATCCAGTCGAAAACAAGCTCTACTTGTATCACCCCTCAGGAATTCAACATTGTCATTTGACCAATTCTTTGGGTCAATCCCATGTGCTAAAAGACTTCCAAGATCAAATGCAGCAAACCGAGCTCGACATGAGCGAACTCCTGCCCGGAACCTACCACCTCGAAGTTGTTCTCAACACGGGAGAGCGTATTTCTAAAATCATCGTAAAACGCTGATAACCCACATTCTATAGGCAATCAAGTTGAAAAAAGCCCCTTGGCGATTCAAGATTGAAAATTGCCCCTAAATTTGCCGCCCATGTTTGCACTCTCTAAAATCGGCATGTTTGTTTCTGGCCGCGATCTGTTCAAGGACCTTTCATTTATGATTGGAGCCAAAGACCGAATCGGCTTGGTTGGAAAAAACGGAGCTGGAAAATCGACCTTATTAAAGATCCTCGCCGGGGTTCAAAAACCCACTTCGGGAACCGTAGATATTTCCTCCGGAAGATCCGTTGGATACCTACCCCAGGAGATCAAATTTGACTCCAATCAAACGGTTTTTGGAGAGACCTATTCCGTGTTTAAAGAAGTGGCAGGCATGGAGGCTGAGCTGCACGATATCAACCATCAACTTGAAACCAGAACAGACTATGAATCTGAAGGTTACAGCAAGTTAATTGAACGATTAAACGAGATCCACGAAAAACTCGGAACACTCGAAGCGGACAAGCTGGAAAGTCGTATCGAAAAGGTACTCAAGGGATTGGGTTTTAAACGCGAAGAATTTGACCGTCCCCTGGACCAATTTAGCGGTGGTTGGCAGATGCGTGTGGAACTGGCCAAAATCCTTTTGCGCAACCATGATTTGTTACTGCTCGATGAGCCGACTAACCACCTGGATATTGAATCCATTCTCTGGTTGGAAGATTACCTCAAGAACTATCCGGGAGCCATCATGATGGTGAGTCACGATAAGCGCTTTTTGGACAACATTACCAACCGGACCATTGAAATTGTTTTTGGAAAAATCTACGATTACAAAGCTGCTTACACCAAGTACATGGTGCTCCGCCAGGAACGCTATGACCAACAGGTGGCAACCTACAAAAACCAACAGAAATACATTGAACAGCAAGAGCGCTTTGTAGAACGTTTTAAGGCCAAGGCGAGCAAGGCAAAACAAGCTCAATCCATTATGAAACAGCTGGATAGGCTGGAGCGTGTGGAAATGGACGAGTTTGAAACGGCCAGTATTCAATTCTCCTTCCCTCCTGCCCCAAGATCGGGTGAACGGGTTTTGGAACTTAAGGATTTGGGAAAAACCTATGGAGAAAAAACGGTACTTCAAGGTATTGACCTCAAGGTGCTTCGTGGACAACGACTGGCCTTTGTTGGCAAAAACGGAATGGGTAAATCGACCCTGGTAAAAATCATTAACCGGGAAACGGATTGCAACGGTATTTGCGAATTAGGGCACAATGTAAAAATTGGCTATTACGCTCAGGTTCAAGAGAAAACGCTGAACCAGGACATGACCGTGCTGGAAACGCTGGAGCACGAAGCCACCGGTGACTGGACCAAAACCCATCGACTGAGAGGACTCCTGGGCGCTTTCCTGTTTGGAGAAGATGACATTGACAAAAAAGTACGGGTATTGTCGGGTGGTGAGAAATCGAGACTGGCCTTGGCGCGTCTCCTACTCCACGAAATCAACCTGTTGATTCTCGATGAGCCGACCAACCACCTGGATATGGCGGCCAAAGACGTGCTAAAAACGGCTCTTCAGAACTTTGACGGCACCTTGATCGTCGTTTCACACGATCGGGACTTTTTGCAGGATCTAACGGACGTAACCTTCGAATTCCGTGATCAAAAGATCAAAGAGCATCTTGGCAGCATTGACGAATTCCTGGATAAATACAAGCTGGAGCATTTCCGTGAATTCGAAATGAACAAGCCAAGCACAACCAAAGCTGCAGCAAGTCCCAAAAAGGAAGAAAAAGAGTCGGACAATAAGCTGGACTACCAGGCTCGAAAGCAAAGGGATAAGGACATTCGAAAGCTGCGCAATAGCATCACGAAATGCGAAAGACGTATTGAGGAAATTGAAGCTGAGCTGGAAGATATGGAAGCCAAAATGGCGGATCCGGAGATCTATGCCCAAAAAACTCCTGAATCGAAGGATCTGTTCTTCAAGCACGCCGAATTAAAGTCTACTCTGGATCGGAAAATGGCAGAATGGGAAACCCTTCACGCAGAGTTGGAGGAGATGGAAGGCTAATTTTTTTTTAAAGTTTCGCGCCAACCCCTATCTTTACTCTTCAGTTCATCCTATTGTAACTAACTGGTTACGATTGATTTCTAACCAGCAAAACAACCGTACGCCATGAAACAACTTGCATTAACCTGTGCCATTTTAGCCACAGTGGCGTCCTTATGGGGCCAAGATTCCAGACAGATTCTTATAGAGAAATCCAACCCCGGAGATCCTCTGGTAAACGCCCGTCGAATTACTACTCACTATGGACCACATGGGCTGCCGATCCAAGAAGATGTGGAACACTGGAAAAATGGAAAATTTGAGATACACAGCATCAGAGACTACCTCTACTCTGACAACAACCTGCTAATTGGTGAAATACTACGAAACTGGAATTCTGATCAATCCCAATTTGACACGAGCTTTGTGTACAATTACGAATACAATGGACTGGATAGATTGGTCTACGAAACGAATCGAAAATACTGTAAAAACGAATGCTCACTGACCACGGTCGATTCCTCGGTTTACACTGTTGATGGACACCTGGCCAAAAAATATCATTTCTTGCTCGACATCCATACGGGGCTAAGAACGATGCAATGGGCTCATTTTTTTGAATACCGAGCTGATGGATTGATGGTTAAAGATTCGCTCATGAATTATCTTGGAAACGGAAGCTGGCGTGGTTCATTGCGAAATTTGTACTACTACTTATCCTCGGGTCAGCTGGATTCCTTAATCATGGATGGCGGATACAATCCAATCGTAGGATGGATTCGCTCAAAAAAGGAGTTTTATGTATACAATTCTCTTGGACAACTAACTTATCGGGAAGAATTTGGTCCAACTATGAACTTGAACAAGAAGACCCATTTTCACTATAACTCAGAGGACAGCTTACACCAATACCAAACGTACAAGTGGAGCACTATAAACCACTCCTGGGAAATAGTGGAACAGGGAACCTACACTTACCAAACAACTCAACTGTCGGTGAATGAGATTTCAACAGGAACTAAGGTTCAGATTTTCCCCAATCCAGTAAAAAATGAGTTCACCGTCAGACTAGATGGCAAGGAATTGAAGGACTGCCAACTTATCCTCTATTCTGCCCAAGGAAACGAAATAATGACTCGATCATTTTTGGAAAGCGAAACCTTAGACATCGATCGAAGTCACTTGAAATCAGGACTATACCATTACGAAATCCGAAAGGGTACGCAAAGAATTTCTTCCGGGACATTGGTATTTGAGTAAATCAGTGGAACCAACCCTTAGGAAATTGTATGGGTTAAATTAATAGAGCCTCACCACCCAGGTAAGGACCTAACCAATAAAACTATACCCATGAAAACCTTTCCTCTCACCCTATTGCTGCTTGCCCTATTTTCTTCCGGCGTAGCTCAAAAAAAAATCTCCCTGCTTGTTGAACAAGAATGGAACGACTCCACAACTATCACAGGTAACCGAACCACCTGGACTTACACCCCACAAGGTGTAACCGACTCGATCATTTTGGAAAGCCATGTCAATTCTCATACCTGGGAAACCTACCGAATTACCCGTAACTACTACAAGAATTACACCCGGCTGGAAAAACAAGTTGAGATTTCAAACTATTCACCGCCTCATCCCTTCGACACCACCAACATTTTAGATTTCACTCACTATGCTGATGGGAAAGTGCTAACCAAAATCCGCCACCAACCTTACTTTTCCAATCCAAGAACAACGAAGGACTCCCTGATCTATGCTGGAAATGGTCAGGTGTTAGAAAACCACAGATTTACCTGGAATAAACAGGAAGGAGTATGGGATCCGAAGGAGACCTACTACTATGAATATCTGCCAGATGGGCGTCTAATAAAAGATTCCATTCTTTCAGCGGAAGTTACTCGAACTCCTTTCAACACGATTACAACCTGGATCAACCGAATAAGACGAAACTACTTTTACGACGCTCAGGGTGTGTTAGATTCTCTTACCCTTGACTTTTGGGCACGTGCCATGAGCGGCAACGATAGATGGGGCCGTCAATTCCGTGAGGAATACAGCTATAATTCCAAAGGGTTGGTAAGCCAAATAGAGGTAATGAATGAGTACAACATTCCGACCCGAAAAACGGAGTACACCTACACTCCCTTCGATAGTGTTCATCAATACATTGAATACCAATATAACCTGAATGATACCTTATGGGTACCCAATAAACGTGGAACCTATACCTATGAAAATCAAATGGCTGTTGAGACTTTAACTGATGAACGAACTATTCAAGTATTTCCCAATCCAGTAAGTGACAAACTCACTGTGCGTATCAACCAGAAGCCAGACCATGGATTTGAACTCAAGCTCTACTCTGCCCAAGGGCAACAAGTTTTGATAAGAGCCTTTTCCAATGGTGAAGAGCTGCACCTTGACCGTATGGGAATGGGTTCCGGATTCTACCTTTATGAAATAAATGATGGACCTCATCGAATTACTACTGGAACACTGATCTTTGACTAAGGTCAGTGCATTCCAGCTTTTTTTGACCTATCCCCCGTCCCGTTTCGAAAAATTGCTTTTTCTTAGGTATCTCTAAGAAATCAGCATGTCGAAAAAAATAGCTCTCGTATTGTCAGGAGGTGGAGCCCGGGGACTGGCCCATGTTGGCGTAATTCGTGAATTAGAAGAACGCGGATATACCATTACATCTATCGCAGGAACTTCCATGGGATCCATTATTGGAGGCGTTTATGCCTCCGGAAAAATGGACGAATTTGAAGAATGGATTAAAACCCTGGATCGAATGAAAGTGCTGAATTTATTGGACTTTGCCTTTTGGGATGCGGGCCTGATTAAAGCCGACAAGGTGATCAAAACGATGAAGGAATTTATTGATGACCAAAATATTGAAGACCTGGATCTTCCCTTTTGTGCAGTGGCGGTCGATTTATTAAATCGTAAGGAAGTTGTTTTTAGAACGGGTAGTATGTACGACGCCATGCGAGCCTCGATAGCTATCCCTTCTGTTATCACCCCGGTAAAATACAAGGACACCTTTTTGGTAGACGGTGGGGTGATGAACAACATTCCATCGGTGCACGTTGCCAGAACAGAAGATGATTTGCTATTAGCCGTTAATGTCAATGCTCGGGTTCCTTATGATGCGATTGAAGAAGAGCCTAAAAAGAGCGAACTCAATGAAAACTACGAGAAGCAGCTTAAAGAATTTCAAAGCTGGATAGACAACCTAATCCCTCAAAGGCAAAAAGAAGAGAGCCTTTCCTATTTCCAGCTGGCCAGAAAAACGATCAGCTTAATGACCTCCCACATTGCTCAACTGAGGTTGGAGGATTCACCACCAGATATATTGGTTGAGATATCAAGGGATTCAGCCGAAACCTTTGACTTTTTCAAAGCGGAGGAATTGATCGATTATGGGAGAAGAGAGGCTGCTAAAGCTTTGGATAAACGAGAGGTACAATCGCAATCACAAGGATAGAAAGGATCATTTAATACCGCAATACAACATTCAACTAAAAGATTAACTCATCCGGGTCAAACAATTGATTTTGAACAGCAAAAATAACAAGGCCAGCACTATTTCGTGCTCCCGTCTTTTGCAGCAAGTTGTTCTTATGACCTTCAACGGTACTTCTGGAAATGAATAGCTGTTCTGAGATTTCTTTAGCGGTTAATTGTCGGCAAATGGCCTGAAGCACTTCAATTTCCCGCTTGGATAAACTCTCTGCCTCAAACTGCGGCTTAGGTACTTTGCTGGTTATCTGTGAACGCATAACAGAGACCTGCTCCCGGGTAAAGAAATGGCCTTTTTCATGAACGATTTTTAAAATCCGGTACAATTCATCCGGATTAATTCCTTT
This sequence comes from bacterium SCSIO 12741, assembly GCA_024398055.1. NCBI lineage: Bacteria > bacterium SCSIO 12741. The sequence continues at coordinate 3,753,896 of CP073749.1, read as the reverse complement.
GGGAAGAAAGGCATCGATTCCATTGCGTAGCATATAACCTATAAGCGACTTCTGGTAAAAGGAGGAGATAACCACGATTCGCGATTCGGGATACCGTCTTTTCAATTCGCGGGCCGTGTCGGCTCCATCGAGTTCGGGCATGCGCAAATCGAGCACGAATAGATTTGGGATATGGGTTTGAGTTTCGAGCTTTTTGAGCAGTTCTTCACCACTTGCAGCAAGCAGACTCACCTCTATATCCTCGTGTTTTAGAAAATAATCCCGTAACAAATTCAGTATCAACTGCTCGTCATCGGTCAAGGCTATGCGTAAGGTTGTCATAACATATCAGGGGTTATCGGAAACACAAACAAATAGGTGGTTCCAGATCCAGGTTTGGAATGGACCCGGTAGGACCCATTCAGCATTTCTGTTCTCATTTCTAAATTCCGCCTTCCCAGGCCACTCGAAGGCATAGAAGTATCGAAGCCAATTCCGTTATCAGCTAACACCATCATGAGGTATTTTCGGGTGCTTCTCACTTGAAAGCGAATGGTTGTGGCCTCAGCATGTTTGATGATGTTGTTTACCGCTTCCTGGAGAATGCGAATCAATTGTAACTTGTGGGAATTGGAAAGGGATAGCGTCACTTCCTCTCTGGCCTGGTAATCCAAATGGTACACTCCATCGAGCTGATGCAGCACCTCTTCCATGAGCTCCAACCAATGATTACATTCAATGAGCGGCGGATGCAAATCATGAGAAATACGTCGTGCCGTTTGAATGGATTGCTGCATCATTGGCCCCAACCTGTCCACGTTGTTTTCAGTATGCATGCGGGTAACCATAATCGTCAATTGTGTGATCAGATCGTCATGCAAGTCATTCGCTATGCGCTCCCGCTCCTTTTCTTGTACCCGAATGCTGTCGACCAGCATTTCCTTTTGGTGCTTTACTTCCAAGTCTGCCAAATGCTGGGCTGCTTCAATCTTGTTGCGGATGTATTTGCGGGTAAACAACACCATGGCCGACATCACAACCAGCAAAACTGCAAACTCAACTGCTAACCAAATTACCTGTGTTTCAGGCTCCTGCCATTGTGCCATATTCCCTGGGCTAAGTTGATATAGAGTGCTACCAAAAATACAAGACGAATTAACCAGAACACAAATACAAAGGATAAGCCTGCATTCACCATAAAATTGACGGTAAGGGACATAAACAGGTCTACTGCAGCATAAAACAGAATGAAGATATTGGTGACCTGCTCAGCGCGTTCCACCATCTTCCTACTATCCAGTACCACAAAAAGATAGAGCAAGCCCAGAAGCATAACCACACCATCAACCAACAGGCGATCGTAGAGTTGAAATTGCTCCAGCTCGACATAAAAAGAGCGACTCAATAAATGAACCAGCAAAAGAATCCCGATGCCCGAAAGCACCCACTTGAGGTAACCGAATTTTCGGGTCACAAAAAAGCGGGTATACAGAATGCTAAAGAACGCAAACTCAATCCAGGCCGACCAGGACAAGAAATGCAGGTTATTGAGCATGGAAAACCACTGCTCTATAAAACGGGAACACTGATCAATGATCAAAAACAGGATCAAAAAGACCAGGACTACCCTATTTTGATCATCCAGCCTAAATCCCCATCGAATAGCACTAAGAATGCCTAACAGCAGCGAAATTGGAGAAGCCCACGACAGCCAAACCATCCAGTCGTTGAGCGGCCCCATTTAGTGAAGTGCCGAATGGAGTAATTGGTAATCCGACTGATTGTTTCGGAAAGGCGGAATCGGTAAAGCCACATCTTCTACCAATTCGTTTTTGCTAAAATCGTTGTTCCAGAGAATCAACTCAGGCACATAATCTTCGCGCATACCTATTACGGCCATTACACTCGCACAACTCGGGTCACCAAAGAGCTCGGTCAAATCTTTCATCGGAATATGCATGGCCTGAAAAATACCGGAATCCTCGCCATGTTTAGCCGCTTCTTGGATAACATACTCTTTTCGGTTGATCATCCAACGAAAGGAGCGCTCCAAACCTTCCAGCACATCAATCTGGTTGTGGGGCGGGTTATTTCTAAATACTGGAATCGGCACATTTTCGTCGTCACCGTACTGATATAGAGCGACTTTAACTTCGCTTGCCGGCGGATCATGCTGAGCGTCCGCTATAGAATCAATCATTAAGAACTTTAATCGCTGATCGGGCACTTCCACGACACCTACGTAGGCATGAATAGTGTCTTGATCCCCCACTCCTTTGTTTTCCCAAAACGTGTACATGCTGCGGGGGATTTCAAAATAATGACCACTGGCCAACATCAATAAAGAGTTTCCTGCATTGCCTCTCATTTCGTTCCAAATGACTAAGGCTGAATTGATATCATTAATTTCCATAAGGTATCATTTAGTTTGTTTTATAGTTGCTACAGCTGTATGCAATCGTTGCGTTTGTTAAAACCTAAAGTATGGTTTTTCGTCCATCATACGGTCATTCATATCAACAATCCAAAAGGCTGCACCTTGCCAGGAAAGGCATGCCGTAAGAACACATAACCAATACCACTTAATCCGCGGAATAAGGAAGGGTTTTCCAAGTGAATATCAGCCAGATCGTAGGTTTGATAACATCCATCCTCCAGCCTCTTAATTCTGGCTTCATCAAGACGTTTCGTTACTTCCGCTTCCAGCTGTTTATCGTCGAGTAGCTGTGCCGCTTCGAGGAGAAAGTCTAATCTTCCAAACCGACCACAGCAGTAAAAGTCAATGCCCGTTTCTGCAAAATCGAGGGTGGTACGAATAGCTTGGTCCATCCTTTTGAGCCAATAGGAATCACCGGTCAATTGCCAGGCGTGCAAGCGGGCAAGTCCAATTCCAGGGGCGCCATGGCACCAGGAGGTGGCAAACTTCCCCTCTACCTTTCGAAGATCTCTCCAATTCCCCTGGTCCTGGCTAAACCATTCATCTTCCCACTGGACTGCGAGGTAGCAGGCTTCTTTGTAGCGCTCAACGCCTGTTGCTTTCCAGGCTTTTAACAAGGCTATACCCATTCCAGCAGAACCGTGCGAAAGCCCGGTTAAGGGACGTTCAAACTGACGAATGTTGTGCCAATAGATCCCGCCTGACTGAGGATCAGCGGTGGATTGACTGAGTAAAAAATCGGCACACATTTCGATTTTACGCTTAATGGCTGCTTCGGGTATTTGTTTGTAAACCTCACACAGAATGGATAAAGCACCAGCCGTTCCACCAATCTGATCCAGGCTTTCGTCCAGCTCCAAAGTCTCAGTATTCCAACCATCTACAAGCTCCAGAATAACTTGAGAATAGCGGAGGGCATCTACCCGACTGAGTACATAAATAAGCCCTGCTACACCTCCACTCATGGAAAGCGGCATCAGCCTATAGGGCGGTTTATTTTGCAAGGCTTGCTGTACTTCATGATCGAGTAGCCCGGCAACCACAGATCCGTAGGTAGATTCCCCGGTGCATTGATCCACCTGATTCAGAAAAAGGGCAATTCCCAAACCTCCCGCATACAGCGAATGATCCAGGGTATGAAAAGCGTATTTGCCCTGATCCTCCGATTGAAAGCAATTCCACTGCAATCGCCCCTTTTGCTCCCATCCTGCATCTACAATTTGCCGTGCTATGGCCAGGGCTTCTTCCCGTGAATTTTGCGTAGTCTTTGTAGCCCCCTCTTCAGTCACCCGTTTCGTACCTCCCGAATGGTTCATGTAACGAGCTGCCAGTGTAGATTCCAGAATGCGAACCTGTGCGTTTAGATCTTCCTGGGTCATGGTATAAGCCCGTTCCAGAATAAAGTCATAGGGCGTAGTCTCGTAAAATTCCGGAACTGCCTCATGACCATTGACCCATAGCGAATTTGAAGTCGTAACGGCATGGGTAAGTGGAATATCCATCTGCAATATGGCCTTGGCTTCTTCCTCTATAAATTTCTCCTGATGCTCATCGCTTAGTCTTAGGTTTAGGTAAAACTCTTCCAGGTAATTGCGAATGATTTCTTGGCGTTTTTCCTCCGATTGCAAGGCTTCGGGGACAAACGAATTTTCAAGCATCCTTTTATAGGATTCGGTGGATCGGGGAATAATGCGAACGGTTTGATGCTTAAAGCCCGAAAAAGGATGAACCTCTGGTAATAAGTGCTGCAAACTCAGCAACCAATTCCCCATTCGCTCAAATCCTTCGATTAGTTCTTTTTGGTAATTCTCCGGTGTCACCTTAGTACCATCAAGTAGGGGTTGGTTTCCATCTGCTTTTAGTTTACCAGATACACGAACCAGCTCCAAAGCATCGCTACCCTCATTTACCCAACGCCATACGGAATTGCCACTTTCCTGCACTCCCTGGGCGCCGAGGGCACTTCCATCTGCGGGTTTCTTACCGGTTCCAAAATAAACCATCATGGGTACAAGCCCTGAATTCAAGACGCTGTACAGGCCAAACTCGGTATGGTTAAAAAGGCATTCGGTATCGATAATCATGGGGTGACCACCACAGGCTATGATGTTTTCCAGGTGAATATCCGTTCCCTGCAAAAAGTACAGTAAAGTGAGTAAGCCACCCGCTCGTTGGTAGTAGTCTGCAACCTCGCCTTCGGATTGACAGGGAGTATTTTTTACAAATTCTACCCATTGGTAATTCTTTTGGTTGAGCATTTTCAAGGTTTGGAATTCAGGTCCCCCCCAGCTTTACTGGCCTGCTCCAACAAGGAATAAAAAGCGGCATCCAACCCTCCCGAGCGAGGTTTGTAAACCAACTTTTGGTCGTTTTTGAAATGAAGAATCGAGGTACTCTCCCCGTTATTGTGCACATCACCCAATCCCATTTCTACCTGGAGAATATCGCCAAAATCCACACCATGGTTCAAAAGTGTGGCCAGTTTTGCCCGATCTGATTCATAGTTTTTACGTACCGATTGTTCAAACTGCTGTGTCTGTTTTAAGTAGGTCTTTTTCAGGTGACTCAGCAAGGGATATCGTGCCGAAAAGGCTGTCCTGCCCTGCTCTTCTTGTAGGCCATTTAAATAAGCTGGTAAAGTGGCTTGGGTTGAAGTTCCTGGTTGCAACAGGTTCATGAACTTTTGTCGACGCTGAAAATTTTGGTAATCCTGATCAAAAGCAAAACGGCTGATTTGGGAAAGTCCTTTAAGTACTTCGTAGGCAGGTTGAGTCCTGTTTTGGGCTTCATTTTCATAGGCCAATGCCAGCAAGGGCTCGCTAAAGGGAATCGGTGGATGCATGGAATCTTTCATTTCAATTTGAGTTTAGCGGTAAAAAAAAGAGCCTGCCGAAGCAGGCTCCCAGGGGTATTAAAAAGTACAGCTGCAGGTCCAGAAAAAACTCTTGCAATCGGCGTCACTTACAGACTGACTGTAGTTTTTAACGCTGTTTTCCAAGTCTGCATAAGACAGCTGATATCCGTGTTCTTGAGCCGTTTTGACGAGGGTGTCAAAAACCGCCTTTTCCAAGTCGCTACCCAGTGCAGGGTTGCCAGCGACCTCTTTCGTTAAATTAATCATAGTTAAGGTGTTACAATTAGATTAAACCAATAGAAACTTAGGTGCTTAGCTACCCGGAGTACACAAAAGCGACCAGCAACCAATACAGCAGTTATCGCTAAAGGATCCTCCGGATAGGTAGGATTTACCGTTTTCCAACAGGCCAGCTTCGGTTACATCGTATCCTTTGCTTTTTGCCAGATCAATAATGGTGCGAAACGCAGCATTTTCCATCTCTTTTTGGAGAGAAGTATTGGAGCTTAATTCCTGAATAATATTTGCCATGATACTAAGTGTTTAAGGGGTTCGTAATTAGGCCGTGCAAACTGCAGTGAATAATACGCTGGTACAGCTGTCTCCCACTTTGGAAGCAGAGTAGTCTTTTTCGGAAGCTTCCAAGTCTTGAGTAGTTACGTTGATACCGTGCTTTTTGGCAACTTCTACGATAGAGTTGTTTACGGCATTGTTGAATTCGTTTCTAAGTGCCTCGTCGTTGTTAAGGGCTTCAATTAGCTTTTTCATGATAATTTGTTTTACTTGTTTGATAATTAAAGGCTTGCGCCATTTCTTTAAGTTCAAATGCTTTCCTGATCTGTTACCCGGAACCTTTTCGGTGCAGCACAAAGCCAACACGGTCATATTCAGTGACCAATCTGTATCCGAAAACAGAGTCCAGAAAGTATTCTTGAAATCCTCAGCTGAAGGGAACGTTTGACATCTCGGGCATGCGGTGGATACTTCTCGAGTATCCCTGGTGAGGTGTCAGTGAGTAATTACAGGACTAAAGTACCCTGTGAACTTGAGTTGGCGTCCGTGGTTTTTATCCGTTTCAGAAAATGGGATATTATTACCTGCGGGAAGATTTGTTTGAATTCCGGATAAGATAAGAGCCCAGTACGCCCCTATTATCAGGGGTTGGAGCGATAATGGTCAATTGAGGATCAATGCCCTCACCCCTATTCCAGTTTCATAAACCGGTACTTGTACACCGCAAAAAACTCCCGAAATAGTCCATAGAGATCACGAAGTTCAAAATGCCGGGCATGCGATCGATAGACTTGTTCAAAGCCCATTCGTTCGAAAATGATTTCCGTGCGACGTAGGTGAAAAAACTGGGAAACCACAATCACACGCTTGGTTTTGAAATCAGGAATCAATTCAGTGGAATTTTTAGCGGTTAAATAAGTCGTATTTCCGAGCGTATCCATCACCACATCCGGAGCCGGAACTCCCTGGGCAATTAGATATTCTGCCATTTTGATCGCTTCGTTGTGACCTTCCTTCCCCCTACCACCGCTAACGAGAACCTTTTGAACCAACGAATCCTGATACAACTTCAATCCTTGATCTACCCGGGCCTTGAGGCGTTCGGAGAGTTCACCGTTTTCATGGACTTTGCTTCCCAATACTACAGCGTAGTCGGCAGAACCCATGGTATCATTTACTCCCTGATAGATCGTAACGGATGATTCCAGCAAAAACCACCCCAACAATACGAGTAGAATTGCTCGAATCCTGAATTTTAATTTGCCCGACAAAGTCATGAAATTGATCTGATGCTAAAATTAAGCCGTTCGGGACTTCATTACTCGAAAAGAGAAGTAAATCAAATTCAAAAATGCCCCCATGAGCAAAGTCATACCCCAAGTCCTCGGATGATCGAAAGGATAAGCAAATCGATGCCCAACATCATAGATAAGCCCAATAGGCTCCCTAAGTACGTCCCAGCTATTCCAGCGCAGGTAACGGCCCAGGTAGATACCAAAGGCGGAGAGAAACAACAATACCACTGGAATTCCACTTACCCATTTTTTATTGATCTGCTTTCGTAGCATTTGTTCAATGTCCCAGAGGCTTAACAAACCGTACATCAACCCCGTCCAGGCGAAGGATAAAATCAGGATAAGATCAAACCAAACGGGCATGGACGATCTTAAGCGTAAATGAAAAAGATCGGTAAGGATGTAAGGTGCATTGGGAAAGAAAAGTAGCCAGACTACCATGATAAGTAAGGTTATCCGTTTGAAACGTTGCAACTCGGGTTTGATAACCATAAGTGTACTTAGCATCCAGGGAATGATGGCGAGGAACAAATTCCAATTGAGGAAAATGAATACCCGGGTATCCGAATAAAAATAACGAAAGAGCGAGCAGGCAATGCAAAAAAGGGTAAGTCCACCCAGCATTAAGTATTCGGAGGATCGGGTGTGTTTTTGAAGAAAAGCAAACATGGTTAGGAACGGATTTCAGGTTGCTTCGAATGTAAAAAGCTTGGCCCATCTGTACCTAAACACCCCCTGAGCTTTTAAGTTCTTTTTACTTAATAAAACCTAGTGTCAGAGTTTGAGTGTGAGCCCGAGAGTCGAGGGGAATTCAATCTTGAATCTTCAACTTTGAGCGTAGCGATCACTTAGGTAATCTTCAACTTTGAGCGTAGCGTTCAACGAAGATAATCTCGCTTCTCGTTTCCCGCTTCTCGTTTCTCGCATCTCGCCCCTCACCCTACATAGTCCATCCATTCTTTTACCACTGATTCGAGTGCAGCCTTTTTATTCTCAATATCCTCCAGGCTTTCAAAACGGGCTACTCGTCCTTCCTTTCCATCACCGCTCAGCAATCCAGCGGCATTGGGCAGCACTGCTCCCTTGTGAAACATGAGGCTTACAAACTTCTTGGCATTCATAAAGAAGGAAGCCATATTGCCCTTGTACATGAAGGTGGGACTACTCCACTTGATGGTTTCTTCCATAGCTGGATGGGTGGCCAGGATGATTTCACGAACCCGGCGGATTTCTGCGTCCATGGGGTGGGCTTTCTTTTCCAGGTACTCGTCTACTTTGGGATTTGTGTTCATAGGAATGGATTTGGAGTTAAAGGTAGGGAAGTTGGGTGGGGTAATGTCGGAAAAGGAGATACAGAAATCGTACATTTCAATATCCAAAATCGAACTTTTACCAGATAACTATCCATGGGACTTTTCGGCAAAAACAAATTTCCGCATATTCAATATGGCTTCAGAGGTGAAGGCATCCTGTACAAATTCAAAGGAAAAGAATTTGAAATCTGGTCTACTTGGGGGAATGGTCGTAGAATTTATCTCGATGAAATATATCCGCATGAAAAATTCACAATTGAAGAGAAGAGAATCATGTTTAAAGACATCGTAGCTTTCTCAAAATGGAAAATGGAACTTCCGATAATTGTGTATACTTCCATTTCAGATGATGCCCATATCTGGAGAGAATTGTGCATAGAGTTTAAAGATTCAATCAAATCCGTAGAAACCTCAACGGAAGAAGAAAACTTACAATCCCAATATAACATGATGAAGGAAGGCTTAGAAGGAGGATTGGCTACCTACCATATAGATGGCCAGGTATTAAAAACGGTAAAAGACCTTGAGACTTACTGGGCGAAAAAATACTCTTGAATTAACCTCACCTTTTTTCAAAAGGATCCGAAAAAGCCGGATTGGTCAACAATTGCTCATCGGTCAGCGTATTTAAAAACGCTATAATCTGATCCTTCTCCTCTTCCGTAAAATGGCGGCCACCACGGTGCGCATCAACCATTTTGGGATCGGTATGGGAGGTGGAGTGAACATCTTCGCTGTAAAAATCGAGTACTTCCCGCATGGTCTTAAATCGGCCGTCGTGCATATAGGGAGCGGTTACCATGATGTTTCGCAAAGTGGGAATCTTGAACTTTCCTAAATCCGTTGTATCGCCGGTCACGGTGAATCTTCCCGGGTCGGTGTAGTCGGAGGCTACTTCACCTGGTATTAATCCGTTGTTGGTGAATTCTGCCGTGGTGCCCAGGGCATGGCGATCGGTAACGTGGCAGTGTAAACAATTGCCCATGGATTGGTCATTTACATTTAAAAAGCCTTCAATCTCGTCTTGAGTAAAGTGATCCTCACCTCTTAGCACCCGGTCATACTTGGAATTATTGGACAATAGAGTGCGCTCAAACTGGGCAATGGCTAAAGCAATAGTCACACTATCAATCGGGCGATTTCCAAAGGCCTGTACAAAAAGTGGGCGGTAAAATGAACTGGCCTGGATTCGTTCCGCTGCAGTGGACCAATCCAAATCCATTTCAGCATGCGATCTGACCGGTTCCCAAACCTGGGATTCGAGACTTTCTGCCCGACCATCCCAAAACAAGCCAGGATGCCAGGCCAAATTGAACAAGGGCGGAGTATTTCGTTTCATGAGCTCTCCGTCAATTCCCTTGCTTAAAGCGTTTGGAGCATCCGAAAAAGCCACTTCCTGCCGGTGACAAGAGCCACAGGAAAAGGTTTTATCCCGACTCAAAATGGGATCGTAAAACAAGTACCTGCCCAGTTCCACCCCTTCCTCGGTCACCGGATTGATAGAAGAATGCGGCATTTCCGGAAAAAATTCCAACTCCGGAAAACAGTAGGGATTAACCCGCTGGGGTAAGGTCCAGGCTATGCCCAGAACCATTCCCAAAATCAGGATTACGGCAATTCTATATTTTAGAATGCCCAGCATTATTCATTAACGTGAACCACTTTAACCACATCACTGGCCTTATTGGTTCGAATGTGAAAGTAGTATTCACCCTCAGGCTGACCGGAAAGATCGACCCAATACTTGGTGGGCAAATGTTTGCTATCCTCCACTACCCGACCTTGTGAATCGGTTACCCGCAAGTGCTCAATGATATGGAAGTTATCCAATTGCTTGGCCTGGATATGTACCTTACCACTGGCCGGATTGGGATATACTTTCAAATATTCTTTCTGTTCTACTTCGGTAACCGTATGCACCTGGGTTACATGAAACATTACATTGTCAATCATCCAGCCCTCATAGGCTGTAGCGACTGTATCCGAATAGCAGGTAAACCTCACCTTGGGTTCTGTGCCCATAATAAAATCAGGCTCAAAGCAGAGCCAGATATTTCTCCATTGAAAATCTTCATCCGTAAAGCCTGTTTTTCCATTGGGAAGAACAGCTACATTATTGGTATCAAACCCAAAAAAATTTGCGACCAATGGGTTGTTATGAGGATTTTGCCAGGTAAGACCATCATCTAAAGAAAACTCCACCACTCCGCCATCGAATCCAGGTCGAAAATGTAATTGTTGACTCCACTGAAAGGCAATATACCCCCTGGAAATGTACTGAACATGGGGAAGATTAAACCAAACCCTGGACGAATCATTGGGCGGATAAGGATTTAGCGTGTCGGTCATTAGGGCTCCGGGTGCGGAAGAAGCCTGGTTGAATTTCCTTTTGGAGGGTTTTCCAATCATCCAAACATTAGAATGGTTGGTAGTGTCGAACTCAGGTATAAGCGAAAACTCTGAAGTATCTGTTCCATCAAAATAAGCGACGTATTCATGCCACCAGTTTGTGGATTGAGCATAGGAGGTAAAGGATACAGCCAGTACCAAAATGAGGGTGTTGACTAAGGACTTCATGGGCTATTTGGTTTAAGTGAGGTAAAAGTTTCCTATAGAAGACAATTTAAGGATTAACAGGAATGATTAATTAGGTCTTATCTATTTCACAACCAGCGCAGCACAGGGGTTGGGTACCTCCCACTATTTCGCGGACGGAGATAATGATCGATATTTGCGTTCTTGAAAAAGAACTTCCAATACCTCATTCATATCCGCTTTCTGGGATTTCGGTTTCACGGATGGAGCAAACAAACGGGATTAAAAACCGTGCATAGCATGGTGGATAAAACGGTGGCCTTTGTTCTACAACATGATTCCTTTAAGACCCTGGGATCAAGCCGAACGGATGCCCGGGTATCAGCTGAATCTTTTTATGTGGCGCTCTACCTGGATGATGCTCTGGACAACCTCAACGAGTTTTTAGACCTGCTCAACCTAAACTTCCCAACGGATATTGAAGCCATGGAATTACAAGAGGTTAGCCCGGATTTTAACGTCATTCAATCGGCTAAAACCAAGGAATACCTTTACCTGTTTGCTCCCCATTGCAAGGGACACCCCTTCTCTGCCTCTCTGGTCACCATGATTCCCGATGAATTGGATTTGGATCAAATGAAGGCCGGAGCCAAACTCTTTAAGGGGACGCACAATTTCCAGAATTACGTAACTAAACCCAATGAAAAAACGGAGCTTGTTAGAACGGTAAGCCAAAGCGATATCATTCCTAACCGCTTTTACCAGTCTTCCTTTTTCCCTTCTGAAGTATTTGCCTTTCAGTTGGAGTCATCCGGATTTATGCGCAATCAGGTAAGGCTTATGATGGGCCAATTACTGGAGTTAGGCAAAGGACATATTTCGCTGAACGATTTGGCGGATAGTCTTGAAAACAAACGTTCCCAACCTTTTAAAACCATCGCCCCTGCCTCGGGTTTGATTCTTTGGAAAACTTACCTCATTGAATTTATCCAAAAGCCTTAACTTGCGTCTACCTACGGAACATTTATGTCAAATTCATTATGAATAATAAACCTGAGAATTTGGAAAAAATCAATTCTCTTAAATCCAAATTGGAAAGCAAACAACCGTTGGAATCTGAAGTTAAAAACCGATTAGATCGGAAATTCAACTTAGAATTTAACTATAATTCCAATCACATTGAAGGAAATACACTAACCTACCATCAGACCGAATTGCTGCTTTATTCCGACATCTCTTCAGGAGACTTACGATTTAAAGATGTTGAGGAAATGAAGGCTCATGATTTGGCGTTATCTCAAGTTAATCTTTTGGCAACGCGAAAAGAGGAGCCGTTGACAGAAAAGTTCATTAAAGAGCTTAATAGAATACTTTTAGTCAGACCTTTTATAAAACCTTCTATCGGTCCTGATGGAATAGAAACGAACATAACAATAAAACCTGGAGAATATAAGACCAAACCCAATGGTGTAAAAATGCGAAATGGGGAAATAAGAAACTACATATCACCAGAAGAAACGGCGATGCGGATGGGAGATCTGCTCAATTGGTTCAAAACAAATAGAGATCAACTACATCCGATTGAATTGGGAGCTCTTTTCCATCATAAATTCCTTGAAATTCATCCGTTTGATGATGGAAATGGTAGAGTCGCAAGATTAATAATGAACTATGTATTCTATAGTAGCGGCTTTCCACCCGTGATAATTAAATCATCTGACAAAGAAAACTATCTCGTTGCCCTGCGTAAAAGCGACAGCGGAGATGACGACTCAATCGTCAATTACGTTGCAAAAGAAATGATGTGGTCTTTAAACCTTTGCTTAAAGGCTTCAGACGGTAAGAATATAAATGAAAAGGGTGATCTAGATAAAGAAATTGAAGTCTTAAGAAGAAACAAACTCAGCTCTCCTATAATTCACAGAACACCAAAAATTATTTTTGAGACATTCACACAAACCGAAAATGAAGTTTGGACTCCACTAACCGAAACCTTGAAAAAATTTGATGATTTCTTTGCCGAATCGAGCATCGATATATATGTTGACAATAATTTAATTAAAGAAAAAAAATTTATACCTGGGACCGCAAATTGGCTGACCAATTATGTGGGACGTGAAGTTCCCGTCGATCGATATACCATATTTGATATTGATTTGGAGGAAGTTGATATAAATAAAGTTGTGTGGATTCAAAAACTCCTATCTCTTAAAACTTCTCATGAAAAAGTAGACATCATGATCAAATTTGAACTGGAGTTTTTGGACTCCAAATATTCTATTAGGAGTGGAGAATTAGTATCCAAATTTCATGATGGGGCAACGAACTTTAAATTCTCCAAGGATTATAAATATGGCAACTCTCCGTATCACAGCGAATTAGATAAACTATCAGAATCCATCACATCTTTTATCATAGAACGGATAAAAACTTCAAATTAAAAATCACTCCTTCTCACCAATAAATCTACCTGCATGAAAACACTTGTATTTGCCCTCAGTCTTTTGGTTTTTCCTTTTGTCTCTCAAGCCCAAATGGCTCAGTATGAATTCCAGCTTAAGGGAAATGAAATCGAGCTTAAATTCATGATTCATAGGACGGAACTGATCCAGTTTCAAATCAATGAGTGCGACATCCAGGCAGAAACAGCTGAATGCACGACCTTGTATTTGGGCAGTCGATCATCGTTTTCAGTGAACGGTATGGAATTGGATTTTGAATTGAACAACTACCACATGCAGGGAACCAAGTTGGTGATGTATTTGAGAGCACCGGCTCCTTTTGACGAAATTCAAGATCTGAGCATTACCACCGATGCCTTTTATGAATTCAACCCAAGCTTTAGAAACCTTTACATTCTCAATATAGGTCCTTTTCAAGGTTCACGCCAGTTGACCATCGATAATCCATCTTTGGACCTAAGCCAGGAGAATTAATCCTTAACACATCTCACGGCTCCACCCGTTGCCGTTGAAATACCGGATGTACGCAACTGGTTGTCATTATAAGACAGGTAGTATATTCTTCCATTGGAGGAACTTGGCCACAAACTCGCTGACCAGATATAAGCATTGTCGTAAATACCGGTAAACGATGATGAGGAGCTGCGCTGTCCATTACCCACTGCTGTGAATCCAGTACTGTTTGTCGCTGACGTGTTGGGCGGGTCCCAGTGAACGGTGTAATGGTCCTTTAGGTCTCCACCACAGGTGGAACAGTTTCCTCCATCTACATGAGAGGCATCCAAATGCGTAGCCAGTGTATCCCATTCGGCGCCACTTGGTACGTGCCAGCCTGTTGGACAAACTCCTTGCACTCCACTTGGAGCCGCAGTACTTGCTGAACCTCCATTGAGCATGGCGGTGAAATTATAGAGACGACCGTAGTCCTGAAAATAGGAAGCACTATCGTTGTTGTAGAAATACTGTGAGCCATTGGATGTAGAATACCGCATGTTTTCAGTCATCCAAATCTGGGTTCCAATTTGAACAGTACCGTACTGATCCTTATCCCGAGTATCCAACCAATCTTCTCCAACTACCCATCCGGAATTGGCTGCGGCCAGATTAACTACTACGGTATCACGGGCTGTATCTCCTTGATAGCTTACCGCCCATTCCAATTCGTATTTGTTTCCTGGAGCTCCAGTAAAAGTAGATCTGGCTTCACTACCATTGCTTACTGCACCTCCTGAACCGCTCAATACCGTCCAATTACCCTTATGAGGAGCCACTGCGGAATCGGCTCCTAAGGTTACCGTGCTGGCCGACGGATCCAGAATATCTCTTCCGGCATTGGCCTCTACTTCGTTTTTCACACACCGAATGGAATACCGAGTGGTGGTAGAAGCCGAGCTTGAATAGGTCATGTCATCGTTGTTGTAGCTCAGGTAATGGTAGTACCGATTACTAATACTGCTCGGATTGTAACTCGTGGACCAGAAATAGGCGTATTGATACAATCCCGTGAATCCGGAACCTGAATGGTATCCCGCTCCCCGACCTGAGAAACCGGTAGAGTTTTTGGCTGAAGTATTGGGTTGCTGCCAATGTAGCGTGTGTTTTTCCTTTAACTCACCCCACAGGTGGTACAACTTGATAAAGCAGAGTGCCCTGCATTGATTTGGGTATTAAGGGTATCCCACTCATAAACGGAAGGTAAATGCCACCCTGCCGGACAAACTCCTTGAACCCCACTCGGCACCCGGTTGCTTATTCGCTCCCCATTCAAAGAAGAAGCCGCCCGATAAAGTCTACCGTAGTCGTCCGCATAACTGAGGCTATCTGAATTGTAGTAACTATCGCCCGATGGCGCGTTGTAGTTTAGGTTCTCAGCCATCCAAACCTGATTTCCAATCTGAACGGTTTTATAGGATTCCTGGTCTCTTACATCATACCAGGTTTCTCCTGGTTCCCAATTGTTGTTTCCATCGTTGTTGAGCACCACACGAACCGTATCGCGGCTGGTATCACCCTGGAAGAAAGTCTTCCATTCGAGGTAATGTTCGCCTGTACCACCGCTGAAGTAAGAGGTTTTAGGATCGGTAGCATCTGCCACGCTTCCACCGCCAGATATAACCGTCCATTGTCCGCTATGAGGCACATCTGGAAGGGTTGCATCCAAGGTAGTGCTTGTACTTGCCGAAAAGATATCTTCACCTGCATTGGCTTCTGGAAGATCTTTCAGGCAGCGGATAGAATAGCGGGCACTCGATGAACTGGAAGAAGAAGATGTGACCTGATCGCTGTTATAGGACAAATAATAGTGCTCAAAATTGGAGGTACTGGATTCATCGTATGAGCTGGACCAGAAATACATATTATCGTACACTCCGGCATAGGACGAACCCGTGTAATATCCTGCCCCTCTTGCCGTAAATCCAGTGCTATTGCTCGCAGAAGTATTCGGCGGATCCCAGTTAACTGTAGTGGTTTCTTTTAGCTCTCCCCCACAAGTGGTACAGGTAGATTTCGGTGTGTGCCCTGATTTTATGTGAGTTAAGAGGGTGTCAATTTCTCCCTGTGAAGGAACGTGCCAGGCTACGGGACAAACTCCCTGAACACCACTCGGTACGGTGTTGGAGATCCGTTCTCCATTCATCATTGTCCCTTGGTTATATACCCGACCAAACTTTTCCGCATAACTGGTAGAATCACCGTTGTAATAATCATCGGAGCTTACACCCGGAACGTTGTAATTGAGATTCTCGGCCATCCAGGTTTGATTCCCAATCACCACGGTTGAATAGGTTTCCATATCTCGGGTATCCAACCAAACTTTACCTGGTGTCCAATTCACATTGGCGTCAGACATACTGATGAGCACTGTATCTCTGCTTGTATCACTTTCAAAAAAGACCTTCCACTCCAATACATAATCCTCTCCAGGCATGCCGCTAAACAAGGTTTTGGGATCATTTACATCCCCAAAGAATGCCGTACTTCCTGAAATGGCTGACCAAACCCCTTCATAAGGAATGTTTAATGAATCTGCATTCAAAAAGGTTGAACTCTGGCCAGGAATCAATTGATCCGCACCCGCATAGGCCACTACCTCGTTCTTTATACAGCGCACTGAATACCGAGTAGAACCGCTCGAGCTACTCGAATAAATAGCCTGATCATTGGAACTGGATAAGTAATAGAAAACATTATTTCCAGTGCTGGACGGGTTATAACTCGAAGACCAGAAATAAGCGTAGCTATAAACTCCAGTATACCCCGATCCGCTGTAATACCCTCCGCCTCGGGCTGTGAAACCCGTGCTGTTACTCGCCGATGAATTTGGAGCTGCCCAGTGTAGCACGGTTTCTTCCTTCAATTCTCCCCCACAAGTACTGCAGGAAGAAAAATCGGAATGAGCAGGTTTAATCTGCTTGAATAAGGTATCCCACTCATTGGCCGAAGGCAAGTGCCAGCCTACAGGACAAATTCCCTGTACTCCACTGGGGACAGATTGCGTTGTACGCTCTCCATCAAGAACGGTGGAGTTGTTGTATAATCTTCCAAATTTCTCTGCATAAGAAAGGCTATCGTCATTGTAATAGGTATCGGAAGTTTTGCCTGGTACGTTGTAATTCAGGTTTTCTGCCATCCAGGTTTGGTTTCCAATTCTCACGGTTTGATACAACTGACCATCTCGTTCATCCAACCAACCTTTTCCAGCGGTCCAGTTTACGTTAGGCTCAATGAATTCAATCAAAACGGTGTCACGGCTTGTATCGCCAGCAAAGCTTAATTGCCACTCCAGGGTATAGGAGCTGTCGCGAATTCCGGTCAGGGTTGCTCTGGGATCGGTGTTGTTCGATAGGCTTCCCCTGTTCCATCAATGATGGTCCATTTTCCTTCTTCGGGAACAACGGCTGTATCAGCTGCAAGCGTGGCAGTTGTTCCACTGGTTACCTGCTGATCTTTTCCAGCATAGGCATCGGGCAAATTCTTGACGCAACGAACGGAGTATCTTTGGGAGTTCGAATTTGTAGAAGTATAGGTCGTTTGCGCATTGGCCGATCGAAGGAAATAGGCATCCTGATAGGCCGAGTTACCGGTATTGTAGCTTGAACTCCAGAAATAGGTGTAGTCATATAGGCTGGAATAGGATGCTCCGGTATAAAGTCCGGCTCCCCGAGCGTTAAATTTCAATTCGTTGGTAGCTCCAGAGTTGGGCGCATTCCAGTATTCGGTAAAGGTTTCTTTTAATGGCCCAGCACAATTTGAGCAATTGGTTCGAGTGGCATGCCCTGAGTTTATTCGGAGAAACAGCGTATCCCATTCAGCCGTACTGGGCAAGTGCCACCCTTCCGGGCAAACTCCCTGAGTAGTGCTTGGAGCAATGTTACTGGTCCTTTCGCCATTCATTACGGCGGTTTTGTTGTAGAGTCGGCCAAAGGTTTCGGCGTACGTAGCACTGTCGCCGTTGTAATAGACGCTGGTTCCTAAATCACTTTTGTAATTCAGGTTTTGAGCCAACCAGGTTTGATTTCCAATTTTAGTGGTTTGATAGAGTTGTCCGTCTCGTTTGTCTAACCAGCTGTCACCTGGAAACCAGGCTACATTCGCAGCGGTAAAGTCAATGATGACCGTATCACGGCTGGTGTCACCCGCAAAGTGGAGCGTCCAAACCAGCGTATAACTGCTATCTCGGGTCCCGGAAAGCGACGAATTAGGGTCATCCGGAGTGGCTATACTTCCTCCTCCTCCATCTATAATGGTCCAGTATCCTTTTTCAGGAGTCACGGCTGAGTCAGCTTCCAGGGTAGCCAGGGTTCCTGTGGTTATCTGCTGATCCTTTCCAGCATAGGCCAAAGGAACATTCTTAACACAACGAATGGAATACCGGCTGGTGGACGAATTGGTAGATGTCTGAGTAACCTGATCCGTATTGTGGCGAACGTAATAGCTGACCTGAAAACCAGTATTTGAAGTATTGTAGCTTGCCGACCAGAAGTAGGCATACGTATAAATGCTGGAGTAGGTCGATCCACTAAATTGACCACCGCCACGAGCTCCAAACCCTGAACTGTTGCTGGCTGAAGTATTTGGAGCTGACCAAAATTCAGTAAACTCCTCCTTCAACTCGCCTCCACAGGTTGTACAACTTCCCCGGGAGAATGCGAAGAATTGATGGTCGTTAATAGCGTATCCCACTCCCCTCTACTCGGTAAATGCCAGCCAATGGGACAAATTCCGCGAACCACGCTGGGTGTAGCATTGGTCAAACGTCCACCATTCATCGAGGCGGCACGGTTATAGAGTCGACCAAAGTCTTCTGCATAAGTAGTGCTATCGTCGTTGTAGTAAGAATCGTTTCCTACGGTGGAGTTAAAATTCAGGTTTTCGGCCATCCAGGTTTGATTTCCGATTAGCACCGTGCTATACATTTGGTTATCCCGCTCATCGAGCCAATCTTTTCCAGGCTGCCAATTTTCATTGGCCGGGGTAAACTCAACCCTCACGGTATCGCGGCTCGTGTCCTGAGCAAAGGAGACCGTCCAAACCAGTAAATAACTACTGTCTGATCTACCCGTAAACTTACTGGCCGGATCTTCGATATCGGCAAATACACCTCCACCTCCGGAAGCAATGGACCAGCTACCCACTTCAGGTGGAACAACCGAATCAGCCGCTAAGAAGGTAAACGTATCGGTCGTGTTGATTTGATCGGCACCGGCATAGGCTTCGACCTCATCCTTTACACAACGAATGGAATACTTTACCGAGCCACTACTCACCGCGCTTCGAATGGCAAGGGCGTTGTTGCTGGACAGGTAGTAATATACGTCCTGAGAGTTGTTAGTTGTACTGTAACTGGCTGACCAAAATCCGGTTACGGTGTTTAATCCGCTGTAGGAGGTTCCAGTGTAATACCCGGTTCCCTGAGCCCCGAAATCGGTGGAATTAGTTGCTGAGGTGTTGGGGGTATTCCATACTTCTGTACCTTCTTCTTTTAAATGCCCACCACAGGTGGTACAATTTCCTCCAACGGAATGGCCGGGTTGAATATGGGTAAAGAGGGTATCCCATTCCGCCTGAGAAGGTAAATGCCAGCTCGTAGGACAAAGGCCTTGAACATCACTTGGAGATTCTAAAGTGGCCCTCCCCCTAAGATCGCCTGGTTATGGGTATAGAGTCTTCCAAAATCGCGGTAGGTCGCACTGTCGTCGTTGTAAAATACATTCCCGGAAGCATTCCGATACCGGAGATTTTCACTCATCCACACCTGGTTTCCGATGGTCACGGTTCCATAAACCTCTTGATCTCGGGTATCCAACCAATCATTTCCTGCGGTCCAGAATCGGTTATCACCTACAAATGAAATCCGAACAGTATCGCGGGCCGTGTCTCCATTAAAACTCACCCTCCATTCCAGCAAATAGCTGCTATCAGCCGTCCCCGTGAACAGCGAGTTAAACGCCGTATCGTAAGCAAAACTTCCTCCGGTACCATCAATAATGGTCCATAAACCGGAAACCGGTACAATGAGGCTATCGGCTTCAAGTGTGGTAGAAGTGCCCGAACCCACCATTTGGTCCTGACCAGCATCCGCCTCAATGTAGTTCATCACACAGCGAATGGAAAAAGAATAAGATGAGTTGTTGTTTCCAAGAACCGTTACATCGTCGTTATTATAAACAAACCGGAGGTAGTTGTAGTAGGAGTTGTTGCTCGTGTTGTAGCTCGACGTCCAAAAATATCCCTGAGTTTTATGATTGCCAAAACCGGAAAAATAGCTTCCGCCCCCCAGATGTTTAAACCAAACTCAGAATCCGCTCCGGTATTGGGCGAAGTCCAGTAAACCAAACTGGTATCTTTTAATGATCCACAGGTAGAACAGGTTGAATTTCCCGAAGAAAAATTGCCATCCACCCGCTGAAAAAGGGTATCGTACTCCAATTGACTGGGTAAATGCCAACCTATCGGACAGGCTCCTTGTCGAACGCTTGGGTAGGTATTGGAATAGCGACCTCCGGCCATAGCCGCGGTATGGTTATACAACCGCCCAAAATTGGAATAGGTAGTTGAATCGTCATTATACCATCGCACGGTCCCTACTCCGGGATCAAAAGTCAGGTTATCTACCATCCAGGTTTGCTGGCCAATTTTTACCGTTCGGTAATGCGTACTATCCCGATTGTCGAACCAGGATGTTCCAGGCAACCAAGCTTGGTTATCGGTACTTTGAGACTCGGAAGAAAGCCCTAAAATGGCGGAGATTTCGCTAAAATTGACTCCCATAATCTTCTCGATTTTGGAGGAGTCAACTCCACCTACTTTTCCAACTCCCTGGGCATAAGCACTTTGATTGACTGTGATCAGCAACAGTAGGCAAACCATTGCCAGGAAGTGGTATGTAATCTTTTTAACCATGAGAAAGATTTACAGACCGCCGCTAACTTCAATAACTACGTAGCTCGGATTAAAAAACAGGGTTGTTGCGGAGGTCGCATATCCCACCACCTGAACCTGATCTCCAGAACCTGAAGGCGCCGTTTGGGTCAACTCTCCTGTGGTGGTTGATACATAGATCATCCCTCCCACGGTCCAACTCCAGGAACTGTTGGTTGCAAATCCGTAATGCAAAATCTTTTTGCTGCCCGTTCCGGTTTCTACGGCCAGGGCCACACAAGGCATGGTGGAGGTCGCATCCGCATCGGACAGATCATAATTACCATTGGACTTAATGTACAAGGCTCTAACAACACCACTCGTACTCCCATCTACCGTTGCTGTAGAAGTAATTCCGTTGGGACTGGTATCACTTGTTGGCGTATTGTCCAGCCCAATGTCTCCATCCACATCCAGGCGAGCAACCGGGGAGCTTGTTCCAATTCCTACGAATCCGGAAGAATCAATCACCAGGCGATCAGAGCCCCTGCCTACATCAGAGATTCGGAATTTCTTGACAAAACCCGAGGACCCAATGGCCCAACTCTCTTTTGAGTTTACAATGCGAAACAAAACATCGTTATCACCTCCGGACCGAAGTCGTTGTTCAGCATTACCACTTGAACGATAAACATCCATACGGAGATCAGGATTGGTGTTGGTGGATCCGAAATTGGCCAAACCTGAGGTGATGTTTATTCCATTGGTTCCTTCCAAAAAGCCATTTACTCGTACGGTATCGTTGGCAAAGTCTCCCCAAATCAAAGGTGTGGCTGAACTCGAATTCTCAATATACAGCAAGTTGCTGCCGGTTTCATTGGCACCTGATTCCGATCCTATGAACACGTTATTGGAACCCGTAGAAAGATTTCTTCCAGCTCCTCTTCCCGCCAGAACATTGCTGCTACCTGTAGTCATGTTTCTACCTGCGTCATCCCCAAGAAAAACATTGTTACTTCCTGTCAATTTGGTGGTAGAATTTCCATAACCTGCAGCATAGCCCAAAGCGGTATTTCCGACTCCGGTAGTATTGAAGTACATAGCATAAGGCCCTACTGCTGTATTCCGGTTACCCGAGGTTTTCTCCCGCATAGCCTGGGTTCCCATAGCTACGTTGTTCACAGCCGATACGTTATTCTCAAAAGCTTGAAAACCTATTACCGAGTTACCAAAGGCACCATTTCCGTTACCCACACCTGGCCCAATGTAAACGCTGGCATTGGAGCCAGGAACCAGAATTTGTCCACCTGTAATAAACTCATATTGCAGGGCTCCACCAAGAGTTAAACCAATGGTATCTGAATCAGCACCCGAAGAATTTTGAGTAGAGACGTAAGTATCCCGATCGGCATCGGCTAATACAGTAGCCGTATCTGCAGATCCACCAGCTGAAGGCGCCCAGGTGGCATTCCCCATTCCATCGGAGGTTAAGACGTGTCCATTGGTAGCCCCATTCGTTAATCGAATGGAGGAGGCCATTATTCCCCCATTAACATTCAAAACAGAGTCTAATGTGGTGGTACCAATACCTACATTGTTATCGATGTAAACATTACCATTGTTAAAGTATCCGGCCCAGGCACTGGAGCCTGTTGCGGTTCCGTAAATCCCATACGTGTTTCCGGATGTTCCTCCGGCTTCTCCGTACACACCGTACTTATCGGAAGCTGAAGTATTGTTGTTGGCTGCACCGTAGAGACCGTAGTTATCTCCATTACCTACTCCGGTAACGTTGGCAAATACCGCTTTCTTGTCTGATGCAGAGCTTTTGGTATTGGCAATAGAAATGGAAAAGTTTTCGGTTGTTTTTTGAATATCGATGGTAGAAGTTGGTGTGTTAGTCCCCATTCCGATCAACCCCACATTGTTTAGTGTATCGTTGCCCGCATCGTTTCCTTCGGTAAGCACTTGAGTAAGATTAGGCGTAGAAGAACTTCCAGAAGATCCGCTGGAGGCGCTCCAACCCAATATAGGTATCCGAGCAGAAACAGCCTGGGTAGAGCTGCTTGAAAAAATAATACTCCCATCCGTTTTAGCCAGGGCTCCTGAGGAGTTGTTGGAATATCCAAAGGCAAAATGGGTCTCTCCCGGATCAACCAATATTGTGTAATAGGTAGTGGTTGCCCCTCCGGCCCAAGCCGCAGTACCAGCAATCTCTGAAACAGATACATCGTTACTGATCGTTAATCCGGATGGCAAACTGATTTGTGCCTCAACAGAGGTTCCCGTCCCTTTGGTAAACTTTCCACGAATAAGCACGTCGGGGCCTTCCCTTCTCCAATAAAAGGTGTCGGCGGTAACGGTACCAAATCCGGTGTAGACAGGGGTATATTCAACCCAATTGGTACTTACCGTAGAGCTCGAAGAGCCTCCGGTTCCAATATTGGTCCAGATACTGCCATCGTAGTAATAGTAAGTCGAACTATCGGCGTTATAAATCATCAATCCAGAGGCAGGACTGCTGATGTTGTTCATTTGAGTAGTCGTTAATCGGGGCGGCAAAAGACCTCGGGATGTATCATCGATCTCCAAGGCAGCTGAAGCATGAGGGTTACCTCCCCCTTGGTTTATCAAGACCCATTGCGCCTGGGCAAAACCAGAAATCAATAAAAAGGCCACTAAGGTGATCGCCTTGATCCCTATAAAATCAATCCTTAAACTGTGTTTGCCTCCCCACAATTTGGATCGATGTAAGCCCAATCGATTATAATCCAATGTTTGACTATTCATTTTTCTCTCTGTTGTAAATACCAAACAGCGCTGTCGGCCTTTGTACGAAGACCCCAAAGTTGCCTACGAGTGGCTTTCTTCCCTACTTCTCTCTTTCTGCCTTCTCGGTATTTTTAGTTTGTATAATCAAATGCTATCCCAAATATTCTAAAATCTCCAGTGCAAGTATCACTACCGCTTCCTCCACTTCTTCTAATTACTACGTAAACCAGATGATCTCCAGCTGCTATACTATTGGTGGTAACACTTACTTCTGCCAAATAATCAGCTGTAGCGGGAGCCGCAGTAACAAAAGAACCTCCACCAGGATTACTGTTAATGACTTCACCCACATCGACACCTCTCACGGCAACATTTCCAGCAAAATTTCCTGAAGTCGCATCACTGGAATATTGGATTCTACAAGTCAATGTACCTCCAGGAAAATCTGATGGCGTTGCAAAGGTCACCACCAAGTCACGTGTTCCTCCATCAGCAAATTCGGCGTAACGCGATTTCCAGGTTCCGTGGGTAGCAAAGGTCACTCCCGACTTATTTGCATCATCCGATAGATTGCCCACCGGAATAATGATGGATCTTTTTTGCCCGGAAATGTTCTCTGCGTCAGTCCAACTGGCATCCCCGTCTGCATCAGAAACCAGCACTTTGCCGTTACCAGCACCACTAGTGAGCTTGATGTTGTCCGCTTCGATATCTCCATTTACATCTAAATCTGTCGTGGGATTTGTGGTATTGATACCTACTTGACCATCGTGTTCAATTCGCATGGCTTCGTTGGCAGTACTTCCATCTACATAGCTATAAAAAACCAAATCCCCCACATTGGTTGAGGCATTGGTCACCTCGCCTGTAATACGACCTAACTTATTGGATGAACCAAGATCATTGTCGTAGTTCTCAAAATTGAGTTTTGCTTGAGCATTGCTGGTCGAAGTATTTCTTGCCCCTCTAATGGTAAGTGATCCATCATTGCTCGTAGAAGAATTCGGACTTACTAAAAGTTGGGGACCACCATCCACCGCGATATGAAGTGCGGATGTAGGTTTCGTCGTTCCTATACCCACATGACCACCATCATTTATGGTCATCTTAATGTCATTGGTATCTACATTGGCCGTGGTGTTAATTTGAACGGCGAAATTCATTTGATAATCAGAGGTGGTAACATATCGGTGAAAAATGGCTGCATTATGGCGCTCATCCCCAGTAGTAGCATTCGATTTGAATCGAATTCCAGATAAGGTATTGGCAGTTCCACTTAAATTGTGAACATCGATAAATGCCCCATCACTGGCTGATGCCGAAACGAGAGAGGCGATCTCCAATTGCTTCGACGGAACATTAGTACCAATTCCAACGGATCCATTGGGAATCCATAAATCCTCATTTACATTCACATTACCGTAAATCGTAACATCGTCGGTGTTAAAATCACCCAGGATAAGAGGTGTAGATGAATTTGAGTTTTCGATATACAGCTTGTCACTTCCCGTTTCGTTACGTCCCGCCTGGTTTCCTATGAACACGTTACCACTTCCCGAAGTGTTGTTCTGCCCCGCATCGTCTCCAATGGCTACGTTATTACTTCCGGCACCATTACGCAAACTGTTGACCCCAATGGCAACATTGCTGGTTCCTGTGGAAAAGGACTGTAGCGCCCGATATCCGATGGCTACATTGTTAGCTCCTGAACCCGTTTGAAGGGCCTGTGCTCCAATTCCTACTCCGTTGTTTCCAGTAAAAGCTGATCCGGATTGGTAACCCGCAACTACGTTACGATCACCTGAACTATTTCCTTGTAGTGTAGAGTATCCAATTGCTGTATTCTGAGTTCCATCGGTTAAAGACTGCATGGATCCCCATCCCAGAGCCGTGTTATTCGTACCTGATGTCAAAGAGGCCAAGCTGTTGTATCCCAGCGCGGAGTTATTATTACCTGTAGCTGAACTCCCTGAATTAGCACCAACCATGGTATTTTGAGCACCGGTAGATAGATTAGCTCCAGCCTTATATCCAACCAAGGTATTCGCATTACTCGACAAATCATCACTTGCCCCAGCCGATTCTCCAATGAAAACACTGGTTCCTGAATTCAACATTTCAAAACGCCCACCTGCTTTAAAGCTAAAGTATTGCGTTCCTGAGTTGTAAATTCTTACCTGGTTGTCATTCGCTCCTCCTAGATCAGTAACCACTTTGGTGTTGTTATCCTGATCGGCAATTTGGGTGGTGTCACCTAAAGAGGTAACCGCAGGCGTAGACCAGGTGGCCGTTCCATTTGAACTGGAGGTTAGCACCCTGCCATCAGAAGCACCTCCGGTTAACCGAATGTATTCAGCATGAATTCCTCCATTTACCGTCAAAGCCGAGTCGGTAGCAGTAGTACCAATACCCACGTTATTACCTAATGGATTAAGGGCCAAAGGTTCCAAATTATGGGATTGAACATATCCATAACTCGTGGTTCGCCCAAGGGTCATGTTGTCTGATCCTGATTCAGAAATTTGAATCTGTCCGGTGTTTGCATTAACAGGTGCAGCGGACTCCACGTGAATCGGCGATCCTGGATTGGTTGTACCAACCCCTACATTTCCGTTACTGTGGACCCGCATCTTCTCATTCCCACCTTGCTCGAAGCGAATGGTCGAATTGTCAATCTCCACCTTGTTGGCTCCCGTGGGATTTTGAATTACAGCCAAGGTATCCGAACCATTTCGAATTCCCACCCAGCCGGAACCGGAGTAGAAATAAAAGGCCGAACTATCGGAGTTGTAAATCATCAATCCCGTTGCCGGTGATGAAATACTAGTCATTTGCGTAGTGGTCAACCGGGGAATCAGAACTCCTTTATCTGTTGCCCGGATATCCAATGCCGAAGAGGCATCAGGTGATCCACCATTTTCATCTATAACTACCCATTGGGCCTGGGCTGATTCCGCTCCCATCAGAATCATCCCGGCAAGGCATAGTCCTTTTAGTAGTTCTCTCTGTCTTTTAATGGAAAAACGATTCATTCGTGCTTTCTTATTAATGAGAATTACTGTTTTCTATATACACAGCGATAAGGTGCTGTAGTTGATGCTGGATCTTGGAAGGTTCTGTTTTTAATGTCCCCGTTTCCGGCCACCAGCATATTGTTTTGTGAAATGTTTGACATCCACTCCCAGTCATCGGCTTCGTCGGTAAGCGTTAGAATGGCAGTAGCAGAATACCAGTCAGCGTAGGTCGACAACTCGTATCCGTTTGAGGCACAAGTCTCAGTAGCTACAAACCAGGTAGCGGCTGCTTGTTCACTGGAATGGATACAGAAGTTTTCGTTCACCTTGTCAAAGCCTGCTGGACAAACCAGGGTATCCATGTACCAAACAGCCTGTCCTTGAGAATTGGCCCGGATGATTTTGTTCTCAGCTACATTGGCCTGATCTACATAAAAATCATTGGTAACCACTACATCGCTGTTGAAACGCAACGAGTCTTTGTCCATATCACCCCAAATCAAAGGAGTACTGGTATTAGAATTATCAATGTAAAGGAGGTTAGAACCGGTTTCGTTATAACCAGCCTGATATCCTAAGAAAATATTTTTGTCTCCAGTATTGGTATATCCGGCCTGGTATCCAGCCATCAAGTTACCTGATTTGTCATGCGCACCGGGTGAGCCG
Organism: bacterium SCSIO 12741; assembly: GCA_024398055.1. NCBI lineage: Bacteria > bacterium SCSIO 12741. Next base: position 3,726,694 of record CP073749.1, on the reverse strand, counting down.
TATCCAGCCTGAAAACCTAATACCACGTTGAGCGATCCAGCCTGGTTATTCATGTCTGCCTGGTAACCTATAGCTACGTTTTCTTTACCTGTTGAACTCTGGCCTTTGGCAAAATAACCAATAACCGTATTACTCGATCCAGAAGTACTTTTACTCAAGGCGGCATATCCCATGGCTACGTTATTGGATCCTGCCGCATTAGATGACATAGCCTCAGATCCTACTGCTGTGTTAGAGCCTCCAGTGGTTACATTCAGAGCCTGATAACCAACAGCGGTGTTGTCTCCGGCAGTAGTTGCCTTGAGCAAGGCGTTGTAACCCATGGCCGTGTTATTGGAACCCGATGTAACCAAAGCCATGGTACCTCGTCCAAATCCAGTGTTTCTATCACCAATGGTTAAGGCATTACCCGACATTGCACCTACCATGGTATTACCGGTCACAGATCCAATGGTAATATTCGATCCGGCATCGTGTCCAATGAAGGTATTCTCTCCATTCTGCTGAGTGAATACCAAGCGAACGCTGTCCATTCTATAGTATTCCTTGCCGGCAATTTCGAAACGGATCATGTCTTCGTCCGAGCCTCCCTTATCAGTTAATATGCGGGTATCATTATCCAAATCGGCCAGCTGCGTGGTATCTCCCAAATTAGTAGCCGGAAGAGCTTGCAAACTCATACGACCTGCTGCGTCAGAGGTTAAAACGTGACCACTACTTACGTTTCCTACGTTATAGAATAAAGTGTCTTGGATGAAAACATTTCCATCGTCAAAGTAACCTGCCCAGTTAACGGTTGCATCAGTGGCCGTACCGTAAACACCATAGTTAACCGATCCACCACCAAAGGCAGTACCGGATACACCGTAAGCTTCGATACCACCATTCGAACTGGCTCCACCAATCACACCAATATTGGCTGTTGATGCGTTAATAGCGGAACCGGAAATACCATAGTTGAACTGACCACCACTTTGGTTGGTAAACTCACCAACGGTGGATTCAAGTCCACCTACTCCACCGGTATTCTGAACCGAAAGACTCACTTGAGTCCCTGTTGCCTGAGATCCGCTATTTGTGCTGATGATCGCAGCCAAGGAGTCATTCGCGTTTATTCTGAGGTACTCGGCATCAACCGAGTCAATTTCTGCGGTTCCCACCACATGAAGGGTACGAGTTGGTGTGGAAATATAATCGCCAATGATCATTTTACGGGCCACGGATAAGTTTCCGGCATCATCAATGCGCATTCTTTCACTACCGCCAGTTGCAAACCGAATAATATCTTCATTGTTCGATTCTTCAGTTCTTACGTAAGTGTTTCCATCGCCATCTGCTATCTGAGTAGTATCGCCTAAGCTAATAGATGCAGGTGCTTGCCATACCAAGCCACTTCCATTGTAGGTAAGTACCTCTCCAGAATTAGCAGGCCCGCCTGTTGGGAAGGTATAGTTGTTACCTACACTCAAGGTTCCATAGATCTTGATACTATCGTTGTTAAAGTCTCCGTAAATAAGTGGCGTGGACTGATCGGAGTTGTCGATGTAAAGTTTGTTGGATCCTAATTCATGGTAACCCGCCCGGAAACCGAGGAAGATGTTTCCACTTCCATTCTTACTGGAGTAACCTGACTCATATCCAATCGCTACGTTTTGGAATCCTGAAGTATCTTGAGTCAAGGCATTGTAACCGAACGCTACGTTTTGTGTACCCGAGGTCAAATTTTCCAAAGCTCTTGTACCAAAGGCATCATTGATTCCCGTTTTGCTCAATCGCAAGGCATGAGCACCAAAGGCAGAACTATTGCTACCGGTCGTAGAATTAAGAGCAAGGTAACCAAAGGCCGAGTTGTCCATTCCTGTGGTCAGCGTCATAAGAGTTGCGTTACCTACGGCCGTGTTATTCGGTCCGGTAGTGCTTACCATAGATCGTGTACCAATGGCCGTGTTATACTCCCCTGCCGTTACACTATTCAGGGCTTCTGCACCAATACCTACATTCGCCCGGTAGGGGTGATCGTTAAAGGTTGAATGACCAATTCCTGCCGCACCTCCTATATAAATGTTGTTATTCGAGTTATCGGTATTATTAATCCTTCCTCGTGAATCCACTTTAAGCGCATCGTCGTTGTTAAACGTTAATACCAGTTCGGTGGAACTGATCTCCAATTTATTCGAATCGTTTACCTTGATAAGGGGCAAAGTATCGACTGAAGGTAGCGTTGACCAACGGGCGTAACCATCTGCATCAGAAGTTAACACTCTTCCTGATCCAGCACCAGTTGGAAGAATTAAGGTATCACGAATAAATACGTTACCTGCTTCTCCATAGAAGGCATAGTTGGTGTCCGCATTTTCGGCACGAGAGTAGATACCATAGTTTATTCCGGAAGCATTCGTACTGGCCGCACGTCCATAAATGGAAATGTTTTCCCCTCGTCCGTTTGCAATACCATAAACAGCAGCATCATTGGATGTAGCTGTGGTATCTCCCATGACCCCTACTACACCTCTATTGATAAAGGAACTGTTTGCAGAGGATCCATACACACCATAGTTAATACCATCCGAACTTGCTTCTGCGAATCCTTGGACACCCATAGCAAAATTTGCCCCAGCCGGAGTGGCTCCGGCTACACCAACAATACCTCTGTTTTCTGTGGCACTATCTCCCACTGCGTAAATTCCTCGGTTTACTCCTGAGCTTGTACCGTGGGAATAGGCAAAAATGGCTTCGTTTTCACCAGCGGCGCCACCGATATAAGAGGCAAACCCTCTTTGATAGGTAGCTGAAGTATTGGTACCAGCAGAAACATAACGGCTCATTTCATAACCTCCGGAGGTGACACTAAAATTATCTCTCACATAAAATTTATTCGGCTGATCTGTGGCTCCAATGCTAACGTTACCATTGGTATCTATCGTCATGATGGGAGCACTGTTGTTGGTGATAAAATCCAGGCGGTGTTTTGAGAAGGTCCCTAATTGTCCGGCAGTTCCAGTAAACAGCCAGGTTCCCATTGAGACTACGCCATCGGTATTCATGATACCCCAGGAGTTGGTTCCCGATCTAACCGTTAGTGCTTCATCAGACACAGCCTGATTGGTATCAATGGCCGCTCCACTTCCGTTAAAGAGATACAGTCCTTGATTTCCACCAGAATAAGAAATGTGATTACCATTGGTTTGAATGTTTTGGGTGGCGGTGTGATCTCCTAAATTGTCTCCAGCAGCGTCTTTCCAAACCGGGTTACCATTAACATCTGCCCCCAAAAGTTGGCCATTCTTACCGGCCGTATCCGGAAATGAGTATTCATTGCCTATCGACAGGTTACCAAATATCTTTAAACTATCGTTGTCAAAATCACCCCAGATTAATGGAGTGGCGCTGCTACCGTTATTAATGAATAGCTGGTTGGAGTAACTTCCAATGGTGCCAGCTGAGGAACCCAGGAACACGTTTCCTCCCCCACTGGTAAGTCCACTACCCGCATTTGTTCCAATAGCGGTATTTCCATTTCCAGTGGTCGCTCCGAGCAATGATCCCGATCCAATAGCTACATTGCCACTTGGATTAATCGAGTTTTTCAAGGCTTGCTTACCTACTGCCACGTTATTAGCACCATTGAAGTTATGCTTCATCGCTTGGTTACCCACGGCGGTGTTATCAGGACCTACAATTCCGTTGTTTTGCAAGGCCTCAGCACCAATGGCTACTGACCCTGAATTACCATTGTTCAAATTCAAGGCGTGGTATCCTATACCTACGTTTGAAATGCTATCGTGGTAATTTTGAGGATCAAACTCCCCTGCTCCGGTACCCATGTATATGGAACCTTGACGTTTGTCTATGCGATTTTCATAAAAGGTATATTCCGTTGTATCATCCACTCCAACCAGCACCTGTCCGGTAGAGTTCGCATCCACGTAAGTACTTCTCGAAAAATTCTGAATTATGGAGATGGTATCAATGGCTATGGCATGAGCGATGGAAACCCCTCCTCCACCATTGATCAAAATTGAGTCACCGGTCAAGTTAAGGCTTAGATTCTGAAGTTCGTTAGTAGCACTGCTGTCCTTGTAGGCTCCAGCATCCAAATCATCTAATCGACCGGCCAAAATGGTTGAATCCGAACGAATTTTGTTGGCCAAGTCCGCGCTATCCGCAATCTGCTTGGTGGTTAACGAGGCCAATCCAGTAGTATTTGCATCCACTCTTGCTCCTAAACCAGAAGTATCGATTTGGGTGGAGGACCGCAAATAGGGAGCAAGCATGCTCGCCGTGTCACTGATGTTCAGCTTATCATTGATTCGACTACTCAAACTTGCAGTATCAGCTGCATTAAGCTTGGAATTTTGCAAGTTGGTAATATCCGAGGCGTTGGCAGCAACACCCGTTACATTGGTGTTGATTCGGCTACTTAGGCTGGCCGTATCTGTCGCATTCAGCTTGGTGTTTTGTAAATTGGTGATATCACCCGCATTGGTCGTAATACCCGATACATTGGTATTAATTCTATTGCTCAAACTTACCGTATCCGATCCACTCAACTTGGTATTTTGCAGATTGGTAATATCACCAGAATTGGTCGCAATTTCTGAAACATTGGTATTAATTCTATTGCTTAAGCTTACCGTATCTGACCCACTCAACTTCGTGTTTTGCAAATTGGTAATGTCACCGGCATTGGTCACGATACCTGAAGCATTGGTATTGATTCTATTACTCAAGCTCACGGTATCGGTACCACTCAACTTCGTGTTTTGAAGGTTGGTAATATCAGAAGCATTCGTCGTGATGTTCGTTACGTTGGTGGTTATACGATCGCTCAAACTGGCCGTATCTGTGGCATTTAGCTTTGTATTCTGCAGATTGGTGATGTCTGAAGCGTTTGTGGTAATTCCGGAAGCATTGGTATTGATCCGGTTATTCAAGCTCGCTGTATCACTGGCGTTCAATTTGGTATTTTGAAGGCTAGTAATATCAGAGGCATTAGTTGAAATCAAAGCACGAAGAGCACTTGCCGTATCAGCCAGATTGGAGTTTCCGTTAAATAGCGAAAGGTCTACCGTATCCACATTTACTCCCCCTTCTACCGTGATCAGGTCATTGCCAGACAAGTACAAGGAATCAATCTTTTCGTTAGTAGCACTACTGTCCTTAAAGGCTCCGGCATCTACCTTAGCATCCAAGGTGTTGATTCGGTCGCTTAGGCTCGCCGTGTCTGCCTCCAACAAGTACTTGCTAAGCATCGAAGCGGTATCACTCAAATTCAATTTGTCATCGATACGATCACTCAAGCTCGCAGTATCGGTCTCTAACAAGTACTTACCCAACATCGAAGCGGTATCACTCAAATTCAATTTGTCATCGATGCGATCACTCAAGCTGGCGGTGTCCGTTTCTAATAAGTACTTGCCCAACATCGAAGCGGTATCGCTCAAGTTCAATTTGTCATCGATTCGGTCACTCAAGCTGGCCGTATCTGACTCTAACAAGTACTTACTCAACATCGAAGCGGTATCGCTCAAGTTCAATTTGTCATCGATTCGGTCACTCAAGCTGGCCGTATCTGACTCTAACAGATAATTGCTAAGCATAGATGCGGTATCACTCAAGTTCAATTTATCATCGATGCGGTCACTCAAGCTGGCGGTATCTGTCTCTAACAGATAATTGCTAAGCATAGATGCGGTATCACTCAGGTTCAATTTGTCATCGATACGATCACTCAAGCTCGCAGTATCGGCTGCATTCAATTTGGTTGTTTGAAGAGTTGCGATATCGGAAGCATTAACATTGATCCGGTTACTCAAATTATTGGTATCCAAGGCTCTTAAGTAAGGATCAAGCATAGCAGCCGTATCGCCACGTGCAATATAGCGCTGCAACATAGAGGCGGTATCCCCTCTTCCAATATAATTCTGAAGCATGGTAGCTGTATCTCCCCGAGAGATATAGTTCTGAAGCATTGCGCTTGTATCGCCTCGAGTGATGTAATTCAATAGCATGGAAGCTGTATCGCCTCGAGCGATGTAGTTAAGAAGCATGTCTGCCGTATCGCCTCGAGCTACGTAAGGTTGAAGCATTGAAGAGGTATCACCGCGTGCAATATAACGTTGCAACATACCTGCTGTATCTCCCCTGGCGATGTAGTTAAGGAGCATCGCAGCCGTATCACCCCGGGCAATTAATCGTTGCAGCATATTGGCTGTATCCCCACGAGCTATATACCGCTGAAGCATGGCATTGGTATCTCCTCTTGCTATGTAGCGCTGAAGCATTGCTGACGTATCACCACGAGCAATGTAATTGAAGAGCATGCCGGCGGTATCTGTAGTTTGAACCGGGGTCCCGATGAGCACTCTTAGTGTGTTTGCGGTATCCGCTAAAGCCAATCGCATCAAAGAAGTTGAATCTGAAAGAAGCCCTATTATGGCTATACTATCACTTCGCATTTTATTCGATAGGAAAATGCTGTCTGCTTTCACTTTACTCATGGAGGCAAAGTAGCTCATGTCAATTCCATACTCATTCGGAGGGTTGTGGTCATCGAATAGATACAGCGAATCTTTGATCGTATCCAACCGCATTTGTTGAATGTGCAGGGTATCCAGAAAGTGGCTCAGATCAATAACATTGGAAGTTGGTCCGGTTAAGGTTAGCGTTTTAGCCAATGGATCGTAAACCAGGGTTTGAATCTCGTTGGTAGTACTGGTATCTTCATCGTTTAAGGCACGACCAGCTTCCCGGGCAAAAAAGGAATACGGTACAGACAAGAGCTCAGACTCTCCCATCGACCGGTAGTTTTGCCCACCTGACTCATCCAGCTCCACCTTCATGAAAAAAGGAGCCGTATTGGCCTCTTCCCATCGAACGGAGTCCAGGTGATTTTGTTCGGGAATACCATCCCCTACCTTCAGCACGACCAATCCCATCAAATTGGTGCTTGTTTGATGACGCTCAATGTATCCGTCGCCTAATTTACCCTTCTGGTAAATGGTGATCCGAAGAGTCACGCCTTGACCACTAAGCACCTGACCATCGGCATTTCGAATAATGGCCTGGTAGTTAATTCCTTCGTAAGATGTCAATTGCGCCTGAAGTGCAAAGCCTGTTAAAATAAAGGCTAACACCAGCAGCAAATTTCGTCCGTTGTGATAGGCTTGATGTAACATAACGATTGTTTATTGTCTGAGTATTTTTTATCTATTCTTAAAAACACAAATCCGGAAAAGTCCTTGAAGATCTATTCCGGTTAGTTGCTACTCCCCGAGGGAAATCAGTCGGTATAAAGTCAATTAGCTTTGTGTTTCTTCAATTTTTCTATTTCTACTTGTCCCCCAACCTATTCGCCGGTTACTCGTTTTTGATCAACCGAATGGTCTTCACCAATTGCCGCTGATCGTTGTACACGCTAAGCATGTATGGACCATTGGACAGGTGAGCCACATAGAGCGACGTTTTTGAGGAGGTAATTTCTTGTTCTAATACTGGGCGATATGCGTAATCCTGCATCACACACATCCAGGGTGAATCCCATTCTGGGGTAAAATCCATTTCCAAGGTCAACTCCCGAACTACCGGGTTGGGATAAACCTTCATATCAACATCAATCTCGGGTTGATAATTCCAAACCTTCACCACGGTCCAAGCCGTTTGGTGAAAGCCTTGGGTCATAAAATACCGATGATCTCCTTCGGTGGCAATCATCACCTCACCAATGCTCCAGGCCATGTAAACGCCTGAATTTTCTTCAAACCCTCCGGCTGGGGTAATCAGACGAAGACCAATGGTATCGGAAAGATGCTGGGCCTTAAGAGTAGACAAACTACTTCCGAAAAAGCCTGCAAAAAGTGTAAGAATAACTATGAAATGAACCCGTTTCAATGCGCTTTGTATCAAAAATCGAAGATAGTTAATGATTGTTAATCCTCCTACCTGCCCAAAGGGCATTTCGGCGTATTTTTGATTTTCGCGATGTACGCCATTATTGACATAGAAACTACTGGACTTAGCCGATCTGGAGCCAAGATTACCGAAGTGGCTGTTTTTAAGCATGACGGACAAAAAATTGTGGACGAATTTGTCAGTCTGGTCAACCCGGAAGTCGTTATCCCATACGAGATTACGAGACTCACAGGAATCACCAATGGCATGGTCCGATCGGCACCCAAATTTTATGAGATTGCCAAGGACATTATCCGCATTACTGAGGACTGCACCTTTGTCGCTCACAATGTCAATTTTGATTACAGTTTCATCCAACGGGAATTCAAGGATTTGGGTTTCTCTTTTAAGCGAAAAAAACTGTGTACCAAAAGACAAAGTCAGGTACTTATGCCTGGCCATAGATCCTATGGATTGGGCAACCTCTGTCGAGACCTGGGTATCATCATCGATGGTCGACATCGAGCCGCCGGGGATGCCCGAGCCACGGTAAAACTGTTTGAAAAACTGCACGCGATCGATCCGCAATTAGGGACCAAGGTTTCGGACGAAGAACAGCTATCCAAATACCTTCACCCCGATCTGGATGTAAACAAGGTGCTCGACATTCCCAAAGCTACGGGTGTGTATTACCTCTACAACGCAGACAAGGAGGTAATTTATGTAGGAAAAAGTACCAATTTGCGTACCCGCCTTTTCAACCATCTTCGGCAGCCTAAGACCGAAAAAGCCATCAAAATGCACCAGGAAGTGGCCGATCTATCCTATGAAATTACCGGATCTGAGTTAATTGCATTGCTGCTTGAATCCCGGGAAATCAAAGCACTTCAACCCAAGTTTAATGTTGCCCAACGAAGACCTACCTACGCCTTTGGAATTGTGGAATACCGGGATTTGTTTGGTTATATAAACCTAAGAGCGGTTCGGGTTAACTCCGATCAAAAACCCATTGCCCGATACGCCACTCTCAAGGATGCTCAGCGGCATTTGGAACACCTGGTTAAAGATTTTGAATTATGCCTGGGAATGGCAGGACTCCAAAAGTGTCATCGAGGCTGCGTAACTCATGGTGTGGGAGATTGCCACGGGGCTGCCCTCTGCGAAGAATCCGCTGAAGAATACAACGAGAGGGCCATATTCGCCATCGCCAATCTACAGTATTTTGACAAGGATTTTCTTATAATCGAAAAGGGTCCGGAAAAGGATCAACTGCACGCCATTCTCATTGAAGATGGTGGATATGGAGGATACGGTCTGTTTGATCAGGAAAATGACCTAACTCCAGAACAAATTCGTGACGGTGTCAAATCCTATCCAGATAATCCAGAGGTAAGAGGATTAATTTTTCAATACCTACTCAAGAGACCAGTTAGGAAGATTTTTCTTTCGAATCTTGAAGACTGAAGATTGAATCTTGAATCTCCAATCTCCAATCTTGAACTTTGGAATTGAACGCCCCCTACTAAATGTACTCTTTGCTTGGTAGAGGAATAGTTATTAGAACCTCCACTCTAAATCAACCTGAAGATTCGAGATTCAAGATTCAAAATCAAACCTCATGTTTCACCACCACGCGACCTCGTGTTTGGCCCTTGAGAATAAGCTGAATCTGGTCATCCAGTTGATCTAAGGTTACATCGTGGGCAATGGTTTCCAAATTATCCGGCTTCCAGGGACCTGAAAGCTTTTCCCATAGCAAAAGACGGGTGGCCATCTCCGTTTCGGCGGATTCTACACCAATTAGGTTTACCCCGTTGAGCAAAAAGGGATATACCGTAGCCTCCAAGGTAGGAGACGCTACCAGACCACAAACAGCAATGCTTCCATTTTTACCGCAGCCAGCCATTAAGGTTCTCAAAGTATTTCCTCCAACCGTATCCAGTGCTCCTGCCCACTTGGTTCGGGTAATGGGACGTTTTTTGGGATCGTCTACATAGTCGCGGCCTTCGCAACGAATGGCACCTAACTGCTTGAGATAATCGTATTCCTGCACCTTTCCGCTTGAAGCAACCACTTCATATCCTGCTTTGGAGAAAATAGATACAGCCATACTTCCCACTCCCCCACTGGCTCCTGTGATCACAATCTCACCCCAATCTGGGCGCTGACCAGCCATCTCCATTTTGTGTAAGGCCAAGGATGAAGTAAATCCAGCTGTACCAAGAATCATTGCCTGTCTTAAATCAAAGGCATCGGGCAAAGGAACCACCCAGCCTTCCGGAACCCGGATATACTCTCCGAATCCACCATCAGTATTCATTCCCAAATCGTATCCGGTAACCAAAACACGATCGCCTTCTTTGAACTTGGGACTGGTAGAAGCGGCTACAAATCCACTGGCATCAACTCCAGGTGTATGTGGAAATTCACGTGTAATGCCCTTGTGCCCGGAAGAAGATAAACCGTCCTTGTAATTCAACCCAGCGTAATGCACCTGGATCAATACTTCTCCTGGTGGCAGATCATTTACTGAACGTTCAACAATTTTTCTCTCAAAGTTCCCTTCAGGGCTCTCAAATATCCGGTAGGCGCGAAACGTTTTTTCCATGGCCGAAAATTAAGACATGAAGCTCACACGAGCCCCGGCTTACAAAAAAAAATCTGCCGTTTACAAATACTGACCAACCTCGTCAAATAAGCCTGGTCAATCCTAATGTTACAGTCCTAAAACAGCTAAACATGAGATGCCTTCCAACACCCAGCTCCCATTATTGGGGGTTATACCCGTACCTGCTCATTGGCTTGATACTTCTGTCCGTAGCTTGCGACAAAAGTGACTCCGCCGCCAAACCCGATGAGGATGAATATGAAGACCTCTATGGGGAATGGAGATGGGTTCCGCACAATGCTCAAAATCAATTCCCTGACACGGTTCTCCCCTGTATAAAAGGAGACTCTTTGGAGGGCGAATACTGGATTGCGCATTGGTATGATTTTGAACTATTACCCGATCAAAAACTTAAGGTAGCTGAACGAAGGGCCTATGTACCCAAAGACGTTCCTTTTTACAAAGGCACAGTTGATTTGATGGATCCCTGTACCCGAATAAAGTTGATTTCAACTCAAAGAACAGAAGAACAATGGTGGGCCTTCCGCTCTGGTTTCATCACCCTATCGTTGGGAGGAAAAACGCACGAAGTACAGATATCCAATAACCGGCAATTTTTAAGACACAACCGTGACGAGTATACCCGAAACTCGAGTTACTACTTGGCACTCAAGCATTGCCCAACTTTACCGCCGCAATTATCGGTGGTTCTTTCTCTGTTCTGATCTCGGCACAATTTTGGTGGCTGCCGTGCAAACTAATCGGCATGAATACCAATCTTTTTATCACCCTGCCTCTACTTCTATGCCTTTATAGCTGTGGGAAGGACGAAACTTTTAACACCAATCAAGAATCCCCGGTAGCCGGAGAATGGCGTTGGATGCCTCCCAAAAAATTTTCTGGTCCCCTAAGTTCCAAAGACAGTTGCTGGATAAATGACAAAGCCTACGCCTTTGTAAAGTGTACCTGGGCCGATTATCTATTAACGGACAATGGCAATCTTTGGAAAATCAATCGAAAAGGTACCGTATTAATGGGCCCTGATTTATATGCCGATTCCGTTTCATCAGAGGTCACTGCCTGTGAACCGATTGAAGTAGATTCTAGCTGGAGCGAGGAAGGAATTTGGTGGAAAAAAGAAAATCGATACTTCCTCAAAGTGGGAGAAAGCTACGAAGCCCTTGATTATGTCCACCCCGACAAAAAAGCCCTTATTGGCGGCCGTTCGTATACCAGAAACGTTAGCTATTATTAGCCTTTAAGTGCTCCGTCTTTGATCTCTTCTACCACCTTAGGATCCAATAAGGTTGAAGTATCACCGAGATTCGAAGTATCTCCTTCGGCTACTTTCCGAAGAATACGACGCATAATTTTACCTGATCGGGTTTTAGGTAAACCACTCACAAACTGAATTTTGTCTGGGCGGGCAATTTTTCCAATTTCTTCAACCACTGTTTCCACGATTTCGGCTCGGAGTACTTCATCGTCATTCACCCGATCACGAAGGATTACATAAGCATAGATACCCTGCCCTTTTATATCATGAGGATAACCCACAACGGCAGATTCCGCTACCTGAGGATTGCGATTGATAGCATTTTCGATTTCAGCAGTTCCAAAACGGTGCCCAGAAACGTTGATCACATCATCTACGCGGCCAATAATTCGGTACATTCCATTTTCATCGCGACGAGCTCCATCACCGGTGAAGTAATGATTATCGTAATGAGAAAAATAGGTCACCCGGCATCTTTCATGATCACCATAAGTTGTTCGGATCATCGATGGCCAAGGATGCTTTATACACAGATAGCCCTCTTCCCCATTGTCCGTAATTTCTTCTCCTTCACTATTAAGCAAAACAGGTTGAATTCCAGGTAAAGGGTACCCTGCGTAGGACGGCTTGTGCGGTCCGTGATCGCCGAGGGCTGAAATCATGATTCCTCCGGTTTCGGTTTGCCACCAGGTATCTACCACCGGGCAACGCTCTTTTCCTACGTGAACATGGTACCAATACCAGGCTTCCTCATTAATCGGTTCACCCACAGTACCAATCACTTTGAGCGAATCAAGGCTGTAGGAAAGAACGTGATCGTCGCCTTGTGCCATTAATGCTCGAATGGCGGTAGGAGCCGTATAGAATTGATTGACGCCATACTTGTCACAAATTTGCCAGAAGCGTCCCGCATCTGGCCAAGTAGGAACTCCTTCAAACATAATAGTCGTGGCTCCGGCCAACAACGGTCCATAAACGATGTAGGTATGTCCGGTTATCCAACCAATATCAGCGGTACACCAGTAGATATCTCCGGGATCGTATTGAAACACATTTCTAAAGCTGAAATCAGCATAAACCATATAGCCACCGCAAGTATGCACCACTCCTTTGGGTTTTCCAGTGGACCCCGAGGTGTATAAGATGAAGAGCATATCTTCACTATTCATCGGTTCAGCCGGACAATCGCTATCTACTTTATCCATTTCATCGTGCAACCAAACATCACGTCCAGGCACCATATTAACAGCCCAATTGGTTCTTTGCACCACAACTACTTTCTCCACACAAGAAGAGGATTCGATAGCCTCATCCACCACCCGTTTAACCGGAATTTCTTTGGTACCCCGATACAGTCCGTCCGAGGTTAGGACCATTTTGGCCTGAGCATCTTCAATGCGATCGGCCAAAGCGTGGGCTGAAAATCCAGCAAAAACGACCGAATGAACTGCACCGATTCGGGCACAGGCCAACACGGCAATGGTCAATTCGGGAATCATAGGCATGTAAATGGCTACGCGATCTCCTTTTTGGCATCCATTTTCTTTGAGCACATTGGCGAAGCGACAAACCTTGTCATGAAGTTCATGATAGGTCAGGCGCACAAACTTTTCCTTGGGATCATTCGGTTCCCAAATCAATGCCGTTTGATCTCCCCTTTCATCCAAATGTCGATCGAGGCAGTTTTCCGTAATGTTGAGTTTTGCCCCTTGAAACCATTGTACATCAGGTTTGGCAAAATCCCAACTCAGAACATCATCCCATTTTTTTCTCCAACGAAATTCATTGGCAACTTTCTCCCAGAATTGCTCGGGATTGTCCACACTCTGATGATACAATTCTTTGTAGTGCTCAAAGGAGGTAACTCGGTACCAGGGTTGCTGTTCTGACATGGTCATTCTGTTTTTTTAATCGTGTTGCACTCAAATATAGAATTTGTCCGGATTCCGTCGTCTTGCCCCGGTTAACTTAGCATTGATCTTTTCAAGGACTTTCTTGTACCTATTGATCAAAAGCCGAAATATGAACCGAACAAACCACCAAAATTCGCTCCGAGAAACGCTGATGATCAATCTGGTTAGGTATTCGAAACCTCTTTACGGCCTGTTTTTCAAAAGCAAAGCCGAACCTTGGGAGTTAAGTGTGTTAGCATTACTTCAGTATCCGCAACAGTCATTGGGTCGGGAGTTGGGCTTGTTTTTGGTAGCGAATCGTCTTAAGCTGATGGATAAGTTCGAGGATCATGATGTATACCATGTTTTATTACAATACAGCACGTCTGTGGTAGATGAGGCCAGAATGCAATTCTTTTTATTGGGAAATGGGAAGCGTTCTCTATTTGCCCTGGGCACCGGATTTATTGCCTCCTGTTTCTTTCCCGAAAGATGGGGAGCGTTTTATGAAGCCTACAAACGGGGACAACATTCTGGCGTTGTGTTTAAATCCGATTTTCTACTCGGCTTGAATCAACCCATAAACGATTTGCGTAGCTACTTCCAAATTGAGGAACACCCCGCCTTCTCTGCCTCTTCGATACCCTTTGCGTAGAAAAAATACGGCAAATGCCGTATAAAGAACTGCCTGTTCCCCGGTACTTTTGAAAGTATCAAAAAGGACACATTATGAAACGCTTATTAATCATTGGCCTGGCTTTGCTTACCCTACAGGCTTGTAAAAAGGAAGGATGTACGGACCCAACTGCCACAAATTATAATACAGACGCTGGAAAAGATGACGGTAGCTGCACGTATCCGAGTACCAACAACACCAATAACAACAACAATAATAACGGAGGCGATAATCAGGGAACTCCTGCAACGGATTCCTACCTTATCGTAGACGGCGGAGATACCGTACCACTTATCACGGCCACGGTCAATTATCAGGATACCGCACGTACCATTTTACAAACGAATTTTAAGGATGACAACCACCATGTGGGCATTTCCTACACCCTCACGGAATCGCTGAAGGAACAATCCTATACCACGAACAAAGACCGGTTCTTTTTCGCTCAATCCGGCGTTGACAGTGACATCAACTTGTACTACAGTGATTTTAAAGCCAACAAGAATTACCTGGTAGAATCTGGTAAAACCATTACGGTGACCTCTTCGGGAGGCAAAAAAGAAATTTCCTGGAGGGGGTTAAAACTCACCTTAGAAACGGATAGCACTCAATCCATTACTACCACGGCCAAAATTTTGGTCACTTTTTAAGAGTCAGACTTTTCGACCATCAACCAAAGCATGGGTTCATTTTCCTCGAAACTGGACCCTTTTTTAGGTCCTTTCGAGCAGTCCAATTTGTTAGAACAAACTGAATTTCCGAATTTTGCGTCAGAATTGACTGAATAGTCAGTACTGCGTAAAATGGGAACACTGACCGGACTAAAATGGGGCATCTTATGCCTGGGTTTGCTATGGGCTTTTATGTCCACTGGGCAAACCACATCCAACAAAGTCAATCCCAATTGGACCAGTAACGGAGATTGGACCGGAACAGCTCCTAGCTACACCATGACCCAATCCGCCATATTAAACCACAACAGTAGCATTACCACAGAAATTCAAATTACCAGCGGAAATACACTGACCATAAACACCGGTGACACCTTAACCACTTCTCGAAATATTACACTCAAAGATGGCGGAACGCTCATCGTTAATGGCCACATTGAGGGAACCAGCAGCGGTAAAGAATTCAAATTGGAAAAAGGCACCTTTACCGTAGGCAGTACAGGAAGTATCAACTGGCCCGGTAAATTCACGTCTGACGATAATCCGGTAACCATTGATATGGACGGTGTCATGTACATTGGGAATAACTGGTCCAACAAAGTAACCTGGAGCGGTGACGGAAGAATTGATGTCAGCGGATCCAACAAACTAAATAATGACGGAGGAACACTTTTCGGATGCACAACCAGTGGCGGAGGCTGTTGCTCTTGTGCCGCATGTTGCCTGGGAACAACCTCTATCAACGCTCTTCCCATCAGCCTGTTGAGCTTTAACGTTTGGGATCGTGGCGACCATCTCCTTTTTCGCTGGACCACGGCCTCTGAATGGAATAACGACTATTTTGAAGTAGAGCAAAGCGCTGACGGAATACACTGGACTGTGTTAGGTCAAGTAGATGGCTCAGGGACGAGCAATGAAATTCAAAACTATTCCCTTTCCACTCCCCTTGTTACCGATCATTCCTATTACTACCGCCTCTCTCAGTATGATTTTGATGGGTCTGTCCAATACTTTTCAGTAGTGCAAAAACTTGCCCAGGGAAAAGAAAACTTGGAAGAGGTACTTATCCAACAAGAACGAGGCGGAATCTGGCTTCACTTCCCCACAATTCCGGATCATAAACCTCACGTCCAGTTTCATTCTGTACTCGGCTCCTCCATCCTAAACGATCTGGAACTGACCTCCACTTCGGATCAAGACTATTTCATGGACACGTATTCTTTGAACAAGGGCTACTACCTCATTCAAATATCCACAGGGCATACTACTTTGAGTTATCCGGTGGTAATCAATCGTTAGCTTGAATAAATTGAGCTGGACTTTCCTGAAAGTGCCGTTTAAAAGCTCTTGAAAATGCGCTGGTTTCGGAATAGCCTAATACGTAGGATAATTCTTTGACCGACCCTGCTTTTGTTTTTAAATGAATTCGGGCAAATTCCATTTTGTTGTTTTCTGAGAGTCTACGAAACTGGGCCCCTTCCTCTTTTAAATGGCGCTGAAGGCCTCGTGGGGAAAGAGCCAGCATAGAAGCCACCTGATCCTGATTCAAACTTTCAGGTAAATGTTGCAGCAGCAATCGATTTACCCGGTCGGTCCAACTTTTCGTTGGATTCATTTTTGCCAATTTCCGCTCTGCAAATGCCACCAGATTTTGAAGCATTTCTTGATCCGCCGTTTCGATAACCTGATCCAAACTTCCAGGTTGAAAATCTAAGTTCACCTCTCCCCCAGTGGCAACGCTGCATTGAAAACTGCGCTCCAAGGCTTCACGATTGGCTAAGGGATAATCCAATGTAATGCGCTTGGGTCTTTGTTGCTGATGGGTCAAGGTATCAAAGGCCTTGAGTAGAAATAGGATGGCTCCTTCCAGCGTTTGCTGATAAGCTCGTTCGGAATGATTGCGCCAAAGTTTATCACAGCTTATTTTTAGCACATTACCCTCCAGTTTCATGGGAAGTGAGCTGCATCCCAATTGATAGAAAGCACAAACTTGTTCCAGGGCCTCACGAATGCTAGAACTTGATTGCATGAGTTGCAACACCAATCCTGCCGTGGATAAATGAAGTCCCCGACTTACCGAAATTCCAAACTGAGGGTTGTTGGTTTGTTCCAGAGCCCGTTCCATCATTTGGTTGTAGGCTTCAAATTCCACGGGTTGATCAGGTTGGTTCATTTCGCTCAAGGTCATTCCAATAGGTTCCACCAACAATGGCACACTTGCTCCCTGATCGGCAGCCACGAGAATGATGTTTCGAATAAATCGAGCATTAAAAGCCATAGTTCAAAAATAGGCCTTTAACCCCTTGTCGCAAAATGTCAACACCTTGGCGTTTGTGACCGGTTCATCCACAGGGGGCTCCGGTACTTTTGGATCAACAAAAACAAACAAGATGAAAAAGATTGAAACTTTTATCCAGATTGAAGCGAGTACAGAAAAAGTGTGGGAAACGCTAAGCCAATTAGAGAAGTACAAAGATTGGAATCCCTTTATTATAGAATCCAAAGGTCAGGTCACAAAAGGAAACGTATTGATCAATACCATGAAAAATGGCGAACAGCAGATGACTTTTAAACCGAAGGTGACTCAAGTAGAAGAAGGAAAATACTTCGAGTGGTTGGGAAATCTATTTGTTCCTGGGTTATTTGACGGTCGTCATTACTTCAAGCTTACCGCCCAGCAAGACGGCTCTACTCTACTTGAACAAGGTGAATATTTTACCGGAATTTTGGCCTCGCTGATGCTGCGATGGATAGGAAAAAATACCGAGCAAGGATTTCAGGCCATGAACCAAGCCCTTAAGAATCAAGTGGAAAGATAGAATAGGCTTCAACCGGAAGTTATCAGACGGCTCCTCAAATGAGCTGAATCCCTCGTAAAATGGAGTGATCTTCCTAGGAAGATACCAGCATAAATGGGTTACATTAGCAGTTCAAACACATCCACCCATGACTACGCAAGTAGAATTTCAACTTCCCCCTTGCCCAGAGGAATCCATCTGGTAACCGGATTTATTACCGAACAGCTTCCTCCTCTACCTGAAACAGGCCTTCTGCATTTGTTTGTAAAACATACTTCATGTGGAATCACGATTAATGAAAATGCGGACCCCACCGTAAGGACCGATATGGAAACTTCGCTGGATCAACTAATCCGGGAAGACGAGCCTTTCTATAGGCACGTATACGAAGGTCCGGATGACATGCCGGCTCACATTAAATCGAGTCTGGTTGGAGTATCCGTAAGCCTTCCGATTGCGAAAAAACAACTCAACCTGGGAACCTGGCAGGGCATTTACTTATGTGAATTCAGAAATCAGGGAGGCGCCCGTAAACTGGTTGCTACTATTATAGGAGACTAATGAACTACCGATTTCAAGTACAGGTTTATGGAAAAGTTCAGGGCGTTTGGTACCGAAAGTCTACCCAAGTGGAAGCCCTAAAACTGGGCCTAACCGGCTGGGTAAAAAATGAACCCGACGGATCTGTGATTATGGCCTTTGAAGGACCTTTCGAGTCTTGCTTAGCCCTCATCACTTGGGCTCACCATGGACCAGAACATGCACGAGTAGATCGTATTCAGCTCGATCAGGTGGAACCTAAAGGAGGTTCTGGGTTTGAGATTGTGCGGTATTAAAAAAGGGGCTACCTACTCGAGGCACCCCCTTTCATTTTTGGCTTTCAGCCCAATTAATTTAGTATTGCTTAATCACTGAAATCACTTCATTGACTTCCTGATTAAATACCCTTACAAAATAAATTCCGCTTGGCTCTTCCAATAGATTAATCTGCATTTCATCAAATATTCGTTCTTCGAAGATTTGAAGCGTTTTCCCGGAGTAATCCATTACCTCAACGCCAAACGATTGTCCAGCATATTCTCCAAACAGGCGAAGTTGAAATTGCCCATTATTGGGATTAGGATACAATTGAATATTCTCACTGTCATTAAGTACTTCTTCCTCTCCCGATGGAGAAGTTTTACAAGGTGAACCAGGAAACACTTCATAGGCAACGTAATCAACCGCAGAACATCCATTTTGTTCAGTAACCCTCACACGATAAATACTGGATTCTGTCAATGTGGTCACCTGGCTCGTTGTACAAGGGCTACAAGTTAACTGATCTTCAGGGTACCATTCAAAAGTGGCCGTTCCCGGAGCTCCGACTACTTCAATGGTTTTAGCTTGAGCATTTCCATTGCAGCTAACTGCACTATTCGCCTGAACACCATTAATATATATACTCCAGTTGGAGACATTGGCCCCAGTAATTACCAAAACCTCATCTTGAGCCTCACAACCGTTAGCATCGGTAACGGTAACCGAATATGTCTCCTGACCAGCAGTCATTGGCTCCACAGTAGTAGTGGCAGAATTACTCTGGTGAGTAGTCAATGAAGGCCACCAAGAATAATTCAAGTTTCCGTTTCCTGTGGCGCTAACAGTTAGCGTCGTCTCATCTCCTATACAAACATTGGTCGTTGGCGTAATAGACTGGATTACAGGCCTATCTAAAACGGTAATGTTTTTAATCTGAGAGTAAGTATGCGTTGTTTGAATACCGGACAAATCTATAGTCACGATGGCCCATAAGGTAACCGAATAGGAACCCGCAGCAACCTGAACCTTATATTTTGGATTACTAAATGTTCCCTCATAAAATTGATTATTATTTATCATTGAATTGGCATAACCAGGCCCGGTAGTTTCTCCGGCAAACTCCCAGTTGTATTTTACATCAATTAAACAAGGATAACCAACAAGCCCACCAGATGTATTCACAAACTCAACATCGCCTGTACAAGTACTAACTATTTCAAAATCGGGAACAAAATCAGCTAGGGTCATGTCCTTAGTGCAAGGAGCCGGAATCTCCGCTGCCGGAAAAACAAAATCTCCATTTCTATCCAACATAAATTGATCAATATCGACCATTTCGGACCCCGGCTGTAGTTCTATTCGGTAATTTCCTTCCGGAAGACTCATTTCAGCCAAATCACAAACTCCCTGGGTATACCACATCCAGGCATATCCTGAAATACAGACAATTTCATCGGAGTAAATGACTTCATTTTTATCTGTCGAAATGACTTTAATGAATATAGATGATTGGTCAAATTCGTGCCCTTCCTTGACCCTTGCCCTCACCGCAAAAAGAAAATCATCTGCCCCTGCTCCGTTGTCTGGAGTTACATGAAAGTTATACGCTAGAGAAGGTCCTTGTTGAGTATAATTCCAATTGCTTAAGGACATATTAAATTGATGATTTGAAAAAGTGGTAAAGGTTGTATAATCAGTAAATGTCATATTCCCATTGGGATTCACTGGTAAACCGAATACATTTCCTGGATCACTATTATCGGGGATTCGAGTTCGAATGTCCAGAAATGTTGGGTCCAAAGTATTTGTAGAGTTACCCATCAGTTCATCCGCCAGTTCGGCTTCAAAAACCAAGTCATCACTCCACCGAGTTGGATGAATGTCTTCATGCCAGGAATCCAATTGGATGAAAACTGGCTCGGTAAAGGATTGGGGATCATATCTGAACAAATAGACACTCCCCTGCTTTCTGGTTTCCAATGAAACGTTTAGCCCATCCATATCTTCCATGGTAACAATCTTGTCATAGGAGCTTCCACCAGGTTCTTGATAGTTAGAAATGGGCATATGTGCAGTGCTTATAACATAATGAACATCCGCAGAATTACCCGGATTTTCCCATTTCCTAACCAAGTTATAAACGTTACTCCCGCCTTTTATCCGGTGATGAGGATTTCCGTCTGGGTAGGTTAAATGCTGATCGGTCAGCAACACTCCATCCCTTAGGATGTATTCGTATCGAGAGGCAATTGCCTGAGCATAAGAGGGCATTAAAAACTGCCAGGTCCAATGCCTTGGGTCTTGATTTGGCTGAGGACTACCTCCCATATCTTGATCCACGAAATAACTGGAATAGAAGAATTCCGCCCCATAATTGTTCAACAATTTCAACAATCCTAAAAATTGTCCAGGACGGATATTTGGAGTAGGATCCATTCTCCAACCGGCACATACAAATGGGCTAAAAAGGTTATCACCAAATGAAAGCTCAGTTTGCCTTGCGTTCTCAATCCAGCTGAACGAATTATTACCTGGCTGATTTCTGTGCCAAAAACCTGGTCTTAGAGGATAGAAATCTGGCGTTGAATGTACGTTTCCATTTTCGCTAAAGTTTATCTGTTTCAATTCCTCCCAGTCATCGACATTCCAAGCACTATGTCCTCCCTGACCGTCTATAGAATAGTAGGAATATCTGGTTCCCGCACTTTGAAAATATGAATTATTCATAAACTCATCTCTATATGCCCTTCTTAAATCGGTTTTCATTTGAGAGTAACAAGCGTTATTGTTTCCACCCGTTGCTGACGCACAATGTGCTGAAACATCCGAATTAAATCCCATCAAATTTGACCATTCGGTCGCATTTGGCCTGACCTCTCCATTATCCGTAATCTGATCTATTGGTCGTTTTAAAGGACTCAATCTACCATCTTCCAATGATCTGGCTGCCGACATCCCAAAGTTCCGAGCCATTCTTTGAAACTCAAGAGGGTGAAATACTGAAGATAAGGTAGTAGGGGAATTTCTCATATAAAAATGATCAGCCAAAGTTGATTGGCTTATTCTTCCCCATTTGGTGGGACTACCATTAACTTTGTCAAGTGAGGTTTGATTGGCATAAACCGTTAAACCAACAGGAATGTCAACATTGGAATTAGCAAAATCATCCAACCCCAACATTGGAAAATTCGAGCCAAAGTACTGCGCCGATATCTGAGAATAATAATTCCAATTCTTGGAAAGTTCTTCATTGAGCTCAATACCGTTTACCTGAGATTGAGTGGTACTAGCATAGGTTAGCTGACCACCAAATTTCACATAGCTTACAAATGGATAATTTCTCAATAAGGTATTCCCAGGTAAATATCTAGGTTTTGGTGCATCATTAATTTGATCAATAGGATGAGGTAAACCAATGGCCGAAGCTTTCGCACTTGTCACATAACCAATTGGAAATTCATTTTCATCCAAAAACCCGGTTAAATCGGGACCATTGGGTATCGCGGTATGAGCAATATTATCTTCAAATGAATAGTGTTTCCCAATATTTATGGCATCGAGGTAATTTTGGTATATCACAGCAGCTGGCAGGGCCTGCCCCAAGGTAATGGCGTATTCATCGAAATCTCCTAACTCATATTTACCATGACTATTTTCTGGCCGAATTACCCAATCGGTAGTGCCGGTTCTACCTTCAAAAACATCACCAAATTCTGGCATGACAAAAAATTGGAATTCATCCGGAGAAATCCCATCCACGAACAATTTATGTAATCCGCGCTGTAAATCTGAAGTAACTGCTATATGGTGCCACTCTCCATCTGAATAGTAATTCCAGTTTTTCCTATCCACCCCGTTTAAATCAAAAGCCAAATGCCGAAATTTGGAGTAATTGGGCCCATAAAACAAATCAATAGAAATCGCTGTAGATGTTATTAATAACCTCACCGCAGGAGCGCCACCATGGCCACTACGCTGAAAGTGAATGGTTTCGGCATCCTCATCCAATCTAACCAAAAATTGAAAAGTTAATGCGGAAACATCCTGATGGTTGGGTTTTACAATTACACCATTTGGCTTCGCTCCATCCAACAAATCGATAGAAATAAAATCGCCTACTTGCCCCCCAGAAAAAGAAGAATAGTTCTTGTCACCAATAGGAAAACGAGTAATCTCAGCAGGTTGGTTGATACTCGTATACATATCCGTAGAGGTGTAATTTGTACCTCCAATCATACCTAAAGGTGTGTTGGGGGCTTCGAACGTCCAATAATAATCAGGCGTATAAAAAGCTCCTGTCGGAGCGGTACCATCTAAAATATCAATAGTGTGAACGGCGGTCGTACAGTTTGAGCCTATCACATGTACGCTGTAGGTACCAGTAGCTGTGAGGTTAGTGAAAGAAGATCCGCTTTGACTTATTGGAGGCCCCTGACCAGCGGGAGGAGTCAACACATAATTGGTTACTGGGGCTGAGCCATCGGTAATAACACTGATTGAAAAATTTTGACCTGACGTTTTGTAATCATTGATCAAATTAGATTCCAGATAAAATTCCGGACATTGTCCAATTAGGTTTTGGTAACTAAAAATTAGAAATATAAAGACACCAAGCGTGCCTGTGGTTATTGGTTTCATAGATCAATAGCTATAATTAAGAAAATTCAATTAGAGCGCTGCCGGTTATGCAGGAAAAGGAGAATTACTGGTTTTAAATCAAATTGTTGATTGCAGAAAACCGTGGTGGCCAATAAATTTGAAATTCCGTTTGATTCAAATTCATTAAAATTGTTCGGATAAAAAGATGAGGATAAACTACTGGTCGATTACCTTTTTAGATAATACTGGTTCTTTCCATTCTGTCAGTTTTGGTTAATATTCGATCTTTTATAAATACAACACAATCATCTGAGAGCGTCGTATTTACAATTAAGCAATGAATAAAAATAGGAACATTAATCATTACCCCCTGATCAACTTCATAAAGACCAATAATTCCTATATCACGGTATAATTTTCTACCATGAACTGCAAATGGATGGGGTTCTAAAAATTGAAGAAAAAGCTAAACTTCCTAAAGGAAAGCCTTATTACCCTGGCAAAGAATCTTCCTTATTCATCTGCTCAAACCTCTCAATTAACTCTTCATCGGTCATGTGAAGGTTTTTGATAGATGCCTGAGCCTGAATGGCGTATTCGTGGCGTGGAAAGCGTTGAATTAATTCACGGTACTTCGTTTCCGCCATTCCCTTCTGATTCAAGTAATTGTCGTAGATAAAAGCGGTCAAATAGAGCGCATCTACCGCCTTTTCGTGGTTTCCGTAATCGCGATCGAAGTTCTTAAGAATGTTGATCGAACGGTCGAAGGCGCTGATTCCCATGCACACTTCAGCCGCCTTGAACAAAAACTCAGGAGCGTTTTCATCATCGGCATTGTTATTGGCAAACTGGATGTATAAACTCACCACCTTATTGGCTTGATTGACATCAATTTGGCCCGAAACTGAATTCAATAATTTCGACTCCTGATCTTTGATGGAAGCGATGGCCTCCTTCTTTAAAATCTCGCTGTCTTTCTCGGTTGACTCAGGGGTAGTTGAAGTGCCGCATGCAGCAAACAATGCCGCAAACAGGGCGATTCCAATAATTCTAATCATCATCATTTGGGGAACCTCATTTTGTACTTGGGGTCAATATTACCTTTTTTAATGTTGTTGAGCTTTCGCTGAAGTAGACGTTTTCTAAGCGGATTGATATGGTCGGTAAATAGCACTCCTTCGATGTGGTCGTACTCATGTTGAATAATACGAGCAGCCATACCGTAGTACTCCTCTTCTACCAATTCCCATTTCTCGTTGTAATACTCAATCACCACTCTTTCCGGACGATCTACATCGGCCCGAATATCTGGAATGCTCAAACAACCTTCCTCAAAGGGCCACTCATCACCATCTTCTTCTACGATAATGGGGTTAATAAATGCCTTTTTAAAGGTCTTCAAGGTTTTGTACTCCCGCTGATCTTCTTCCGACTTTCCATCCTTGTAATCATCAGCATATGGCGTACCATCCACAATGAACAAGCGAAGCGCTTTCCCTACCTGTGGTGCTGCCAATCCCACACCATGGGCCGCATACATGGTTTCAAACATATTGTCGAGCAAAGGTTTTAACTCACTCGAGTTTTCCTTGATTTCCTCGCACTCCTGCCTCAAAACAGGATGACCATACGCGTAAATGGGTAATATCATAAGCCGTTATTTGCTTCCAGGTAAGCTTGTAAAATAAGCGTAGCACTTACCTGATCCAGTAATTCTTTTTTTCGTCGATTCTTTTTCTTCACACCCCCAGCTACCATGGTTTCCATGGCCATTTTGGAGGTATATCTTTCATCTTGTCGATGTATGGGCAGCTCAGGTAATTCTTTCTTAAGCCTCTGGATGAATTTTTGAATGTCTTTTTCAACTTCCGAGAGTTCATCATTCAATCGAAGCGGTAATCCGATAACCAAGGCCTCTACTTCTTCCTGCCGAGCGTAGTCCGTCAAAAATTTTACAGCCTGTTCGGCAGGAACCGTGGTCAATCCGCTGGCAATGATCTTTAAAGGATCAGTAGCCGCAATTCCGACGCGTTTGGTTCCATAATCTATCGCTACAATTCGTCCCATATTTCCGGTTGCAAAATTAGGAAGAAAACGGCATTCGATCAGAAGGTGACAATATCCTACTTTTGCGCAGGAAAATGGAACCGTATTCCGACGCTTGGAATGCAGAACCGAAGAATGAGCATGAGAGAAATTATTGAAAAGGCCTGGGAGAACCGGGAGCTGCTAAAAGAAGTGGAAGTACAAGAGGCTATTCGTGCCGTAGTGGATCAAATTGACAACGGAAAACTGCGTTGCGCCTCCCCTACCGAATCTGGTTGGGAAGTGAACGAATGGGTTAAAAAAGCCGTGGTCATGTATTTTCCAATTCAAAAAATGGAGACCATTGAAGTAGGTCCCTTTGAATTTCACGACAAAATCGCTCTCAAAACGAACTACAAGGAAAAAGGTGTTCGGGTTGTCCCTCATGCCATTGCTCGCTATGGTTCATACGTGGCACCTGATGTTATCATGATGCCTTCTTACGTCAACATTGGTGCTTATGTAGATTCAGGGTCTATGGTGGATACCTGGGCTACAGTAGGATCTTGTGCACAAATTGGAAAAAACGTTCACCTCAGCGGTGGGGTTGGAATTGGCGGAGTATTGGAACCTCTTCAAGCCGCTCCGGTAATTATTGAAGACAATGCATTTATTGGATCCCGTTGTATTGTAGTAGAAGGCGTACGTGTAGAAAGAGAAGCTGTGTTGGGCGCCAACGTTGTGCTAACCGCCAGTACAAAGATCATTGATGTAAGCGGTGATGAGCCTAAAGAATACCGTGGCTATGTTCCTGCCCGTTCTGTGGTTATTCCTGGCACAATGCCTAAGCGTTTTCCAGCCGGAGAATACCAGGTGCCTTGTGCATTGATCATTGGAACCCGTAAAGAAAGTACAGATAAGAAAACTTCATTGAACAACGCTCTGCGCGAATACGACGTGGCGGTGTAGGTTTATGAACCGGATACTGGTCATACAAACCTCATTTATAGGAGATGTTATCCTGGCTACTTCGGTAGTTGAAAAGCTCCACCAATTTTACCCAAGTGCCTCCATCGATTTTTTAGTTCGGAAAGGCAACGAGGCTCTTCTCGATGGGCATCCCTTTTTGAATCGGGTGTGGGTTTGGGACAAGCAATCTGGAAAATACAGTAACCTACTCAAACTTTCCCGGGAAATTAAAGCTCAATCGTACGACTTGGTGGTGAACGTACACCGTTTTGCAGCATCGGGTTATTTGACCTGGACTTCTCAAGCCAAAGAGCGCAGTGGCTTTGCCAAAAACCCCTTTTCTTTTTCCTACACCCGCAAGGTGAAGCATGAAATTGGAAATGGTAAACACGAAATAGAACGAAATCAAGAATTGATACAGCCCTGGACGGACGAGAAACCGCTTCCTCCCCGCTTATACCCCACTGAGAAGCATGTACAAAAAGTGCAAGCCTATCAAAACGATCCTTATGTGGTGATTGCGCCGGCCTCGGTATGGTTTACCAAACAACTTCCTACTGAAAAGTGGGCGGAGTTAATCGCTTCGCTGAATCCAGATTTGAAGGTTCATTTTATCGGTGCCCCGCAAGACCGGGATACCGCTCAGGTTATTATAGACCGAGCTGGAATTGAGGATCGGGCCATTAATTTGGCGGGAGAGTTGAGTCTGATGGAATCAACGGCTTTGATGCAAAAAGCCACCATGAATTACGTGAACGACAGTGCTCCCCTGCATTTGGCTTCTTCGGTAGATGCTCCAGTAACAGCCTTTTTCTGTTCCACCGTTCCCCGGTTTGGATTCGGGCCGTCGGGCACCCAAGGCAAGGTGGCGGAAACGGAAGAAAAACTCGATTGCCGCCCGTGCGGATTACACGGAAAAAAGGAGTGTCCCCAGCAACATTTCAAATGCGCTACTACCCTACCGGTTAAGAAATTTGCCGTATGACAGAAAAAGAAATCATTTATGAGGCTGTCCAGGTTTTACAGGACGGCGGGTTAATCATATATCCTACCGATACCATTTGGGGACTGGGTTGTGATGCCACCAATTCAGAAGCGGTAAAAAAGGTTTTTGAACTGAAGCAGCGCGCAGATTCGAAAAGCTTAATTTCCTTGGTAAGTTCGGATGCCTTGCTCAATCGCTGTGTAACAGAAGTGCCTTCTATTGCCTGGGATTTGTTGGATGAATCTGTTGATCCCATGACTGTCGTTTATCCACAGGCTCGTTGGATTGCCTCTGAAGCGATCGCTGAAGATGGATCTGCTGGAATTCGCCTGGTTAAAGAAGGTTTTGCGCATAAACTGGTACATCGGCTAAATCGGCCGCTCATATCAACCTCTGCCAATATAAGTGGAGAGCCCTCTCCGAGGCTAAAAGAGGAGATTTCCTCTTCCCTATTGACTGGGGTAGATTATGTGGTAAATTTGCCCGGCCTTGGCGGGGGAACGGGAAAAGCCTCATCGGTGATTAAACTGGAGTTAAACGGAGAGATTAAGATTCTAAGGAAGTAAAGAATGAACCTGAAGGAAAAACTGGATTTACCCATTTTTGAAACCATTGCAAAGGTTGCGGCCAAACGCCAAACACCAGTTTATGCAGTTGGAGGTTTCGTTCGTGACACGTTGTTGCAACGCCCCATTAAGGATATCGACTTTGTTACTTTGGGCAGCGGTATCGACTTGGCAAGCGATGTGGCCAAAGAGTTGAATCTGGAAAACTCACTCACCGTTTTTAAGAATTTCGGTACTGCCATGATCAAGTGGAAGAAATACGAAATTGAATTTGTAGGTGCCCGCAAAGAGTCATATCGCCGTGGAAGTCGAAAACCCATTGTTGAAGATGGAACCATTGAAGACGATCAAAAACGGCGTGATTTTACGATCAACGCGATGTCCATTTCTCTTCAGGAAGAGAATTATGGAGAGGTAATTGATCCTTTTGATGGCCTGAAGGACTTGGACGAAAAGCGAATTAAAACCCCCTTGGCTCCAGACCAGACGTACTCCGACGATCCTTTGCGAATGATGCGGGCCATCCGTTTTGCCACTCAATTGCACTTTGGCATTGAAAAAGAATCCCTGGAAGCAATTTCCAGAAACAAGGAGCGCATTCAAATCATAAGTCAAGAAAGAATTGCGGACGAACTCAATAAGATTCTGGCTGCTCCAAACCCTTCTATAGGCTTCGATTACTTGTACAAAACGGGGCTATTGGCCATCATTTTACCTGAAATTCAAGCTTTGCAAGGCGTTGAAGAGATTGATGGTCAGTCTCACAAAGACAATTTCTACCATACGATTGAGGTGGTGGATAACATCAGTGAGAATACCCAAGACCTGTGGTTGCGTTGGGCTGCCCTACTCCATGACATTGGCAAACCTGTAACCAAAAGATTTGACGATCAGGTAGGCTGGACCTTTCACGGCCATGAATTTATCGGATCGAAAATGGTACCGCGGGTATTCAAACGATTGCGCATGCCGCTGAATGACAAAATGAGATTCGTTCAGAAAATGGTCATGCTGAGTTCTCGCCCGGCAGCACTTACCTCGGACGATACTACTGATAGCGCCGTAAGAAGGCTACTCTTTGATGCTGGAGACGATATTGATAGCCTTATGACCTTGGTAGAGGCTGATATTACTTCCAAAAATGCAAATCGGGTAAAACGCTACCGCAACAACTTTAAGGAAGTTCGTGGCAAGCTTAAGGCCATTGAAGAGAAAGATAAGATTCGGAATTTTCAGCCACCTATTAGTGGAGATGAAATCATCAGTACCTTCAACTTACGTCCTTGCAAGGAAATCGGATTGATCAAAAACGCGATTAAAGATGCCATTTTGGACGGAGAAATTCCGAACGAATACCAGGCTGCACGTGAATTCATGCTTCGAAAAGGTGCCGAATTGGGCCTAAATCAAACTTCCTGATCTACTTCTCAATCAAAAGATAACCTTCTCTTGAAAGCCAATGTCCAAGGTTTTCATCAATTGGTTTCCCCCGTTTTGGGTTTCCGAAAAACAGCCAATCCCCTGGTCTGCCCTGAGCTATAGAATAATTTCTGGCTGAAGTAACCACTCGATCCATTCCATGAGTATCGTCGGTAGAAGTTAGATGCAAGTTCCACAATTCGTCCAGCAGTTGTGCCGACCCATCATTCAGGGTAACCCATCCATTGCTCCAACTGGTATCATGAGGTAGAATTACGGTATTTTCAATGCCCTGCATTTCAACCCACCCCTGGCGGGCAAAAGCAATTCTGGAAGTATACTTTTCTGAGGTAATTACAACCGAATGCTTGCCTTGAAAAACTTCAACCATGGGCCGAGTATGATTATAAACCAAAATTCCTCGCCTGTTCTGCCTGCTCCATTCGCTATACGTCGAAGACACAAAAAGCAAGAGAACTGTTGCCAAAGCGGGATAAACGCGTTTGAACTTTTGTTGAAATCCTATTTCTAACAACGCCCAAATGAGAAAGTACAACAGGGCCACGTCCCAAGCCTGAATGTGTACTCCTTGGATCGCCCCGGGTGGTAGACTATCAATCCAGGAGACCAGTGCATTTACGGTATGAATCAAAACCTCCATACACCAAGCCACATAAACAGCAAGGGATTCAAAAGGAGATACAGCGAGTAGCAACAAGCTCCCAGTAATGATCAAAAAAGCACCTGGCACAACCACAAGATTGGATAACAAGAACCAAAAGGGAAATTGATGGAAATAATAAAGCCCAAGCGGAAAGGTGGCCAATTGGGCTGCCAGAGACAAAGCCAACAAGTCCCAGATGTAGGCAGTTACCTGATTCTTTGGCGACCACAACTTCCTAATTTTTGGAAACACCCAAACGATACCCGTTAGTGCGGCAAATGACAATTGAAAGGACACTTGAAAAAGCTGAGTTGGATTGACCAAAAGCATGATAAATGCTGCTCCACAAATGATATTGATTACATCGGCACGACGCTGCAGGTATTTACCGATTACATACAACGAGATCATGGAAGATGCCCGAAAAACCGAGGGCACAAATCCTGTAAGCATGGCGTAAATTTGAATTCCTGCAACAGGCAATAGCGAAGATAAGGCCCGACTTTTTCCTTGAAAAAACCAGCTTGTCACTTGAAACAAAACCAAGAATATCAACCCCACATGAAGACCCGAAACGGCCAAAACATGCATGGCTCCGGAAGCGGCGTAAGAAGCACGAAGTTCTTTATCCAACCCGGATTTATCACCAAGAAGCATAGCCTTAATTAAGGCAGACGATTCCTCGTTGAGTAACCCCTCCAGACGTTGGGCTAAGCTGTGACGCCAAAAGGCGGGATTGTCAAATGTAAAAGCCCCATAACCAAGTGGGATGCTCTGATGTCCGTAGAAATCGAAGTAAAATCCTTTTTCGTAAAACACCTCTCGAAAATCCAGAAGCGAAGGGTGGGTCATACTTCTCAGATTTTGAAAACTCCCCTTAGTCATGACCGTATCGCCAGGGCAAAAAGACCGATCGAGAAACAGAAAACCAGATAGTCCCTCCACTCCATCGGGAACACGAGCAGCTGAAAGACAGTGCACCTGGTATTTGTAGCGATGGACATCAATTTCGCGAAACTGATCAATGACAAATACAGCCGAACGTCCCTTAAAATCATCGAAGGCGATGGCCTTATTTTCCCAATGCGGAATACGATTTTGCAGGAACAAAGCAAACCCCAGCACAAAAAACCAAGAAGCGACCAAGGTTCCAAACCACCAGCGAAAGCGAAATGTCCAGGCTACAAAGCGCTCTAGGATCAAAGGAATGGCGATTAAACCGAGAATTAAATAGGAAGCATAAAGAAGATAACCTGGATCAAGCCAAGTAGAATCCACCCCGTGTTCAAAGACATATCCCAGCACTACCCCGGGAATCATAAAAGCCAGAATACGAACAAAGGGTTTGGTTCTAAGGTGTCGGTTGATGGTCGACATACCCAAATCTAAACAATTTTGAAATTTCAATCTCCAACTCAGAGCTCAGATAACTATCGAAGCGATCACCGAAGGTAATCTTGAACTTTGGAATTGAACGCCCCCTTCTAAATGTACTCTTAGCTTGGTAGAGGCATTGTTATTAGAACCTCCACTCTAAATCAATCTGGAGATTCGAGATTCGAGGTTCAGGATTCAGGATTCAGGATTCAGGATTCAGGATTCAAGATTCAAAACCTAGTCTTCCCGAAAGAAATCCAAGGCTGAAAGGTGGATCAAGTGGGTGTCTTTGTAGTAGTAATGAAGAATCTTGTTGTAAGGATAGCCCAGCTCTGCCATACGCATTGCTCCTTCCTGGCTTAGTCCTACACCATGGCCGTATCCCTTCCCACTAATATTCACATAACCATCTGATTCAGTCACGGTAAAGTAGGTAGATTTCAAGCTCCAATCTTTGCGAATAGTCTTTAGCGGAATGGATTTTCCAGCAACCTCCAAATTGGCCTGACGGATGTTTGGACTGTAATTCAAAAGCTGCTCGGTGGCTGAAGTATCGCTCAGCGAAACATTCCATTTTTTAGCCATGTAGTTCAACCACTTCTCTTTCTCCAAAGACGTTTGCCAAAGGTAGTGAGGCATGTCCAAGCTAAAGGTATCTGAAACCGATCTTAGGTAACCTACCGGTTGCGACCAGGCATCTTCCGAGTTAACCGTTTGACCACCGGAATTGGAATGAAATACGGCCTGAATAAGGTTGATATCGCTGTCCACCAAAACCAATCCTCGTGTGGCATTAACGGCTCTTACGATCTCCGGATTTCCTTTACTTTTTCCTTTGTACACCTGGCTATTCACGCGATCGCATACGTTGAATCCGAAATTGGAAAACTTGTTCAAGTTACTCAGTACATAAGTTCTGGCAATAATTGCCTGCACCTTATAGTATTCAAAGGTTTCCTTTGTTCCCGATTCAGCTTCCACTACCCCGGCAATGTAATGCTCGATGTAAACATCGTTGACGAGTTTTAAGCGGTTTTTGTAGGCGGTAATGCGAAGGTTATCGTTGTAGGTGCGACTTTCTGTTTTCGGAGTCACCCCCTTGAATCGGAAGCAGGCGCCCCATTCCTTTCTTTTGAGTTGCACTTTTCTAAATGCACCGAGAGACTTTCCTCCCGAGGTTAACTGCACCTTCTCACCCTCTACACGGGCTACAAAGGTTTGATTTCCTCCTAAGGTCTTCACTACCTGGCCATCCCCTATCAGATCATAATTTCCCCGATCGATGGTTATTAGAGATGCGGAAGGTCTGTTTCCCCAAAAGATGCCTACGTTTACCACTTCCCGGACAGCCAAGAGTGGGTGAGACATCAAAACCAGTAAAGCTATGATAGTCAATCTCTCCATTGGAAAACAAAAATAAAGGCCTGTTCAGGGAATTCTGAATTAGCCTTTCAGAGTTTTCAACATCCGACTTGCAGTAATTTCGGATGCACCGCTACCGCCCAGTTTTTCACGCAGTTCTTCGTAATCCTTGAGCAGTTGATCGCGTTTGTTTCCACCGGGTAACACGGCGGTGAGTTCGGTTTCCAGGTTCTTCGAATTCAATTCTCCCTGAATGAGTTCCTTCACAATTTCCCGATCTACAATCAGGTTTACCAGGGAGATGTACGACACCTTAACCAACATTCGGGCAATGTAATAGCTCAACCAGCCTCCTTTGTAGCAAACCACCTCAGGCACATTAAACAAGGCCGTTTCTAAGGTGGCAGTACCACTACTTACCAAGGCAGCCTCGGCGTGCATCAGTAGGCGGTAGGTTTCTCCGGAAATGATCGGAATCTTCTTTCCGCCCAATACGGATTCGTAGTACTCTTTGGTCTGCGAAGGCGCTCCAGCCAAAACAAATTGATAGTCCGAAAAGCGATCTTGCATTTGAGCAAAAAGTGGAAGCATCTTACTGATTTCCTGCTTTCTACTTCCAGGAAGAAGAGCCACGATGGGCTTATCCGAAAGCCCGTACGTTTGTCGAAAGGCCTCGGTGGGCATTCGTTGATCCCTAAATTGTTTGACGGCATCCAAAAGTGGGTGCCCGACGAAATCTACCTCCATATCAAATCGGCGGTAAAAATCTTTTTCAAAGGGCAGAATCACGTACATCTTCTCTACATCTTCCTTGATTTTGTAGGCTCGATTTTGCTTCCAGGCCCAGATCTGAGGTGAGATGTAGTAAAATACTTTTCGTCCGTTTTTGCGGGCCCAGCGCGCAATTCTTAGGTTAAACCCAGGGTAATCCACTAGAATCAGCACATCGGGATTCCATTCGGCAATATCGTCTTTGCACAGCCTTATGTTGCGTAGAATAGTTCTTAAGTTGAGAAGAACTTCCACAAATCCCATGAAGGCCAATTCCTTGATGTGTTTTACCAAGGTTGCCCCCTGTTCTTGCATCAAATCTCCTCCCCAGGCACGAAACTCGGCTTCGGGGTCTTTTTGACGCAGTTCACGAATCAAATTGGAGGCGTGCAAATCTCCGGAGGCCTCACCTGCTATGATGTAGTACTTCACGAGGCGTAGAAATAGGCGACAAATGCAATAACGTAGGCAAAGTTGGCCAGCAGAATACCTCTACCCGTGAGATCCATTTTCAATCGATTTAATACCAGGAGCATTACCCCAGCATTAAGTCCAATGGCCAGCAAACAAACATTTTCCAGGTAGGTTGGAGAATACTCCACCAAATCAGGATCGGCAAAGGCAATCAAAGCATATACCACAGCGGGTGGAATGATTAACCCTAAAATGATTCCGAGTAAAATGTGATCCTTAATTTTCATTCAGCTTCCAACTTTTTAAAGACGAAAGTGCGCTATGAGCCGTCAAATCTGTTTGAATCGGTACTACGGACACATAGTTGTTTTCCAGGGCGTGAATATCTGTATCTTCTCCCGGATCGTAGTTTTTGAACACTCCCGTCAGCCAAAAGTACTCTTTCCCGAACGGATCGAGGCGTTGTTCAAACTCTTCTTCCCAATTTCCATTGGCCTGTCGGCAGATTTTGATTCCCATGATTTCGTCTCGTTGAAGTCTGGGAATGTTCACATTGAGGCATACATTTTTAGGTAACCCTTCCGCCAATACAGTCTTGGTGATCTTTCGAGAAATTTCACGAGAAGCTGAAAAATCTGCATCAATACTGTGATCCAGAAGCGAAAACCCTACACTGGGCACACCTTCCAAAGCCCCCTCTACTGCCGCAGACATGGTACCTGAGTACAACACGTTGATGGAGGCATTACTTCCATGATTGATTCCAGAAACAATGATATCTGGCTTGCGCGGTACCAATTTGTACATCGCCAGTTTGATGCAATCCACAGGAGTTCCGGAACAGGAGTAAACCGTGAGTCCTTCTTCCTGCGAAATAAGTTG
This sequence comes from bacterium SCSIO 12741, assembly GCA_024398055.1. Taxonomy (NCBI): domain Bacteria; species bacterium SCSIO 12741. The sequence goes on along the minus strand of CP073749.1, from coordinate 3,692,049 downwards.
GGTGCGTAGGGTAGCATTCAAGGTAATCCCATGACCGGTACCCGACTGAGGTTTATCAGGGGCTACTACAATTAAGTCTCCCAAGTCTCGGATAGACTCAATGAGTGATTGAATACCCGGAGCGGTTACTCCGTCATCGTTGCAAACAAGAATTAAGGGTTTGCTCATACGTATTGAAGGCGTTTAAATTCGGAGCAAAGAACAGCTGCGGCGGAAGCCACATTTAATGACTCTCCAGCTCCAAAACGAGGAATGGATATTTTTTTTGTGATTAAATGACCTACGTTTTCGGAGATTCCATGGGATTCGCTTCCCAGCACAATGATAGCATTGGAACTCAAATCCAACTGGTAAATGCTTTCACCATGAGTGGTAGCTCCATAAACGGGTTTTAATGGGTTGTTTATTCTTAAATCGAAAATGGCCTCAGTCAGTTCCCGATAGCTTACGGGAATCCTAAATAAAGAACCCATGGTAGATTGAACCACCTTGGGATTGTACATGTCGACCGTGTCTAAGGAACAGATTACCTCGGAAACCCCAAACCAATCGGCCGTACGGATAATGGTCCCCAAATTGCCGGGGTCCCTTACTCCATCGAGCATAAGCACCATTTCGTCCTCCATGTAACGCAGGTTTCGTTGTGGCATTTTAACTACAGCCAAAACCTTGTTAGGTGTTTTTAATGCACTGATTTTTTCGAGATCAACGGCTTTGATTTCCTCCACGGGAAAAGAGGCCTCCTCGATTAGCGATTCATGCTCCATTAGCCAGTCAGAGACAGCCAAAAGTTCCTGAATTTGGTAAATTCCTTTACCCGTTGGTGAATTCTCGGCCAACAATTCGGCCACCATTTTTTCGCCTTCCACCAAAAATAACCCCTGTTCGTGACGGTGTTTTTTTTGCTGTAAGGAGCGGATAAGTTTGACTTTGTTTTTAGATAACATCCCCTGTGCTCGGTCCTAATTCAGTATTATTGCAAAAGTAACAAATATGGCTCCGGCCGCTTTGAAGCGAGTTCAACATATTGCCCTTTTTTTGATTCTGGCAGCCTCTGTTCTTCAGTCGTGCAAACCTACCAAATTGCTCAAAGAAGGAGAGTACCTGCTGGACAAAACCAACCTTGTGGTTAAGGGTGACAAGGAAGTTCAAAAAGAGTTTCGTGATAATGTAGATGTGGACGCATTAAACAGCATTATCAAACAAAAGCCCAATCGCAAACTATTAAACACCTTCAAGTTTCACCTTCAGATCTATACCTACGGAGCTAAAAAGAACAATTGGTTTAGACGCTGGCTCAAGAAAATTGGAGAACCTCCCGTTATTTACGATTCCGTTCTCACCCGAAAATCTGAAGAACAACTCAACTTGTACCTCCAGAAAAAAGGATACTTCCTTTCTCGAGTAACTGATTCAGTAGCCTACCAATACAAAATAAAAAAGGACAGTATACGCATTGATAAAAAGAAGGTTATCGTAACCTATGAAGTTCATCCGGGTCCGCCTTACAAGGTGATGAGGCTGGCTCGTACCATGCACAGTAACTCGATTCAGGTAGCCTTCGATTCAACGGTAACTGAAAACGGCCTCATTGTTCAAGGAAAAAATTACGATGAATCCTCGCTCCGAAATGAACGAGATCGGATCGAAAGGGCCATGAAAAACAAGGGCTTCTACAATTTTGGCAAGCAATACATCCGATTTGAAGTAGACTCAACGGTAAAGAAAGAGCGGGTGAAGGTTACCACTGTGATTGATCCACCAGAGCCTGTACAAATTGAAGAGCAAGGTAAGGACACTGTGGTTCAAAGAGACCATCAGAAGTATTATATCAAAGATATGTTTGTGGTTATCCGTACGGGCAAGAACGAAGGATTGGTCCAAGCCGACACCGTGCTGCTGGATAGCGTGAATTTTGTGAACTACCCTGGAAATGCGATGCGTCCGAATGTGATTTTAAGAACGCTGTATTTCCGCCCTGGTGATTTGTATCGCCTGGAAGACATTGAATATTCCTACAATCGTTTGGCTAACCTGAAGGTGTTTCGATTGATCAACATCAATGTATTTCCCCATCCGGATGATCCGAATGGAACCGACCTGCGAGCTGTTATCGACTTGTCTCCGGGCGCCAAGCAGAGTTTTACGGTGGAAACTGAAGGAACCAACCGTGGCGGTAACCTGGGAATCAATGGAAGCGTGAAACTAACCAACCGTAACGTACTCAAAGGAGCAGAACTTTTTGAAGTAAAAATCCTAGGAGGATTGGAAGCTCAAAACGATACGTTCCGTGATAATTCCGAAGAATCTCAATTTAGCAACCTACCCTTTAACACCCTGGAATACGGAGCGGAAATGACACTCAGGGTTCCCGATCTGCTCATTCCTAAAAAGAAGAACAAAACCCCGGGCTATGAAAAGCCGAATACCGCATTTTCACTGGGATACAACTACCAACTGCGAAGTGCTTATAAACGGGATGTTTTTGCTGCCGTAATGGCTTACAACTGGTTCCTCAAACGAAGGCACGGATTCAGGCTAGCCGTTGTTGATCTGTCCTACATTAGTATCGACAAAGCCGATTGGTTTCAGGAAAGGTTGATAGAATCCAAAAACTCCCTCTTGATCAACAGTTACCAAAATCACTTGATTTCGGCGACCAATTTGAGCTACCAATTTACCAACCAAAAGAGCTACGATGAAAACTACTTCTTCTTCCGAACCATGTTTGAATCAGCGGGTAACCTTCTCCGGCTTACCCACGATTTGACAGGACGATCCTTTGAGGAAGGAACGGATTACTACACCGCATTGGGAGTGCGGTATGCCCAATACCTCAAAATGGACGCCGACATTCGATTATACAATGTGATTACGGACCATACTCGAAGTGTTTATCGTTTCTACGGAGGTGTCGGTGTAACGCTACAAAACCTAAACGTGCTCCCCTTTGAGAAGAGTTTTTACGGGGGTGGTGCAAACAACAACCGAGCTTGGCTGGCCCGATCCATGGGACCTGGTAGTATGTCGGATACCTTAGTCAATGTGGATCGAATTGGAGACATGAAACTGGAGCTCAACTGGGAATATCGTTTCCAACTGATTGGTTCCTTGGAAGGAGCCTACTTCATCGATGCCAGTAACGTTTGGCTACTCAAAAAGGATAGCTTGCGACCAGGAGCAGAGTTCGCTTTCGACCGATTCTACAATGAATTTGCCATTGGTTCGGGATTAGGATTAAGGGTCAATTTGAGCTTCTTCATTCTTCGATTAGATGGAGGTATAAAGGTTCATGATCCCGTAGCCCCTCGTGGAGAGCGGTGGATCTGGCAATCGAAAGACCAATACAACGAGATGCAACGGACCTATTACGAAAACAATAACCTCGGTGGTAGTCCTCCCTCCTACCGAACCCGGCTCAACCTGAACCTGGCTATATCCTACCCTTTTTGACCCTGCGATTCGCCGCGATGGTCTAATTTTGCAGCAAAATGTTACGCTATGCCCGCTGCTGGATCTTCCGAAACTGGTCTTGTCATTTACGATTACTTTATCTCACTGGGATTTAGTCCGTTTTGGGCCTCGACTACCCGAGCAGCTATTTTGGTGTGCTGCCTGTTTCTCATCGTCGTTCTTTTTAGCACGGTTATCAGAAGCTATTTACTCAAGTTGATCAACAAAGCCACGGCCAAGTCACCTACATCATACGATGATATTCTGGCTCAAAACAAGGTTTTTCGTCGGGCTTCCTTGTTGATTCCAGCCCTGTGCATTTATCTCTTCGACGATTTCATATTTGCTCAATACCCGGGTCTCATTCGTCTGTTTCGTGGAATAGCCAATGTTTATTCCGTAGTCATCATTGCCTGGGTCATCGACGCTTTGCTGAAATCGGTTCAGCATGTAATGGAAACCCGTAAGGCTTTTGAAAATAAGCCTCTTACCTCCTACCGCCAGTTGGTTTCCATTCTCAACTATGGGGTGGCTATAATCTTGGTCATTTCCATCATTATCGATCGTTCACCGATGTATTTGTTGAGTGCTTTGGGTGCTGCAACGGCCGTATTGTTGCTTTTGTTCCGGGATTCCTTACTTGGATTTACAGCAAGTATTCAGCTGGCTTCCAACGACATGATTCGCGTAGGCGATTGGATTACGGTTAAAGCCTATGGCGCTGATGGAACGGTTACCGAAATTAACCTGAGCACGGTCAAAGTGATCAATTTCGACAACACGATTTCCACAGTTCCTACTTATTCGCTCATCTCCAATTCCTTCGTAAACTGGAGAGGCATGCAAACTTCGGGCGGCCGAAGAATCAAAAGGGCATTAAACATCCATACTGGTTCTATCCAAATGTGCACTCCGCAGATGCTCGAAGACTTTAAACGGATTAAGTTAATTCAACCTTATATCGAAGAGAAGAGTGCTGAAATTGAACAATTCAATACGCAAGGTGGGGTGAGCAAAGAAGTTTTGGTAAATGGACGGAACCTGACCAACATAGGACTCTTTCGAAAATACACCGAACTATACCTGGCTCAAAACCCAAATATTAATCAAGACCTCACCTTAATGGTGCGTCAGTTAAGCCCAACTGCCGAAGGCCTACCCCTTGAGGTTTATTGCTTTAGCCGAAACAAAGACTGGGTAGTCTACGAAGGTATCATGGCCGATATTTTTGACCACCTCCTGGCTGTTGCTCCTTACTTCCATTTGGAGGTATTCCAAAACCCAAGTGGAACGGATTTTCACCAGTTGCAAGGAAAGGATTAACTCGTGTGATCAAATACGATAACCCACTCTCCATCTTGCTTCATCCATACCAGTGAAAAGTAGCCACCGAGGGTATCTTTACTGCGTAGCAAGGTCCATTTTCCAATGACAAAATACCGGAGCCTTCCTATGGTTCTCATCTCATCAATTTCAAACTCCAATTTCCCCATCGCCTCCTTATCGGGATAGGCCTTTACGTAATTATTATAAACGGTTTCCCAGCCGCAACTCTTTCCGTTTTTGGATAAAAAACACAAGGAATCACTTTTCCAATAGGCATCCATAAATCCCTCTAAATCACCCTCATTCCAAGCTGCCTCTTGATTATCCATTCGAGTCTTAATGATCTTCAGATCATTTTGAATATCTTGCGGCCTTCTTTCCTCGCAGCCCAAAAAAACTAAGCCGAACACGAGAAGGCAAATTACTGAAAAAGAGTATCTTGTAAACATGAGTGCTATTTATTTTGGTGGATTAAAACCTTCTTAGAGAATTAGAGTATAAAACAAACAAAAATTAAAGAGTTGACCACAAAAAAGGTTCGGGTTTTAGTTGTTGAAGATGAACCAGCCATGGCTATGTTACTAGAGCGATTGCTGGAACAATTGGGTTTTGAGGTTATACAAATTGTACGTTCGGGTGAAGAGTCTATTGAAGTAGCGAATCAGGAAATTCCTGATATCATTCTCATGGATATTTATCTGGAAGGTGAAATGAACGGTATCCAAGCGGCTGAACAAATTTTGTCGCGACATAATATACCTGTCATCTATTCTACATCCGATGCGGATGAAGAAACCTTGCAGAATGCCAAGTCTACTTATCCCCTGGGTTATATTTTAAAACCCTACAGCCGCAATGTCTTGAAATCTACCATTGAGGTAGCCCTGTCGATCAAGGAAGTAGAAACGCGCAAGAATGAGGAGTTAAAACAAGCCTATCATACGATTACGCAACAAACTCAAGAAATTCTCGATAGTTTTAAAAGTGCTCAAAAAATTCAACAAGCCATTTTACCGGGTGAACCTGAATTCCGCGAACATTTCCCAGAATCCTTCATTCTTAATCTACCCAAGGAAAGCCTCGGAGGCGATTTCTTCTGGTACAAGTACCTGGATACGGATGAACTTCTTTTTGCTGTGGTGGATTGTACAGGCCACGGAGTTCCAGGAGCACTCATGTCGATTCTTGTAAATTACCAACTCACCAAAGGTTTGTCTGATGCGAAAAAGGGAGATGGTTTAGGTCAAATCTTTCAATTTGTAGACAAAGTTCTAAGTGATACTTACGAAGGCGAACACTTGGGCAAAGCCGAGGAAAAAGAAATCAAAAACCTAAACGCTGGTTTCGATTCGGCTATGTGCCTTTACAATGAAAAGAAACGCACACTCCGGTTTTGCGGAGCCAAACGTCCATTGTACCTGGTGAGAGACGGCGAGGTTCACACCTATTCAGGCAATCGGGCATCGGTAGGCCTTTTTGACGTTCCCGGAAAGTCCTTTCAGGAAATTACTATTCCTATTCAACCCGGAGACCGCATATACCTCGCATCTGACGGTTATCAAGACCAAATGGGTGGTAAGCTGGGCAAACGACTCAAAAGTGCTCCCTTCCGTCAAATTCTACTCGAAATGAGCCAGTACCCCATCACAGAGGGCTCTGAAAGACTCATGCGGCAATTCAACTCCTGGAGAGGAATTCACGAACAAATAGACGATGTTCTAATTCTCGGAATGGAGTTTTAGAATAAGAGAAGCGATCCCGATGGCCATCGGGAGAGATCTGAGAATCGAGATTGGAGATTGAAGATTGGAGATTCACTAGTTCCCATTAAGCTTCCGCTTCAATCTTGGAATCACTTCGTAGGCAATCTTTTTGATGAGGGCATCATAGGCCTTGTCCCCAGCCCGGGTATAATCGAGGTCCACTCCTTTAATTCCATTGAGGGATTCTTTGACCAAAACCTCACCGGTGCTGGTTAATTTAACGGTGGCTTCTCCTTCCAAAATGGCCGTATAAAGCCCCTGAAATTCACCGGCTTCCCGTGTATCGGCTTGTACTTCGATTACAATATCGCTCTTGTTGATATCGGCTTCGTATTGCATACCGTTTCCGATGAGTGACTTCTGACAAGCCGAGCGTAGTCCTGAGGTATTTTGAACCGGCATTTGGCCAAATTTCTTCTCCTGCAAATTCAATTGAACCCGAGGGGAACGAACCACTAAATCAAATCGACATTCAGGAACGTCAAAAGACCGGATCATTAATTTATACATGGGATCCCCTTTGGCAAAGAAGGCTTGCATATCCATTCGAACTTCAAGCTGGGCAGTTCCTCTTCGGGAGGCCCTTTTAAAACCTGGCATAGCCACTCCGTCAAAGCGCGTTTCCACCTTTACCCGATCTGGATACAGCAAGTTGCAATCATAAATTAAAGGCACCTGATTTTGGGGTTTCTCCCCTTCTCCCGTCACCTTTACCTGAGTCAGCTCTCGATCTGGAACGATTCCATAAGTCAATTCCATGGCCTTCTGATTGCCGGTTATTTTAATGGATCGCAACAGCTGCTTCATGTCTTGCATCACTACGTTTCCGAGATACTGCTTCTCCCCGGTCTGAGGATCATCCACCATGATGGGCTCGTTTAAAAAAGGCTCCAATGCTTTAAACGCCAATACCTGGCTGCGAAAAGATTGAACCAATTCTTGATTTCTTCTAGCCGTTGCGGCATCCTGACGATGGCTTTGCGCCTGCTTCACCGCCCGATCGATGCGTTGTTGTTTAAGCTCCAGGTAGCGCTTTTTGCTGAGTCGGTAATAAATATAGTACTGGCCCTCATCTTCCCATTGGTCCACTTGTTCGTAGTCTGAGATCGTTGCGGCCGACTGAACCCGAACGGATTGAAGAAATCGCTCCTCAAAAGAAGTCTGGGTCTCCAGTTGTTTGAGCAAAGAGTTGGATTCCACCTTCACTTCTATTTCCGATACCAGATCTTGCAAGGCATTGCGTTTCGCGATTTGGGCGTAGTCCGAAGGGTTTATTTTTTTGTTGGAACGGCCAATTCCAATGTAGTAATCCGTATCAATTGGCCTGCGCTGTACCCATTCCGGTCCAGGATCAACGATTTCCTCGGGCTGTTGAGTCACTTTTTGAGTGGACGTACATGCGGTTAACAGGAATATGGGAATAAGCAGGTAAAATAGTTTCATTCCAACTTGGATTCGTATTGGGTAATTTTTCGGGAAAATCCAGCGGCCACTTCGCGGGTCATTTCGTCATAAAGAGAGGCCTCTGTTCTAAGTGCCCTAACCGGTGTTTTGAATTTTTTATCCAAAGCCGATTTCGAGGCTCTGTCGGTGTATACCTTGTCATCGGTCCGAGCAATGCTTTTACTCTTCCAGGTGCCGGGATACACATTTTTGTAATTCAACTCTGTACGGGCATATTCCAATTGATCGAAGCGTTTGAGTTGGTAAACTTCCGAAAGCACTACTTCCCCTGTTTCTGCAGAAATCAACGATACCTCTACTTCACATTCAACCCTTCTCTTACCCATTGTGACTTTGTAGGTAATTTTTCGGTATTTCACTTCTTGAGTGGTCTTCCCCGTAGTTTTGTCGTAGTGCTTAACGATGTATCGCTCATAACCATTTTGGGTATAAGCTTTTGGAGCCTGATGAAAGGTTTTGTAGCTTACGAGTTTACTCGATATCAGCATTTTTGCTCCCAGCATTTCACCGGTTTGCGCTGCTGTATTGGCATCCAATATCCCAGTTAATCCCAACTTCTGTTCTTCAATAAGTTCATCCGTATTTTCCCGGTCAATAATGACCCGAAAAGGATTGTCGGGTGTAATTAACCCCCGTTGCAAGGCTCGGTAAACCAACTGGGCCTGATTTCGTTGAGTTGAATTGGACTGAACCGGAAGAATGGCAATGGTCAACCTGCCCCGGGTAACGCATTCATTTTTGAAATATTCGGCTTCCTTGTAATCGGAACTAATGGCCAGAACTTCTGTATAGAGTGCATAGGCCTTGCGAAAATGTTTGGCATCAAATTCTCGGTTAGCCACTCTATAAATGGGTTCTGCATCAGAAAAATCCTTTAACTCCCTGGCATCCTTGTAATAGGGATCGAGTTGAATAATTTCATCAAGAACAGCCGTGGATTGATCAAATCGCTCAGCACGAAGAAACTCCATCGCGTCATCGTAACGGATTTCTAAATACGCTTCTCGGGATTCGAGGTAATTCTTTTCGTAGTAATTGGGAAATTCCAGCTTCACATAGGGCGACACCTTTTCATGGTAAGCCTTGGCTTCCAGGTAGGAATAAACCGCCGTTTTGTAATCGTTGGCCCCATGAGCAATGTAGAATTTTTGCAGGTGATTCTCCAAAATCTTCTGCCCTTCTCGCTTCAAGGCAATGGTTGCATCAACGTTTTTTCGGTTACGTTTTACGGCGAGGTAGTAAAACTCAGCCGCCTCTTCGCTCAAGCCAGCTTCCTGCAATCGCTCACCGCGCTTGTAGTAAGAGCGTGAGGTGTTGCAAGAGCTATTGACCAATAGCAAGCAGGCGAACCATATTAATATTCGGGTATTCATGCAGCGGTTCAAAAATAGAAAGGCTTTGCAACTATTTTGCCAAAACCGCTTTTTTAAGAAAAATAGACCGCTATTTTCGGAAGCCGTAGATGAATTGGCCTATAAACGTTTGAGGAAACTTTTCGATTCCCGGGAAACCCAAACGAATATCTCTTCCGTCACTCGGCATGGAGGCCGTACCAAAGATATAATCCCAGATAGCCAGACTAATTCCAAAGTTGATTCCATGGGGTTTTCCCTCTGGTAAATCATAGGAATGATGCCAAATATGCATTTGAGGACTGTTGAACAAATACTCCATAAAAGGACCTAAACCAAAAGCAAATACCAGCGGAATTCCAATGATCCAGGCACCGCCATTCAACCAATCCATACCCGTGTAGTGTACGATGTAGAATCCAACGAACACCCCTAAAAAGCCGGCAGAATAGGTGCCTTTGATACGGAAATTAGCATGGTTGTAGTGTCCAATAGCCAGGGCTGCGATATGAATGATAAAGAAGTCATATAACCCAATTCCCAGCAGCGCCAAAGGCAAGTACTCGAAGCTGCGGTAAACCAAAGTTTCCATCCAATGATAACGAAGGTGAGCCGCAAAACCCATTTGCTCTACCGAATGATGAACCTTGTGAAACTCCCAAAGAGCCGGAACCCGGTGAAGCAATCGGTGAACCCACCACTGCACAAAGTCCCTAACTACAAACCCGGTAAGCAATACCGCCCAAATAGGCCATTGATTCATCGGGTTGGATTCCTGGAGATTGAAACTCGTCACCGCGAGAATGGCGTCGTTGAAAAGGTTGACCACCACATCCGAAAAGCCGTTGTAGATAATGAGTGAAAAGAAAAAGAAGTTGAAAAACATGTAGAAGGCATCCAACCAAAAATCTTTGCGGAATCGAGCTTGCCCTTTTCTCCAGGGACGCAGCCATTCCAGCAGCATAAAAAAGAGGGAAACGCCAATCAACCAATAAAAATAGTTGTGCCACCCCGGATGGGTGATTTCATTCCAGAGGTAACTTGCGTATCCTTTATACCCTCCTACAAATATGTTCCAGTACTTCTCCATAGGTAACTGATGTTTGCTCTCCAAAAATCTTGGAAACCATGCAAATGTCGGTTATACAAAAGTAGTGGGAAGTAACAAATGTCACTTTTAGCACCATCATTTATTGGATTTAAAAAGCAACCAAATCCTAACCATCGGCCAATTGGATTGTCTATATTCGTATTCGTTCCGGCACCCGCAGGAAATGGGTGTTTCCAGAACTAATTGAAGAATTCTGATTCTCTATTATGAAGAAAAAACACCTCCTTTATTTGCTTGCCGCATTGACATTTACGGCATGCTCAGAGGAAGAAAAGGTAAAACAAGCACCTCCCGCACCTTTCCCAGTAGCTAAGCTCAAGCCCCAAAGAGTTCCCATTTCAAATCTCAGTATCGGTACGATAGATGGTTTAACCAACGTTGAACTCCGCGCCAAAGTTGAGGGATACATTGAAGAAATTTTCACGGATGAAGGACGCTTTTTGCAGAAAGGTGATCCCATCTTTAAAATTGAAGATGATATCTATCAAAATGAGGTTTTAACAGCTGAAGCAGCATTGGCCCGATCCAAAGCCAAACTGGAAAAATCTCGTGCAGATGTAGAGCGCCTCACTCCCCTGGCTGAACAAAATGCCGTGAGTAAGCAAGAATTGGACTATGCTATTGCAGAGCACAAGGAGGATCAGGCTAACGTAAAAGCATCAGAAGCATCACTGGCTCAGGCTCAAATTAACCTCGGCTATACCGAAATTCACTCTCCGATTAATGGTGTTTTAGGGCAACTTCCTATAAAGGTCGGAAGTTTGGTTGGACGTGGGGAAAGCACCCTGCTATCTACGGTTTCTGAAGTGGACGAGGTGTATGTTTACTTCAACGTAGATGAAGCCTCCTACCTAACTTTCCTGAAATATGTCCCAGGAAAGTCCCTGGATGACAAAATTGAAAAAGTACCACCCATGGAGGTGATTTTGGCAGACAACTCTGTATTTGAACACAAAGCGGAGTTACAATCGGTAGACCGGGCTGTTAATGTGACTACAGGTTCTATTCGGTTTAGAGCTATTATTGAGAATCCTGATGGTCTGCTCCGCCCTGGAAACTTTGTACGGTTAAACATGACCCATTATATCGATAGTGCCGTAATCGTCCCCAAAAGGCGGTTTACGAAATTCAAGGCCGGCAATTCATCTTTACCTTGAACGACAGCAACAAGGTGGTGAGCCAAAGGATTGTGACTGGTAATTCTATCGACAACCTATTTGTGGTTAACGAAGGGCTTTCCTTCGGTGATCGAATCATCACCACCGGATTGGCCAAAATCAAGGCTGGTATGACCATTATCCCTAAGGATACCGTAATCACGATTTCCCGCTAAACACTGACTCATGGTAAATTTCTTTATTCATAGGCCGGTTGTTTCTACCGTAATCTCGATTTTGATTACGTTGATGGGGGTTATTTCGATGATGACTCTTCCCATTGCCAAGCTTCCTGAACTGGCTCCACCTGTGGTTCAAATCCAAGCGGTTTACCCAGGTGCCAACTCCATGACGGTTGAAAAAACCGTTGCCGTACCGATCGAAGAAGAGGTAAATGGGGTTGAAAACATGCTCTACATGAGCAACTCCTGCTCCAATGATGGAGTACAGCAGCTAAACGTGTATTTCGAAGTAGGTGCCGATCCGGATATGTCGAATGTATTGGTACAAAACCGGGTTTCGAGTGCTAACAGTAAGCTCCCTCCAGAAGCAATTGGTGCAGGTATTACCACCAAAAAGCAGCAAACCAGTATGCTATCGGTCATTGTATTGGCCGCTGAAGGAGGTAACTACGACGAAGTATTCTTGAGCAACTACATGAAAATCAACATTGAGCCGGAAATTAGACGGATTGCTGGTGTTGGTAATACAAGCTTTTTTGCCGAACGGGAATATGCCATGCGTCTGTGGCTTTTTCCTGATAAAATGGCCGCTTACGGCATCACTCCTCAAGAAGTGGTAGGTGCGGTTAAAGAACAAAACCTGGAATCGGCTCCGGGAAAAATTGGTCAGTTCCCAATTGTGGATGGCCAGGTAATGGAATTTGTAATTCGTGCCAAGGGCAAGCTTTCTACCGAACAAGAGTTTTCCAATATCATTATCCGAGCTAAAGAAGACGGATCCTTGATTCGAATTGGCGATGTTGCCCGGGTAGAATTTGGTTCGAAAGACTACAAAGGGATTACACGCTTTAATGGCTCTGAAGCACCTGCTTTGGCCATCTATCAGCTGCCTTCTGCTAACGCTAAGGCGGTAATGGACAACATCCGAATCAAGATGGAAGAGTTGTCCAAGCGTTTTCCTGCCGGAATTCGCTACGAAATTCCTTATGACACGACCACTTTCGTAGATGCCTCCATTAGTAAGGTTATTGAAACCTTGTTGGAAGCCTTCTTGCTGGTATTCCTTGTGGTTTACATCTTTATTCAAGACTGGCGTGCTACCCTGATTCCAGCTCTGGCTGTTCCCGTGTCGATTGTAGGAACTTTCATCTTTATGGGACTGATGGGATTCTCGATCAATCTTCTCACCCTTTTCGGGCTTATCCTTGCCATTGGAACGGTGGTGGATGATGCCATTGTGGTCATTGAGGCCGTGCAACAAAAGTTGGAAGCCCACCCCGATTGGACAGCAAAAAAAGCGACTATCGAATCGATGAAGGAAATTACGGCACCCATTATTACTACTTCGTTGGTATTGATCTCGGTGTTTGTTCCCATCGCCTTTGTACCTGGCACTTCAGGTATTCTGTTCAAGCAGTTTGCGATGACCTTGTCTTTCTCTGTATTGATTTCTACGATTAACGCCCTTACGCTGAGTCCGGCCATGGCTGCACTTCTACTTAGAGCTCCTGAAAAAGACAAAAAAGGAATCTTAGGTAAATTCTTCAATGGATTTAACCGCGTCTTTGAGGTGGTTACAGAACGTTACGGTTCAGCGGTGAGCTTTATGACCCGTCGTACGGCCATGGCGATGATTTTACTCGTGGCACTTTCCGGTGGAGGATTTATGCTGTTCAACTCCATGCCGACTGGGTTCGTTCCTCAAGAAGATGAGGGATATGCTTTCGTAGACATTAGTCTGACTCCAGGTGCTTCGCTTCAGCGTACGGATGATGCTCTGAATGTTTTGAGTGAATTGATTAAGGACATCCCTGAAATCAAAAACATCATCAACATGCCCGGCTTTAGTATGATGAACTCCACTTTCGTTTCCAATAAAGGGAGTGCCATTATCGAATTGAAAAACTGGGATGATCGTACCCGAAATACAGATCAGATCATTAAAGAAATCAACGGTAGACTTCGGAAGTACCGGGAGGCCCAAGCCATTAGTTTTGGTCTGCCCGCCGTGCCAGGTTTGGGTAACGGGTCCTCTTTTGAGTTTAACCTAATGGACCTCACAGGTTCTGGAGTTTTCCGATTGGCCGAGGTGAGTGAGGACTTTGTAGCTGAAGCTCAAAAACGACCTGAATTGGCCTATGCGATGTCTTCTCTGGATGTAAACTCTCCTCAATACGAAGTAAAAATCGATGAGGAAAAAGCCAAGAAACAGGGTGTAATGATCAATGATCTTCTCGCCACCATTCAGGGTTACTACGGTTCAGATTATGTATCTGACTTTAACCGATTTGGGAAATTCTACCGGGTGATCACCCAGGCAGACACAAACTATCGACGTTCTCCCGATGATCTCCTCAACATCTACGTGAAGAATGGCAAAAATGAAATGGTGCCCATTTCTTCGATGGTAACCATTAAAAAGGCTTACGGACCTGACTTCATCAAACGATTCAACATGGCTACCTGTGCCGTAATTCAGGGAGAGCCTGCTCCGGGATACAGTTCTGGTGATGCGATTAAAGCCATGGAAGAAACGGCAGATGCGGTACTTCCGCAAGGATACACCTACGCTTGGTCGGGCATGTATTTGCAGGAAAAAATATCGGGTGGACAAATTGTCTACATCCTTATCATGGTGGTCATTTTTGTGTTCCTAATTCTGGCTGCTTTGTATGAAAGTTACATACTCCCCTCTCTGTTATGCTGGCTGTTCCTCTTGGAATTTTAGGTTGTGCCGCACTTCAGTTGATCATGGGATTAGATAACAACATTTACACTCAGGTGGCCCTTGTAATGCTGATCGGACTTTTGGCTAAAAATGCGATTCTGATTGTGGAATTTGCCAAAATGAAACGTGAAGAAGAAGGTCTCCCTATTTTGGAAGCCGTTCTCGAAGGGGCCAAGCAACGATTCAGGCCGATCTTGATGACCGCCTTTTCGTTCATCCTGGGTACTTTCCCACTTCTTATAAGCACAGGTGCTGGTGCGGTAAGCCAGAATTCGGTAGGATCTGCCGTGTTCGGTGGAATGCTAACCGGAACTATTCTCGGTGTATTCTTTACGCCGGTTTTATTCGTGGTTTTCCAGCGGTTAACCGAGAAATTCAAAAGCAATTCGTCAACAGAAAGCCCCAGTGAATCATGAAAATAAGCTTTCTTAATTCCAATCCGAGCGGCCGCCGTTTCGCTCTTCTGATCAGTCTGGTGTTGTTGGGTACCTTCATGCAAACCTGTAAGGTGGGCGATAACTATGAGCGGCCGGAAAAAGAACTGGCCCTGGAAGATAAATACCGAAACATCGAAGAAACCGACTCCACTACCCTGGCCCAATTGCCTTGGAGAGACATTTTTGATGATCCCGTTTTGGTAGCCTTGATTGATTCAGGATTAAACAACAACATGGATCTTCTTAGAGCTGTGGCCCGAATCAATGAATCCCGAGCGTATGTAAAAGAGGCCAATTCGAGCTTACTTCCTCACATTGGTGTAGATGGACAGGCTTCTCGTGCGGCCAACTCGGATAACTCGGCCATTGCCTTGTTTTTAGGCGATGAAACCGGGGGCGTTACGGCCTCCAACCTAAACAACTACAAGGTAGGCGTTGGACTCATGAGTTACGAAATTGACCTGTGGGGAAAACTGAGAAGATCCAAGGAATCAGCCTTGGCTAAAATGCTGGAAACCGAAGCCGCACGGCAAACGATTCAGAATACGGTCATTGCAGAAATTGCTTCAAACTACTACGATTTGATCCGCTTGGATCAACAACTACAGATTACCCAGGCCAATATCGCGTTGCGTCAAAAAACCTATGACCTTATCAAATTGAAAAATGATAAAGGTGTTGAATCCGGACTTGCGCTCAAACAGGTAGAAAGTGTGTTGTACAACGCCAAGGCCATGGTACCTCAAATTGAGCAACAAATTCAAATCCGGGAAAATGCTTTGAACCTACTTGTAGGGCGTTATCCTACTACTCTGGAGCGTGGAAAGCCTTTAGGAGAGCAAACCGTACGTGAAAACCTTCCTACCGGTATTCCTACCCAACTTTTGGTTTATCGTCCAGATGTGGTGGCCGCAGAGATGAATTTAGCCAGCACCAATGCCGATATTGGCGTTGCTAAAGCTTACTTCTACCCTTCTCTTACCATTAGCGCAGGATTGGGATATGAAAGTGTTGGAGTTTCCAATTTGTTTCAAACACCGGAATCCATCTTTTGGAACATTGCTGCTGGTTTAACAGCTCCGATTTTTCAGGGAGGACGAAATAAGGCTCGTTTGCGTCAGGCAGAGGCCAGAATGCAACAGGCTTACATTGACTACCGCTACAGCGTTATGGGAGCGGTAAAAGAGGTTGCCGATGCAGTCATTTCCATTGAAAAAACGGAACAGCAGTATCAGGCGAAACTCAAAGAAGTACAAGCTCGTCAGAAAGCGGTGGAGTACTCCGAGGCTCTATTTAGCCGAGGAAGTGCAAGTTACCTGGAAGTTATTGAGGCTCAACGATACACCTTAACTGCCGAATTGGAGTTGAGCGATATTCGCAAAAATCAGCTTATCGCTATCATCAATTTGTACAAAGCTCTTGGAGGCGGCTGGGATGCTTCGCCAAATGAAACGGCTCAATCAGATGCCGAATGAGGTAGCATACCGAACAATTCCAGATAAATCCAGCAGACCACCAGGTCTAAGTTCGATTCCCATAAAACGCTCGTCACTAACGGCCAATGGGCAATGGATGTTCCATTTTGACGCCCGTTCAAAACCAAATTTGGGGTAGTATTCACTGTGACCTAAAACGATTACCCCTCTAAATCCCATAGCTCGGGCTTTTTCTAAACCAGCTACAACCAGTTGGCTACCAATACCCTTGAGTTGCATAGCAGGATCTACAGCCATGGGAGCCAAGGCCAAAAGATCTCGTCCAGCATGATTATCGATACCCAGATGAGAAAAGAAGATGGTTCCTATCGGGAGGTCATTTTCGTTGCAGCCTACCAAGGCCAATTCAGGAACAAAATCGATGTCGCGTCTTAATTCAGCCACAAGTCGGCTTTCGTTGGTTCCCCTAAAGGCACGATCTAAGATATCGTGTACCCGTTCAAAGTCTTCTCGACGCTCTTGCCTAATCGTTAGGGGGTGCTGCATCTATCAAAGATACGGGATTTGAATTTTCAATAAAAACCGCATCTCAATAATTATCCACTGAGATGCGAGGAGAAAGATTCATCTCCAAAACGGAAACGAATCTTCCTTCTTGCAATTTATGTCTTAGGGAGTAACCACATCTCCATCCCAGCCCAGCATTCCGCCGTCCAGGTTGAAGAGGGTGGCAAAACCCATTTGAGCCATGGCGCCACAAGCAGAACTACTTCGGCCTCCGCTTCGGCAGATCATAAAGTAGTGTTTGCTTTTGTCCATTTCGCTGATCTGTTCGATGAAATCAGTTCCCATCAAATCAATATTGATGGCTCCTTCAATCGTTCCCGTTTGTACTTCTTCCGGAGTTCGAACATCAATCAAAACGGCTTGATCGTCGTTAGCTACTTTATCTCTAAATTCCTGAGGTGTAATATTCGTATACATGATGCGTGTCGTTTGAATTATTCAAAGGTAAGAGATCAAGACTGAGACGAGCAGGCAAATGCCGTTACCGGAATATCGGTTTTTAGAATGGCATCAATCCCACCATTCACATTCACGTGATTGTGGAATCCACGGGCTTTCAAAATACTGATGAATACCATAGAACGGTAGCCCGACTTACAATGCACATATTGATTAGGCTCATTGGTGATCTTATCCATATTCGCATTGATGTAATCTAATGGAATGTTAGCTGCATCTTCCACATGCTCCGCATCAAATTCAGAAGGCTTACGAACGTCCACAACCGTGCCGCCATCCTTAATCAAAGCTCCAAGATCGTTAGCTTCGACAGATGGAACCGAATCAGCTTCTTTGCCCGCATTTTTCCAGGCCTCTACTCCACCGTTCAAGTATCCGATCGTGTGGTCATATCCTACCCGAGAAAGACGAGTAATTACTTCCTCTTCTTTTCCAGCGTCAGCCAAGAATAGAATCGGCTGTTGTAAATCTTCAATCAAAGCACCAACCCAGGGAGCAAAGTTTCCATCCAATCCAATAAACACAGATCCAGGAACGTGAGCTTCGGCAAAAGCTTCTTTGTTACGTGTGTCCAGAATCAAAGCTTCAGCATCGTTGGCCAGCTTTTCAAATTCATCTGCTGTCAGTGCCCGGTTACCTCGATCCATTACTTTGTCAAGGCTATCGTAGCCCTTCTTGTTCATCACGGCGTTCTTAGGGAAGTATTGAGGCGGAGGCGCTATTCCGTCAGTCACTTCTTTAACAAACTCTTCGCGGGACATATCTGGACGCAAGGCATAATTTGTTGCCTTTTGATTACCCAAAGTATCCACCGTTTCAGTACTTAGGTTTTTACCACAAGCCGAACCCGCACCATGACCAGGATAAATGGTCAAGTCGTCGCTCAATGGCATAATTTTGTTTCTTAAGCTATCAAATAGGTAGCCAGCCAAATCTTCTTTAGATAAATCACTCTTTACGGCCAGGTCAGGGCGACCTACATCGCCGATAAACAAGGTATCTCCAGTAAATAGCGCTACATCCTTTCCGTTTTCATCACGAAGCAAAAAGGTGGAAGACTCCATGGTGTGTCCTGGAGTATGAAGCAGTACCAAAGTCACCTTTCCAATTTTAAACTCTTGGTTGTCTTCGGCACAGAGGAAATCAAACTCAGCTGTTGCATTTGGTCCATACACGATTTGAGCACCCGTTTTCTGGGCCATATCCAAGTGTCCTGAAACAAAATCAGCGTGAAAGTGAGTTTCAAAAATGTATTTGAACTTTGCATTGTCCTCTTCGGCTTTGCGCAAATAAGGGGCGGTATCTCTAAGTGGGTCAATGATGGCAGCCTCGCCATCGGATTCAATGTAGTAGGCGGCCTCAGCCAGGCAACCTGTATATAATTGTTCAACTTTCATGTTTCTTCCTTTTGATAAAAAGTATGAAGCAAAAGTACACAGAGCCGTGTTTTCAAAAGGTAACAAATGTCACTGTTAACGATTATTTCGAATTGTCTACTGGCCTCTACGTCTGTTTATAAGGCTGGTAAAAACGATAGAAAGGCCAACCGGAAAGAGGAATTTAAAAAGGAGTAACCATCCATTTCTCCCCCTCTTCTCCGGTCGACCAATCAACCCTAACCTAAACTAAACTAATCTAAACCAAATCCAATACGATTGTATCAATATTTTACTTTTTGCTCACGAGGCATCCCGAGTCGCTGTGCGATCCAGGAGTAGTCTTACAGATCTGATTTGCCGGGGAAGTTGAATAACAGCCTCTTCTTCCCATAACTCTACTTGAACGGATTTTTCGTAATCCATCATTAGAAAGCCCCTATGAATGGCTTCCCGGAACAATTGAAGGTCGGTTTCAACGAGCCATTTTTCACGAATAGAATCTTTGGTCAGTTCGACGGATGTGGTTGTGGCATCGAGAATTTTTGCGGCTCTATCCAGGCTGTAGCCGGACAAAAGCAAACGCAATACATTTCTCTCAAAAGGAGTTAAGTTATTCGAATCCATAGTTTAAGATTGGTGATGTTAATGGAATAACAATACATCAAATGTATCATTAAATCAAAAATACAATCCAAATGTATTATAATTTTTATGGATAAAAAATGAAAATCAAATATTTTATTAACAACACACTCCCATTCACCCAATAAGACCGATTGATAGCAACAAAAAAGCCGCCTGGCGAGGACCAGACGGCTTGTAAAGAAGTCTTTTAAACTTCTACTCTACCCGATTCAATTTTAGGGTTTCCTGGCCAGAACTACGGGTTACTTTAAGCACGTATTGTCCGGCCGGATGTCCTGTCGAATTCCATTCAATACGATTGCTTCCGGTTTGAAAATGGCTGGCATCCCAGGAATGGATCAATTTGCCATCTACTCCGAATATTTCCGCTTGAATCACAGGATCATTGGCCTTCGCTCTGATTTCGAGATTCACGCTTGTGCTAAAGGGATTGGGATAGACTTGACTCTTCGCATCCTCAGCAACAATCCCCTCTTCTCCAAGTGTTTGCTCCTTGTACGCTACATGAGAATTATCCATACGATAAACAAATCCAACGGCCCTTCCTGCCATTGCCGGAGGCATCATACAAGGTCCAAATTCCAACCAGGTTCCTCTAAAATCTCCGGTTACATAGCGGTTGTATATACCTGTAGTATTGGTACCGTATTCAATTTCCATGGCCCTTGTATGAGTATAGGTGGACCCTACATCATCTACTACATCATGGGCAGAAATAGGAGTACCCGTAGAGACGGACAGGGTGTTCATTTCTACACTAGAAATCTCGGTATTAAATCTCAAATCATAGGCAATGATAAAATCAACGCTTGATGCACTTTTCCGGGCTACACAAATGCTTCGGTCATAAACGGATGTGTAGTAAGGTAAAGTGGGATCCATTAAACTTGGATCTGATCCTGAGATGGACGTGGTAGGCAGGCCGCTCTCAAAGACATCCAGGTTGCGGTCAAAACAGATCACGGCATGATCACTCCAGTTGGGTGATAAGCTGGCAATCGGGCCTACTCCATCCAAAACAAGGTCCTGGGTAAAGTTTCCTACCACTATAACCTTATCATCGCCCATGTAAGCGAGATCGAGGCCAATATCTTCTCCATCGCCATATATGTATTTATAGGTAGGTGTCATAGGCATGCACCCTCCACCTGGAACGGTTACCTTGGCCAACATAATGTCGCGATCAGCATTAATCACCGAACCGGTAATCCACACATGGTTCAAATCCGGATCCATAACCACATCCATTACCTTTTCCCCCATTTGGTTGGCCGATAGATTTTGACCTCCCAGAGTATATTGAGAGAGAAATCCGACGGTAGGATTAATACCATCAAAATCCACCGTAAAAGAGCAACCCGGATCACAACCGGATCCAGTCCAAAGCTTGGCATGTGGGAAATGGATGGGCCATTCCAAGCCATTGCTTTCCACAAAACCACCGGTAAAAAGACGTCCACTGGTTTCATCCAGGGTAATACCCTGACCGTAAGTATTAAGGTCGGCATCGGTTTCAGCGACCCACATAGGCTGGCCATCGTGCGAAAAACGAGCTACAAAATGACGGTAAACACTGGAGCTAGTCTCACAAGTGACAACTGGTGTAAACAAAGGCACTGGATAAGTCTGCTCAAAGGTTACTTGTCCGGTAATTGACCCGGTGACGTAAACATCGCCTAAGGCACTGACTTCGATATCCATCCCCGAGAACTCTGGATGGTTTGGCGTTGTGGTGGATCCAAAAGTAATCCACTTTATACTCGCCGTTTCAGCTACCTCATCGCGTATGATTCGCATCACAAAAATCTTCCAATCGGAAGGAGGTGCAAGCGGGATGCTCAATTCCGTAATTCCAGCTCCACAGGGGCCAAAATGGGCATCTACAAATTGACGACTCATTCTACCAGTTAGGTAAATATCGCCGTAGGGAGTTTCGGTTCCAATATCCATGGACTCGATGTATACATGACCATCTGCCTCGAACCGGAAAGGAAATATTTGGGCTGAGAGTGTCCCATATCCCCCACAAGTACTAAGGCGATGAATAAAGTTTTTAGAAGGTGTTTGAATTGATGTTTCATAGGTTTTGTATTTAATTGTTCAGTAGAGGAATCGGCCGTGGTTCCAGGTAAAATGAATTCACGATTCAAAGGTCATAGAGCCGTGAATAAAGGATGTCAACCTATGTTTTTATTCTGTCAAGCTATGATGAAAAAGCGCCTTTCAACTCTCTCTTAGTCAAAATAAAAGGTGTTTTCAAAAACCGATCACCTCCTTCCCACTCCTCCATTTTATGGCACCATTTGATGATTTTGAATAAACCCTTCCAGAAAATTGTAGTTATATTTAAAGGAGATCGACTCAACCCGATCACCTCAACATACCTGGTAAACTATGACTATACGCATTATCCTCATTGGACTATTGGCAGTCCCGCTAGGGCTATACGCCCAAAAAAATCCTTTTGGAAAACTTCAAGAATGGGAGCAGAAATTGGAACATGCTCAAGATTCCGATCGCACCGAAGTACTGATTCGATTGGCCGATCATTTGTACAAAAATGATAGCCAGCGAGCTTTAAAACTCGCCAAGGAGGCCTATTTGCTGGCTGAAAAATACGAGCAAAACTGGTTTAAAAGCTGGGCCCATTATCGGATTAGTGTAACGGAGAGGGTTTTGGGAAATCATCGTGTGGCTTTGGATTCGATTCAAAACACGTTAAAGTTTGGCTTGGCGTATGACATTCCCATGATCATTCACGCCAGTTATTCTGAAATAACTTCCAACCTTATTCACATGGGAAAATACGACCAAGCTCTACAGTCTCTGGACGAAGGGATGGCCCTGGCTTTAGAGAAGAAGGACACCGTTATTTGGGCCAGTTTATCCTTGAAAAAGGGAAATATATACCAGTACCGATCGGATATTCAGTCGAGCCTGGCGTGTTATCAAAAAGCGATTGTACTTTACCAACTTACCCAATATGAAACCAGCCTGGGTTATGCCTACCAAAACCTCGGTGATCTCTACCTGACCACAAGCCGTATCGACTCAGCCTATTTCTGCTACCGGCAAACCATGAATATTGCCTTGAAAAACAACGACCAAAGACTGGAACAGCAAGCGGCAATGAGTCTGGTGGATGTTTATTTGCTCGAAGGGAAATTGGATTCCGCTATTCATCGGGCTCAACAATTTTACCAACGTGCCAACGATCTTGGCATCCCCCCTCTCCTTAGCCAGTCTCATCAATTGTTTGCCAAAGTGCAAACCCGTCTTGGAAACTACAAAAAGGCTGAAGAAGAACTTCTTATTGCACTGGATTTAACCCGCACTCAAGAAAACGTGTCCCGGCAAATTTCCATTTACCTACAGCTCGGTATGCTCTATCGAAATATGGAGCAACAAACCCGATCTCTAAAACTTATTTTGGAAGCCGCTGAAATGAGTCAGGAAATTGGTGAGATTAATAAACTGGCCAAATGCTACCAAAGCATAGCCGTATCCTACAGTCTCCTCCACCAATGGGATCAGGCTCAAAACTACCTCAACATGGCCCTTGCGATAAACGCGGAAACCAGCAAAGACTACAATGGACTGATCAACGACACCTACCATCAAGGCATGATTTACCTGATGCAAAACAAGACCGACAGCGCCATCCAAGCTTTTACCGAGAGCTACGAACGATCGGAACGATCCCGTTTTTTTAAAGGTAAAATTCTCAACCTGGAAGGGCTGGCAAGCTCCTACCTCGCTCAGCACGAATTGATCAAAGCCGAGAAGTCCATTCAAAAATCCATTGAGTTGCAACAGAAATCAGGAATTAGTTCTCCATGGGAAGCTGATATTTATAGAACCGCTGGACAAATTTCCCTGGCACAGGGCACCCCTCAAAAGGCAATCAAAGAGTTTAAAACAGCCCTCGATTATAACGGAGATGCCAATCGCCCTAGCCTAATACGCGACTGCCTGGACGGGCTTGCAAAATCTTATGGCCAGGTTGGAAATTACCAGCGTGCGTTCCAATATCAAACCCAGCAAAAAGTAATTGATGACAGCCTATCCGCCTCACGAAGAGTCCAGCAGATTGCCTTGCTTCAAACTACCTACGAGACCCAGAAAAAAGAACGGGAAATCACCTTGCTAAAAAAAGACAATGAGTTGGCTGAGCTCACCGTAGTAGCTCAGCAAAATGACCTGGATCGAAAAAAGAGTCAACTCACCACATTGATGCTCATAACCGGAGTCATTATCCTGCTTGGCTTGGGACTTTACAACCGATTGAGGTGGAAGCAACGGGCCAAAACTCTAATGCTAATTAATCGGCAATTGGAATTGGAACAACAAAATGCAAGCACTCATCATCAACTTGAAATGGCCGAAATGCGTTCGGAATTCCTCACTCAAATTTCTCATGAATTCAGAACTCCCTTAACCTTGATTCTTGGCCCCGTAGAGCAAATGAAAGGAAATCCCGAACAAGTAAATGACTCCAAACTCAACCTTGTTTACAAACAAACCAAACGCTTGCTCAATCTGATCAACGAGACCCTCGATGTGGTAAAAAGTGAGGATGGCGCCTTGCAATTGCATCAAACTCCAACCGATGTTTCGGGCCTTATAAAATCAGTGACCACGGGATTTACTCCTTTAGCCGAAAAACAAAAAGTGAACCTGAAATTGGATCTTCAAATCGAGGATAAATCCATTTTGTTGGATGCGGGTAAAGTGGAAAAAATCCTGATCAATCTATTAGCCAATGCCTTCCGATTTACCCAGTCGGGTGGCCAGATAAAAGTGAGTGCCTGGAGACCAAATCCTGAATCCCTCTGCATTGAAGTTCAGGATACGGGTGCGGGAATTCCTAAGAAGGCCTTGCCCCATTTATTTGATCGCTATTACCAGGTCAGTCCGGATGAACGCGGAAGCGGTTTAGGTCTGAATCTGTGCCAAAAGTTGACCGAGCTACACCAGGGGGAATTGACCGTAACCAGTGAATTGGGAAAAGGCAGCATCTTCATCCTCACCTTGCCCATAGCGGAGCCCAAATACTCCCCCATACAAACCCTGCCACTGGATCTGGCACACTTACCCAATCCCAAGGAAGAAAGCGATGAGAGGTCGACCATTTTGGTTATTGAGGATCATGAAGAAGTTAGAAACTACATCGCTGATTTACTTCAGCAACAATATCGAGTGCTACTGGCCGGCAGTGGTGAGGAAGGGAAATTGAAAGCTGAGAATCAACATCCGGATCTCATTGTAACCGACATTATGATGGGAGAATTAGACGGTGTGGAACTGACTCGCCAGCTCAAAAATCAATGGGCCACGAGTCACATTCCCATCATTCAACTCACTGCCAAAGCCGGATTTCAGGATAAAATGGAAGGACTAAAGTCAAGAGTTGATGATTACCTCACCAAACCCTTCCATGCCGAAGAGCTCATTCAACGCTGCCAAAATCTGCTGCATCAGCGGGAGCAACTTCGCCAGCTCTTTAGCACACCCCTACTCATGGAAAGTGATATCCTGCCTCTCTCCGACACAGATCGGGATTTTTTGGATAGAACGGTTAAAATCATTGAGGACAATCTTCACAATCCCGAATTCTCGGTAGAATTTCTTTGTCGGGAACTGGCTTACAACCGATCTGGGGTACACCTCAAACTAAAGGCCTTAACCGGAAAAAACACGAGTCAATTTATTAAAACCGTTAAACTCAGACACGCCTCAACTCTACTGCAAAAGAGCCAGGCAAGTATTTCAGAAATTGCTCAATATTCGGGCTTCAACAATAGACAGAGTTTTAACAAGGCTTTTAAAGAGCTATTTGGAGTAACACCAAGTGAATTCAGAGCGGCCTAACGGATCGTTACACCCTCCCAAATAAGCGTTCAAAAACTCATCTACACACTGATTATCAGAACCCATATAAGTAATTAGCATTAGACAATCCGTAATTACATTTAAACATTCTTTACCCTAGGAAGGACCTTTGTCTTATCAAATCATTTCAAAAAATGAATGCTATGAATAAGACGATTTTTATTACCGGTGCTTCCTCAGGAATTGGCCGGGCCACTGCCTTCAAATTTGCTCGTGACGGATGGAATGTTGCAGCAACCATGAGATCTCCTGAAAAGGAGACTGAATTGAACCAATTGGACAACGTAAAGGTGTATAAACTGGACGTTACCAAGATGGAAGACATCCAACTTGCTGTAGAACATACCCTTGAGGATTTTGGTCAAATTGATGTAGTGCTTAACAATGCTGCAGCCTCTTCTTACGGCGTATTTGAATCCTTTTCTACCCAAGAGATTGCCGGCTTATTTGAAACCAATTTGATGGGATTGATCCATGTATGTCACACCGTGATTCCACATTTTAGAGAAAAGCAATCCGGCACCATTATCAATGTATCCTCCCTGGCTGGAAGGGTCACCTATCCACTAGGAACCCTCTATCACGGAACCAAATGGGCTGTAGAAGGATTCTCTGAATCTTTGATTTACGAAATGGAATCGATTGGTGTGAAAGTGAAAATAATTGAACCCGGAGCCATTGATACTCCCCTACTTAAGGCTGCCTTTGCTACTTTGGAAAAAGAGAGTCCGGCTCCTTATGAATCGATCAAAAACTCCTTTCAAAATGTGATGGGAAGTATGGCTTCTGTACCCTCACCGGTAGATGTGGTAGTGGATACCATCGTTAAGGCCGCTACTGATGGAAGTAACCAGGTTCGTTACATTGCTGGTGAAGATGCGAAGCAAGCCGTAGCTCAACGCGATTCCATGGATAGCGAGTCCTTTATCCAAGGATTCAGAACTCTTTTTCTCCAGTAAGTCAAATCCAAAACAAGGGAAATCATGCGAAAAGTGATGCTAATTACAGGCGCCTCTTCCGGAATAGGAAAGGTTGCCGCACAACATATGAATAAGCTGGGGTGGAAGGTTTATGCCACTGCCCGACGGGTAGACAAAATGCAAGACCTCCAGAAACAAGGTTGTGAGGTTTTGGCCATGGACGTTACCCAAGATGACACCATGGTTGCCGGGATCAATGAGATCCTCCAGAAAGAAGGAAAAATTGATGCTTTGATCAACAACGCCGGCTATGGTTCTTACGGCTCCTTAGAGGACGTTCCCATTGATGAAGGGCGGTATCAATTTGAGGTAAATGTTATTGGCCTTGCTCGATTGACCCAATTGGTGCTCCCTCATATGCGTGGAGCCAAAGCTGGGCGAATCATCAATATCTCTTCCATTGGAGGAAAGTTTGGTGAACCCCATGGAGCCTGGTATCATGGGACCAAATGGGCAGTAGAAGGCATGAGCGATAGCTTGAGAATGGAACTCAAGCAATTTGGAATAGACGTGGTGGTGATTGAACCCGGAGCGATCAATTCCGAATGGAGCGGTATTGCTCAAACCAAGCTTTTGGAAACCTCCGGTGATACAGCGTATGGAAATTTGGCCCGAAAACACGTGAATATGCTCAAGAAGTACGATGGGCAAGGCTCAGATCCAATCGTGATCGCCAAGGCCATAGAAAAGGCTTGTGAGGCTTCTAAACCTAAAACCCGCTATGTGGTTGGTAAAGGTTCCAGTATGTTCCTTACGGTGAAGAAACTCCTTTCTGATCGCGGATTTGATAAAATGATGTTGAATCAGATGAAGTAATCCAAAAGCTTCCATAAGACTATGGATCCAATACTTCCTTGTGGTAATATCCCTCCAGGCTAAATCCTATCTTTGATATAGCCGGGGATTTTACCTTTTTAAACTCCTCATCAGGTAAAATCATGAAAGAGTACAAAGACTTTAGAAACATTAAATCGGTGAGTGAAGCTCACAAAATCCTGGGTTTGAATAAACCCAAGCACCCTTCTATTTCTCTGGTCCAAACCCGGGATATTGATTGGAACGAAGAGCTGTTTAACAAAAGCTACATCTGGGATTTCTACATGATCTCCCTTAAGTTTCACAGCAATCCCCTGCTCTATGGTCGAAACTACTACGACTACGAAGAAGGCACCCTGGTCTTCACGAGTCCCGGTCAAGTAATCACTCCTACCATGAGCGGCGATCAAGGCCCGAATGAGGGCTGGATTCTATTCATTCATGCCGACCTCTTCCGGCATACACCTTTGGGTTCGAAAATCGGTGAATACAGCTTCTTTTCCTATGCAGCCAATGAAGGATTGCACTTATCCGAAGAAGAGAAATTGAAGATATGTTCCATCGTTGAAGACATAGAAAAGGAATACAGCCAAAACCTCGACCGTCATAGCCAAACACTCCTGGTATCTAATCTGGAACTCCTGCTCAATCACTGTACCCGATCTTACGACAGGCAATTCTATACCCGGAGTCCGCACCAGAAAGACATCATTACCGTGGTGGATGAATTTATCATCAACTACATCGACTCTCAGAAATCACGGGCCCATGGAATTCCTACCGTAAAGCAGTGTGCCGAAAAAGTAAACTTGTCCCCCAATTACCTGAGCGATTTGCTCAAAAAAGAAATAGGAAAGAGTACCCAGGAGCTCATCCATTTTCACCTGATCGAAAAAGCTAAAAATCTACTCCTTACTTCTCAGGACTCCGTCAGTACCATTGCCTATGATTTGGGCTTTGAATATCCCCAGTACTTTGGCAATCTTTTTAAAAAGAAGACAGGAATGTCACCTATGGAATTTCGTCAATTGAATTAATCGGAGCACAGTTTATCCCTTAGATGATACCATCTTAAACGCCAATCGAGGCAATCGGAATGCAATCCATAGAAATAATCGAATTTTGGGAAGGGTGATCAATTTCTGATCCTTTTCCAATCCACTGACCATCCATTTCACCCAATGCTTCACGGGCATTTTATCCCCCTCCCTTCCGGCGGTCATGGAAGTTTCGGTAACGGGAGGAATACATTCGTATACCTGAATGGAACTATTGATTAAGGAATAACGAAGGCCTCGTGTAAAATTTCTCAAACCAGCTTTTGTAGCACTGTACACCAATCCATCTAATTTGGAACTGGCACCGAGAGCTGAGGTCACATTAACTATAAAGGGTGATGAAGATGTGGCCAATAAAGGAATCATGAGCTGAGTCAGAATAAGAGGACCAAAAAGATTGATTTCTACTTCCTGTTTAATCCGATCTAAAACATGGGTAGCTTCGTCAAACAAATAGTTGTATTGTACTCCCGCATTGTTGATCAAACCATCTATCAATGGGTAATGATTTTGCAAATATACAACGGTATCCTCAACGTCCTTTGTCTTGCTCACATCGCATCTAAGGGCTTTTAGACCTAATTTTTCAGCCTCATCCAATCGATTGGAATCGCGCCCCAAAATCAATACGATACACCCTTTTTCCAATAGTACCTTGGCCAACTCTAAGCCAATACCCGAACTACCTCCGGTAATCAAAATGGTTTTGTTTGCTAAGTCCATTTCTTGTTGTTATTACGGATTCTTAAGGGGAAAGCGGTAAGCAAATCCAATGTGAAAGACCTTATAGAGATTGGTTACACTATTTTCAAAACCTTCATTCATGTTTTTCTGAATCTCGGCCTGTGCCTCGGACGAAAGATTAGCCGTTCCTCCAAACTGATATTCTGGGTCCGGACGTTGCCCCCAGGCCGGCGTCCATTCAAACCCTGCTGTAAACCCATTTTTAAAGTGGTATTGATAACCCAACCCCAAAGCCAAGCCCCAACCCGCTGGACGCGATTGTTGAACATGAATACTGCCCTCGAAATTCTCGCCCACCAGGTTCCGGCTACGATTGTCAAAGAACATGTTTTCGGTATCTCGACCATTATAAACGAATCCAGCAGAGATATAAGGACCAAAGCGCACGGGCGTGTAGCGAACTTGTAGCATAAATCGCTGGTTCACGGTTTCCATGGATCGCATCAACCCATCCAGTTCAGCAGATTGCGCATTGAAGGAGCTTTCTGAGCGTTGAATTTCATCCTTAAATTGATAAATGAATCCGGCATAGATCTTTTCATTAAAGTGGTATCCTAGGGTGATACTGGGTTTAAAACTGCCTCCTACAGGCAATTCACCCAAACCAATACCTACCTGCCAGGTACGAGGTATAACCCGGCTATTTTCCTGACCCCAAGCATTGAATTGAAGCAAAAAGGCCATAACTATTGAAGTAATCCAAGTGATTGTTTTCATGTCGTGATTTTTAGAATTGAAGCAATTGATTAAACCATTTGAACAGATGAACCAGTGCCACCCCGAATAGACCGTTGATAGCAAGCATGGTTAAAGTTGCCCCTCGAAGTCCGAAATACTGCAATGCCAGGCTGTCGGGCAAATTCGTGTCAAAACCCAATATTCGGTTAACAATAACCCAGGCGTTGAGAATTTCGGCCCGGGTTCCCAGTAAATAATCCACCGAAATCATAACGATGGAGCAAGCAAATCCCGCTGCTGAATAGATGACCCAAGGGGAGCGAAAAAAAGATTTCATGGTGCATAAGAATTAAGTACAGGACAAAATTGCCCTGGCCCTGATCCTTAGGCATTAACATAGGTTAAGGAATGGTTTTCACCCCGATGATTTCACCAATTGAGCCCTAATTCGGCTGAGCTGAATGGGTGTTATTCCCAAGTAGGACGCAATGTGGTATTGAGGGATTTGATTTTCCAGATTGGGAAAATCTTCTCGGAAATGAAGATAGTTGGTTGTAGCATCGTTGGTTACCATGCGAATGTCGTGACGCTCTTTTTTGATCCAAACTTGTTCTAAGATTCGAAGCAGCAGAGTTTCCAAACAGCGGTGTTTGACAAACAACTCCTTGAACCCGGGATAAGAAAAGGCCAGAACCTTGGCATCGGTTAAAGCTTGAAAAGAGATCGCACTTGCCGATTCAGATAGGAGCGCCGTGAGTGGTGTAGGAAAGGTTCCAGGAATAAAAAAGGTTTTGTTGTATTCATTTCCTTCCTTGTTGTAGAAAACCCGAATAACCCCTTCTAACTGAAAATAGGCCTTGTGTACCCGAGATCCTTCACGCACCAGGTATTCATTCTTTTTTAAAGCAAGAGGTTGAAACAAGGGCTCAAAATCATTCCAAGCCTCTTCTGTGATAGGACTAAGTTGATTTAAAGCTTCATACAACGCCGTTGAATTCATACCTAAAAGACCAATGAATGGAATTCAAAAATAACCATACCCACTTGATTGAGAAATGAGTCGAATGGCCTTTTGACTATATTTGAGAAGCGTCCAACCCGTGGCAACAATGGCAATTTCAGCTCATTCCAACATGTTCAACTGGCTCAAAAACAATCCCTTGCTCTCCCTGATCTTAAGTGGCCTGCTCGCTGGCTTAATCTGGCGACTGGAAGTGGAATACCACGGCTGGGCTGGACTTAAGTGGATTAGCTATTTCCACTACTCCATACCTGCCGGCATACTCCTGTTTTTTGTTTGGAGTAATGCTCAAATTCAGTTAACCGCCAAAAAGCGATTGTTTTTCAATCTTTCTGGCCTTGTATTCACCGTCGTTGTACTTGGCTTGCTGGAGCTTTCGTTACGTGGCGCTTTTATCTCTGGCCCTTCCGCTTTTATTCATCACATGACCGCTCCCCGCTGGTTGCTTTTTGCCTCCCAATATGGCATTCTCATTTTACTTCCCCTTATTCCGATCGGGCTTTTCTTTATGATTCGTCTCTTTGGTATGCGCCCTCCTTATCGCAACCTATTCTTTTCGCTTGCTGGACTGGTCGTTTCAGTGCCCATTTGCGTACTTCTTTTAGACCTGGTCAACCACCGAGGTGGAGCGGATGAAATTCACGCCCTCAAGAGTGGGTTTATCGTTCCCTTTTGGTTCTTTTTTCTGGGCATTCTGTTTTATCAATCTATCACCAATCGCTCTTCTTCAGCAGCCTGACTCCTCCCCTATTATTCCACTTCAAAAAAGAGGGTCAAAAAACTGCTAAAAATCATATTTACACAGCGTATAAATCATCCGTTTTTGCTTGAAAAACAAGCCCTTCTCCGGTAATTTAGTAGAGGAAGTTCAGAGGTAGAGTTGGGGGATTCCTCCAAGGGAATGAATCCTCTGATGATCCTAATTGACGAGGACTTCCTTAATAAATAAAATGGGCGTCTTTAGGGACGTATGCATCATGAAACAGCTATTGATTTTAGGAGCGGGTACCTCCGGCACAATGATGAGTAATCATTTGCGAAAAACGCTACCCAAAAAAGACTGGCAAATAACGGTGGTAGATCACCAGGAGAATCACTATTACCAACCTGGATTTCTTTTTCTACCGTTTGACATTTACAAAACCAGTCAGTTGAAAAAATCCATCAAAAAATTCATTCCAAAAGGCGTGAATTTGATTCAGGAAAAGGTGGAATTGATTGACAAAGACCAGGATCAGGTAAGCCTCAAAAATGGGGAAAAACTGAAGTATGACATTCTGATCATTGCCACAGGAACCGATATCGCCCCTCGCGAAATTGAAGGAATGCTTGGTGACCACTGGCAAAAATCTGTATTTGACTTCTACACTTTTGATGGAGCTCGTAATCTGCGCAACAAGCTTAGAAAATGGGACGGCGGAAAATTGGTGGTTCACATCAGTGAAATGCCCATCAAATGTCCGGTGGCACCGCTTGAGTTTGCCTTCCTGGCCGATTCTTATTTCAAGAACAAAAAAATGCGCGATAAGGTGGATATCACCTTTGTTACTCCAGTATCTGGAGCCTTTACCAAGCCCAAGGCTTCTAAAGAGCTAAACTACTTGTTGGAGCAAAAGAACATCAAAATCGTTCCTGACTTCAACATCGAAAAAGTAGATGCAGACAACAACAAGATTGTGGACTACGGAGGCATGGAGGTAGAATACGACTTGCTGGTAACCGTACCCACTAATATGGGAGACGATGTGATTGAGCGCTCTGGATTTGGTGATGAGCTCAACTTTGTACCTACCGATAAAGCCACGCTTCAAACCAAGGTGAAAGACAACATCTTCGCCATTGGCGATGCCACCAATATCCCGGCCTCTAAGGCAGGGTCTGTAGCTCACTTTGAAGCCGAGATTCTTACGGAAAACATCCAACGCTACATCAATGGCCAGGAGTTGAAACAAGAATTTGATGGACATGCCAATTGCTTTGTGGAAACGGGAGATGGAAAAGCCATTTTGATTGACTTTAACTATACCCACGAGCCCACTACCGGGCACTACCCTTTCCCCAATTTTGGCCCATTAAGTCTGCTTAAAGAAAGCCACATGAACCACCTTGGAAAATTGGCTTTCCGCTGGATTTACTGGAACATGTTGATCACCGGAAAACACATTCCTTTCGTATCTGCTACCATGGATACTGATGGTAAAGACCTCGAACCCGAACAAGAAATAACACATTAATACCTAATAAAATGGAACAAGTATTTGCAGGGGTATCCGTTCAAGTAAATGACGAAGGATACCTAACCGATTTTTCTCAATGGACACGTGAAGTAGGTGAAGACATGGCTCAGAAAGAGGGCATCACCATGACAGACAAACACTGGGAAGTGATTAACTACCTACAGGAACAAGAACGCAACGAAGTACCACTTACTATTCGCAAAATCGGAAAAAGTGGTGTGGTAAACATCAAAGAGTTCTACGCCCTATTCCCTAACGGACCGCTCAAGGTATCCAGCAAAATTGCCGGAATTCCTAAGCCGGTAAGTTGTATTTAATTCATTGTTGAATTCAGATTTTATCCAAAATGGAAACCACTGATAATACCGTAGAAATGGCGGCTGAGGCGGCTCAAAAAGCGGCCGACAAACCCGTAAAGAAAATGATGCTGATCTTGTCTAAAGCTACTTTAGACAATGTATACGCCTGCTTTATCCTCGCTAACGGCGCTCGGATGGAAGGCATCGAATCAGAGATCTTTTTCACCTTCTTTGGTTTGGAAGCGATTCAAAAAGAAAAGCTCAAAAACCTTCATGTAGCTACCGTAGGGAACCCTGCCATGCACATGCCTACTATG
This sequence comes from bacterium SCSIO 12741, assembly GCA_024398055.1. Classification (NCBI taxonomy): domain Bacteria; species bacterium SCSIO 12741. The sequence goes on along the minus strand of CP073749.1, from coordinate 3,658,548 downwards.
CTGGGTGGATTACCAGGAATGGAAGCCCTGGCTACCAAAATGATGAAAAACGAAATGGAGAAATTGGATATTCCTCCAGTTGATGAATTTTTAGAAATTCTTTCTGCCAGTGGAACCAAACTATGGGCTTGTAAATTGGCCATGGACATGTTTCACCTGGAAAAGAACAAACTGATTGACGACCTCGATGGAGTGCTCACCGTGGGTGATTTTTACGCCCGTGCCAAAGGTGACGGAACTCACGTCCTGTTCATCTAATTCATTAGTTTATCGCGCTGAAAGCCCTCCTCTGGAAAACGGAAGGGGGTTTTCTTTTTTGAACCTTTTTCCTTTCTCCCTTAATTTTAGGTCAAAGAGAAAACCTATGTGGATTATGATTTCAGGTCCTTATCGCTCAGGTAGCAGTGATCCAGCTGTGTGGGCCCAAAACCTCGAGGCAATGAACAAGGCAGCATTTCAGGTATTTCAAAAAGGACATGTACCCGTTATTGGGGTAAATGGAGCTCTCCCCATCATCAAAATAGCCGGTGAACAACACTACGACTCGCTAATGATGCCCATTTCAATGGCCCTGGCCGATCGCTGCGATGCCGTTTGGAGAATCGGAGGCCCCTCCAAAGGTGCAGATGAAGAAATGAACTTGTTTATTCGCAAAGGATTACCCGTTTATCGAGATGTAAATAGCATTCCCATGGAATCTACCCATTCCTGAACTTAGCGTACCATCAATTTTTCAAGGAATTTCCTTTCACCATAATGAATCCCTAAAACGTAAAATCCTGGAGAAAGATCACTGATATCCAGCTCGGTGGGAAATTCGTCCAAGACCTCTCTTTTCACCTGATCTCCCTGAAGGTTAACAAATTCAATTTCAATAGGTTCTTGCATTCCACTTCCGGTAATGATAAGGTGATCGCGAGCCGGATTAGGGAAACTACGAATGAAAAAATCCTCCGAACTCAATTGGACACTAACGGTGGTATCAATAACCTGGCTACCGGTATCTTGAAATGTAACCCGATAGATGGGTGAAGCCGAATCGGCATACTCTACGATATACAACTCTCCGTTTACAATGGTCATGTCGATTGGGCGATTAAGGCCACGAATTACCCTGCGACTTTCAATCTCGTCGAAACTTCCTGAACGCGGGGAAATCATGAGTAGGTCTTCACTTTCGTCAACAAAAGTTCCTACTCCACCCTGAGCCAGAGTTCCTGTGGAATCGCCACCAGGAGTCCAGCTAAGCAAAAAACCTTTATCTGAAAAATGGACTCCTTCAATCCTTCCTCGGGAGAAAACCAATCCTAAGGGGCTCCGATGAGCAGAAAAAGTGGTGATGTAATCTCCGGTTTGAGAGGCTTGTTTCACTCCTCCAGTAATTGGATCACGGTAATAATCCGCATCGGGACCAAAGTTGCGCACGGCTTCTTTAAAGGTTACTCCTGGAGGTGGTGGCGGATAAGTAGAATCGGCATGGAAAAAGCCCTGACTCATCGCCCAACAATTGGGGTGTATCAACTTGTCTTGAGTTGGATCGAAAGGTAAAAACTGCTGCGGGGTGAGATTGCCCCCCATATTCCAAGGAAAGCCATAATGCGCCCCACGCACCACCCGATTCATTTCATCCGGATCATCGCGATCTCCGGAGTTTTCCAAAGCATATAAATGACCGTATTGATCGTAATCAAAATCAAAGAAATTTCGGGTACCTCGAGCGTATATTACCTGGTTTTGAATCAACCAAAGGCTATCGTTTTTGAGCAGCTTGTTCGTATCGTGGGTCGAAGCGCAAAGCAACACCGAGGTGAGTGGTACATTTCTAATTCCCGGATGCTTACCGTAGTAATCCTGAATTTCCCCATGATCGCCACGTGCTCCACTGCACCAGATAATGGAATCAGTGGGTGTAATGATCAACCCGGAAAACAAATGGTCAAAATAATCGGCAGATTCGTAAGGTTCTGTTTCTGCCAAAACCGCCCAGGTTCTGGATCCATTGGATTGCAGTTTGGCCTTACTTACCCGACCTGTGGTCCACTCCTTGAAAGCGTTAATATTCCCACAAATTACCCAAAGGCTATCCCGAATATCCATGCCCTGCAAATAGGTAATTCCATGATCGGCCGAGGTATACAACAAGGAGTCTTTGAGCGCCCCACTCGAACTATCCACCTGATAGATATCTCCATTTACCCGAGCATAGATCAATCGCTGGCCTACGGAATCGTGCAACAACCGCACTACCCTGCCTTCTACTTCCGTGAATTTAGAAATCTGTATTCGGGTATCTAAAGGAGTGGGTTGAGCCTGGAGCTGGATACTCAAAATGAGAGCAAGGCTCAAGAGAAGCGCTAATCGTTGGATCATGACGGTCATGTTTGATTGAGGAAAATACGACAAATTCCCGTGTGAGGCACTGTTAACAAGTCGTTCGATCCGTTTTAGGGATGAATTAAAAAATAGTTCTTAAATTCGCTACAACTTTAAGTTGTTGTAATTTACAAATGAAAGAAGTAACCCGTAAATTAAGCGAGCTGGGATTCTCTGAATATGAGTCCCGTACCTACCAGGTACTACTCAATCAGGACCTGCTTTCGGCCTCTGAAATAGGCAAGTTGGCCGAAGTTCCCCAAGGAAGAATTTACTCCGTTCTTCAACAATTAATCGATAAGGGATTTTGCACTCTGTTTCAGGGAGCGGTAAAAAAATACAAGGCTGTTCACCCTAAAACAGCATTTAACTCGCTCATTCACAAACAGGAGCAATCTTACCAGGAACTGATTCAATTTAAGGATCAGTTGGCTAAGGACTACGAGGAGCGTCAAACGGACAGTACGCCTTTGGAATACATTCAGATTTTGACCTCTAAACAAAGTCAGGTAGCCAAGTTTGATGAGTTAATTCTGGAGTCAAAGCAAACGCTCTACTCCTTTAACAAGGGGCCCTATGCCACCGGATTTAACCGGAAGCTGAAAGAAATAGATGAAGCCAGTGCTCCACTCAAAAAGATCATGGCGGCCGGTACAGTAGTTAGAGCCTTGTTTGAGCGGGAGGACAAAGCCGTTGAGCCTTTTGTACAAATGCTCGAGTATTACCAAAGCTTGGGAGAAGAAGTAAAAATCTGTCCTTCTCTACCCATGAAGATGTTGCTCTCTGATGGGAACAAGGCCATGGTGTCGTTGAGAAACAATGACGCCTCAAGGTTTAAGCTGACTTCGATGGTGGTGGATCACACCGACTTAACAACTGCCTTGTCCGAATTATTTGAACTGTATTGGAACCAGGGAATCACCCTGGAAGAATACCTCCAGCAGGTGAATTACCAGCCCACAGAATAAAGAAAAGGAATGTCAAATTAAAATGAAAACAATGATGAAAAAGTGGACTTTTCTACTCGCCCTTCTCCCCTTATCCTTGTTTGCCCAGGCGCAACACACCAAGGTAGTTTTGGTAGAAGAAGGAACAGGAACCTGGTGCCAATGGTGCCCCCGTGGCGATGTGTATGGCATTGAAATGCACAAGCAATACCCTAAAACGGCTATCTACATTTCGGTCCACGATGGCGACCCAATGGAGATGCCAGACTACGCTGATCAACTGAACTTAAGCGGATATCCAAATGGCCGGATAGATCGCAATACAACTACTGGATTGCAACCTGGTGCACTTAGCAGCGACCTGGCGCCCTATTTATCGCAAACACCCATTGCTGGTGTATCGAGTGACATTACATTCAATAGCACAACCCGTGAACTTACCATGACGATTGAAGCAGAAATGGGTAAAGATGCCACCGGAAGCTATCGTCTGGGAGCCATTGTGGTGGAAAACGGAATGATCGGGCCTTCACCGAGGTATGATCAATCAAACAGCTATTCGGGCGGAAATTTTGGAACCATGGGTGGGTACGAAAAGCTTCCCAGTCCAGTTCCGGCAGGCAGAATGGTATACAATCATGTAGCTCGTCATCTTCCAGGTGGATTTTCGGGAGATAGCTTGTCGCTGCCTTCACAATTGGATAGCGCCCAAACCTATACCTACGTGTACAAATGGACACTTCCAGCTGAGGTTAACGAAGATTTGATCCAGGTAGTAGGTTTTATGATCGATATGAGCAATGGATACATGGTAAATGCGGGCAAGAGCACCTACCTCAGTGGAAAAGACAATGCCGCACCCTTTTTTCACTCCGATGCCCGTACCAAAGGATTTAAGAGCCTGGTGTATAATTATGAAGTGATCACACACGATCCTGATGCAGACGGAATTACCCTTTCGGTGGCGTCAGGTCCGGCATGGCTTAGTCTGACTGACAATGGTGATGGAACCGCCGATTTGAAAGGAACTCCTCCCTCTGTCGGTAGTTTTCCCGTCACCATCGAAGTAACTGATGGGCAGGAAACCACCCAGCAAACCTACACCTTGATCGTAGAGGAACCCACCGTAGATTGGGTACAAGTGGGTAAAGTAGGTTTTAGCGGAAACAGCGGATCCAGTATTGATCTGGAATTCGACAAAAACAATGTTGCTTACGCTTTTATGAGCAACTCTGACAATGACTTCGGCCAGGTGTACAGTTTTGCCAACAATCAGTGGTCTCAAGTTGGACAGAACTACTCAGATATCAATCCTTTTCAATGCGATTTTACCATTGATCCGGAGGGTACGCCCTACGTTGTGAATGAAAACACCTTAAAAAAATGGAATGGTAGTCAATGGGAAACGGTTGGTAATGGGCCTTTTCATTCCGCTCGAGTAATTTCCCCTCAGGTTGTCATTGGATTAGACGGACATCCCATCGTGGTAGGCATGGAAACCAGTGGAACCTCAGTATCTTACCAGTTTGATGGAAGTTCCTGGGTTTCTCGGGGTCCTGTAGCCGATGGAATTACGGTATGGTACCGACTCAAAACCGATTTGAACGGTGTGATTACCACCATCTACGGAACGGATGGTAGCAACAGTTTCTATTCCGAAGCGGCTCGATTTACGGGTTCTGGTTGGGAAACCTACAAAGGCCATGTGGACGGTAACGACTTTACTTATTTCGACCACGATATTGCCACCACTCCTAAGGGAGATGCTTATGCTGCCTTGATTCTCGGATTCAGCGATCAATTTCTCAATATTTACAAATACGATAAAGGCGATGAGACCTGGAAATTGATCAAGGCCAATTTGTCCGATGGTCCTGCTGAGGACTGCATGATTGAATCTGATATAAACGGAACCATCACGGTATCTTACGTGGATAAGAATGCGGGAAGTAAAATGAGCGTGCAACGCCTTCAAAACGGAAACTGGGAATACTTGGGAATTCAAGGATTTACCCCAGGAGTAGCCCAAGCAAATATGACACTTAACGATGCTGGAATTCCTTTCGTCCTCTATTCCGACGTAAGTGCCGGAGAAAAACTCAGTGTAAAACGATTTGAAGATTTTGCAACGGTTTCTGTAAACGATGTTTCTGAAAAATCATCTCAAAACTGGCGCATTTTCCCTAATCCTAACAACGGAAACTTCTCCTTGGAGGGACCACACGCCGAACGCTATGAGTTGGTAGATATGACCGGGCGCATTCACCGTGCTAATGAACTGAACTCAACAGTGGATATTCAATCGGTTAACCTGGGATCGCTTAAACCAGGAATCTATTGGATTCGTTTATACTCCGCTCAAGGAAACCAGACTCAATCCATTTTGATCAAGTAATAAAATTATACCTCTACCCAAGCCCGATTCACCCAGGTGATCGGGCTTTTTTTTTGCTCTCAAGGGAGCGGCGGTTGACGAATAAGTCATTCGAAGCAATAGTTCTATTTTAGCATTTTGAACGAACCCTATGCCACGCTTTTTCTTTTTCGTATTTATCGTCATTTTAATCATTGGACTCTTGCGGAAATTCGTTTTCAGCAACAAAGCCAAAATGCGCCGAGCACTTAAAAAAGTTCCTATCAAACGCATTAACGAGGTAAAAAATGATGAATATGTTCGCATTTCAGGAAGGGTTATGAATTCCAGCAACGGGTTGGCCGCTCCCCTTTCGGGAAGACCTTGTACCTATCACCATACCTTGGTAACGCGGAAAAATGGAAAAAACCGAGAAACCCTAATCGATAACGAGGAGGCCATTAATTTTTTCGTCCATTCCGATGGTGGAGTTGCCCTGGTCAACGTGTTGTATTACAAGGGATTTTTGGTAAAAGACGGAAAGTTTAAGTCGGGGTTTCTCGACGATGTTGAAGAGAACATGGACGAGCTACTCCAGCGATTTGGACATTCAAGCACCAATTTTTTCGGCTTCAATCATTCTATCCAATACAACGAAGGCGTGCTGGAACCCGGAGAGGAAGTAACGGTAGCCGGATTTGGAGAATGGGTTCCCAATACCTTTAAGGAAGTGCCGCCGGAGGTTAAGCAAGTACTGATTTTGGATGGTAGCGTGGACAATCCTGTTTTAATCAGCGATGATCCCGGAATGATCGAGGATCCGGACACCGAAGCTATAAGCCAGGAACAAAAGCGACGGGTGGAAGAAATGAAACCCGATCCCATATCGTTTGAAAAAACAGACGTCCCAAAAGAAACCAAGAAGACTCCTACTCCTGAATCGAGTTCCCGAGAAAAAGAGGAAGAAGATAACCGTTCGGAACGCAAAAGCGAACGTCGCAACCGCAATGACCGCAAGGGGCGTTACCTGAAATAAGAAAGAGCTGATTTATTCGTAATTGGGAACCCGCACTTCTGATTCCCAGGAATGCATCTCCCCAGATTCTTTGGTAATCTTAGGTTGTTCTTGAGCCAAGAACATATCATCACCCAAAGATTTGGCTTCCACAGCCACTTTTACCCGGTGCCCGGATTGGGTTAAATCGTCGTAGGTCAAGGACTTGAAGGGCTCGTATGCTGCTGAATCCAGGAATAAAACTCCAATTCTCCCTTCTCCCAATTCAAGCTGAACATACGGAGCATGCATCAAATTGTGGGTTTCCAAATTGAGCATCCAGCGGGTACGATTGGGATCTATTTCCATCAACTGGTCGTAGCCTAAGCTATCCACCAAATCGCGGTATTCCATCAAAGCGTCATCCGGAAGTCCGTAAAAATTGGACGAATGAACCAAGGGAAAAAACAAGACGCCTTCCAGATCTTTGGCATCTTTCGATTCTGAACTTTGACAGGCCGATAACCCCGTAAAAAGGACTCCCATTAAAAGCGATTTTAGAACAATTGCGCAGCTATTGAATTTCATAAAACCCTTACTCATGCCAACCAGCATTGGTCAATTTGTAAATCTTTTGATTTTGAATATTCCTCCAAATCTGAACATTGGAAGAATCTTTGAGCCATACCAATTGATGAAAAGCAGGCGTGGTATCTGGTGCGGTAAAAGAGAAAAAATCTAATTGGATGGTATCCTGATGAGACCAATACCAAATTCCGGTAACTTTTTGTTCTAACACTCCTTTAGCTCCACGCTTTTTCCAAACAAAAGCATCTTCTATAAGCTCGAGTTCTTCCATTCCCACTTTCTTCGGATGATAAAAACTAAACTGCCCCAATCGCTGATCGGGTTTGGGCAAACTGGAAATTCTGCTCTTCGAAGGCTTTTCCTCATTGTAGGTGAGAAACAGGGTGGCTCCGGGAAAGCACCAATACTCCTTTTGCTTCAGTTTGGCTCTACCCCAATAGTTTTGACCATTACGCTCATACACGTAAGTCGTCCAAGCTCCTACCTCCTGATCAAAGGTCACATCCATCACCCTTGCCTCAAGAATTTCAGGCTCATCCTCACTTAATTTTACGTCAATGGTATTTAAATCGAACCAAAAAACGAGAAAGACTATAAGCCCAATGGGTATTATGAGCCACCACCAAACGGAAATCCCTTTCATGGGAGAAAAGTAGGCAATTCAATTACCCCATCAAAGAACTTGTGCGGCGTGTTCCTTGGTTTTTACTTTGGTAATAACCTCAGCAATGGTTCCAGCTTCATCAATAACGAAGGTGGTTCTTAGCAGGCCATCAAACTCTCTACCCATAAATTTCTTAGGTCCCCACACATCGTAGGCTTTGATCACCTCCATTTCTGTATCAGCAATCAAGGGAAAAGGAAGCTCGTATTTACTGATGAAATTCTGGTGTTTTTTCTCACTATCAGGACTAACACCGATAACTGCATAGCCTTGAGCCAAAAGCTGCTCATAGTTATCTCTCAGGTTACAAGCTTGAGCCGTACAACCGGGAGTATTGTCTTTGGGGTAGAAATAGAGAACTACTTTTTTCCCTTTAAACTGATCGAGGGAAATACTTTCTCCGTTTTGATCTTTTCCTTCAAATGCCGGAGCTTGATCACCCGCCTTCAAATGGGTGGAATGAGGTACAAATGCCATAGAAACTGTTTTAGTCTTTTGTGTTTTTCCAGGTTTCAAAGAGATTTTTCTGAGTGGGCCTATACTTGGGCATCCGAGTAAGTGGCTCACATTCTTTCAATGTTTGACGGCAATCCTCTGGTAACTGCTGATAAAGCTGCGTTCCTTTGGTTTTCCAGGCAATCATTTGATCAGATACGTCTTTTACAATCTTTGCTGGATTACCTACAACAACCTTGCGATCGGGAATGTTCATTTCTCCGGGAACAAAACATAAAGCTCCTACAATACATTCCTTACCTATTTGAGCATCATCCATCACCACCGCATTCATACCCACCAGGGTATTCTCGCCAATGGTTCCGCCATGCACAATAGCTCCGTGACCAATATGCGCTCCTGCTTTCAAGGTGGTTGTTTTACCAGGGAACAAATGAATCACACAGTTTTCCTGAACATTGCATCCATCTTCAATGATTATCTGCCCCAATCGCCACGGAGAACGGCACCAGGGCCGATGTAAACATCTCTTCCGATAATCACATTACCGGTAACATTAGCTTGGGTGTGTACATAAGCCGAAGGATGAACCACGGGCTTATAGCCATCAAATTCGTAGAACATAATCTCGATTTTACCGGCCAAAGAAAACAAAAGTTTCGACCGATTCGGAGGAAGCACTATCCTTTCCCCTTCCCTATTTTGAAAGTGTGAGACTCCCTGTCCATTCCTGCTCTCCCCATTTGAGCACGTAGAAATAGGTCCCGGCCCTGGCTTTGCCTTGATTCACAGATCCATCCCACTCCTGACGAGTTTCGCTGGATTCGAACACCAGTTGCCCCAGCGATTGTAAACAACAAACTCGGAGCAAGCTCTAAACTCGGGATTGCTGATGGGGTGAAACCAATCGTTGATCCCATCTCCGTCGGGCGTAAAGGCGTTGACCAGTTTCCAAAGTCCATCATTTCCGGTCACTTCATAGCTAAATGGAAGGGTATCGGTACAGGTACCGGCATATTGAACAATCAACTGGCCGGTTAAGGGAGAATAACCCACTGAGGAGGATGTCCAGGAATCACCGGAATAGGTTTGCCCATCGATCAGCCAGGTAATGGAGTCTGCTTCAGACAAGCCTTTTACATCCAGAAATACGGTGGAACCCTGGCAATCGGATTCTTCAAATTGCTCAATCGCTCCGGAAGTATCCATTACATGGGCTTGAATAATCATGGAGTCTTCTGAGAAACATCCACCGGATGCGGTGACTTTTAAACGGCCTTCAAACTCCGATCCTGGAATGATCTCAGGATAGGCGGCTGTTGGATCTGAAAACCGATGACTCGGGGTCCAGGCATAGGTGTAATCGGGTCGACTGCTCCCCGTCCAGTTAGCCTTGGGCCGATCGTTACAAAGTATCCATTGGTCGGGCAATTCAAACTGAGGCACCTCCAGTTCATCCATAACGATACTGTCCTGATAGGTGCAGCCCTCCCGCTCTACTTCATAGTGATAGACCTGGCCCGAGTACAGGTATCGACTCCTTTGAGCCCAATTGTCTTTCCAAATCAGCGTATCAAAAGGGCCGAGTCCATTTACCCAAGTGGAATCTCCGGCACAAAGAGCCGAGTCATTGACATTCATTCCCCTCAATTGGATGGAATCTATCCGAATGCTATCCACGTCAAACAAAGTATCACAAGCCCCCACAAAACCTTTGGTCACCCAGTAAATTCCCGGCCGGTTGACTTGGGTAGTAGAACCTGTGCTACCATCATTCCAGAGGTAAAAATCGCCTACTCCATGGGCAGAAATGTTCAATGGGTATTGGCAAACTTCTTGGGTATCTATGGGTTCATTCGGGAGGTAGTATCCATCGTAATCGGAACCACCACCCAGGTAACATATTTCAGTTCCCTGACTTACCGAAATATTGAATTGTCCATAGAATCCCTTCTCGCATTCAATAACCTGAAAATTGGTATCCGTTTGAATAGTAGCATAAACGTAGCCATTGTCTGCCGGAAAAGGTTGAAAATCGGCGCTGCGATTAACACCATTGATGGTTAGATCTTTTTCATGTCCGGCAGGGCAAATGAGTTGTAAGCCATTCTTGAACTTGGGAATGGTTTGATAATGCATAAAATAGCGATACTGAGGATAAACTACCGCTTTTTTGACCCGTTGAGAAGCCGGTTCAAGCTGCGTAAGTTCAGGATCGCATAGATATTGGGTATCCATAGGATTGGTATGAATCAAACGAAATACCTGGATGTTTTTATTGGAGTGAATTTTGACGGCCGAGGAATCATCAAATTGATGATACTCGCCTGCTTGTAAATTGGCCACTAACTGATTGTTGACGTACACATCCGTTTGGTTTTCCCACGCCATAACCCTGAAACGGTATAGAACGTGCCAGGGCATGGGCACATCATAATAGAGCGAATCTGAGTGGCGTTTGGGCATCATCATCTCATACAGGGTTTCGCCGGTGGCGGATGGTGTAAAACTGACGTAGGCAAACTTGGCTACAGAAACGGCAATCTTTCGATCCGCCGGCCCAGTGGCCCGAATCAAGGTTCCGGTAAGTTCAGTGGTTTTTCTTCTCTGTTCGTAAAATCCTCGGTTTCTAAATTGAAAACATTGCCCGGCATTGAGCAGAATTTTATAGGTATTACCCGGTAAAAGATTCCCTGAATGACTCGAGTCCGTGGGTGTAATTTCAATTGGGGTACTATCACATAAGGCCGTTATGGTAACCATACAAGCACCTCGATTCCGATCTGAATTCCGGTAGGAGCAAATCCGGTACTCCAGGCCGAGAAAATCGGTAGGCCAAACGGTCATCATGCCACCTCCCTTGAGTATTCCCTTCTTAAAAGCCACACTCACCGGTCGATCGCTCGTTATTTCCACCACTGTATCTTGAATGATTTCAAGAGCCATGGCCTGAGCCTGCAATGGCAAGGTAATTTCCCTACCCTCACCGGCCGGAACATAAACCTGTTGCTGGAAACCAATGGCCGAAACGGAAATGGTGCAATTGGCATCGTACGCCGAAGTGATCACCAAATGATTCAAGGAGGAATGCCTCGGACTATATTTAGCAGGTTCAGGAATGGAAAACACAAAGTGATCGCCTGCTGTGGAATACGGAGATTGTCCATGGACAGAGAAACTGCCCAAGAATAAAATCAATACAAAGCATTGAATGATTTTGACATAGATGGTCGTCATATCCTTTGGACAGCATGATGTCCAACACGTTGGGCAATTTCTGGTCAAAATCTACTTCAATCGGTTTTAAATACACATAACCACCTACTTATCAACCCATTAAACCTTTACATTTTTTATTCCCCCGCACTCCTTTTGGCCAATTTAAATTTTAATAGATCAGAATAGGGGTGGATTTGATTTCCGTTGTCATCCTTTAAAATCGTTACTTTTAAATCCGAACAAAAAATGAAAACACTCATGCTAGCAACGATCAGTTTAAGCTTACTTCTGCTAACCAATACCTCTTGCAGTAAAAACCACTGGAAATGCGTGGATGGCCAGGGAGAACTGGTTAAACAAGAACGTGTAGTTTCCGATTTTACCGGAATCAAACTCAAAATGTCGGGTGACGTTATCGTAACAGTCGACCCCAATGCTAAAACCCCAAAAGTGGAGGTAGAAGCCCAAGCCAATATTCAAGAGCACATCGATCTGGATGTTAACAGCAATACCCTGGTCATTGATAACGGCGAATGCATCAGAAATCATAAACGAATTACCGTACATATCACCACTGACGATCTATCCGAAGTTCGGGTAAGTGGTTCGGGCAATGTAGTGATCAACAATACCCTGGAAACGAATTCCTTTCATGCCTCCATCAGTGGATCAGGAGATATTCGTGGTCAAATTGTAAGCCAGGATGCTTCAGCGAGTATTGCAGGATCGGGTGATATTAATCTTAGTGGAACCACCAAAAACCTCGAGGTAAGCATTGCCGGGTCGGGTGAGTTTTATGGAAGAGCTTTGGAAGCTGCAAATGCCGACATGAGCATTTCCGGATCAGGAGATATCAATTGCCACGTGAGCGAGAATCTCGAAGTGAGTATTAGCGGAAGTGGTAGCGTAAACTACTTAGGTTCTCCTTCAATAGAGACGTCAATTGCAGGTTCAGGTAAAGTGAAGAAGCTGAACTAAACGAACTTTAACGCCATAAAAAAAGCCCGAGTCTTTTACAGATCTCGGGCTTTTTTTAGATTTATAGCTAATTATACCTTCTCGATAACCACGGCATAACCCTGCCCCACTCCAATACACATAGTACAAAGAGCGTAGCGTTTATTTTGCTTGTGCAATTCCAATGCTGCTGTATGGGTAATTCGAGTTCCAGACATTCCAAGTGGGTGACCAATGGCAATGGCACCACCATTTGGATTGATTCTCGGATCATCATCTGCCAAACCAAGTTTGCGGGTAACGGCTAAGGACTGAGCAGCGAATGCTTCATTCAATTCAATCACATCCATATCGTTGAGCGTTAATCCTGCCTTTTTCAAAGCCTTTTGGGATGCTCCTACCGGGCCAATTCCCATAATACGAGGCTCTACACCAACAACAGCCCAGCTAACCACACGTGCCAATGGAGTGAGGTTATGATTCTTTAAACCTTCTTCAGTAGCCATCAACATAGCCGCAGCACCGTCATTCAATCCGGAAGCGTTACCAGCTGTAACGGAACCTTCCTTTTTAAACGCAGGACGCAGTTTACCTAAAATCTCCATGCTTGATTTAGGCTTGATAAACTCGTCGTTAGCGAAAATGAGTGGATCTTGTTTTCTTCTAGGAATGGATACTGAAATAATCTCTTCAGCCAATCGACCGTTTTCCTGAGCACGAGTAGCTTTCTGCTGAGACCAAAGGGCAAATTTGTCTTGATCTTCACGGGAAATTTGGTACATCTCCGCCAGATTCTCGGCCGTTTGCCCCATTCCATCAGTTCCATACAATTCCTTCATCTTAGGATTGACAAAACGCCAACCAAATGAAGAGTCATGCATTTCCGCATCACGGCCAAAAGGCTTAGAAACTTTTGAAATCACCCATGGGCCACGGGTCATGTTCTCTACACCACCGGCGATGAACAATTCGCCATCACCACCTCTCAATGCACGGGCACCATGAACAATGGCAGACATACCACTGGCACACAAGCGGTTTACCGTTTCCCCTGGCACACTCCAAGGCAAACCAGCAAGCAACAAGGCCATACGAGCCACGTTTCTATTGTCTTCTCCAGCCTGATTGGCACAGCCCATAACCACATCTTCGATAGCGGCTGGGTCCACAGACTCGTTTCGGTTCATCAATTCTCTCAGCACCAAAGCAGCGAGATCATCTGTTCTTACCGGGGCTAAACTTCCCCCAAAATTTCCAATCGGTGTACGAATGGCATCAACAATAAAGGCTTCTTTCATCTTTTATTTTTCGTTCTTCTCGTTCTGTTTAACACCGTGTTCACTCCACAACCTCTTGCTTCGGTATACTGTTCCTTGAAAGGTGGCTACTTTTTCTCCAGATTCGAGAGATACTACCACTCGATAAGTCGCTATTCGGTTTGACCTATTTTCCTCAGTTGCCCGAGCTATCAAAACGTCTCCTTCCTTACACGATCGGTGATAGTGAATGGAGTTTTCAACAGACAAACATTGCTGACCATGCGAATTAGCCGCAAAGGCCAATGCACTATCCGCCAAGGCAAAGGCAATACCTCCATGCAAGATGTCAAAACCGTTAAGCATATCGTGTTTAACGGTCATTCGTAGAGTATTAGCACCATACTCATCCGAAACCCGTTCTATTCCCAACCACTGCGAAAATGGGTCGTTGGTATACATGAGGTCTACAATATGCTTGGGTTGTAAGTCGTCCACGGTTAATAATTTCGCCAAATTTAGGACATTGTAATTATTAAGTTTGTCGCTAACACCTTTTAAATAACAGAGGTTTTTGTCGGGTAACGGGTTTTATTTCTGTCTTCTTTTCGGACTGGTTTTTAGTGCATTTTCGGTACGTGCCCAGCACTTGGCTCCAGCTTCGGATAATTACCTTCCTACTCAGGGAGTATTGATCAATCCTGCACTGGCGGCAGATCCCTACCCCTACATCGACGTTCGAGTGGCTGGACTCTCGGGCGGTTTTCAGAACGATTTCTTCTATTTCGCCAAGGGTTCCCCGGCAATTTGCAGGACAATTTTGAAGCCGGTCGTCGCTACAATATCTACAGTGAAATAGATGCCTATGCCCCGGGGTTCATCATGGCGCACAAAAACATGGGCTTTGGACTCAATATTCGAGTACGCAACCATTTCATTGCCCGCAGAATGCCCTCCGATTTAATGAAATTTATTGACGAAGGCTGGAACTTTACTGATCAGCATGACATCGATTATGATGCGGATAATTTCTACGCCAAAAACTTTACCTGGGGCGAAATAGGGCTCAATTATGGCCAAATCGTATACAAACGAGGAGATCAAATCATCCAGGCCGGTGGATCACTCAAAATATTGAGTGGAATATCAAGCATTGGCATCCTCTCCGATAACCTGAATTACCGAGTAGATAGTTCGAACGTAACCTTCAATGAATTCACTGGAAAGATAGCCATTACCGATCCTGGATTTAATATCGGAATGGGGATGGGACTGGACTTGGGGATTGTTTACAAAAAAATGATCAACGACAACAACACCTTTTACCTGCCTCATAGCAAAATGAGTAAGTGTAAAATCAATCCCTACAAGTACAAAATAGGTGTTTCGCTGCTCGATTTAGGCTTTCTTCGATTCACCAAATCGAGTAACCACTATACGTTTGAGAATGATTCCGCCGTTTTCGTCGACCATGAAAACTTCAACATCGATTGGCCCACTGATATCAACCGACTGATTGAAGAGTCGGGATCCAATCCAACGCAAAAAACGAAGTTTACCTCTACCCTTCCCTTGGCGCTGAGTGCCCAGTTTGATTACAACTTTGAAAACAACATTTACGTGAACGCTACCCTGTTGATGGGATTTCGACAAAGCAATTTTATGGGCGGCGATCGAATCACACAGTTTACGGTTACCCCGAGGTATGAACACCGGTTTATAACCGTGGGTTTACCCGTCACTGTATTCCGCTACCAAGCACCTGGTGTGGGACTGCACGCCCGCTTGTGGTGGTTGACTTTGGGGACCAACAATTTCCTCCCATTCCTCTTTAGTTACGATGCCTATGGGGCGGATGCTTATTTTAGCTTAAACGTTCCTATCTTTCATTCCGGAAAGTGTAAAGAATACGAGCGAAAGAAAAGCGACTACTGCCCAAAACCGAGAAGAAAAATTAACATCAAAGGTTGGTTTAAGAAAAAACGCAAAACCTAATGGCCCAAAACGCACTATTTAGCCCAGACTATCTTCAATTCTTTAAGGAGCTGGCTGCCAATAATCACAAGGGATGGTTTGATGAAAACCGTAAACGTTATGAAAAGGAAGTCAAAAAGCCTTTTCAGCAATTTATCCAAGCCCTAATTGATCGGGTTAAGGAAGACGACAAAGAGGTAGAAATAGAACCGAAAGATGCCATTTTCCGCATCAATAGAGACATTCGTTTTAGCAAGGACAAGACGCCTTACAAACTCAACATGTCAGGAATTGTTTCCCCTGGAGGTCGCAAAAACAAAGAGGCTCCTGGACTTTATGTAGAAGCCGGTCCGGAGCATTTTCGAATTTATGGCGGGGTATATATGTTGGATAAAAACAACCTGGAAGATCTCCGTTTTCATATTGCGGCTCAAGGTCGAAAATTTGAGCAACTGATTAACGATAAAACGTTCGTCAGCCACTATGGAGAAATTCGAGGTGAAAAGGCGAAACGACTTCCCAAAGAGCTAAAGGAAGCAGCCGAAAAACAGCCCTTGATCTACAACAAAAATTTCTACTACTTCGCTGAGCTACCGCCCGAAACGGTAATAGCCGAAAATGTGGTGGATCAAGTGATGGAATACTACCACGCTGGCAAAGATTTGATGTATTTCTTTCGTCAAGTAATCCACTACTAAAACCAGCTCATGCTACGATTACTTTTTCTGCTCCTGATTATAAGTCAGGTTTCGTTTGCTCAAACCCGGTATTTCGATCCTTCTTTTGGCGTTGGGGTAACCTATGGCCGTCCTTACGGCGAATCCAATAAAAAGCAAGGTGAAGGTGGTGAAAAAATGGTCACTCTACTCATGGACGTTTACCAGCCACTAAACGATACTTTGAAGAATCGGCCACTGATCATCTTTGCCCATGGAGGCGCTTTTTTGATGGGAGACAAAAACAATTTCCCCATGGAAACCCTCTGCTCCCGATTTGCACAAATGGGCTATGTAACGGCCTCCATCAATTACCGCAAAACGTTTATCAAAGCGCCTACCGATCAGCTCTCTGGGGAAAAAACGGTAATTCGACCCATTCACGATATGAAAGCTGCTGTTCGCTATTTCCGAAAGTCGGTGGTGGAGAATGGTAATCCCTATGGCGTAGATACGAGCTGGATATGGGTAGGTGGAAGTTCTGCCGGAGCCATAGTAGCCTTACATGTTGCCTACTTGGATTCTCAGGACATCAAACACCTGGAGTTGAATTTAGACAACTGGGGCGGATTGGAAGGAAACAGCGGCAACCCAGGCTACTCATCCAAGGTTCACGGAGTCATCAATTTATGCGGTGCCATTGGCGATACTGCCTTTATGAACGAAGCCTTGCCCGTGATCAATATTCATGGTTCAGAAGATCCAATCGTTCCCGTAAACGATGATAGCATTCGCTACGATCTTCCTCTGGTCTACATTCCTCGGGTAAAACTTCAAGGCAGTGAATGCATCTATGCCCGAAACCTCGAGCACGACACGCCGAGTGAAATTCACCTTTTTCCCAATCAAGGTCACTGTCCGTATGACAAAACCCTGGACCGCAAACGATATCCGGTAAACATGGATATTACCGTAAATCTGATCCGCAATTTCCTTTATAATACCTACTGGAACACTGGACCTCCGGTAACCGATAAAAGCACCTCACACGCCACGGCAATCGATTGGGACTACAAGGATGGAACCATGCAGTTTTACCCGGTAGATAAAGCCGTTAAGAAGATCAAAATCTACGTGATGGATGAAAACTACGAGCGGATGAAGAAAAAGGTGTTGCGCAAAAAACTGAAAGCCTTTACCTGGAAGTATACACCGCCCGAAACACCTCACATTATCACCGTGCGATACAATGGTTTTTACCGCACCAAACACTACCCTACTCCTTGATCCATTCAGGTATTAACATCGTTTTGGTTGAGCCGGAAATTCCTACGAACACAGGGAATATTGGCCGACTTTGTGTAGGATTCAACGCTACCCTTCACCTCATTGGTCCTTTGGGATTTGAGATCACTGATTCCCGGGTCAAACGAGCTGGTCTCGACTATTGGCCAGACCTTAGTATTCATCAATATGCCTCCTTTGAAGAATGGCATCAGCAGATAGCAGACGAATCCCGAATTTTTCTCTTTACCACCCACACCGATAAAAGCTACTCACAAGTAGATTTTCAAGCTGGAGATTGGCTGGTGTTTGGAAAGGAATCGGTAGGATTATCGGCCGATATTCAGAATCGTTTTCAAGAGCAATTGGTCACCATCCCCTTCCCAGGAAAAGTACGAAGCTTTAATCTGTCCAATGCCGTTGCTATTGCCCTCTCGGAGGCCAACCGACAGTTTACTCTTTAACGAAACGCGTAATTCGGGTATAGGATTCACCCTTTTTGATTTTCAAGAGGTATACTCCAGATTCCAAATGA
The DNA here is from genome assembly GCA_024398055.1 of bacterium SCSIO 12741. NCBI lineage: Bacteria > bacterium SCSIO 12741. Next base: position 3,640,292 of record CP073749.1, on the reverse strand, counting down.
CCTACCGAAAGCTTAGTTGTACCCGATAGAGGCTCACTTTCGATTCCAGAAACCAATTGACCCGAGGTAGAATAAATCTCTACCTGGTAATAATTCTCATCGGTTTCAATCGTCAAGAAATCCCGGGCAGGATTTGGATAGGCCATCCACAAGTTATCGTCTTCCAATTCTGGCGTAGTCAAGTATTGGTGTACACCTTCCTTAACCGTGTTTTGATAGGATAAAATCCAAAGATCAGGGTCAATGACTACCGAGTCTGGCTTGTAACCAATCACCCGACTAACCGTCTGATTGTTTCCGGTGTGCGCAAAAATGATATCCTGTCTTTTACCCTGATGGTACAAAGCGATGGGCACGTTCATTTCAAAAAAGTCTACCGAAGAATGGCTTTGGTCCTGGTCCAAATCCAGCAAAATTTTGTCCCCTACAACTCTCCAAAACAAGCTGTAGCGAGGATACCCCTGCCCGTAGTACCAATCATCGAAGAACTCAGTAAGATCAAGCCCCGAGGTAGCTTCTAAGTGTCCTTTTAGATTTTCAGTGCGTACGAAGGAGTATTTCAATTGCGGATCGTTCAAGTAGTTTCTTACTCCTTGGTAAAAGTCTTCATCACCACAAACGTAGCGGAGCATGTGAACCAGGTAAGCCCCTTTCTTATAAGTTAATCGGCTACTAAACACCCGGTTGCGCGAGGTTGTATCGTCTATCCAAACAGAACCTCTGTTGCTCGACGCAATATCTCTGATCGTTGCTTTTTTCCATTCTTGCCAGCCCAAATCACCAAATCCTGCTTCATAGGTCAATCCCGTGAGGTAACTGGCGAAACCTTCGTTCAACCAGATGTCTTCCCAGCGCCCACAGGTTACCAGGTTTCCAAACCACTGGTGAGCCAACTCATGTGCTACCAGGGGCTGATTTAAATCTAACATGGTCGACATGGTTTGATGTTCCATTCCGCCACCAATATCAGTCTGCATGTGGCCGTATTTTTCCTTATCAAAAGGATAAGGACCAAATAAGGAATCGAAGAGGGCAAAAGTTTTTTCCAAATGCAAGGCTGCGGAATCCAACCAAAAAGTATCCGATGGTAGCAGGTAGTCCTGCATTTTCAAGGTTTTGCCTCGGTAGTTTAAGGTATAATCGTAGATTTTGTATTGAGCTACGGAAAAGGCGATCAGATAATTGACAATGGGATAACGGTGTTTCCAATGTGTGGTAGCTCGGGCTCCATTAACCTGACGACTCTGAAGTAATCCAATGGTGGCTGCCTCAAAAGAAGCGGGTGCATGGATAATCATATCCACAGAATCGATTTTGTCGTGTAAATCCACTTTACATGGCCACCAAAACCGTGCTCCATCTGGTTCAGACATGGTCCAAACCATGTAATTACCCCGATTATCAGCGTACGGGTTGAAATAGATGTAACCACTCCAATCGTTACTACTGTGTGGATTTCCTCGATAGAAAACCTGTGAAGTCAATCGAGTTCCCACCGGAATGGATTGGGGTAAAATGATTTCGATTTGGTTATTCTGGTGGTTGACCTGGCTAATCTTTGCTCCATTCACATAAACGGAATCTACATGCATATCCGATCCGTTAATCAGATCGAAAAACAGGGTATCCATGGCTCTTTTTTCAACGGTAAGCCCTGTAGTCACATTTCCTTCGATCCAGGCTGAATCAGGAAAAACGCTTACCTCGATGCGATGGTAATCAATGTTGTAGTTGTCAATATAGTGACCATGAACCACCTCCACACCAGCGGAGTTCATTTCACCATACCAAAGATCCTTTTCTTCAGGATTGATTCCAACTTGCTGAGCCTGTAGGCTCACCACCGAAAGACACAAGGCAAAAGCCCCAATAAGATTTCTGAACATAATTCCGTATTAGTTCCGCAAATATGCCAGAAATAACGGAATTAAAACGTAACGTTTATCAGGTGGTAATAAATGGTGTGGAAACCGGCTTTAATCAGGCTTTCGCCAAAGCTTCACTCAGTACAAGCATACACGAAAACATCTTCGCGATTTTGTCTTCAGACAAATTCAAATACTCTTCTGAGAAGAACTCATCGGCCAGGTAGGAGGCCAAAGCGGCTTGAGTAGAAGCACCAATCATGTTGTTCAACTCTTCTTCCTCACTTTCTTCAGGGAAGGACAATACTTCGTTGAACAAACCATCCATTTTCTCTTCAAGATTTTTCAAATCTTCTTCTGAAAGGGTACTCAAAGAATCATTCTTGGACAGCTCAATGGCGTGCCAAATAATCATGGTTAAATAGAACAGGTCCTCAGCGGCTTCTTCATTCTCCAACCCTTCTCCAACTCCTACAACGAAACCCATTACAAAGGGCTGTTCTTTAGAGAGTTTTTCAAAGAGGTTGTTCAGCTCCGGCCCCTCCATATTTTCCAGATGCTCAATGGCCAGGTCGATGGCGTTGTCGGTAACTATCAGATCTTTCACGTGCATGCTTTTGGCGTTTATAACCCGAGACAAGTTAAAAAATTATATCTGTAAACAAAAAACTAACTATAGAATTTGACGTTGTCATTACTCATCCTTTTCAGCAATACACTCGGACGGTAGCGATCTTCGCCATATTCTTCCTGAAGGTCTTCCAATTGGTTCAATACATGATCCAATCCAAGCTCATCAGCCCACTTCAACAAACCTTTCGGGTAGTTTACCCCTTTGGTCATGGCGATATCCAAATCTTCTTTGGACGCAACCCGCAAATACAAAGCATCTACAGCCTCATTAATCAGCATCGCCAAAATTCTTGAAGTGATCTTCTTGGCCAGCTTTGGATCTGTATCTGGGGTAGGCTTTTCAGCACCTTCGTCGTAATCATAAAACCCACGTCCTGACTTGCGACCCAATAACCCGGCTTCTACCAAACGCTTTTGAGAAAACGATGGTTTGTAGCGAGGATCAAAATAAAATTCTTTGAAAACGGTTTCCGTAACCGTGTAGTTAACATCGTGTCCGATGAAATCCATTAATTCAAAAGGCCCCATCCGGAAACCTAAATCCTTCATAGCTTGATCAATGGTTTCTGGCTCGGCCATGCCTTCCTCGTAGATACGAATAGCTTCACTGTAGAAAGGACGAGCAACACGGTTTACGATAAACCCAGGGGTATCTTTTGCCACAGCAGGAGCCTTTCCCCAATCCAACATCAGTTGTCGTAAGGTATCGACCCATTTTGCATCCGTGGTAATAGCTGGAATAATCTCCACCAAAGGCATCAAAGGAGCCGGGTTGAAGAAGTGTAATCCTACAACACGTCCTCTATGCTCGCAAGCCGAGGCAATGGAAGCAATAGACAACGAAGAAGTATTTGTTGCCAAAATACACTCCTCGCTTACCAGGTTTTCGATTTTGCGAAATACCTGTTTTTTAATGTCCAGGTTTTCAATGATGGCTTCTACCACCATATCGCTATCCTCTACTCTACCTAATTCAGAAGTTAACTCAATTCGACTGAGAATCGCGGTAGCATCCTCTTCGGTCAACCTTCCCTTTTCAACCAGACGGTTCATGATTTTTTCCAATCGTGAACCCGCTCGATTAAGGGCATCTTCGTTGTTATCGTAAAGGGTTACTTCGTGTCCGTGAGTGGCAGCGATCTGCGCAATTCCGGTACCCATGGCACCAGATCCAATAACGCTTACTTTATTCATCTGTGTTTTTCTATCAGGCTCCTTTAAAAGCGGGTTTTCTTTTTTCCAGGAAGGCATTTACTCCTTCGCTATAATCGTGGGTTTGTCCGGCTTCGGTCTGTAAATCTCGTTCGCTATCCAATTGAGCAGCTAAATCCTGTTCCTGAGATAGTTGAAGAGCTTTTTTAGTCAAGGCTAAACCACGTGTAGGCATCTTAGCTAAACGGGCACCCAGCTTCATGATTTCGGCTTCAAATTCCTCATCTGGAATACTGCGGTAAATCATGTTCATTCGTTCGGCTTCGTCGGCCTTAATCTTATCCCCCAACATCATTAGAGCCGAGGCCTTTTGCCAACCGATTAATCGAGGTAGAAAATAGGTACCTCCGGTATCTGGCACCAAACCAATGGCACTAAAGGCTTGAATGAAGGAAGAAGATTGGGTTGCTACAACGATGTCGCAGGCCAAGGCCAGGTTAGCACCGGCGCCGGCAGCCACTCCATTTACCGCGGCAATTACTGGTTTTTCCAAAGCAGCAATTTTTAATACCATGGGATTGTAATGCTGATCAACAATGTTGGTCAATCCAGGTCCATTAGGATCAATAGCTTCGGCCAAATCTTGTCCGGCACAAAAAGCTCTTCCCTCTCCGGTGATCAAAACCGCACGAATGGAATCATCCTGAGCACAGGTGTCCAATTTTTCTTGCATGGCCAAAGCCATTTCGCGGTTAAAACTGTTCAATTTATCGGGTCTGTTCAATCGAATTACGGCCAGACCATCCTGAATTTCAAAGCGTATGGATTCCATTGTAATTTGCCTTTAGGTAGGCTGTAAAAGTATTAAAATGAATGAGCCAAAACGCCTGTAGTGACAAGAAATTGTGGCGGAAAAGAGCGTTTTTTACGAAGCGTTACAAAAACGAAAAATTGAATGAAAATGAATCGTCATATTCACTTCACAAGAAAACACTTAATCTACTGCACTTCAAATAATTAATCAAAATCTAATGAGGCAGTTCCGTTGTATATGTGAACAATTTCCCGAATATATTCCTAACCCTCATTTTGAGCCAATAAGGAACATCCTATAAAAGACAAAACTGAAAGTAAAATGAATGGAAGCCCCTTCTTCCATGAGAATTAGGCTTAAAGAATCGAATTGGAATGGTGAAATCGAGAATGGAATCTTTGAAATTTATCTAACAAAGAAGCAGCTCGGCTACTAACTCGATGGCGATGCAAAAGGTGACTTCGGCTACTACACATAGCACCTCAACGGCCACCTCTCCTGCTTTGTCCCACTTAGCTTTTCGGAGTCCCTTTTTCTTATCCACCATTTTTTTGGCGTGGGACTGATGGAAGGGCTTAATCGGACCATCATCATCTCCATTTTCCAAAGATTCAACGCTTAGCTCCTGACTCGGAGATTCGGTCGTCCATTCGGTATAATCTTCCGGAGATTGGCTGGTAGAAATGGCATCAGCATTGGCCGAGAGATACATACTCGGGTACAGTGCTAAAAGAAAAAAGAGTGTTAGAATCTTCATAACGGTCAGTATTTCAGGTGCAAGATACGAATTTTGATGATCAATCTCGGATCTCGGATCTCGAATCTCCAATCTTGAATCTCCAATCTTCAGTCTTGAATATCGTTTCTCGACTCTCGCATCTCAAATCTCCAATCTCGACTCTTCGCTTCTCAAAACTTGAAGATTCAAGATTAAACGTTGAAGATTGAAGATTCTAAATGCACTTAAAGTAGTCGAATGTCTCTAAGCAGTTATTGCATTTGTACAGAGACTTACAGGCCGTAGATCCAAATTGGCTGATAAGTTGGGTATCTCTGGAGTCGCATTGGGGGCAGGCGACGCTTTTGGGACCGGATGCAAAGAGTACTCCTTTGTCGTGGGTTCCCTTTTCGGGTGGAGCAATACCGTATTTTCTCAGCTTTTCACGGGCTTCATCACTCATCCATTCAGTGGTCCACGCAGGATCGTAAACCGTATTAATATGAATGGAATCGTAGCCTTCCTTACCTAAGGTCGTACGAATATCTTTCATGAAGGCCTCCGTAGCCGGACAGCCTGAATAGGTCGGTGTAAGGTCGATGATAATTTGAGCATCATCTCCGATAGAAACTCCTCGGATAACGCCTAACTCAACAATGGAGATAACAGGAATTTCGGGGTCCGGAATGGTATTTAAAATACTCCGGACCCGTTGAATCATTCCTTGTTTTTCTTCCGCTGTCATGGTTTACCAGGATGCGTCTGGGTAAGCTCTTGCCAGGGTTTGGAATTCAGCCAAAATGTGGCCCATAGCTTCACTATGACGACCTTGACGTCCTCCACTGGCAATCCAGTTATCTTCAGGCGTCTCAAGAGTAGCTCTTTCGATCACTTCTCTCAGACGAGCTTCGTAAGCTTCTTTCAAACTGGCAGGATCAACGATAATACCGGCATCGATAAGCGTTTGCTCCACCTCATCTACTTCCATCATTTCGTGACGGTAAGACCAGGCATAGTTCAACGCGTCCTGCATTTTGGTATGACTCTCTTCTGTTCCATCTCCCAGACGAACTACCCACTCCGAACTGTGTCTCATGTGGTAGGCCAATTCTTTACGGGCTTTAGCTCCGTAGGCAGCCAACTTTTCGTCCGGACTTTTAGCCAACTCGTCACACAGCATCCAATTATAAGTTGAATAAAGCATGATGCGGGCCATGGTATCAGCGAAGTTTCCATTGATCAATTCCACCAACCAAACCGATTGAAACTCATGTTCATTGCGTAGGTAAGCAAAATCATCTTCGGTTCTTCCCTTTCCTTCTAATTCGCCAGCTTGGGTGTATAGAATTCGGCATTGACCGAAAAGATCCAGGGCCATATTGGAAATAGCGATATCCTCTTCCAGAATAGGTCCTTTGGCGCACCACTCCGTGAGGCGGTGACCAAAAATCATAGCATTATCTCCTTGACGGAGACAATACCTCATTAATGCTTCTTTAATTTCCATCTCTACCCGGTTTTAAATGTGTTTGGCGCCTTCTGGCATAACATAGAAGGTAGGGTGACGATAAATTTTATCGTTACTTGGATCGAAGAATGCTTCTCCATCTTCAGGAGTGGATGAAACAATGGCGTCAGAGGGTACTACCCAAATCGAGGTTCCTTCCATTCTACGGGTATATAAATCCCGTGCATTTTGCAGCGCCATTTCAGCGTCGGCGGCATGAACGCTTCCAGAGTGCTTATAAGGCAATCCAGTTTTACTTTGTACAAATACTTCCCAAAGGGGCAATTGTGTGTCGCTCATAGGTCTCGTTATAATTCGATTGTTAAGCTACTTGTTTTTTGTCCTGTTGTTTTTTGGCGTAGGCTACGGCAGCCTCTCTTACCCATTGACCATCAGCATGAGCCTTCTTGTGATTGTCCAATCTTTGCTTGTTGCAAGGACCATGTCCACCGACTACTTGCCAAAATTCTGTCCAGTCAATTTTTCCCCAGTCATACTGACCTTTTTCCTCATTCCATTTCAAATCAGGATCCGGAATGCTTAGACCAATAACTTCGGCTTGCTGAACCGTTTTGTCAATAAATTTTTGCCTCAACTGGTCGTTAGACTCACGCTTGATCTTCCACTGCATGGATTTGGCCGAGTGTGCCGAATCCGAATCATGTGGACCAAACATCATCAACGATGGCCACCACCAGCGATTCAAAGCATCCTGTGCCATAGCTTTTTGCTCGGGGGTCCCATTAGCCATAGTGGCCATGATCTCGTACCCCTGACGTTGGTGAAAACTCTCTTCCTTACAAATTCGTACCATACCTCTGGAATAGGGTCCATAAGAAGTACGCTGCAAAGACACCTGATTAACAATGGCCGCACCATCAACCAACCACCCTACTGCACCAATATCGGCCCAGGTAAGTGTTGGGTAATTAAAGATGGAGGAATATTTTGCTTTTTGCTGATGCAGAAGATCCAACAACGTTTCTCGAGAAACGCCCAGGGTTTCGGCAGCACTGTACAGGTACAACCCATGACCGGCTTCATCCTGAATTTTGGCCAGCAAAACTACTTTCGACCGTAGACTCGGGGCCCGTGTCAACCAGTTGCCTTCTGGCTGCATACCAATAACTTCTGAGTGGGCGTGTTGAGAAATTTGACGAACCAGATTCTTCCGGTATTCCTCCGGCATCCAATCTCTTGGTTCTATCTTCTCTTCACGATCTATTTTGGCTTCAAAAGCCGCTAATTTTTCTTGCTCTTCCATATTTACATTAAAGTAGTAAAATGTTGCTACAATGTTAACCAATATTTCCATGCTCAACAACCCGAAAGCCGGGCTACAGCATGACTTTGATCATCTAATCCTATGATTTTTAGACAATAGAGAGAGATAATTGTTATAAATGATGATAATATTATTTTTGCACGCTGTTTTTGATCAGGAAAACCCAAAGAAGTTATGTTTTACAATTTGACCGTTAAAGAAGTAAAGAAGGAAACTCCAGATACCGTATCCGTATCGTTTGATATTCCAGACAATCTGAAAGAGCATTTCCGCTATACTCAGGGGCAATACCTGACTTTCAAAAAAAATCTCTTTGGAGAAGAACTACGTCGCTCTTATTCACTTTGCTCGAGCCCAGTTACAGATAACGAACTTCGAGTGGCCATTAAAGAAGTGGAAGGTGGTCGTTTTTCAGGCTACGCGAATAGCAAGCTTTCTGCTGGCGATGTATTGGAATCTATGACTCCCATGGGCAACTTCTTTACCGAAGTAAAAGAAGGACAAAAAAAGAACTACGTATTCTTTGCAGCCGGAAGTGGGATTACTCCGGTTATCAGCATCATCAAAACCATTCTGGCGGTTGAAACTGAGAGCACCGTGCTTTTGGTTTATGGAAACCGAGATAAGAACTCTATCATTTTCAAGGACGAATTGAGTCAAATCAAAGAAGCTCACGGCGATCGTTTGACCATGGTTTATGCTCTGAGCCGAGAAACGGAAGTGAATGGCGCTATCAATAGCCGAATCACTCCTGCGATATGCCCTGAGATAAATACCCGATACGGAACTTTGTATCAGGCAGACGAATACTTTTTGTGCGGACCGGAAGAAATGATTCAGTCGATAACCGATCATTTGAAATCGTCCGATGTCAACGCCGACAAAATTCACTTCGAATTATTCACTACTCCAGTGACTGCTCCTGAAACAAATGAAGATGATGCATCAGAAGAAATTACTTCAGAAGTGATGGTGATTATGGATGATGAGGAATTTGAATTTCAACTAAGCAGCAAAGGAGAATCCATTTTAGATGCTTCGATCGAAGCCGGTGTAGACGCCCCTTTTTCATGTAAAGGAGCCGTGTGCTGCACGTGCAAGGCCAAGGTTGTGGAAGGTTCGGCTCGAATGGCTATGAACTATGCTTTGGATGATTACGAAGTACAGGAAGGATACATCCTTACTTGCCAGGCCCACCCAACTAGCGAAAAGTTGGTGGTGGACTACGACGTCATCTAAAGGTTGCTGTAACCCTATATTTCATTTCGGCATAATTGCCGCCTCGGTTTATGTCTTGCCTTTTTTTGGGTAGGAAATACCCTGAATTGGTTTTGATTTCAGGTAGCGCCATATTGGGGCGATCATCCAAGTCATTTGCAATCAACATGAAATACGATTTCCAGGGCTATATCTGGTGATATGTCCCGATTTCACAAGTAGGACAAAGTCCCGAAATACGAGTACTTAGTAGCCATTTGACGGCATTTTACTACCTAAATTAGGGTATTCGACGAGTTTTAACAATTTTCTTTGAAATGTCTGCCCGGTTCCATTTAGAGGCTAACCCACTCATTTTACAACCATTACAGGGTCTCGATTAGAGAATATTAAAAAATCGATAAAAAATCATCAAATAAGATGACAAACATCACCAAACCCCTACCCATCCTGGGGGCGTATACCCTCGGGGACTTCCTTTTTTGAGGAGGTTCCAATGGTTACTTTAATTAAATAACAAAAATCAAATTTATGTTTAAACGATCCTTAGGTTGGCTGGCAGCTCTTGCACTTTTGCCAGGCATCCAATCATTTGGTCAAGGACTCGTGAAGGATTACTCTTTCACCTCGACCAAAGGAACCTACACCCCTTTGAGTGGTGGGACTCAGGTGAGCGCCATTCACGGCGACTCCAAAATGAGCGCCTCTATCTCTTTGGGATTCAGCTTTACCTACGATGGAAACACCTACACGCATGTGAAGGCTAGTTCCAACGGATTCTTGCAGCTGGATACAACCAAAACCAGCAGCCGTACCACCAATGACCTCAATGGGGTCAATGAACCGATCATCGCACCGTTGTGGGACGATTTAGATGGTCGGGCAAGCAATAGCGCTTCTGCAGCTTCGTATACAGTCACCGGTACCGCTCCTAACCGAGTATTTACCATGGAGTGGTTGAAATGGGAATGGAGATATAACTCCACCGACTCCGTCATTTCTTTTCAAGCCAAATTGTACGAAACTTCGAATAAGATTGAATTTATTTACCGCCCGGAAAGTGCTCCTGCAACGCCCTCTGCTTCTGTAGGATTGTGTGGACTGAACACCGGAGTTGGTACCTTTTTATCCTTGAACAGTTTAGGAGCTAATCCAACTGTTTCAAGCACCACAGAGTACAGCTCTTTGAACAGCTTACCAGATTCAGGAAGAACGTACGCGTTCTCACCTCCCACCTGTTTGGGTGTTTCTCAAATGAGAGATACACTTCCTGGAGCTACCTTCATGAGCATCCTGTTCAACTCATCTGCTTCCGTAGGATCTGTCTACCAAGCTGAATGGGGAACTGCAGGTTTTACTCGTGGATCAGGAAACAGTATTAATGGAACAACTACTGCAGGAAGTACAAGAATCAACTTGACAGGTCTTACAGAAGCTACTTCTTATGATATCTACATCAGAGAAGTTTGTGCTCCTACGGATACTTCAGGTTGGAATCTTTACACCTTCTCTACCCTTTACCCAAATCCACAACAAAACAATTTTGTTGGATTTAATGGAAGCAACTTATCTACTGTTTTTCCAGGATGGCGTGAAGCTACCAATTGGCCTACCCCTACCGGGACATCATCCTCTTGGGTAAGCTCTACCACCTCCCAACAAAATGCTTTGGGACAGATTACCGCCAAGATAAACCTATACACTACTACGCGTGACGAATGGTTGATTAGCCCAAGATTTTTGGCATTGAGCACTGACTCTTTGAAGTTCAAGGCTGCTTTGACCAATTACAACAATGGCTCAACAGACAAAATGGGTAGTGATGATACCGTTAAGGTACTTATCTCCGAAGATGGTGGACTTTCTTGGACTCAGTTGATGATGTTCGATTCCATCAGCGCACCTTCAAATTCTCTTCAGAAGTATTCTTTGAGCTTGAGCGCTTATGCAGGTAAGGCTATTCAAATTGCGTTCTACGCACAGGATGGACCTATCGATGATTCAGAGGATTACGACTTCCACGTTACGGATATTTTCATGGGAACCCCTCCTACCATTGACATGGCGGGTATCGATGTGCGCACCGCTAACGGATGTTTGACTGCGAATGAAACCGTATTTGCCATTATTGAAAATAAGGCCAGCGCAACTATTCAGTTTGCGTCTAACAACACTACTGTAGGTGTAGCTATTTCAGGTGCTGGAACAGGTACTTTGAGCACGACTCTTTCAAGTGACTCTCTGCAACCTGGAGATACACTTCATGTAAACGTTGGAACCTTCAACTTTTCTACTGTAGGTAACTACGATTTGAAATCCTATGCCATTGTGAACAATGATGGAGATTTGACCAATGACACTTCAAGTGTTATGACTTTCGTTCAGGACTCCACCTACGCAATGCCACAAGAGGCTGACTTTGCTGCCTTTACTGGATCCAATATGCCAAGCGCTCAGCCAGGATGGCGTGAAGCCTCTGGTGCGAATTCCCCTAGTGGAACTTCCTCTGCTTGGCTTGCCTCAAATACTACTCAAACAACAGCTTTGGGTCAAAAAACAGCTAAGATCAATCTTTACACTGATTCGCGTAACGAATGGATCATTAGCCCAAAAATGACAGCCAGCGCAACAGATACTCTGTTCTTTAAGGCAGCTCTTACAAACTACAACAACGCAGCCATCGATTCCATGGGATCAGATGATAGCGTTAAAGTATTGATCTCTGACGACTGTGGATTGAGCTGGACTCAGGTTATGGTGTTCGACAAGAACAACGAGCCTGGAAACTCTTTGACTGAGTATAAGTATGCCTTAGGTTCATACGCTGGTTCTTCTATCTATGTAGCTTTCAAAGCTCAAGATGGTCCAGTTGATGATTCAGAAGACTACGACTTCCACATCACTGATATTTTTATTGGAACTCCTCCTACCAAAGACTTTGGTGTAGTAGAGGTAATTGCTCCTTCAGGAAATCAGTGTGGTAGCGATTCTACAGAAGTTATCGTTGTAGTTGAGAACTTCGGAATCAATGCTCAAACTAACGTAAGTGTTTCTGCTGCTATTTCTGGAAGCTTCACCGCTACCTTAACTGGTACAGTAACTTCTCTTGCTCCTACCATGCTGGATACTATCTCTTTGGGATGGGTTAACACCAAATTGGGTGGAACCATGGACATCACCGCTTACTCCAGCCTTACTGGTGACGAAGACAACAGCAATGATACCTTGAAAGTAACTGGAATTGGTTTCGGAGCTATTCCAAATACTCCTTCTGCAAGTAACATTAACGTTTGTTCTGGTGTTGATACCATGCTGATTGCTGGTGGTTCTACGAACGGTTTCCGTTGGTACAACATCAAAAATCCTGATTCTGTGATCCACACAGGTGATACTTTGATGCTTAACCAAGTATCGATGACGGACACATTTGAAGTAGAAGGTTTTAACTTTACTACTGATCAAGTTGGTCGTACCACTCCTCCATCAGGAAGCTTCCTCACCGGTGGTGCTGGATGGGGTCTTGGATTTAACGTAAATTCTCCTTCAGTACAAATCGATAGTGTAACTATTTACCCTACCGGTAGTGGTTGGGTTATCGTTGAAGTAAGCGATTACTCAGGTACTCCTTTGTACCGCGCAGATACGGTATTTATTACCGGTGGTTCTTTGAATCCAATGCGTATTCCTGTTGGTTTGACTGTTCCTTCTGGACAGTACAAAATGACCATGGATTACTCAGGTATCACCAATATGGGTCGTGAATCAGCAGTTTTCCCATACAGCAGTACTTTGGGAGAAGTTGAAATTATCGGAGGAAGTACCGGTACCGGTAACCCTACCTCTTCTAACTACTACTGGTTCTACGACTGGGCTATTACCATTCCACAATGTCCTTCTGATCGTCAGCAGGCCATCGTAACTATTTTGCCATCTCCAATGGTGAATATTGGAAGCGATAGCTCTTTCTGTGCTGGAAGCAATTTCACTTACACTTTAGATGCTACAACTCCAGGATCATCTTACCTATGGCAAGACAATTCTATCGGAGCTACTTACGCTGCTACAACTCCTGGTACTTATTGGGTTGATGTAACGGGTGGTAATGGATGTGTAACTCGTGACTCTGCAGTTATCGGATCTTATGCTCTACCTACTGTTTCCTTCCCTGACCCAGCAGACGTTTGTGCCAATGCAGACAGCTTGACTTTGACTGGTGCTATGCCAGCAGGTGGAATGTACAGCGGTACTAATGTGGCTAATGGCAAGTTTATCCCAACTCTTGCTGGAGCTGGTGTAGACACACTTTACTACTCCTTTACAGATACTAACAACTGTATGAACATGGATACAGCCCACATCAATGTGGACACTGTACCCGTAGTTATGGCAAGTGCTATTCCATCTCTATGTGTGGGTGGAAGCCCTGCTACTTTGACCTTTGGTTCTCCAATGGGTGGAGTTTACTCCGGTAACCAAGTAAGCGGTGGAGCTTATGATCCGGTAAGCGTAGGTATGGATACCTTGGGCTACCGTTTTGAAGATTCCAACGGTTGTGCTGACTCTACTACTGCTGTTGTAACTGTAAATGGTCTTCCAACAGTAACCATGGGTCCTCTTAGCGACGTTTGTGAGAATGCTCCTCAGTTCAACCTTTCTGGTGGAATGCCAACAGGTGGTACTTACATGGCTTCAGGTATTAACCTAGGTGGAATGTACGATCCATCTCAAGTAGGTGCTGGAATGGACACCGTAGTGTATACTTACACAGACGGAAATGGCTGTATGAACTCTGATTCTACTACCATGACTATTCTTCCTTCTCCAGTAGTAGCTTTTGCTCTTAACGCCTTTGCTTGTAGCAACGATACCATGAGAACCTTGACCGAAGGAACACCTATCGGTGGTACCTACTCAGGTCCTGGTGTTACTGGAACAAACTTCAACGCAAGTGCAGCTGGTACAGGTAATCAGCAATTGACTTATAGCTTCATGGCTCCTAACGGATGTTCTGATAGCGCTACAGGGTCAATTACTGTTGAGGCTGCTCCTACCTTCAATTTTGTAGGTGAGTTGACCAGTTGTGGTTCTTCTCCGATCATCATCACTACTGATGCTAACGGAATGGATCATGCCTGGAGCGACGGAACCAATGGTGATAGTCTTACCACTACTACTTCTGGAACTGTATCAGTAACCGTTACTGATCCTAGTACTAACGAAAACTGTTCTACTACCGATTCAGTTGTAGTTAACTATGACGCCATCTGTGTGGGTATTGATGAACGATTGGCTGGTAGCGATGTACGTTACTTCCCTAACCCAAGTAATGGTCAGTTTAGCTACGAGCTAAAAGGATTTAGCGGGTTGGATGTAACCGTTACCATCGTTGGAACCAATGGTCAGGAAATTTACCGCGACCAATGGACCAATGTGAGCGAATTGCACCAGGGTCAAATTGATTTGCAGCACGTGAACAACGGGTTGTACTTCATCCACCTTTCTACTTCGAAAGGAATGGTTACCCACCGCATTTCGATTGCTCACTAAGTATTGAGTTATATAGGAATATGAAAAGGGCGCCGATTGGCGCCCTTTTTTTATGCCCTTAGGGCTCTTTCTTACCATCCCATTTTAGCGCTAATATTTGTAGCATTTCCAGGCATTGTAGCAATTGGAATTAGACGGCCCAAAAACAAATTACAAGCGCTACCTTTGCGTCCATGTCTGCACCTCTTGCCGAACGACTACGCCCCAAAAATCTGGATGATTACATGGGTCAAAAACACCTGGTAGCTCCAGGTGCCGTATTGCGCAATTCCATCGATAATGGATTGATCCCTTCCCTAATTTTCTGGGGTCCTCCCGGAGTGGGTAAAACCACTTTGGCATCCATCATTGCTGAATCGATGAAGCGACCATTCTATACTCTATCGGCCATTAACTCGGGAGTAAAGGATGTGAGAGAGGTCATTCAAAAGGCAGAAAAGCAACAGTTTTTTGGCACCAACAACCCCATCCTGTTCATTGATGAGATTCACCGTTTTTCCAAATCCCAACAGGACTCTCTCCTGGGCGCAGTGGAAAAAGGAACGGTTACGCTAATTGGTGCCACTACCGAGAACCCCTCATTTGAAGTAATTTCAGCCTTACTATCCCGATGTCAAGTGTACGTGCTCAAGTCCTTTGAAAAAGAGGAAATGACCGACCTGCTGGAGACCGCGCTGAAAAAAGACGAAATTCTTAGCAAACAAAACATCAAACTTGAAGAATCGGAAGCCCTGATTCGCCTTTCCGGAGGAGATGCCCGCAAATTGCTAAACACCTTAGAAATTGTGGTCAACAATCTATCTCCCAAAGAGAAAAATGTGACCATCACCAATGAAAAGGTGACCAATAGCATTCAGCAGAATACCGTCCTCTACGACAAGACGGGAGAGCAACATTACGACATCGTGTCAGCCTTTATCAAATCGATGCGTGGAAGTGATCCGCAGGCAGCGGTCTATTATTTGGCCCGGATGATTGAAGGTGGCGAAGACCCCAAGTTTATTGCTCGGCGTATGCTGATTTTTGCCTCGGAAGATATTGGATTAGCGAATCCAACAGCCTTGGTCATGGCCAATACCTGCTTTGATTCGGTTACAAAAATTGGTTATCCGGAATGTGAAATTATTTTATCCCAGGTAGTTGTGTACCTGGCCACTTCACCCAAGAGCAATGCTACCTACAAGGCGATCAAAGAAGCTCGGCAGTTTGTGCGACAAACCGGAGACCTCTCCATACCCTCTCCATTCGGAATGCTCCAACGAAACTGATGAAGAAACTGGACTATGGTAAGGACTACCAATACGCACACAATTACGAAGGAAATTTTGTGCCGCACGAGTTTCTTCCCGAAGAAATAAAGGGCACCACATTCTACCAACCTGGGAACAACCCCAGAGAAGCCGACATCAAAAAGAGGCTAACACATTGGTGGAATGATAAATACAAGATCTAAAAAAGCCTTTTACATTTCTGGTTTCTCCAGGTTTTTTACCTACTTTTGCACCCCGAAATTTTTATTCTAAAAAGCCGTTGAGCGGAGAACGGTTTGTTAAATAGCTCTTTTCCCTTTCCGCAGGAAGAGATACAAGTAAGGACATTTATGTCTGAAGAAAACAAAAACACTTCTGAAAAACCAGAAGAAGTAAAAGCAGAAGCAACTGAAGCTAAAGCTACTGAAGAAGCAACATCTCAAGAGGCTGCTGAGCCTGTAGCAGAAGCTAAAGAAGAAAAGAAAGCTGCCCCTAAAAAACCACGTGCTCGCAAAGCTGTAAAAGTGGATGTGGAAGCTGAAACAGCTGCTGAACCAGAAGCTACTGAAGCGGTTGAAGAAAAAGCCGCAAAAGCAGTTTCTACAAAACCTGAAGTGGAATACGTACCTGCTATTCCGGTGAACGAAATCAAGCCCCTAGACGAATTTGACTGGGACGGTTACGCTGAGTCGGATGACATTTACACCGCTGACGAAAAGCAACAGATGTCTGATCTGTACAATTCTACCCTAACCTCTATTCACGAGCATCAGGTAATTGACGGAAAAGTTGTGACTATGACCAAGAAAGAGGTTGTAGTAAACATCGGTTACAAATCTGACGGTGTTATTTCTGGTAACGAATTCCGTTACAACAGTGAATTGAAAGCCGGTGACCAAGTAGAAGTTTACGTTGAAAAAACGGAAGACAAAACGGGTCAATTGGTACTTTCTCATAAAAAAGCTCGCACCATGCGTGCTTGGGAAAGAGTAAACAACGCTTTGGATACTCAGGAAGTTATTTCTGGATTGATCAAGTGTCGTACGAAAGGTGGTTTGATTGCCGACGTATTCGGAATCGAGGCCTTCCTTCCAGGATCACAAATTGATGTGAAGCCTATCCGCGACTACGATCAGTACGTAGGAAAAGAAATGGACTTCAAAGTGGTTAAGATTAACCAAGAGTTCAGAAACGTTGTTGTTTCCCACAAAGCATTGATCGAAGCCGAACTGGAAGAACAGAAATCGGTAATCATGTCCAAACTGGAGAAAGGACAGGTATTGGAAGGTATCGTGAAAAACATCACATCTTACGGTGTATTCATCGACTTGGGTGGTGTAGACGGACTGGTACACATTACTGATCTTTCTTGGGGACGCGTTAATCACCCAGAGGAAATCGTTCAATTGGACGAGAAAATCAACGTGGTTATCCTGGACTTCGACGACGAGAAGAAACGTATCGCTTTGGGTCTGAAACAACTTCAGTCTCACCCATGGGAATCTCTAAACGACGAGATGAAAGTAGGCGATACAGTAAAAGGAAAAGTGGTTGTATTGGCCGACTACGGTGCGTTTGTAGAAATCGCTCCAGGAGTAGAAGGTTTGATCCACGTTTCAGAAATGAGCTGGTCTCAGCACCTACGCACTGCCAACGATTTCTTCAAGATTGGCGACGAAGTAGAAGCTGTAATCATGACTTTGGATCGCGAAGAGCGCAAAATGTCTTTGAGCACACGTCGCTTGTTGCCTGATCCATGGGATAACATCGAATCTAAATTCCCAGTAGAATCTAAAGTTACCGGTAAGGTTACTAACCTATCTAACTTTGGTGTATTCGTGGAGTTGGAAGAAGGTGTTGATGGATTGATCCACATTTCTGATTTGAGCTGGTCTAAGAAGGTGAATCACCCAAGCGAATTCTGCGCTGTAGGTGAAAACATCGAGGCTGTAGTTCTTGAAATCGATAAAGACAACCGTCGCTTGAGCCTTGGTCACAAGCAATTGGAAGAGAACCCATGGGATGTATTCGAATCAGTATTTACTGAAGGATCAGTACACCAGGGTACTTTGCTTACCTTGACTGACAAAGGTGGTTTGGTTGGTTTGCCTTACGGCGTAGAAGGATTCGCTCCTGGACGTCACTTGGTTAAAGCTGATGGAACTAAAGTGAAAGTAGACGAGCAAATCGATTTCTTGGTTTTGGAATTCAACAAAGACGCGAAGAAAATCATCGTATCTCACTCCAGAATCCACGAAAACGAGAACGAAGCTACTCGTCAAGCTGATAACAAAGCAAACAAAGCTCGTGCGGCTCATACCCGTAAGAGCGTGAAGAAATTGTCTGACAACTTAGAGAAATCTACTTTGGGTGATATTTCTGCACTATCTGCTTTGAAAGAAAGCATGGAAAAAGAAGAAAAGAAAAAGGACTAATTCCTATTTCTAAATAAGCTACGGAAGTTTATTTACTTCCTGATAAAAACCCCTCATCTGTCTTTGGCAGGAGGGGTTTTTTAATTTTCAATTTTCAGGGTCAATCTTGAATCTTGAATAAATGGGGCGCTTTTGGCTTGAGGCCTTAGCGTTTAAGAATTAACATATATGATTGCCCTTTTTCTATTCAATCTTAAATCTTAAGGGGCAATTTTAAATCTTAAGTGGTTCGTAGGCAGCTCCAGGATTTAGCGTTTAAGATTTAACCTTAACATTTATGATTCCTAAGAGGTATTCGAATTTGAAAATGCCTCTGCTCTTTTTTGAGCCAACTCGTTGCCACACAAGCTACCCATAAACAGTAACCTTATTATCCACGAATATCTTCTTCATTTGCCTTTCAACAGTGATCGAATGTCCTATATTTGCCCCCTGAGATGCTCACCCGGACACTCCTAAATAGCAAATCCTTCGAGCTTACCATTAATCGGTTGTGCTACCAGCTCATTGAGAACCACAACGACTTTTCCAATTCCATTCTTATAGGTCTACAGCCCCGCGGGGTAAAATTGCTTCAGCGCATTGAAGAAAAGCTGACTCAAATTCAGCCTGGATTAGAATTGAAAACAGGAAGTCTGGATGTGACCTTTCACCGGGACGATTTCAGACGAGGAGCGCAGCCTCTAACGGCGAGTGAAAACTCCATGCCTCATTTGGTAGAAGGAAAACGCGTGGTACTCATTGACGACGTATTGTATACCGGTAGAACTGTGCGTGCCGGACTCGACGCCTTACTCGACTACGGTCGTCCGGTAAATGTAGAATTGTTGGTTTTTATCGATCGTCGATTTAGTCGTCACTTGCCTATCCAGCCTGACTATGTAGGCCAAAAGATTGATGCTATCGTTTCGGAACGAGTTGAAGTAAAATGGAACGAAACCGAAGGAAAAGACGAAGTCGTTCTGTTCACCCTAAATCAGGAAAATGAGTAGTTTATCAGTTGATCATTTAATCGGAATCAAAGACCTCACTGAGGATGACATTCATTTGATTTTTGAAACGGCTGACAACTTTAAGCAAGTGATCAATCGTCCGATTAAAAAGGTTCCTACTCTTCGTGATATTACCATTGCCAACCTCTTTTTTGAAAACTCTACAAGAACAAAGCTCTCCTTTGAATTGGCCGAAAAACGGCTTTCTGCTGATGTGATTAATTTTTCAGCGGGTTCTTCTTCTGTCAAAAAAGGCGAGACCTTAGTAGATACAGTCAACAATATTTTGGCCATGAAAGTGGACATGGTGGTAATGCGTCACCCCTACCCGGGTGCCTCTGTTTACCTGTCCAGACAAGTGGATTCACGCATCATTAATGCGGGTGACGGAGCTCATGAGCATCCAACGCAAGCCCTGCTCGATGCCTACTCCATTCGAGAGGCTCATAACGATGTAGCCGGTAAAAAAGTGGTCATTGTGGGAGATATTCTTCATAGCCGGGTAGCCTTAAGCAACATTTTGTGCTTACAGAAATTGGGTGCTGAAGTAATGGTTTGTGGCCCGACCACCCTCATCCCAAAACACATTGACAAATTAGGTGTTCGAGTAGAACACAACTTAAGATCAGCTCTCGAGTGGTGCGACATTGCAAACATGCTTCGCATTCAACGTGAACGACTGGATATCAACTACTTCCCTTCACTTCGGGAGTATACCATGTTGTTCGGATTAACTCAACCACTACTCGATTCTTTAGACAAAGAGATTACCGTAATGCACCCTGGACCGATTAATCGAGGGGTTGAAATTTCGAGTGAAGTAGCTGATAGCGATCAAGCAATAATATTGGAACAAGTAGAGAACGGCGTGGCAGTCCGCATGGCGATCCTTTACTTGCTCGCACAAAAAATTCGGAGAGACTAATTCCTTTCGTTATATTTGAATCATTAAATTTGGGCGGACTAGACTAAATTTTGAATCTGAGCATGAATTTTACAGTAGAAAAGACGGAACAATACGACCTGTTAAAAGTAGTGGCTGACAAATTGAACGGTGTAATTTCAGGTGAATTGAAAGACCTGATGGAAGAAAGCATCACCAATGGTCAACGCAACTTGGTTTTAGATTTGTCTGATACCAAATTCTGTGATTCTTCAGGATTGAGCGCAATCCTTGTTGGTAACCGCAGATGCAACCAAACAGAAGGCATGTTTGTTGTTGCAGGTGCCAAGGATATGGTAATGAAGCTCATTACTCTATCTCAGTTGGACAAGGTATTAACCCTGGTCCCTACAGTTTCCGAAGCACACGACATGATCGTGATGTCGGAAGTAGAGAAACAACTTAACGACGAAAATTGATGAAACAACTTTTTACCTTCTTATTTCTTGTACTAACCGCAACATACGCACAAGCTCAGTGCACTCCTGACCCGAGCCATACAAGTGCAGGCTTTTATTCATCAGCCGGAAAAGATACCCTCCCCGGCGCCGAAATTAACTCGGTTTACGACGAAGTTATTACTATCGTTATCCCACCTGATACCAATACAGGTATTCCAGGAATTGGAACTATTGCTATTGATTCTGTAGTTCTTACTTCTGTTCAAGGATTGCCGGTAGGATTGACTTACGAAACACTTTCTGATAAAATTGAAGGTGGCAAATCCGGATGTGTTAGAATTTCTGGAAAGCCTACTAACAACGGGGATATCGGTACCGTTCGTATTAACATTAACTCTACCGTTTATCTTCCCATCATCGGAGCTGCTCCCGCTCCTGCTCAAGTAGTAGAAATGGAAGTAAAAGCATCTACGGTAAGTGTGAAAGAGGTAAACTTCAACGAGCCTTTTGCTGTGCACAATGCTCCTAACCCATTTTTCCCAAAAACTACTTTCTACCTGAATCATCGGGTGAGTGATCATGTTCAGTTTACCGTATTGAATGTGGTTGGAGAGAGAGTTATTGATGAAATTGTAGAGTTGAAAGACGGTGAATCTTTCTTTCACTTTGAATCAGTAGATCTTCCAGGTGGAATCTACGTATACTCCATTAAGGCCGGAGATAACGAAACCCTCGGCCGGATGATGATTGCCGATCACTAATGGCGATCAGCGTTACGGTACTGGGTTCTAATTCAGCAATTCCGGCGCTCCAAAGACATCCTTCAGCACAAGTAGTCAGCATTGACCAAACCCTCATTTTGGTTGATTGCGGAGAAGCTACGCAAATTCAGATGCGTAAATATGGCATCAAGTTTCAGCGTATATCTCATATCCTGATTTCCCACCTCCATGGCGATCACTACTTTGGTCTCATAGGATTGCTCAATACCATGCACCTGTTAGGCCGTGAAAAAGAGCTTACCCTCTTCGGTCCTCCAGAGTTGAAGGAAATCATTTACCTCCAACTAAAGGTGGCTAAAACACGCTTTAGGTACCCGCTGAATTTTCAGCCCTTAGATTTTCAAAACACAGGACTCATTTTTGAGAACCAGAAATTCCGCATTTCTACGGTTCCATTGGAACACCGTATTCCCTGTTTTGGATTTGTGTTTGAGGAAGTTCCAGGGCCAGGTAACATCAAAAAAGAGATCATTGAAAAGTACCAGCCTTCAATTGCCGATTTGCAGCGTATTAAACGTGGTGAAGACTTGGTTTTGGCCAATGGAAGCGTAGTTCCGAATAAAGACCTCACCACTCCTCCTCCACCGCCTAAGAAGTACGCCTACGTAACCGATACTCGTCCAACAGAACACTACCTGGAAGGAATTTCAGGAGCAGACCTGCTCTACCACGAAGCTACCTTTAAAGTAGACTCTGCAGAGCGTGCACATGAAACGCACCACTCCACTACCCATCAAGCGGCCGAGATTGCCCATAAAACAGGTGCTCGAAGACTACTAATTGGTCATTTTTCTACGCGCTATAAAGATTTACAGCCGCTGTTGGATGAAACTCGCGAGGTTTTTGATCAGGCTGAATTGGCATTGGAAGGAGAGACTTATTTGCTTTGACTTTGGTCAAAGCAACAATCTTAA
This sequence comes from bacterium SCSIO 12741, assembly GCA_024398055.1. Lineage (NCBI taxonomy): Bacteria > bacterium SCSIO 12741. Next base: position 3,617,836 of record CP073749.1, on the reverse strand, counting down.
ATCTTAAATTTTTAGGGTCAATTTTCAATTTCTATCTCCTTCGGATCTTTGATCCGAAAGTCGGGATTTGTGATGAGCAACATAGTCAACCACCTCACGAACGAAGTGAGTACTCCTTATAATTGAAAATTTAAAATTGATCCTGAAGATTGAAAATTGCTCCCCGCTTACCATCCTCCATCAAACTCATCGTCGATGAGCATTAGGGCTTCGGTGAGTTCTCCTAAGGTTTTTTGGTTGTTTTGCTGGAGCGCAATTTCACGTCCTTTGCGGTAGACTTTGATGGCCTCCTCGAGCTCGTTGTCTTCTTCCAGAAGTTTGCCCAACCGGTAATAAGCACCTAAATAAGTCTCATGGTTTTGAACGATTCCCTTGAGAATCTCGACCGCCTTGTCTCTTGCCCCAAACTTGTGGTACTCCAGGGCTGCGGCATAGTTTAGAAATGGATCGTCCGAATTGGTGGACAGCATTTCTTCGATTAGCTTTAGACGATCTCTTTTAATCATTACAGGTGCAGATGCGTTGTGGACTAAAGTACAAATTTAGCAAGGATTGTTGCGCAATGCGACAGCTTTTCGGCGAATGGTTTTAAACATTTTATGAAGCTTGTTAAATCACCTTATGACCAAAAAAGAAAAGGGCCTCTCCCGGAAATCAGAAAGGCCCTTTTCTTATCGATACAACTAAATCTAATGCACCTTGATTTTTGTCCTGGTCTGCTGACCATTGGCATGGTGTCGGATGACTACCAAAATTCCGGAATCGTGGTAGATCGACTCTACTTTCTCAGAAAGCTCATGCTCCGTTAGCTCTCCATCTTGTTTAAACACCAAGCGCCCATGAATATCATACACCTCCATGGCCGTAATTGGACTGTTGAGGCTTTCTTGCTCCAATACAGATACTGGCGAATCCGAATTTTTGAAGCTATTGATCAAAGTAGGTGAGGATGAACCCACTGGGCAGTTAAACCATTGCCCGGTGATACCCGTCAGGCCAATATCTCGTTGGATATAAACTGGATTCCATTCAATGCGATGGCTGCCCCCTATTCCATTGGACAAATCATTCTCAACCATGCTGAACACATAGGGAATTGGATTATTCACTATTTCTTGGTTTTGCATGTAATTTCCGTAGTAGCAAAAGTCATCGTTCAATAAAGTCTCCATTTGTCCCCCAATGAAAGCCGATGGGAACCAATTGGACTGGGCCTTAAGCAAGGTGCCTTCTGGAGTAATGCTACCCAAGGTGCTGCCATTCTCTGCTGACCAATAGGAAATAGCGCTGTAAGAAGAATTGGGGTCTAAGGTAAGCCGGCCAATCCCATCGTCTGATTGACAGGTAATAACCACCTCATCATTCGCCGCGTCGTAGTCGATGTCATATGGATAGGTCTCGAAAAAATTTGGGGTTATGATCTCCTTGGAAAGCACAGGATTCAAATTGATGTCGACAACGGTAACACCTGTAAAGGCATTAAATCCATGGTAACCAAGGACAAAGAAAGGCTGCTGCTGATCATGTAACCAAAGCGAAGCTTCCAAGCCTCCAATAACTCCCGTATAGCTGGCATCTCCTCTCACGGCTACCCGGCCATTTATTCCCAGGGTATTGGGGTTGATCTTAATTATAGAGGGCATCGCATTGGGCGGTGAATTGGGGTCATAATAAATGTTCATGGTACCCGTAATGAACAGGTCGCCTTTAACCTCACCAATTCGATCCATGATGAAGAGGTTTTCCCCAAATCGATCAGTCATGGCTACCACATTCTGCCAAGGCGGTGTATTTAATTGGCCCGATGCGGGATCCAGGAGATTAAGAACCAAATGCTGACAGTCATCGACCAAGGTAGCTGGTCCGTTTCGGTAGGGATACCCCACATTAACCACAAAGAACAACTGATCAAGTGAGGGAATGTACGCAATTCGACTTTGCTTGGGATAGCGTACGTTTTGACCGTAGCTGGAATTAGCAAAATGATAGCTATACACAATCCAATTGTTGTAGGAATAGGCATTGGAAGCTCCATTGATATCCAACTTGATCACCGCTGTATTTCGGTTTAGGAGGTTTCCCGGGTTTGAAATAGTTCCCGCCGGGCTGGCTCGAAAAAGGGTCGCAATGAAAAGGTTTCCATCAGCATCAAGGCAGGAGTTCTGGAGTTTGAGGTCAACCAATCCTCCACCGTATTGAATATCATCGTAAAACAAGCGCTCACTGAAAACTGCATCTCCCGCCGGATTTAGAATAAGTACCTGAATACCGTCATGAACGTTACCCGTACCCGGATTTACATTGGATAATTGAGAGACTTTGACAACATTTCCGTTATCCAATAAATGGATATTATCTCTGGATCCAGCGTTATCATAGGATGCGGAATTTCCGGTAACGGTGTAAAAATTTTGCCCGTTGCTCCATGGAGAAATCGCCAGAAAAGCAGCAAGAAAAACTAAAGGAATAATTCGTTTCATCATGTTAATTTGGTTTTGGATTAGAATAAAAGGCAAAGCTCTACAAGCCGTCCACCATGCCTATCAACAGATGTAATAATCCTTGAATCATATGTTAGTTTTCCCTGTACTCAAGGCTATTTGAATGGAATTGAAAAAGGGAGATTGGCCTTCGGAAATTGGATTGAGGTGATTAGTTGAGCAGATTTTTTAGCTCTTTAAGGGCTTGTTGATTTTTGGGATCACTCATACCTCCGCGAATTTCCATCACATCCTTTTTGGCCAAATGCCAGCTAATTGGAATGCTGCGCTCGTCATGCACATTAAGGACGAGGTTAACCACCTTGACCTTGCTTTTGATTTCATGGGGAAGTAAAGCCATCATTTCTTCCTGGGCCATGAACTGGGAGTTGAATAGGTTTTGGTAAACCGAACCCACGGGAGAAGTGATAGAATGAAGTAAGGATTCGTAGGGATCTTGATTAATCTTGATTTGATCGGGTTTATCCAATATTCGAACCACCACAATCTTCTCAATGGCTGTATCTATCCAAGGCGACATACAGGACAAATAATCCACCGAATTTTGCCATCCATAGTTATCCCTCACTCCGGCATCCATTACGTCGATAGCAGGCTCAGAAGGGAGCGAGATGGTGGGCAAAACGTAGGGAAAGGTCGCATTCATTCTTAAGGCAGAAGTGAGCAAGAGCTTGTCAGCAGACTGATTTTCAAAGAGCCGGTAAAAGTCGAGCGTGCCGTATTTCGCATGACTAAGGTTGCGGTTGCGATTGTGATAGAGATAAAGCACACTACTGGAGCCAATCACCAATCGCCTGCCATCGTTGGATACAATGGGACTAAACCACATCTCCGGTAAATCGCCATTGTAAACATAAGGAGCGTAGGAACTTACTGGTTTGTTAAGTACTCCCTCAGTGTTCAAATTCAGTTGCTTTTCGAAGTAGTAGCCCCGGTCTTTAAAATAACGATGACCATCAGCTTCAAAGGTTCGATAGCGAATAAAAAAGTCATTAACCACCCAGGCAAAAGCCAAAGGATTCAAAATATCCCGAGCCATATTCTCGGTGCCATTTGTGCTTCGTGTTTCTTCTTTCAGAAACTTTTGCCGCAAGTGGTTCTCCCGGTAATAGGCCGAACCGATCATTCCTCCCGAGGCACCAGTAATCAATCGGGTTTTGGAAAATAGGGCTCCATCCAAAACAGAATCACAATGCTCTAAACTGTGATAAGTCCAAACTGCCGAGCGCAGCCCACCGCCACTCGTGTTGACTAAAACAAGGGTATTTCCGTTTTTAGCTTTCCAATTGTTGAGCGATTCTATTTCTCGGTTCCAGGCTTCTTGATTCACCAAAGAATCTCCGTGTAATTTGGCAATCGATTCGTTGGTATAAGGTTGAGGCGGAGCATCGTAGTTAAGCCCGTAGGCCATATTCGTCCGTCGAAAAATAGGATAGGTAGAAAGGTAATTGAGTGAAAGGAAAATAACCAGAAATCCGAATATACTCCACTGCTTCAACCAATTGTGCAAGGCTCCGGTAAACATCAAGGCCAGGGTCAATAAAAGGAAAATACTGGCACCTGCCGGAATAGCGAAGACTGGGTTTTCCATGAAAATACCCAAGGTAAGGATACTGATAATCGCCCCGATTTCAAACAAGGAAGCGTTCAGGTGGTTTTGCTGGATCACCTTACGAAGCGTTTCTCTCGAATAGTGTCGGGTGGGTCTGGCCACTGCAATTCGCAGTTTCTCGGTGATGTAGGTTTCGATCTTCCAGCGACTGGTTCTTTTCAAAAATTGATACCACTTAACCTCTGGTTCCAATAGATCACGAATGGGACGATACCTTTTTCGCCTCTTCTCCCCTTTCCCTTCAAACATGGCAAACACACTCTTGTTCGTCCCAATGAAATAGGAGATGCTCAATCCGGCAAAGAAGAAAATACCCAACAAAAAGCCCATCAAATGGATCATGACATTAAGGGGAGTTTCCAGTTCACGATTAATCTGAAAGTCTACCATGTTGACCATGTAGATAAACAGAAAGGTGGTAGGAATCAAAAAGTTGTTGATCACATACATCAGGAAGGGCCGCGACAACGTTGCTATAAAGGGGAATCGAAACCCGTTTATGATGTAGCTGCTGATGTTGAAGGCCATGATGAATGATCCACAGGCCAATCCGAGAAGAATGTGGGATAGGAAATTGACCTCACCCAAGTATTCCGGATACAAAAGGAGATTGGGTAAGCCATAGGTACGCGCAAAGAGTTGAGTTACCAACCCAAACAAAATCACCCAATAGATAATGAGCACCTGATTGCGCTGAAGATGCACAGCCACCAAACGGAGTGGGAAAAAGAACACCACTCGTTGGATGATTTTACGGATGCGTTTGTGGTTTATGGGCATAAAAAAAGCGCAATTACGTCAAATGTAAAACGGAATTGCGCCCTTTTTGATATACCGTAGATAAAAGCCTTACATTTTCGACTCTGCCAGTTGCAGAATCTCGGCTTCTAACTGCTGTGCACGAGACTGAAGATCATTCCCTTTGGTGATAATTTCATCCACAAAGTTTCTGTCCTTCAGGTCCGCTGCATTAATCTTTACATTGAGGAAAGCTCCCATGATTGCCGTACGGGCACAAAGTGCTCCAACAGCTGCATCGGTCACGGAATTAGGGTTACCAATTTCCGTCATGGTTTTGATCAACTCAAAGGAGCGGAAAGTAGTTTCCATAACCCGAAATGGAATTTCAATAGCATACTTGGTTGCGGCTTCAATAGCCTCTGATCTGCGTGCTTTATCTTCTTCGCTATCCTTAGGCATGCGGAAGGCATCAATAATTCGGTTAAAGGACTCCGTATCCTCATCCACCAAGAAAAGCAATTCATCCTTGATTTTTTGCCCTTCTACGGCCCAATTAGAGAATTCTTCCCAGCGATCATCCCATCCTCTTTTGTGAGAAGATAGGTTAGCCACCATGGTGCCCAAGCTCACGCCCAATGCTCCTACGTAGGCAGAAATTGATCCGCCACCCGGGGCTGGAGATTCACTGGCTGTTTCATCAGCAAATCCAGTGAGGTCCATATCCACCAATCGCTTGGTTTGGCTATCGCGAAGTTTGTATTCAATAATCTTTTCATTGGGATCGAAAGGAGCCAAATCGTCCAGTCCCAAAGACTTAACCGCAATTTTAATAATCTCACTTTCAGGAACACCCAAAGAACGATTTTGCTTTTTCAGGAAGTATTTTCCCGCATCCAACATGGCATTCAGCGGCACCAATCCGATCAACTCAGAACCGGTAACACGAAGTCCTCTTTGCTCGGCAGACTTACAGGTTTCATCAAAGGCTTCGTGGATCGAAGTCACACTAATGTTGGTCAGGTTGTACGAGATCTGCGCGATTCCGTACTCCTCAATGTACCAACCAATTCCTTTAACACATTTCAATTTTCCAGGTTCACGAACGGGGTTACCGTTTTCATCTTTCACCACCTTTCCGGTAATGCCATTACCTTCTCTTTTAATTCGTCCTGCTTCACGAATGTCAAAGGCAATCGCATTGGCTCGGCGAGTAGAAGTCGTGTTTAGGTTAACGTTATAAGCTACCAAAAAGTCACGAGCTGAAATAGCCGTAGCTCCGGTTCTCTGTGCACGTTCGTTGAACTCGGCTGGACCAAAGTCCGGAGTCCAATCTGGGTTACTCAATTTATTTTTCAAGCCTTCGTACTCACCTTCACGGCAGTTGGCCAGGTTTCTTCTCTTTTCCTCTTTGGCTGCTTCTTCGTAGAAATAACCAGGAATTCCAAGTTCCTTTCCAACACGCTCTCCAAGCTTATGAGCGTATACAGCTGTTTCTTCCAAGGTAATACCAGACACCGGTACCAATGGGCAAACATCAGTAGCACCGAATCTCGGATGCTCTCCACTGTGGCCACTCATATCAATAAGTTCAGCAGCCTTTTCAATAAGACGAAAAGCAGCCTCAATAACTACTTCAGGTTCGCCCACAAAAGTGATTACCGTGCGGTTGGTAGCCTTTCCAGGGTCAACGTCGAGGAGTCTAACTCCGTCCACGGTTTCAACGACTCCAGCAATGGCATTGATTTTATCTTGATCCCGGCCTTCCGAGATATTGGGTACACATTCGATTAATCTCTTTTCCATTCGTTGCAATTTGGGCGTCAAATGTAGCTAATTCGCAATTTTTTCGGGGGCATTTTAGCGGACAAAATCACCAACATCAGGAGACCCTTGGTTGGCTCCAATAAAAAAGGCCGATTCCAACGAAACCGGCCTTTTCCTTATTCTATCACTACCTGTTAGGGCATTGCCAATCCAGGGTAGTTTGTTACACTTACTTTGGGAATATTCCCTCCGTATTTCAGATTAATGGCATCAATCGTTGCATTGGCGGCAATCGCATAACCGCGAGGTGTTAAATGCACGCCATCCAGAGAGAAAGTTCCTCCGGTTACGTAGGTGGTTTGAAAAGTTACCCCATCGAAGGTAAAACCGTTTTCTTTCACCGAAGCCAATACAGAATTCATGTCCGCATAGGCCAGGCCTCTGCTCTCTGCTACCGATTTGATGGTGGCGTTGTAGGAAGCCACGTGATCGCTAATTTTTGCAATCTCACTTGCCTTTAGAACATCAGAATCCTTTAACGGAGAAATGGCCGCTAAAGCGGAGGCCGGATTGGCAGGATCAAACTTGCTTTGATCGAATACACCATATCCTTCACAACGCATAGCATCCTGATCCACACTCAGCAAAATCAATTCTCCTTCTTTCAACTGACGAATACCCAGAGGGTTGGTCGCTGAAACGGGTTCTTCAACCAAAAAGGCATTGGCACCGGCCTGAAAATTGAACCGATACTGCTCTCCCAATCCAGGAGCGATGGCATTGAAAGTATCCGCCACAAACAAGAACAGCTGATTCAACTGGGTTGCTAAAGATTGTTCCAAATTAGCCCCATTATAGGGTACCGTGGTAAAAAACGGAATCGAAGTCACATCCGGAATATTCATGCAAACTCCCTTAGCGCCATTGGCCGTCAACCCAGCTACCAATGCGGTGTATGCAGCTGTAAAGTTTCCAGCTGGAGTGGCCGGGTCTCCTCCTTCTCCACCCGAAGTGGCATATCCGAGAATGTCGTTGTTACCAATCCAAAGACTAAAAAATGTAGGGTTACTCAACAAGGCATCCTGCAACACCGTTGAATTGGTACTTGAAGCGAATCGCACGTAATAAGGATTTGCCAAGCCCAATGTCAAGTTTGCCGGATCTCCGTATCCTGGGGCCAATAGATGCTCAACCTTGGCTCCCGGAACTCCGACATTGTTGTAGGGACCGCTGGCTGCTACAGAGGCACCGTTGGCCGGATTCGCCGGATTGGTTGTTGACGCAACCGGGCCTAAGCCAGTTTCACCCTTACAATTGGTGGAATAACCCAAGACCAATTTTACATTGGGGCTCACCAAGGGAATTCCACCGAAGTCGTCGGCCATCAACGGCTGCTTAAAGGTAGATGCTCCGCCTACGGATTGCAATTGAGTAGCCACCATGCTCGGAAAGGAGTTTTCCTGTCCGCTCTTGTATAAGGCCCCATCTGCAAATCCAGCGGTCAACGAGTTTCCGACTGCTACAAATCGAGAATAGTCTGCCGAGCCACCTTCAAAATTGGGGTCTTCAAATTTTCTGTCACAGGATAGTACGACCAATACGGAGGCTGCTATCCAAATTGTTGTCCATTTCTTCATGTTCAGTCCTCCTTAAAAATTGTATGATAATCCAAGTCCTGGAACCCAGGCTGTAGTTCTGTATGTTCCTGAAAAATTGGCCGGCTTGTACTGCGATTCACGCTCCAATCCGTAGATGTAGAGCAGAGATACATCTATGCTCAAGTTCTTCATCGGCGAGTAACTGGCTCCTCCGGTAAAACCCAGGTTGTCCATATTCGGAGTTTCTGGGGTAAAGTACTCATCCTGAACAGGCGATGGATCGTAGTAGGCTCCTAACCGTACAGAAAGCTTTTCACTGTGCTGATAATTGGCTCCCAAACGAAAGGCTATGGTATTTTCATACAACCGCGGATTACGACTATCTTCCAACCCATCGGTATTGGTTTCAAAATCAAACACCAAGGAATCATACACATCCCAATTTACCCAATTAGCCTCTGCCGCGATGGTGATTTTATCGGTTAAGTCATAGCCGATACCAAAGTTGACAGATCCAGGCAAGTTGAGGGTTGTAGAAAACTTATTGGTCTCAGGAAAATTGGAATTCAGAGAAGCAGGAACCTTCATGGTCACATCTCCATCTTTCGCTTCCATCTTAATTCCCGACTTGTAGGACAGGCCGATGTGTAGTTGTTCCATAGGATCGTAGTAGATACCAGCGTTGAAGCCATATCCATTCGCTCCACTTGACAATTCTACCGTTTCGGTATTGTCTCCCACAGGTAAATTGATGGCTCGGTTAATCTTTACATTTCCCGTCGCCCAGATAAACCCAACTCCGATTCCCAGGTTATCCATCACCTTATAACCCACCGTGGGTTGAATGAAGAAGGATCGAAGTTGAATTTTTTGAATTAAGTAACGACCGGCCCATTGATCGTCCCATACCACAGAACTTCCGAAGGGAGTGTATACACCCAAACCAATGGAAATTCGCTCTTTAAGGATATAGTTGGCATAGGCACTGAATGGAGTACCCACAGGATTGTCGGATTCGAAAGTTTGGTTGTAGGTTTCGTTTTGGTAGTACGCTTTGGAAAAAATGGTACTCATTCCCAACGAAGCCGAAAAAGTGCTGTCAAGCATGGGCAAAGCTCCGGGATTGAAATAAATACTACTCGCTCCAAAGAGCATGGGAACACCCACGTGGCCCATTCCAATTTGTTTTTGACCCTGGAGTGAGACCTGAAATCCTCCGGCAGAAGAAGACAGAAATAACACCACAGCCAATGCTGTAAATAGAAGTTTTTGCATATCTGTTTTGTTTGAAAACCAGCATGGAAATTATCCATAATTGGTTAGAAATCAAAGCTCAGAGGCAAAAAAATATTAGGCACGCATAGTATTTTCTTACAAATTCATGCGTCCAATTTTGAGCTTTTACAGAAGCAAAGCCGTGATTCTCAAGGCTATTGACAAATCAAGGTAGAAAACAAGAAACGGGCACATCTGCAATTAGAGGATATCCATCGAGCGTGAATACTTCCACTTAGACGAACCCTTCACTCTGGTCCCCTCTGATCCTCAACCTTATACTTTCTGTCCGTTCAGTATAACGGTGTCAATGTGGTCGCCTCCAAAGGCATAGGGAATGTAAGAATACGAAGGCATCTCCCTGGTAATTATCAAATTAGCACGTTTACCTTCAGCAATAGATCCAAGTTCAGAAGACCAACCCATGGCATAGGCTCCATTCAGGCAGGACGCATTAATAGCCTCCTCAGGAGTCATTTTCATTTTGATACAGGCCAAGGACATTACAAAGGGCATTTTACCAGAAGGCGTCGATCCCGGGTTGTAATCTGTGGCCAAAGCAACCCCCAACCCAGAGTCGATCATTTTTCGAGCCGGGGAATAGGGTATTTCCAAAAAGAAGGAACAAGAGGGCAACAAAGTTGAAATGGTGGGGCTATCCTTAAGCATTTCGATTTCGTCGTCGGCTAACTCTTCCAGGTGGTCCACTGAAAGAGCATTCAGCTTGAGCCCCACTTCAATACCTCCAGAAATGGTGAATTGATTCACATGGTATTTGGGTATCAACCCATGGTCTAATCCGGCTTGAAGTACGCGCTCGGTATCCTGGTTGTCGAAGTATCCTTTCTCGCAGAAAATATCAATGTATTCGGCCAAGCCTTCTTCTTTTACCTGTGGAATGATCTCATTCACAATCAAATCCAGGTAGCCTGATTTATTGTCTTTGTATTCCGGAGGAAGAGCATGTGCTGCCAACAAAGTAGAGCGAACCATCAAAGGAGTTTCCTTTTGGATACGTTTGATCACTCGAAGCATCTTCAATTCGCTATCTACGCTTAGTCCATAACCACTTTTAATTTCTAAAGCTCCTGTACCAAAAGACATTACCTCATGGGCACGGGCAACGGATTGTTCAAACAACTCATCTTCGGAAGCCTTCCTTAGGTTGAGGGCTGAATTGATAATCCCTCCTCCCCTTTTGGCAATTTCTTCGTAGGAAACTCCCCGGATACGATCCGCAAATTCTGATTCGCGGTTTCCGTAATACACGATGTGGGAATGTGAATCGCAAAAAGCGGGCATCACAATTTTTCCGCTGGCATCAATCACCTCCAAGTCATTCCAGTCTGTGATTCCGCCCCAATCTTTCATCTCACCAAAAGCCAGAATTCGGTCACCTTCAACGGCCAACCAGGCATCTTCCAACACGTTTAATTGGTTCATTTCGGAACCGACTACGCGCGTCTTCTCTTTTCCGCTTTCTTCAAATCCGACTAATTGCTTGATGTTTTTGATCAGAATCTTTCCCATGCTTTGGACTTTTGTTTGGGCAAAAATGAAACAATTCGGGTGATTGAGCCTCTACTTCTTCTCGTCAATTGACAAGAAATGATCCACACGTTTTAAGGCGGATTCGCTTCGCTGACTCTTTTTGCGCACCTCATCAATGAGCGCCTTATTTTCCTGACTCTGGTAGTACTTCTTGAGGGCGTTTCCACAAACTCCAGCCAAACGCCAATTGGCATTTTGAATTCCGGTGAATAGGCTTTGGATGAAAGCCTCATCCAGATAGTTCAAGCGCTGCAAGGTTCTCACCGCATTGGTTCGGGTTTGAAAATCGAAGGACTCGGTTGACAAATCCACCAGTTCGTTATAATAGGCACTATCGCCTGTAACATGAACGGCAATTTCTAACCACTGAATACGAACATTGTGGGTAATGCCTCCCTGAACATCTGAAGTTTGGGTCAAATACCCTTGAATATTTCCTGGGAAACTCATGGCTAAACGAACCAATGCCGTTTGGATAACTTCGTAAGAGGAGGCATTTAAAAGCTTTTCATAATCGGCCTGTAGTTCGGCTGGAATCTTCCTGGTATTTCTGAGAACTACCTTTTGCAGATCGGGATCGTTGCTGGCTATGGCCTCCCGAATCCATCGGATGGAGTCTTTGTGATTCCATAATTGCGTGAGTGCTTCTCCCCGTGAGAAATAAGCTGAGTCCTGCGTAAATGCTTTGATCAAAGTGGCCTCCTTGTCTTCCATTGCTGTTTTCCGCAAGGACACCAAGGCATCATAACGATCGATCATGTACGCTGCCTCGGTAGCTTGATTGAGTCTCCAAGTTAACGAACGATCAAAGGAAATTTGTTTCAGAATTTTTGAACCCGGATCAAAGAGTACATAACTAATCTCCTTCTTTTTGTCCCGCTCGATCAAAATGGTATCAGATTTTCCATCCACCCATTCGCGAAGAGAATCACGGCTACCATCGGTATAATAAACTTCAACCACCACAGGCATTCGGAAAAGGGGAATCTCGGGAACGGTATCCTGCAATTGATTGACCACCATGCGGTATTTTTTAGCCTTTTTATCCGTTTCCCATTTTACTTCATACTGAGGCATTCCACCGTGATTAACCCATTGATCGATAAACCAACCAATAGGATAGCCCGTGGATTCGTAAAAAGCTCCAATCAAGTCATCTCGTGATACCAGACCATAGGCGTGGTCAACCAAATAGTGTTTGAGCGCTTCACGAAATAGTTCGTCTCCCACAGTATAATTCAACATGTGCAAAACGTAACTACCTTTCAGGTAAAAGCGAGCCGAACCTGCCGCTGAATGCCCTACTCCACGGTGATCAGTTTGATCGGCTTGAAGGGCGGCCTGTTGGTTGTTGCGCATCATCACCTCAAAATCATCTTGTCCTAAAAACTCCCGCACGACCGAGGTGTGATAATAGGTGGCAAAGCTCTCATGCAACCAGTGATCGTCAGGACTGCGAGACGTAACCAAATCTCCAAACCACTGGTGTGCCAGCTCGTGACCATTTACATAGACGTAGTTTTTGTCGTTAAAGCCAACCGAATCTACCCAGAAGAAATCACCAAATATGGTGGCCGAAGTATTCTCCATAGCTCCGTAAACGAAATCCTGCACGGGCACTTGAGAATAGGTTGGCCAGGGATAAGGAATTCCAATATTTTCTTCGAGGTAATCAAATATCTCCTTGTTGTAGCGGTAAGTGGGCTCCACTTTTGCCGGGAATCCTGGGTAGTAATAGTTGTACAACTTTACCCCTGAAGCCGATTGCTGTTCCCAGATTCCATAGTCTCCAATAGCCAACATCATCAGATAAGGGGAATGTGGCTTTTCCATGTGGTAGTGCCAAAAGGTTTCCTTGCCTTCATTCATCCTCAAAATGAACTTACCATTGGAAAGCACCTGATACGTGGAGTCAAAATGCACCGTGATGTCGGTGGTAATTTTATCGGCCATATCATCAAATAGCGGCACCCAGCGCCGGTTGTCTATCCCCTGCCCTTGAGTCCAAATCTGTTTGCGGCAGCGATTGGTTGAATCCTGCCAACCAATGAAAAACATTCCTTTTCGGGGCCAGGCACTGTAGCTGATAAATACTTCGTGGTTCTCTCCACGTGCCAGCGGTTGATCAAAGTAGACCGTAATTCCTTGGTCACTTACTCTGTATTTGGATTCCGAGGAATCGGCTTGAAGCAGGTGTACCTTCATTTGGGTTGCATCCAGATACAAGGAATCCAATTGAGGCCTAAGCACTTCAAATTTTAACCGTACTGATCCATTCACCCTTCCCGAATCAGGAACAAAACGCAAGTCGATGTGGGCGTGCTTAAAATCCACAAAGCGTTCGCGGGCATCTTTTTTCGGATCTTTTACATAACAAGAAAGCTGATCTTGGGCATTCAATCCCAAGACAAGTACCATAAAAAATACCGTGAGTGAGGACAATTGAAGTTTCATGTGAATTTCATTCAGATATGGGGCAAGATTAAGGAATTTTGAGGGGAAAAGTGAACCGCTTATCAAGTCAGGCCTTGCATTATGGCTCATAGAACGGTGGTTTGAAAAGAGAAGGAATGCTGATTTTGAACTCTTCCTTCCTAGCTATCTGATTCAGAATTCATGTACTTTAGCCACCGCTTAGTACGAAGGCCATACATGCTGAAAAAAATTCAATCGCTTCTTTCCTATGGAACAGACCTTCCGGGCAATAGTCCATGGGTATGGATTCTTTTATTAGCACCAACAATCCTTCTATTTATTCTAAGGTTCTCCTTTCTTTCCTTAGGCAGTTATTGGGACGAAATATGGGTGTATCACCCAGCAGTGCATTATTTAATCGAACACGGCGTTTCCTTCGATCCAAATGCACTTCCGGTAGATCTTTCCAGAGGTCATCCTACTCTTTTTCATAACCTCTTTGCCTTATGGGGTGTCATTTTTGGAGATTCGGTGATTACCCTTCGCCTTTTTGCCTTGTTGGTTTCTGCCTCATCCTTGGTCTTTCTTGGCCTGGTTTTGCGGCACTTCAAGTTGCCCTTGATTCTAATCTTTTTAGTTGAAATCTCTTTGATAGCTCAGCCAGAGTTTTTTCAGCAGTCCACCCAGATTTTGCCCGAAGTTATGTTGGGGCTATTTGTTCTGAGTTCCCTCTATTTCTATTTGAAACGAAACTTGATTCTCCTTGCCCTTAGCCTAAATCTTCTTTTAATGACCAAGGAATCAGGCATCATTTTCTGGTTCCTGTTTCTCGTTTGTGAGTGGTTGTTTTATTCTCGCGAAAAACGAGGTCAAGTCATAAGAACTTCTTTATCCATTTTGGCCGGGCTGGCTATTCCTGTGCTTTTTTTTGTGGTGCAATATTTCGAAAAGGGCTGGGTGTTCTTTCCGGAGCACACAGGCATGCTCAATTTTGAGTACCACGATATCCTGGTCAATTTCCAAAACTTCTACCTACGTGTTTTCGAATTCAAAGGGCGCTACCTTCTTTCCTTAAGTATATGGCTGAGTATAGGTTTAGTTTGGCCATACAGCAACTGGAAAATTCGAATTTTTCACCTCGTATTATTAGGCTCCCTACTCAAAGTATTGTTCGGTTATTGGGAAGTGCCCAATGAATGGGTAATTCCGGTTTGTGCGGTGATGATTGCAGGATTCGTTTACACCTTTTTCATTCCCTGGAAAAAGCAGAGTGACGAAAAGAAAATGGTAACCTTCGGCTTGATGGCCTGCGTCCTGTTCATTGGATATTCGGCTATCAATTTCTTCACCTTTAGGTATTTGCTTTGCCTCATTCCGATTTTCTTAGGAGGTTCAGCTTTACTACTCCACCGATCCTTTGCACAATGGACCATCGTTCCCGTACTCATTTTTGTGGGGGCCATCAGCTGGAATGTGGTAGACTGGCAGGAAGAAAAAATATTTGACGTTTCCTCCGGATACAAGGATGGGGTTGAATCCTTTCAGGAAGCCATGTTAAAAATCGAAGAACTCGACATCTATGATAAATCCATTCACGTTGGATTCCTCGATAAATATGCCTTCAACCATGCCTACATTGGATACCGTAATTCTACAATTCCATTCACAGCAATAAATACCTTGCCACGAGGCGAATCGGAATACGTACTCTGCAAGAATTTTGGTAATGAGTGTGATCCAGAAAATTTAAAGGACGAATATGAGGTTGTTTTCTGCGTGGAAAAAGGGATTGCATACTCTTGTTTGCTGCAGCGAAAATCGCAGAATTGAAAAATTCAATTGCCTCAAAGTTCAAATATGCCTTTGAAACCGTAAATTTAACCCGTGCTTGATACCAGACTACTTTTAATTCTTGGCCTTTTGCTGTCCACAGGACTCAAGGCTCAGGTAGATTCTGCCTACATGTATTCATTCGGCGGTGGTCGTGATGACTTTGGTCGTGATATGGAATTGACCCAAGACAATGGGTTTATTCTTGTTGGTAGTACCAGCAGCTTTGGCGCTGGAAATTCAGATGTGTATTTGGTAAAAACGGATTCGGCTCTTAAAAGAACCTGGTCTGTAGCCTTAGGACATGGTCACCTGGAAGTAGGTAGAGCTGTGGAAATCTCACCGATTGGTGGCGGCTATGTCATTTGCGGCTACACCAACAGTATTGGAAATGGTGGCTACGATGCCTATGTTTTGGGAACCGATCCCAGTGGCAAGCTTCTTTGGGAGCGAACCATGGGTGGATTTGATTGGGATTTTGCCCATGACCTTAAACCCACTTCAGACGGTGGATACCTGGTAGTAGGCAAAACCTACAGTTTCTCCGACAACGGTAAGGCCGATGGCTACATTTTTAAGATCAAGGCCAATGGCGATCTTGAATGGGAAAAGAACCTGGGTTCAGGAGGTGACGACGAATTCAATCGTATCATTCCAACCCGAGATGGAAACTTTGCCATTTGTGGAGCCCGTCAAGACACCTCGATGGATGGAAATCCTCAAAATTTCTGGTTGGTGAAGATGGACGAAACCGGAAAAATTCTTTTTGATGCACATTACAGCTACCCTATAAGTCGCTCAGGACACGGAATTATAGAAAATCAAAAGGGCGAATTCGTAATGGTTGGAATCGAAGTAGATGAAAAACTTGGAGTCAACAACGAATACGTGATGGTTGCCGATAGCACAGGTAAGTTTGTTCGCCATATTGATGTACTGTTTGGCGAAAAGACGGATGAGATGTACGACATTGTTGAAGGCAGCTCACTCTACTTTACAATGGGTCATACCAATTCACATGGAAACGGTGAACCTAAAGGAATTTTTGGTGCTCGTACCATTAGTATCGACTTCAACATGCAGTTGGTGTACGGGCCTGTGGTTGGTGAAGGCTGGTATGACAAGAAGATGTACACCGTCCGCATCAAAGATGGTCGTAGATACGGAATTGGCGATGTAGGAAGTTTCGAAAACCAATACCGCGATATGGGAGTTATCGAGTACCGCAGCGATACCAATGCCTGGCGATACGGCTTATCCGAAACCTACCGCTTTCAAGACACCACTTTAGATCGCACCGTTGCGGTTGAAAATCATGAAACACAAGCGGATGGATTTCAATTGTACCCTAACCCGGTATCCGATCGACTTATCATTCAGGCCCCATCGATCAATGGCCCCATGAACTTCCATATCCTCGATATTAGAGGAAGTATTTTGGAAGAATATGAAATCGATTTTCAGGGAGAAGCTGCCTTAGATGTTAGTCGTCTATCCCAGGGCAGTTACATTCTGGTCATTGATGGGCATATACCCTTGAGGTTTCAGAAGTAGTTTACTCTTTCCGGTAAATTCGAATCTCAAATTTGCCGTCGGGTTCCCAAGTCTTTTCGTAGGTTTCAGTAAGGGTCAATCCAAACTCTACCAGCATGTGATTATCGGTTAACCGCACCTCGTTGGGGCAGAAATGAGAATCCCAAATGAACACATCTCCAGGCTGAAATTCCCCCAACATGGCTCCACCATTTTCAATCAGATTCATGGTTTCAGACTTGTCGTAGGGATTGAGTTCCATAAAATAAGGAATGACCGGATGCGCATAATACACCCGATTATCCTCTGTTTTCCACTCCTGAGCTTTGGGAAGTAAGGACTGAACCAATTCATCCTCAGGATGCAGCTGCTGAGGAAGTCTATATTGCCTCATATCGTAATACAGCAGTAGGGCGATGATGGCCAAGCCAAAAACCTTAACCATCCAATCTTTCTTGAGCGGTGCAGATAGAATATCGAAGCCCTTAATGCCAAGCAAAACAAGTAATGGAGCGATGACCAGCATAACCCGAATAAGTCCGGCAGAACCACCTATACCCAGCCACCAAACTACTGAATGGGCAGAGAAATAACCAAAAGCAATAAAAATGACCTGCCACTCAAACCAAAACTTAGGCTGACTCCAGGATGCTTTTCCCTTCCAGGGAAGTAAGGCCACAATACCAATGAGCATCAACAATCCCAATGGAAGTTGAGTGATGTGCTGGTAACTATCTGCAAAATGCATGAGGCTTCCAGAATGGTAAATATCCGCTGCCCCTTGATAAGGATTCTGGTTAATCAACCACAACCAATCTCCATAGTACCATCCACCAACCAGGCTATAAATAACAAAGCCTGATGCCAGAAAAGGAATGGCTTTCCATTGACGAACCAGTAAGAAATAAGTGATCCAAATGGGAACAAAAATGAAGGTCTCTGTTCGCACGATGGGCAAAAAGGATAGAACTACGGCTCCCCAGATGTATTTTTTGTCCAGGGTAAGGTAGAGTCCCAACGTAAGAATAAAGGCCCCTAAAGGCTCCGTAAGAGCCGAAAAAACGTGGATATAAACGATGGGGCTAAACAGCAACAAAAGCAAAGCCAACCAACCGTTTCGGTAACCCAGTTTGCGAGCCATGCCAAAAACCATCAATCCACAGCCCGTAGCCAAAAGCACATTGAACACCTCGGCACCTTTTATCGATCCCATAGCAAAGGGAACCAACAAAAGTGTAAACAAGGGTTTCGCCCAATGGTGGAGCAACAGCTCGGGATGTTGGGGAGCATAGTGCGCAAAAAGAAAATGATTGTAGGAGTCTCCGCCCCCATTCACCCAATCCATGGTGATGATGTAGTAGCCAAAGTAGGCCATACCAAACAACAGGGAAAACCCTATCAGGTATCGATCGGGGATTTTATTTAATGTAGCCTGCACTTACAGAATGGTAAATTCAGTTCGGCGATTTTGAGCACGGCCTTCTTCGGTTCCATTGTCCGCAATGGGTTCATCTTGGCCGTATCCCTTAGATGCCAAACGAGAAGAATCAACGCCCTGATCGACTAAATATTGGAACACCGCTTTGGCCCGGTTCGCACTTAGGGTTTTGTTCGTAGCCGCCGTACCTTGATTATCGGTGTGCCCCCCAATTTCAATTCTTAAATCAGGATTCTGTCCGAGGTACTTTACCAGCTTATTCAACTCCGCTCTACTCTCGGGTTGCAGGTCATATTTTCCAGTTTCGAAAAACACATTTCTTAATACCACACGGGCTCCCTTTTTAATCGGGATCAATGGAACTACCAGCTTCCGTGGAGCCGCTTTGGTCTGCTTTTTCAAAGCAAAATTCTCGGAATAAAAAAGGTATCCTTTTCGCGATACATTCAAGGCATAGTTTCGCTCAGAAGGCAAAGACGCCAGGAAGGTACCATAGGTCTTATCGGATTGGGTTCTTATCATTACTTTTTCAGTAGCCAAATCGATCAACTCTACATCAGCATCTAACTTTTCGTTGGTTTCTGAATCGAATACCACACCCGAGAGGTAGCTGGATGTAATAGGACGTGCGTAATCCGGAAGAAGAAACTGGTAAATATCCAACTTACCATAACCACCATCCCGCTCAGAGGCAAAATAGGCCAAACGTCCATCTGGATCGGCAATCATGGAGTATTCATTTTCAATACTGTTGATTGGGTATCCCAAGTTACGCGGAGTACCCCAGTTTCCTCGGGAGTCCATTTTTACGACAAAGAGGTCATGCTCGCCCATTCCTGGTAATCCATCTGAAGAGAAATAGAGCGTGGTTCCATCCGCATGCATAAATGGGGTCATTTCTGAACCTGAGGTATTGAAGGGCAAACTTTTAGGCTCTCCCCAGCTACCATCATCGTTTTGGCGAATCATCCAGATATCAGACTTACCTCTTCCCCCCTTTCGGGCGCTGGAAAAGTAGAGCGTCTTACCATCAGGTGAAAAACTGGGGTGAGCATCCCAAGCTGATGAATTTACAGGAGGTGGCATTTTTACAGGACGTTCCCATCCTTTAGCTCCCAACCAGGAAATATGGATGTTGCAATGTTCCATCGGAGGGCAAATGGTAAAAAACAAATACTTCCCATCATGAGAAATACTTGAGGCTCCTTCATTGGCTTGGGTCGTGTTAATGGGTCCTCTAAAATTCTTAGCAGGGTTCCATTTTCCGGTCCCATCGCCGGTACTGTAATACAAGTCTTCCTGATAGCGAACACGGCCATCATTAGCTCGTATAGGCGTCTTGCGGGAAAACACAAACAATCTCTTGTCCACCGTTAACGATGGGTGGTAATCCTCTTCTGCCGTGTTGATGGAAGGCCCCATGTTTTTAGGGTCAAAGGGAACGGGATTTTTTACCGCCTTGGCCGCAAATTTTACGCTGCGGTACATGGGATCGAATGACGCCCGAATTTCGGGAGGCATATTTCCCAATGAGGCAAATGTTTCCAAATGAGCTTTCGCTGCATCAAACCGACTTAGTTTGCGCTCTGCATCCGCCAATCGCATGTAGAGCATAGGCTTGAAATAAGGATCAATTTCAAGGGCCTTACCAAAGTATTCGATACACAGCTCATATTGCTTGCTGCGGTAATAGATATCCCCCAGCGCCAATGCAGGTTCAATAAAGGCAGGATCGCGCTCCAAAGCCAGCTTAAAAAACTCAGCAGCTTCCGTCATTTCCATCCGGGAATAGTGGATGCGGCCTTCTTCAAAGATTTTCACGGCTTTCTTATCTCTACTGGTGTATTGGGCTGAAAGACTTCCTGCCATCAGCATCAACACAATCAAACTACACGTATACTTCCAGATTTTATCCATATACAAATCCATTACCGGTAAACGACAATGATACAAAACCCTTACCAACTTCAATCTGGCGAAATTCTGAATTTTGAATGTTGAATATTGAATTTTGTGGTAAACAAGGCACAAACACACCAAAAGCACCCTCAGATTTCGAATTTCAGAATTCAGAATTCAAAATTCAAACGATTTCAAGGAATCCGCATATACTTATGCGTCTGGAGAGAAATACTCCAATCGGGATTTTCTTTAACGAAGTTGATAATTCTGGGCAGCACCTCTTCTTCCCTACTCCATTCAGGTTGCAAATACCAGGCCGCTGAATCGGGAAGGTTTTCTGCCAAATTCGATGCCCATTCCAAATCGGGAGGACGCACGACTACTACTTTAAATTCATCGACCTTGTTCCAATTGCTTGGATGCGGCTGTTTTCTTCGCTTGGGCGACAATACAACCCAATCCCATTCACCAGTCAGTTCGTAAGCTCCGGAGGTTTCAAGCCAAAGATTAAATCCTGCCGTTCTAAATTGTTGAGTCAATTCAGAAAGGTCGTACAAACTGGGTTCTCCACCGGTGATCACCACGTTTTTTGCTCCGCTTTCCTTTACCCATTCGATCATGGTTTGGACGGAAGCTTTGGGGTATTGATCGTCCCAGCTTTCTTTTACATCGCACCAGGGACAGCCCACATCGCATCCGGCAATGCGAATAAAATAGGCAGCTTTACCAGCATGGTGTCCTTCACCCTGAATGGTGTGGAAATGTTCCATCACCGGAAACTCATGTAGATGCGTTGTCATAGAAACGCGGCAAAAGTACACTCAATTAAAAAAAGGAAAAGGGATTTTACGGATCAATCCAAGGTTTTCACCTTCGACATGGAAGTAGCCAGGGTTAAAACCGAAGCTGCTACAATAGCTCCAAAGCTCTGCTCCACTACTTGCCAGCAGGCATCCAGAAGAATGTGCTCCAATGAAGGGTTGGCGTAGAAAGAAATTCCGAATACAAAGGCTATCAGATAGATAAATGCCCCAACAGACCCACCGATCCAAATTCCACGTAGAACTCCTTTATCCGGAGAAGTCATCACTTTAATCAGGAAGGTGATTACAAAAGATATCACAAAATAGACCACCGCTACCATGAGCAAAAACAGGTCTTTAGGATAGGCTATTCGGGTAAGATCGTTGAGAAGAATGCCGTGCCAGACATAGGAAATGGCATAGGTAGATATAAACGTAATCAACCAAGCCGGAAAAAAACTTAGGTCCAGTTTAAAACGGGTCCTAATGTCAGAACTATTCGCACTTGTTTTACTCATCTGTTTGAGTCTCTCCCTCCCTACGGAAATTCTCTGCGTTCAAAAATAAACAATACTTGAAAAGTATAATTTCTATTTTTACCTCCTTCTATGATTTTAGGACGTAAAAAATGGTCATTGGTCTATTTCCTGGTTGCTGCGCTGCTGGTTTTAGGCTGCAATAGACAACGAGACGGCTGGACTATAGACGCTTTGGTGCCTCTGGTCCACTCCAATTTGAACCTGGAAAATATTTTTGCTGATTCCCTTTTAGTGCCGGGAACGGACAACGTGTTGCATGTAGTTTACGAAGACACCATCACCACCTTTAAGGTGGACGATGATCTGGACTTTCCTGATACTACCGTAACGCAAGTAAACCGCGGTCCAGCAGTAACCATCAATTGGGACAAGACGGTTCCCTTGATTTCGGATACGAGTGATAATTCCTTCCGAATCGATGTAATGGACCTGACTACGGCCCGAATCAAATCGGGTTCCATAGATTTTAATGTTATTTCCTCCATCACGGAAGAAACGGAAGTAACCTTCATTATGCCTTCGGCCCAAAAAGGTGGACAATTCCTATCCGTTAAAACGATCATACCCGCCTCTCCGTCATTGACCAATCCCACCGTAGTATCGGTGAACATAGACCTTAGCGGTTATGAAATGGACCTTACCGGAGTGGACAAAAAAGACTACAACACCATCTTTTCCTATTTCGTAGTAGAATTTACCGATCCGTTGAATCCATCTACGACCTACCCCTATGGACCAAGTGATTATGTGAATTTCGAAATTGGTTTCCGTGATATTGTTCCAGACTACGGTAAAGGCTACTTCTTTACCCAAGTGGTGTCAGAAGCCTCTTCAACCGATCAACGATTGGACCTTTTTGACCGAATTACCTCGGGTACCATGGATTTGGAAGAAGTGAACCTCAACTTTACCCTGATCAATGAAGTGGGAGCTGACATAACTGCACGGGTTAATTCCTTAACAGGCATTAATAGCAAAACCAATGAAAGTGTTGATTTACAAGGTGACTTAATCGGTACATCGCTCAACATCAACCGGGCCCGGGAAGATTATTCCATCCCCTTTCCACACACTGTGGCTACCCGGTATGAATACAACATGAACACCTCGAATTCGAATGTGGATAAAATGATCGAGTCCTTTTTGGACAGCATTGCTTACGACATTGAATTTACCATTAATCCCAGAGGAAACATTTCAGGTAGTAACGATTACATTTTTGCGGGAACCGGTATAACGGCCATGCTCGATGCAGACATTCCGTTGTGTTTGATTGCCAATGAACTGGCCCTGGTAGATACCGCGGATTTTATGCCCGGAGATCGAGATGATAATCTCAACAACATCGTGGGAGGCTACCTCAACGTGCATTGCTACAATCGCTATCCCTTCGATGCCAAGTTACAAATGACTTTGATTGATGCCAGTGGCAGAAAACTGATCGATCTTTTGGAAGAAGGTGCAAAAATTGAAGGTGCCGTTCCTGACGCCAATGGCCGAACAACAGCGCCGATCCATTCCTTGATCAAGGCTCCGGCCACCCCAGAAGCGATTGATGCGTTCTTTCGGGCGGAGCGAGCCATTATCCGGTTAACCCTGGATACGAAATCGGGAGATCAACATGCCAAAATTTATGCCGATTATGATTGTGAAGTCAAGGTTGTCGGAGATTTCAAATACAACACCAGTTTGCGATGAAAAAGAGTATTCTACTTCTAGTGTTCGCCGGTTTGTTATTGGGATCCGGCATTCAAGCTCAAAGCGACTTTTCCCTGGGCGACTACTCCCTGGATGATTCGTCTCAGATCAAAGTGGGGGTATGGTTTGAAAACCATTTTAACTCCAATGTGATTAGCAACAGCATGTACTACAATCAACTCTTTAAGACGACCCTTTCGCGATCGTCTCAGGAGAGTATGAAAGGACGGCTGTTTAAACGAAACCGCGCAGGTAATCAGGAAACCGAAAGAATTTACGCTTCTTACAAGGGAAAAAATAGTACGGATTCTACCGGCTTAACCCATTTTGTAACCGCTGGAGTTCGTCGATCGGTGGTTTCAGGTTTTGGAAGAGATGTATTTCTACTTACCGCTTTGGGTAACAAACAATTTGCAGGAACTACTGCAGATCTCGACTACCTGGAGGTTGAATTGATGCAGTATATGCAGGTTCAATACGGAGTCATTCGCCAAACTCCTAACTGGACTTACGGAGCCGCTGTTGGCTTTTTGATGGGTAACCGTTACCTGGATATCAGCAGTGAAAAAAGTGGTGTGTACACCTCCTCTATTGGCGATACCCTGCATGGATTTGCCAAAGGAAGCATTTACAGTAGCGATACCAATTCACGCAACATTTTCGACATTAACGGATATGGAGCTTCGATTGACCTCTTCTTGGCCAAGCGACTGGATCTTTTCAAAAAACACGACGGTGCCGGTGAAATCCGTTTTGAAGTCAATGATCTCGGATTTATCTCCTGGAACGATCGGAGTGTTGAGTATACCGTTGACGGTGAATACACTTGGACGGGAATTGATGCTCCTAACCTCTTCGATATTTCAGACTCACTCTTCAACGATCAAGTGCCTGATGACCTTGAAGGCAAGTTTGTAAAAGAAAGAAAAGGTGGTTCTTTTACCCGTATGCTCAATCCTCGTATTGCCATCTACCACATTGAGCAGCTTAACGATCGGGTATTGCTAAAAAACATGATTGATTACCGGTTCAACGCCCATCAATTACCCTACATCGCCTCCAGTCAGTTTGTTCGTATCAACAAAGATCCGGGCGCCTGGAACTACACCATGAATTTCTATGAAAGTGTGGCGGGTTACGGATTCGTGGGCCTCGGTTTAGGATTTGGAATTGATCACGAAAAATTCAACTTTTTGATCGGATCGCGAAACCTAATCGCCATGATGAGTCCGGATTACCTGAGCGGATCCAACGTTCATTTCGGATTCCATTGGAAATTTAGGTAAGCCCTTTTGCCATGAGTACCAATCGACGCTTTCTGTTTGATGTCCTCTTGCTGCTGTTTCTCAATTTGCTGGTCAAACCCTTTTGGATTTTTGGGATTGACCGGACCGTTCAAAACGAGGTAGGTTCGGAAAATTACGGGCTGTATTTTGCCTTGTTCAATTTCTCCTACCTGTTCAATTCCCTGTTGGATTTAGGCATAACGAATTACAACAATCGCTCGGTAGCTCGGGAAGCGGATTTTTTGAAAGACAACCTGACCAAACTTACTGGAATCAAAATAGGCTTGGGCGGTCTTTACTTGATTGTTACCCTTTCCGTTGGCTGGTTTCTGGGTTATGACGGCACCGAATTTCAACTACTCTTTTTTCTCACCATCAATCAATTCCTTACATCCCTTCTGCTCTTTTTCCGGTCCAATATATCCGGCCTCCAGCGATTTACCTGGGATAGTATTGCCTCGGTTTTTGATCGCTTATTGCTTATAGGGATTTGCGCCTATTTAATATGGGGAATAGATGATCGTTTTCAAATTGAATGGTTGGTGTATTCTCAAACGGCATCCCTGTTAATAGCCACAATTCTCATTGGCGTCATTGCCCATAGCATGGGCTCCGGGTTATCCTTTTCCCTTAGCCGGGACTATGTGATAACACTGCTTAAAAACAGCCTTCCTTTCGCCTTTATTATTCTTTTTATGAGCATGTATAGCCGGCTGGATGCCATCATGCTCGAGCGTTTGCTATCCGACGGTAAATTCTATTCAGGGGTTTATGCCCATGGTTATCGGATACTCGATATGCTGAACAACTTTACCTTCCTGTTCACCGCCATACTCTTTCCCCTACTCTCCCGAATGCTGTTTCAAAAAGAGCCTATTTTGGACCTCATTCAACTATCTATCAGGTTGTTGTTTATTCCAGCGGGCTTCGTTCTACTGGGTGGTTGGTTTTTTCGGGAAGACATCATTCACATGTTGTACAGCGATCCTGATGCTCAAAGTTTTACGGCCTTTTCCTGGTTAATGACTTCCTGGTTGTTTTTGGTGATGGCGTCTTTATTTGGCACCGTACTTACCGCAGCTGGGGAGCTAAAAGCCATGATGGTGATTACCGGAATATCCTTTGTTCTGAATTTTGTTTTCAACCTTTTCGCCATTCCCGATTACCAAGCCGAAGGCGCTGCCTTGGCTACCCTGATCGCCCAGGCCAGTTGCGGTCTTGGAACATTTATCTATTGCGTTTACAAGGGCTACATTCCCCATTTCGGTAAGCTTTGGATTCGGTTTATCCCCGTCATGCTTGCAGCCTACATTTTGATCGATACCCTGGAAGTATGGACCGTGCCTTTTTGGATGCTCTTTGGAACCAGTTTGGTCGGCTATTTGTTGCTGGTGCTATTTTCTGGAATTCTTAGTAAATCGCTTTTACTGGAGGCACGACGCGTCATTTGGAAAAGCTAATCCAAGTCTCATTCGGATTTAGGACCAGGTACGCGTTTAAACGCGCACCTGGTCAAACGCGCACCTGGGTCGGCCGAAACAAATTATATTCGTTAGGAAATTTGAATCAATGTCCACCTTCCAATCCTTAGAAAAAGAATACCTGAACATTACCCCATTTGATACTGATCAACTTCTTCCATTTTATGAAATGAACAAGTCCTTTTTCATCTCCTTTCAACCTGTCCATCCAAACGAGTTAAAAAGATACCTGAGTATGCTATCTGAAATTGGTCAAACTTATTCGTTCTCGGGAAAACACAAAACTGCTATAGCCATCCTTAATCGGGTAATAAATCTTTATGAAACCAATCATAATCAAATGGACATCGATTTAACTCAAGAAGTTTCATATAATCAAGCCTGCTGGAGTAAGGGATATTCTCTTATGGAACAGAAACAATTTGCTAAAGCCAAACCCATTTTTAAACACTTGCAAGATCTTGAGGCTCCTCAAAATGCGGACATGTACGAGATCATTCTGAAAATCTGTAATTGGAAAATAAAAAACCGAATAGCTGTAGGGTTGGGAGTTACTGGTTTTCTAATCCTTTCCGTAAAATACTCCGTAAAGTGGATTTACCCAGAAAATTATTCTGAGTTCTTTGTCTACTTTGGATTTTTAGGTTCGATTTTAATCATCTCAAGTGGCTTAATGTATAAGTTCAAAATCGATTCGAAGATCATTGATAAATACATTTCAAATGACCAGGTACGCGTTTAAACGCGCACCTGGTTAAACGCGCACCTGGGAATGCAGATCATTTTGCATCTTAGTGGTCTTATCCTAAAACACCTGGTATGGAAAATCTTCTTAAAATCGGAATGGCGCAGATTGCCCCTGTTTTGTTGGATCGCAACAAAACCCTGGACAAGGTGAAGGAATACGTCCTTAAGGCGAGCCAGGAGGAATGTGGACTTGTCGTATTTGGAGAAGCTATGGTTCCTGGATATCCATTCTGGCTGTCCTTGACCCATGCTTCTGAGTTCAATTCCATCATCCAAAAGGAGATCCATGCCCACTATATTCGAAATGCGGTTCAAATTGAATCCGGTGATTTGGATGAAATCTGCGAATTAGCACGAACGGAACAAATTGCCATTTATCTGGGAATCATTGAGCGGGCTCAAAATCGCGGAGGTCACAGCTTATACTGTTCCCTGGTTTACATCGATGCTGAGGGAAGTATTCGATCGGTCCATCGTAAACTTCAACCCACCTACGAAGAACGACTGTCTTGGTCCCCCGGTGATGGTCATGGCCTGCAAGTTCATGATATAGGTCCTTTCCGGGTTGGCGGGTTAAACTGCTGGGAAAATTGGATGCCTTTGAGCCGCACTGCTCTGTATGGACAAGGCGAGAATTTGCACATAGCCGTGTGGCCAGGCTGTCTTAGAAATACGGAAGATATCACTCCCTTTCTGGCTAAAGAAGGGCGCTCCTTTTCGGTATCCGTAAGCGGGGTACTCCGAAAAGAAGACATCCCGGAGGACATTCCACATTACGATAAAATCATAGCCGACGCTCCCGATGTTTTGGTGGATGGCGGTTCTTGTATAGCCGCTCCCAATGGCGAGTGGATTGTTGCACCAGTGGTAAACGAGGAAGGATTGTTTACCGCCAACTTGGATTTTAATCGGGTATTGGAAGAACGCCAGAATTTTGACCCGGTTGGACACTACTCCCGGCCTGATGTAACCAAGTTGATCGTTAACCGGGAAAGGCAGGCTGCTGTGAACTTTTTGTAATTCGGGTTTTACGCCCTGTTCAAACAGTCTTATTATTTAATACCCCCATCCATTGATGAATACATCTACGCTTTCCACCGTGCTAGCCTTGCTTCTCCTATTTTCTATCGGTCCCCTTCTAGCTCAAAACCCCATTCCCGGCACGGATGCTCAGTCCTTCCAGATTACCTCAAAGTCCGATACGATTAACTATTTGGTCGTTGGAAAGGCAGACAAGCAAACTACCAAACCTACCCTACTCTTTTTACAGGGTTCCCTTCCTGTTCCGCTCGTTTTCGATCTGGATAGCTTCTATCATATCAACCTTCCTTTTGACTACCGCAAACTCACGAAGGACTATCAAATCGTAGTCATTTCCATGCCCCACACTCCATTGGTCGTGGACAAAACACACCTCAACCGACAATACTGTTACGTTCCCGATGCTTCCCAGCCCAAATCATTCAGTCGATCCTATCTTGAGGACAATCACTTGGATCAATTTGTACAGCGAACCCAACAGGTCATTCAGGATTTAAGAAACAAGCCTTGGGTTAATGCTCAGGAAATCCATTTGGTGGGACATTCTCAAGGTGCAAAAATCGCCGCTGTGGTCGCCGCCGAGAATGAACAGATTACTTCGGTTTCCCTCCTCGGTTTTAATGCCTTTGGACGCTTTGATGAATTTATTCGAAAGGCTCGGGTAAAGCTGAGATCTGGACAAATTAACGGTGAACAATACCAGAAACAGCTTGAAGAATATTACGAGCAATGGAGAGCCATACACCAGGATCCCGACAATGTGGAAAAAGGACACCTAAGCTGGACCTCTTTCTCCATTGATTATACACCGTATTTATTGAAAATAGAAGCTCCGATGTACATTGGATATGGAACCGAAGATATCGGCGCCGAAAACTGCGATCTAATCCCGCTCAAACTGATTGAACAAGGGAAAACCAATTTTACCCTAAAGCCCTTCGAAGGTTGGAACCACAATTTCTTTGAACTTAAAGAGGGTCGCCCCGATTATAAGCAAGGTCCTCATTGGACGGAGGTGATGACAGCCATAACGACCTGGCACCAGACTTTCTAAAAACCCATAAAAAAAGCCCACTGGATCGATATCTCAGTGGGCTTTGCATTAATAGTTACTCGACTTATTTGGTAATAATCAATTGCTTGGTTTGAGTTCCCGCCGAAGAGGAACTAACTACCTGGTATACTCCTGTAGGATAGGAAGACACATCGAGTTTATACGCTCTTCCCGATTCTATAGAAATGGCTTCCTGTAGAACCAGAGCTCCGGAGGCATTGTATACCCGAATGGTAGTTTCCTCAGAAGGATCGCTCCATTCGATGAATACTTGATCTTTTGCCGGATTCGGGTAGATTTTCCAGGAAGATGGCTCTTTCACTTCAGATTCTTCTGTAGCCGTTATCATGGCTTCAGCATCGGCCGAACGATTGGCTCCTGGCTCAGAACGGTACATGCTCACCAGGTACTTCGTGTTCGGTGCACAGGTGCCTCTTCGGAAACAAAGCAAATAATGAGGTTGCCACTTCTCAGCCTGAATCATTACATAGCTCGTTGGCGAAGTACCGGCATTGATGGGCCAGTCATTAATATAAGGATGTACCCCAGCATTCGCATTGTTGGCCGTCCAATTCCAGTTCCAGGAATGAGCCCCTGTTACCGGATGAATCTGTAAATCCAAAGTTGCAGCCCAATAAGCGGCCGCTCCTCGCTGAATAAACATCACCTCTTCCCTGGTATCCGAATCTAACTGACCAAAGAGCATAACATCTCCGCTTACCAAGGGATAATTCCAGCCGCCAAAGCTGTTGGAACCATTGGTAGACCAAGCCCAGGAAAAGTTTCCATTGTCGTAATTAAACAGGGTTCCCCAGTTTCCAAGAGCAATCATTTCATCTTTTCCATCGTCATCTACATCCGCCATACGAATACTTCCCGTTGGATAAGGTTTAACGGAGCTTGTCCCCTGGTCGGAATCGAACCATACGAAGTTTCCGTTCAGGTATTTGAAAATAGTAGTCCAGCCATTTTCAATATGCCCCAATAACTCGTCTTCAGATCCACCATCCAGATTTCCGGCGGCCAATCCTTCTCGGTAGGGATAAACAGCATGACCAGAAGGAATGGTATGATGCAGCACAAAATCTCCATTGTCGTATTTGTACATTTTGATCAAACCGGATTGAGGGACAGCCAGGATATCATCACCTCCATCTCCATCAAAATCACCAACGATCAATCGGGTGCCTGAGTAGACCGCATCAAAAGAGGAATTCACCACATGGGATCCACCTAAATTGGACCAAACCGGACTCCAGTTTCCGCTAATGTATTCGAAAGTAGCATGGGTATTCATTCCTGCGTTCTGATCGGTTCTAATCCACAATAGTTCTTCTCTTCCGTTTCGGTTAAAATCACCGGTCAAAAACTTGTCGGAATCTTTGATTTGAGTGAATCCCCCAGATTACCTGTAGCGTGATTGGTCCATACCTTTTGCCAATCCTCTGACATGGAAATAGGTTCAATAACAAAAGCGGCATCCATGTATCGGGAGGTTTGTTTGATCAACCATGGCAGACTCAAGTTAAGTTCATTGCATCCTCCTACCTGACGATCGGTTTGAATCAAATTACCAGTACGGGTGTCATACCACTTGATTTCGTAATTGGCGTATGGAATTGGGATGCTCACCGAAAAGTAACCGTTGGCCTTGAAACTTGGTCTGTTCGCGGAATTGGGCGTATGAACATAAGGTTCCATCACGGGAGCGGATGATGCATTTAATCCCGTACTACCGGATCGAATAAGGTTATTAATCGTTCCTGCCTTATCCTGGTACCAACCAAAGATTTGATTTTCGGGCGTGGTTAACCACCTTAAGAAGTAATTCTCTTCGTGAACCACCTCACGCTTAACTCCTTTTTTGGCCGGAACCTGATCTACAAAGGATCGAAGCCCCCTAAACTGAACCAAGTTGTTTAATGCACCATGAAACGAACTGGTTCGACTTATAAAATGCTCTACCGTCCAATTCATTCCTGCACCGAGATCGGCGTCAAAAAAACTGGTCCAGATATCGGTATGAATACTAAATCCATGAGGATCGTATTCCGTATAATTCATACTAAAGGGCATTCCATTCATTTGCAAGGAGCCCATTTCATTGAGGCAAACGGGTTTACCTGGAAACTTCTGACGAAGAAGAGAAATCTTGGTGCTAAAGTTGGCTGGAGAATAGAAAATCTGGTCGGGTGACCGGTTTTCCCATTGGTTCAAGTACACATGTAAGGAAACCAAATCCATGGATGGGTCCATTCCCAACTGATGGGCTCCTACCTCATCCTCAAAACCAATATAGCTGGTTCCTAAAGCACGATTATACACATCGTGATCACGAACAATCGAAGCCATAGCATTGTGCCAAGTCACCAAATGAGGAATATCGGCGGAAGTAATATGTCCCTCATTCCAAATTTGATCGATTTCATTGAAAATTTCCCATTGAATGACCTGAGTGCTATATCCATAGCGATCGATAATGTAGCGCACCACATTGCTCTGCAAGGCGAAGGCTTCGGTATTGGTAAAGAAGTCGATTTCTGAATTACAAGGGCCACCTACAGGCGTTTGGCAAACTCCAGGGCCAGGTGGCGCTACATTGGCATTGTAAGCATTGTATTTATTCCAGAAATCTCCTTGGGTAAAATTGTTGGCATTGAAGAAACTGATTTTCAGAGTTATGTTGTATTGCTCGGCTAACTCAAAAACCTGGTCGAAGGCATAAGCATCGGCCAGGTTGAATCGATAGAGATAGGGTTCGCAACCATAGGTATAACCAATTCCTTGAATGGCCATTGTTCCAGCATAATTCATCCATATCCGAGCGTGATTAACACCGTTTTCATCAAAGCGCTGAAAGATGGTCTCAAAGAAATTGACTTTCGGTCCACTGCTTTGTCCCCACGCCGGATTGCCTGGTACGTTTAGTCCGATCGGGTGATAAACTTGCCCGTTGTCATAGCTGTAATCAAATCCGTTATTCAGCCGAATAAAGCTGGAATTGGGTTTTGATTCAGTAAGGGAAGAAAAGCTAACGTTTGGAATAGGAACATATAAGTTTTCATTGGGGAAATAGAAACCCAGTTTAATTACATAATTCCCCACCTCTTCGGGTGTAAATCGAACTTTCCAGGAATTAGAAATTTGGTTAGACATCGATTGCCCGGGCATAAATGGCCACATGGCATGAGGTGAATTGTTCAGTGTGTTGATGGTGTAGTTTCCGTAAAAGAAACCTTCTACGTTATGAGTCGTTCCGCTAGGTGCATATACCGTGGCCCTAAGGATAACCTCCCGCTTATCAAAAGGATTTTTGGTACTGTACAAGGGCTGATAAGGGCCTGGAATACTACTGGGGTTAATGGTATGCTCAAATTTTTGGAACCGCTCAATTTGGGCATAAGTGAATGGAGTGAATGCAAGGCAAAGCCAGGCAATCAATAACGTTCTCATTGACATAAAAATGTTTGATTAGGTGAATAGATAGTTTAACGGGACTGAGGAATTTTCGATAAAACGAAAAATAGCCTAAATGAAGGTCCAATGGTGGTCCAATTCAGGAAGGGTTTTCCTCGTTTTTTGAATCGGTAGCTAGGGTTTCTAAATCAGAGTCGAGAGTCGAGGTTTGAGAGTCGAGGTTTGAGGTTTGAGGTTTGAGGATATTTCATTTCGGCCGGTGATCCTGTGGGGGACCTACCACAAAAAGCTCGACCGATGGTCGATCCTTTTTTAGTTCTTCGCACATGAACGAACTTGTTCGTTCAGTGCTCTAAACTAAAAAAGCCCCGAACGAACCGTTCGAGGCTTTTTGTGGCGGAGAGTGAGGGATTCGAACCCTCGATACCCTCTCGGATATGCCGGTTTTCAAGACCGGTGCATTCGACCACTCTGCCAACTCTCCGCTGCAAAAGTAGTATTTCTCCTTTTCCAGAAAAGAGCTCGTTAAAAAAAATTTATGGGGATGTTAAATGAACTAATTCATGTCGAATTTAACATCAAGAATATCAAGCTGTTTAATCAGTTCGTCGGTGATAGAAACTTTTTTACCTCGAGCGAGTCCACTGGCGTCAATTCGCTCTTTTTCGTCCACAAACTTCATTTTGACCCGACAATTGCCTTCATTTCCCTCAATGATTTCTGTTAGTTCATTGATGAATTCATCGTCAATTCGGCTCAATTCGATGTTCAAAGTAATTTCCTGAGCAATCTTTTCCCTCAGGTCGGTGAGCAAACTCATCTTAGTAACCTTGAATTCGGGCTCATTTCTGAATCGAGACATAACTACCCTACCCTGAACAAACAGGTAATAATTGTTGGTCAGGTATGCTTTGTTGTTGAGGTAATCCTCGCCGAAGAGTACAATTTCAAAATCGCCTTTGTAGTCCTCGATGCGTACCTTTCCAAAGGGTTTACCCGACTTGGTGGTCAGGTGTGTTGCCTCTGTGACGATTCCAGCAAAACGCAGCTCATTTTTACCCATGAGGGCTTCCATGTTTTCAGCGAGAATACCGAGGTTAAAGTTGCGGGTACAGAAATGTTGAATTTCCAGGCGGTAGTCATCCAAAGGGTGTCCCGAGATAAAGATCCCTACCAAATCCCTTTCCTTGGATAGTTTCTCCAAGGTTCCCCACTCCTCACAAACGGGAGGCTGAGGTTCCGGAATTTGTACCGCTGAAGATTCTCCAAAAAGAGAAACCTGGGAACTGTTTTTAGAGGCCTGGTGGTTGATTCCAAACTTTACTGCGTTTTCGAGGAAAGTAGGCCCGGTTCCCTCTGAGTAAAAATATTGAGCTCGGTGAGTCCCCCCAAAGGAATCAAATGCTCCAGCCAAGGCCAGGGATTCCATGGTACGTTTGTTCACCGATTTGTGATCAATGTTTTTGGTGAATTGGAAAATAGAATGGAACTTACCGTT
The DNA here is from genome assembly GCA_024398055.1 of bacterium SCSIO 12741. Classification (NCBI taxonomy): domain Bacteria; species bacterium SCSIO 12741. Next base: position 3,584,112 of record CP073749.1, on the reverse strand, counting down.
CTCAGTTCGGCAGGCAACGATGGCTTCTACAGCACCTTCCCCTACTCCTTTAATAGCTCCCATTCCAAATCGAATCTCCCCTTTGTCGTTTACCGCAAATCGGTATTGGGATTCGTTGACATCCGGACCTAATACAGGAATCTCCATCCGACGACATTCTTCCATAAAGAAAGTCACCTTTTTGATGTCGTTCATGTTGTTGGTCAATACGGACGCCATAAATTCGGCTGGGTAATTGGCTTTGAGGTAGGCGGTTTGAAAGGCTACCAAAGTATAAGCTGCAGAGTGGGATCGGTTAAATCCATACTCGGCAAACTTCTCCATCACCTCAAAGATCTCGTTGGATTTTTCTACCTCAATTCCGTGCAGTCGCTCGGCACCTTCGGCAAATACAGCTTTCTGTTGCTGCATTACATCCATTTTCTTCTTACCCATCGCCCGTCGAAGCAAATCCGCTCCACCGAGTGTAAATCCTCCAATGATCTGAGCAGTCTGCATAATCTGCTCCTGGTAAACCATGATACCATTGGTATCTTTTAGAATCCCCTCAATCAACTGGTGAGGGTACTCCACCTTTTCCCGACCGTGCTTCCGATCGATGAAGGTATCAATAAACTGGAGGGGCCCCGGACGATACAGGGCGTTCATCGCAATCAAATCCTCAATATCGGTGGGCTTGAGCTTGCGGAGGTATTTCTGCATCCCACCGGACTCAAACTGGAAGGTTCCGTTTGTTTCTCCGCGTTGATACAGTTCAAAAGTCTTTTCATCGTCCAGCGGAATTTCATCCGGATCGATTTCCACACCATGCCGCTCCTTGATCATGCGGATGGCGTGCTTGATAATGGTCAAGGTTTTCAGTCCGAGGAAGTCCATCTTAAGCAGACCCGCATCCTCAACTACCTTGTTATCAAACTGCGTAATGAGCAGGTCGGCATCCTTGGAGGTGGATACCGGAATGTATTTGGTCAGGTCATCGGGTGCGATAATTACCCCACAGGCGTGTGTACCCGTGCTTCGAACCGAACCTTCCAGAATCTTGGCCTGGTTAATCACCTTGGCGGCAAAGTCATCCCCTTCAGACATGGTTCTGAATTCCTCAGCCTGCCTGCTCTGATCGGAGTTGAATTTGGATTTCAGCTTATCCTGAACCCCACCATCGGCCAATACTTTATTCAGTGTAGCACTTAGGTGATCGGGAAAGGACTTGGTGATGGTATTTACATCGTTGAGTGGCATATCCAAAACCCGACCTACATCCCGGAGCGAACTTTTGGCCGCCATGGTACCATAGGTCACAATTTGGGCCACCTGTTTGTAGCCGTACTTCTCTACTACCCAGTCGATAATGGCTCCACGACCTTCATCATCAAAGTCGATATCGATATCGGGCATGGTTACACGCTCCGGGTTTAGGAATCGCTCGAAGAGTAGCTTGTACTTTATTGGGTCAATGTTGGTAATCCCCACACAGAAGGCGACAGCAGATCCGGCTGCCGATCCCCGTCCCGGTCCTACCGACACACCCATTAACCGAGCTTGGGAGGTAAAATCCTGTACAATGAGGAAGTAACCCGGGAACCCCATTTCCTTAATGATCTTCAACTCGTAATCGAGTCGTTCTCGAATCTCGTCGGTGATTTCCGGGTAATGCGTTTTAGCCCCTTCGTAAGTCAGGTGTCTGAGGTAATCATTCTGATCGGTAAAGCCTTCAGGCAAAGCAAACTCAGGAAGCAGGGATTCAGAATCGAGTTTGAAGGGCTCAATTTTGTCCACAATTTCCATGGTATTGGCCAGGGCTTGTGGTACATCTTTGAAGATGCGCTTCATCTCATCCTGAGACTTGAAGTAAAATTCCTGGTTAGGCATACCCGGACGAAATCCACGACCTCGCCCAATGGGTGTACTCTGCCGCTCCCCTTCTTTGATACACATCAAGATATCGTGGGCATTGGCATCCGCTTGATTCAGGTAATACGTATTGTTAGCGGCAACTACCTTAATTCCATATTTCTCGGCAAAGTGAATCAGGACGGAATTCAAGTGTTTTTCTTCATCCAGTCCGTGATCAGTCAATTCCAGGTAATAGTCCTCACCAAATAGTCCATGCCAGTATTTTACGGCTTCTTCGGCTTGCTCCTCACCTACGTTCAGTACCAGGTGAGCCACTTCAGAATTAATACCTCCGGACAGGCAGATCAATCCTTCTTTAAATTCTTCAATTACTTCTTTACCTACCCGGGGAATACCCGCATAGAAACCATTGATAAATCCTTCTGAAACAATTTTGGATAGGTTGTGGTAGGCATCCTTATCCTTGGCAATAAGAACAATCGGTCGTCTACGGTCCGGATCGTCCTTGGTAAATTGAAGTCTTTTGTACTGCTCGGCTACGAATACCTCAGAACCCACAATGGGTTTAATTCCTGCTCCCATAGCAGCCCGAGTAAACTGAAAGGCCGCATACATGTTCCCTAAATCCGTTACCGCAACGGCAGGCATGCCGTATTCGGCGGCCCGTTTACACAGGTTATTGATGTTGGTGGTAGCCTGAAGAACGGAGTACTGTGAGTGGTTATGGAGTTGGGTAAATTGTATTTCATCTAAGGGAAGATCATACTTCGGATCCACCCTCAATCCATCCGAAACCGCCGTTTGAACTTCTTCCTCTTCCTGTTCTTCGCCTAATTCCCTGGGATCATAGGGTTCAATGTTCAAGCCAATGGCCTCGATTCGCTCGGGATTGGCCAGCAAAAAGGCCGCGTATTCATCGTCGCTCAGTCCAACTTCATCAGGACTTACAACTTCAATACGAATCAATTCCAGGAAACAACGGGCAGTCGCCTCAACGTCGGCGGAAGCGTTGTGTGCTTCTCCAAAGGCCTCGCCAAAAAGTTTTTCGTGTAGCTCAGTCAGCGTGGGCCATTTGAACTTACCTCCACGTCCACCGGGAATAGCCACGTGAAATGCGGTAGCCTCAGATTTGGTATCCAAGGGAGCCTTATCGTGCAGGGAGGTTTCCAATCCGGCACGGAGGTACTCGCAGCCCACAATGTTGATATCAAACTCAATATTGTGCCCCACGTTGTAATTGGCACGCTCCAGAGCTTGATTAAATTCTTCCAGAGCAAAGGCCAGATCCACCCCTTGTTCCTTGGCTCGCTGAGTGGAAATTCCGTGAATCTTTTCAGCGTTGTAGGGAATGGTATACCCATCGGGTTTGATGATGAAATTTTTGACTTCCACCAGTTGTCCTTCCGAATCATGCAACTGCCAGGCGAGCTGAACCATTCTCGGCCAGTTGTCAAAATCGGTAAGTGGGGCGTCGAAACGTTTCGGAAGTCCGGTAGTCTCGGTATCAAAAATTAAATACATATACCTTGTCTATAAGACGGTTACATAAAATGAATAAAACCTTTTGGGAAGGTGGAAAAACCAGTTCTAAATTAGACTTTTTAAAGGCTCGCTCAGCGCCCCATTTGGGTCGGAATTTTGAACGACATATTAACAGTCCAAAGTCAATAAATTGAGTTCGAATTCAAGCCTAAATTTTCTAAAGTAAAGCGGCCGTTTAGCTATTCGGACTCTTCACCGTCACTGATGAATTGTTCGTCAAAGTTGAGTAGGTAGAGGCTATCTGTGGCTCGGGTAATGGCCGTATACATCCACCGCATTAAATCCACTCCTTGCATTTCTGGGGTGAGGTAGCCCTGATCCACAAATACGTTTTTCCACTGTCCACCCTGAGCTTTGTGGCAAGTAATGGCATAGGAAAACTTTACCTGTAAGGCCTGGAAATAAGGATCGTTTTTGATTTTCATTCTGCGAATCGTCTTATCCTTAATGTCGGAATGGCGTTTTTGAATGGCTTCGTAAAGTTTATCATTTTCATCCCGAGTCATGGCCGGTGAATCGGAACAAAGCGCATTGATGTTGAGCACAACACTGATCGGGTCCTGGTCAGGATAGTCGAGCATACGCACTTCAGCATGGGCAAATCGGAAGCCCCATTTCTCTTCCATCTTTGAGATACTGAGCAACTCAACAATATCTCCGTTGGCAATAAACCCAGCCTGCGAAGTAGCATCGAGCCAATGATAGTTGTTGCGTACCACCATGAGCAAATCGCCAGACTCTAATTCCTCTTCTTTATAGAGTACTCGATTACGAATAGTTTGGTTGTAGCGATTCGCTTGTTTGTTTGACCGGCAAATAACAATGCTATCTTCAATGCTTCCTTGGGAATAGCAACTCTCAAGCTGATCTTGAAAATCGACTCCTGAAATAGCCTTTACATCTGGAAAATCCGCATTAAATTGAGGCAGTAGTTCTTGGTTTAATAATCGATGCCGAGTTTGGGTGGCATTGAACAAAATACCCGATTCCTGCTCTTGACGAACTACCTCCTTCATTTCAAACATGACCGCTCGTTTCAGGTATTTGTCGCTCAGTAATTTGGGACTAAGGGCTGGACTCACCCGCTCGTTGACCGGTGGGAGCTGCGCCACGTCTCCAATAAATAGGATAGAACAATTTTCACCGTCGTCCACATACCGAATTAAATCATCCAACAAATTGGACCCCGAAAACAACTGATCCGCAGCTTGGGTACTTCCACTAATCATGGAAGACTCATCCACTATAAATAAGGTATCCTTGGACTTATTTCTTCCCAAACGAAAGGTCAAAACTGCCCCACCAGCGGTATCCAAAGAATAAATTACACGGTGCACCGTTGAAGCCCTTCTCCTGGAATATTTGGAGAGCACTTTGGCCGCCCTTCCAGTGGGTGCCATCAGCAAAGATTTCATCTTTAAAGCTGGCAAGGCTTTTGCAAGTGACCGTACCAAAGTGGTTTTCCCCGTACCGGCATAACCCCGGAGAACGAAAATGCGCTCAGGCCGCTCAGTAAGAAATTCGGCAAATTGTTTAATGAACCGAAACTGGTCCTGGGTGGGTTTCAGGTTTAAATTCTTTAGGATTTGGTCCCTGGCAAAAGTTTTATCCACGGGCCCAAAATTAGAGAAAAATGTCGGTTAAAAATGGCTTAAAACCCGTGATATCAAAGGGATTGTACTTAACAATAAAATCACTTTGTGATTGAAAAAAAATAGTAAGTTTGTGCCCGCTTGAATGGCATGTATCATTAAAAACAGAACATGAATCTTCTAAAGAAAATTATCGTTCCCACCCTATTGACACTGACGGGAATCGGCTTTTTATCCTTCGCTTTTGCCACCGGACAAAACCAATTCTTCATTCTTTCGGCCGTCGGCTTAATCCTGATTGGTGCCATTTCATACATGAGTGCACTCAACATGCTGAACAAGGGATCAAGAATGATCGTGATCATCCTTTTGGCTGTTATGGTGTTTGGAGGTTCTTTTATGGTGTACAAATCCATTAAAGATCCAGTTGACTTTAAAAATGAAAGAGATCGTCGATATGCATACGTAATTCAGAATCTAAAAGATCTTCGCGAAGCACAATTGAAATATAAAATCGTTAACGGCAAGTTTGCTAACGATATGGATTCATTGGTTTTCTTTATCAAAAACGAATCCTTCCCTCAAATTAAATCCATTGGTAATGTACCTGATACCTTGACCCGCCAGCAAGCTATCGAACAAGGTATTCTTGTTTTGGATACCACTGAGGTGCCAGCTCACGAAGCTATCTTCAATTCCAAATACATGGATGGAAGAAAGATTCCTTTGGTTATCGACTCTCTACCCTATGTTCCCTTTACATCTACCGTATTTGAGATGGAAAGTGGATTTATTGAAAGAGGAAAAGTTAAGGTTCCGGTATTCCAGATTACCGATGCCAGCCCCTTTGATAAATACAAAGTGCTGATGGTAGGATCAATGACTGATCCAACGACATCTGGAAACTGGGGAGAATAATCCAGTACGCTGAGCACTACAAAATCGGACACCACGTATCTACGGGTTGCAGATCAGTACGACCCGCAATTGGCCGGCAACTATTCCCTGTGGGGATCCTGGTTGCCTGGAAAATTGACCCTTGCGGTTATAGATGAAGAACAATGCACCCTGCTTGGCCTTCATGAAATTCCATTTTCTCTCGACAAATGGGATGCCCGAACGCTTCGTCGTGAACTTCAAAAAAGTCCACTTTACGGAGCCGATTATGGCCGGACATCTTTCTTAATCTTTACGGAATCGAGTTCACTCCTTCCTGCTTGTGATGAAGAAACGGCTCAAACTCTTTTTAAAGAAGAAAATCCAAATCAGGAAGAAAGCAAGTGGCTCTACCATCCCCTACCTCGGATCCAATCTCAAGTAGTGGCCAAAGCCTCCGAATCTGTCTTTGATTTTTTAAGTCAAAATTTTCCGGATGCGTCCTTTCGTCATTATACAGGAGCTGCGATTGAAGAAGGATTGTTTGTGAGTAAAAAGCAAAGCGACATTCTCGCTCGATTGATCATTCAGCCCGATTCAGTTCATGTAATCCTTTTGGATCAGGGTAAGTTGCTTTTCTGCAATCGCTTTTTGGCCCGGGTAACAGAAGATGTATTGTATTACCTCTTTTTTGCTTTGGAGCAATTGGAAATTAACCGGGACGATGTGGTGGTTATGATCAGCGGTCATCAGGAAGCCCTATCCCTTAATCTGGATATGCTCAAGGAATATCTGCCTCGGGTAGAACATGAAGCAGTTGATCCCAGTCTTTCTGTATCGCTCATTCACGATCCTGTGGCCAACCGAAACCTAAGTCTGTTAAACTTGTTTTTGTGCGAATAATAAGCGGAAAATACCGAGGAAAGACCTTAAAAACACCGGGTAACCTTCCCGTTAGGCCTACCACCAATTTTGCCAAAGAATCGCTGTTCAACATATTGAACAACCTGATGGATCTGGAAGAAATTCGTGCCATTGATTTATTTGCCGGGACGGGAAATATCAGCTTTGAATTGGCTTCACGTGGATGTCCGGAAGTATGGACGGTGGAACAAAATATGAAGTGCATTCGATTTATTGATCGCACCGCCAAAGAGCTCGACTTGCCCATGAAGGTGTATCGCTCGGATGTGTTTAGACTTCTCAATAAAGGACTCCCCAAACCCTTTGACCTCATTTTTGCGGATCCGCCCTATGACCATCCGAATTTGGAAAAATTACCCGAACTCATGACCGATGCCAAAAACCTGGCACCCAATGGCTGGGCAGTTCTCGAGCATGGACCTGAGCATCAATTTGATGACCACCCTCTCCTTCAGAACACAAGAAAATATGGACACGTTCGTTTCAGTTTTTTCCAGGTCGGCAAAGACTGATTTGATAATTTTGCTCAAAAGACCCCATGAAAGTTGCTGTATTTCCCGGAAGTTTTGACCCAATCACAGTTGGTCATGAAGCGATTGTAAAACGAGCCGCTCCTCTTTTCGATAAAATTATATTGGCCATTGGAGTAAACTCCAGTAAGAAATACATGTTTACCCTGGAGCAACGCATGGAAGCTTTGCAAGCCTGCTTCAAGGATTATGACCATGTGGTGGTAGACCAGTACGAAGGATTGACCATTGAGTACTGCAAAAAAATTAACGCCCAATACATTCTTCGTGGCCTTAGAATTGCGGCTGACTTCGAATACGAAAGAAACATTGCGCTGATGAATCGAAGTATGAATGATCAGGTTGAAACACTCTTTTTGATCAGCCAACCTGAATACTCAGCCATCACCTCAACCGTTGTAAGAGATATTTTGCGCAATGGCGGAGATATAAGTCAATTTGTACCAGAATCTTTTCCCTTTAAATGATTCGACTGATTCCATACCTGTTCCTTTTACTTCTGAGCATTCCTGCCTGGGCTACCCGCATTAGCGGTACGGCCAAATCTTATGCTGGCCGGGAAATCAAATTGCAGGTATTCAATGACCTTTTCACCCTTACGCAAAATGACATTGCGCATCAAATTATTGATGAATCCGGGCAGTTTTCGTTTGACTTTGATCCTGGACAGGTTCGCCTGATTACTTTGCGAATTGGAGAGCACCGAAGCAATTTTTATGTAGCTCCAAATGGAGAATATTCCTTGAGTTTAGAAGCTTGGTACGCTCAATCCGATGCGCCTCTTAGTCCAGATAAATACCTACCAGCTACTCTATTGGCTCAAGACCCTGACAGTGTGAACCCAAGGGTAAGCCAGATCAATTTTTACCTGGAAGATTTTCAGCAGAAGAACTACATGCAATTTATCCGGGGAAATGCAAAAAAAACCGTAGCCAAGCTCAAAACCAATATTTCCGAAGAGTTTGCCTCTGTGGAAAATGATTTTCTAAAAGATTACCTGAAGTATAAAATTGCCCGGCAGGAATACAATGCGCGGATTCACAAAGACACCCTATTTCAACAATACCTGTCTTCCGGAGAAATACATTTTCAAAATCCGGCTTTTGCGGATTTCTACGAAAGCTACTACAACAAGTGGTTTAACCGCTACAATTTGAGTGGTGAAAAGGAGCGAATTAAGAGATACATAGAAGAAACCGGCGATGCGGACAGTCTTATGCAGTTGATCCAAAATCACGATTTCATTGCCAATGTGGAGAACGCTGAGCTCATAACCATCATGGAGCTACACCGCCTATCGCAAAGCACCGAAGGTTACACGGTACCAGCAATCACCCGAATGATTGGAAAACTGGAAGCTCGCACTACCTCTGTGGAAATCCGTGAAATTGCCCGCTACTATTTACGCAAACTCAAGCGTCTTGCTCCGGGTAACCCTGCTCCCTCCTTTGTACTCAAAGATCGCCAAGGGAATGAGCACAGCTTAGAAGACTACCGCGGCAAATACGTTTACCTGGATTTTTGGGCTACTTGGTGCTCCCCCTGCATTAAGGCTATGCCTGCTTTGAATGAAGTTCATACCTTATACGGAGATTCCCTGGTTGTTATTAGTATTTCGGTGGATCAGCGTATCAAACGGTACGAACATTTCGTGGATTCCCATGAGTATCCATGGCTGTTTCTCTATGCCGGAGACGATGCTCCTATCAAGGAAGACTATGAAGTGGTGGCCATGCCAACCTATTGCCTGATTGATCCCGAAGGAAAAATCATGCAGTACCCTGCTCTATCTCCGGGCCATGGTGTGAAAGCCTACTTTGAATACCTGTTCGATTCTTCCCAAAAGAAAACTCCTGAGGTGTGGGATTGGAAAAATGCTCCAAAAAAAGCCCCAAAGAAGGAATCTGACGACTAATCCAAAATGATCCTTCAGATTTCATTCGATTCCAATTAGAATCCCAAATCAGAAATCCAACTCCTCAAGGTTCACTAACTTTGCAGCACGATGCTAAGATTCTTTTCTCTCCTCTTAATCTTAGGACTGAGTTACTCCTCGGCCCATTCTATGGATTTTACTCCAGCGAAAGACACCTTAAAGACTGAAGGTTATTTGGATCTGAAGGGTACGGTAAGAGGTGAAGATAAGCGCCCATTAAACGATCTTCTGCTTCTACTCACCGACAGCACCGGAGTTGAAATTCTGGACTCCATTTACACGGACGAAAAAGGTAAGTATGCCCTGCAACTGGAGTATCAAAAGAAATATCAGATTTACTATACAGGTGGTGGCGGTGTAACGGACATCTTTTTGATCATAGATACCGAGGTTCCCGAATCGCAGGTGCATAAAATTCGAAGCTTTCAGTTTACGATCACCACCTTGTCCAATACCGAATCTGATCCCACGCGATCGATTAAACCCATTCTGATGTCAACGGTGGAGTTTGACCGGAGACAACGTGTATTCTATCAAAATTTGAATGGAAGGGCTGTGGGAGAATTGATCAAGGAAATAGACCGAAGTAAGAAAAATCGCAAGTAGGTTATTAAACAGGAAGGTAAAACCCGCTTAATTCGAAATCGAACAAAACACAAACCACTCATTACCAGCTCACTACATTTCTCTGATTTCGTATTCCCATTAACCTGACTTACTTCTTTTCAGCTTCAATGGGGAGCTTACGGAGCAATAGTTATCTGTATCCTCATATCTTCTTGCAGTAGCTAAGTATCCTTACGCTTTAATTTTTATTTTTGGGTCCTTAGGAGACTTATGGTGCAACAGTACTTGAAAAATTTGATGATGTGGGCAGTGGTCCTACCGGGATTAATCGCGGTAATCTATGCCTTTTCCACTCCCCCATTAAGTACAGCAAGCTTACGGTTAACTTCAAGCTAAAGAACGACGCCGGTAACTCGCTCGATAGTGTTCAGGTAAGAATTACCGATAGCACCGGTACGCAACCGATTGACACCTTCTACACCAACTCCAAGGGTAAGGTTATTTTCAAGCTGGAATACGAACGTCAATACCGCGTGTATTTTGAGAAAGAAAGCTATGTCGGAATCTTCATGTTATTTGACACCGATGTCCCATCCAGTAAGGTTTACAAACCCTACACACACGCTGGTACGCTTACGCTGATTGACGATTCCACCAAGTTTAACCGACGGGCTGTAGCCGAAAGACCTGCGCGAAAAGTTTACTTCAACCCCGCCTTTGACCTGTTTGATGAAATTGCTAATCCAGGAAACTTCATCTCCGAATTGGAGCGTCCAAACATTGGACGAATGACCGTTCGCGGATCACTTAAAGGATTATTCAATGATTCTTTGCCGGTCCACGTTTTTGTACTGGACTCCAACGATCAAATCATCTCTGAATCGTACAGCGACTCGAATGGCAACTACTCCATCCAAATGGATATGATGCAACCAGAAACGAAGGTTTACTTCGAAGGAGATAATGTACATCCTGTGTTTGCTGAGATTTCCACGGTGGTACCAGATAGCTTAAAAGAAGGTGACTTCTCCGTAAAACAAGACATTGAATTGGTAAGCAGCGAAGAGCCTATTAACATGCGAGCTACGGCCCTACCTGTTGAGAAGATTGAGTACATCCCAGAAGAAGGGAATTTTGGTTCCGACGAATTGGCAGCCAGTACGTTTAAAGAAAAAATCTTCCTGAATCGTAAGCGAATTACGGTTAGAGGAAACCTTGAAAATCAAGAAGGTAAGCCATTTAAGCCCACCAAGGTTCAAATTAAGGATGGTAATACACTGATTGACGAAATGGTGGTCGATTCCAGTGATTTTGAAATTGAGATTCCTTACCAATCGATCGTTAAGGTGAATTTTGAGTCAGAAGGTTATCACAGCGGATTCATTTCATTTAGCACCTACATGGAAGACGAGGAAATGCCAAATGCTTCTCAGTTTGCCACGGATGTTGAATTATACGATACCGCTCGAACCGACATTAATCCAAGAACGTTCAGAACCCTGCCCATGGCTAAGTATTCATACGATGCCGAGGAAAAGGGATTCAAAAAAGATACCGTTGTAGAAAAGCAATTCTTCCAGATGCTCCGCGAAATTCGTGAAGCCCGCACCGATTCCCTACCTAAAGGGAAGCTCATCATCAAAAAAGGTACGGTGCGCGATATGGCTGAAGGATTTCCAGTGCCAGACGTTCACTACATGGTGATGGATGAGCACAAGGAACACACCATCATTAGCGATACAACAGACAAAAAAGGGCGCTATTCCTTGGAGCTACCCTTGGGTAGACGCTACTATATCAAACTGAAAAAGGACGACTATTTTACCACGGAGCACTTCATCGATGCCCGTATGCCGGATAGTTACAATTCAGATCAAGATTTTCCTCAGGCCAACTTGGAAGGCCTCCCAATTATCCATAAGGAAACCACCTATTTCGGTTCGTCTAAAACCTTCCCACCACAAGTGGTTGAACACACCATTTGCATGGGTTTTTATTACGATGAGCGGGAAGAATTCTTTGTTTTAGATTCAGCTTCTTACAAGAGTTTTGAAAATCAAATTGCGGCTTACAAACCACCTCCCCACCCGATACCACTCAAGCTCAGCCTTTGGCGGAAACTCCTATAGAGACTGGGCCACAAGAATTGAGATTAGAAGGTCAATTGGTAAACAAGTCGAACCAAGCTATGGCTGGTGTGCCCATCGTATTGATGGAAAAGGGAAAAAGACTGGAGGCCGATACTACCGATCCTAATGGTAACTATGCTTTGAGCCTTCCCTTTATGAAAGAAGCGCTAACGGTTCAGGTAAACAACGATACCCTGCACCCCACTTTTATTGAATTGAACACCATGTTGCCTGAAGGAACGGATCCAAACGCGGATACGCTTTCTATTGCAGCAATTCCGGCTTTCAGTATCAATGATCCTGATGCGAACCCTGAAGCTTTCAAAAAGCCTTACCAGGTATATGATTACGAACAAGGAAACTTCTTGGTTGACCCAGCAGCGGCGGATGAATTTAAAGCGACACTCAACATCATTCCAGATTATCGCTTAATTGCCGTAGAAGGTCGTGCCCGGGATACGAAAAACAAAAACATCTCCGATGCACGAGTGGTGGTTCTGGAAAACGGAAGTCCGGTAGACACAGTATTTACCGATAAAAAAGGGCGTTACGAACTTTCTCTTGACTACCAGAAATCCTACAAGTTTTCTGTTCAAAAAGACGGTTACAAAAGTTCTTATGTGGCCATAAGTACCCAAACGGCTACCAATAATGAAAGATTGGTGGGTAAAAAGATTAAGGGATTAAATCTTCTGTTGGTGAATGACGATGTTCAAAATGTGAACAGCCCTACCCTAAGCCGCCCTTATGCTCGTTATGCTTATGACCAACGCAAGGATGAATTTATTGAAGTAAAGTCGGTTAGAGATGAGTTTATGGCCGAACTCTTTATCGAAGAAGAAAAGAAAAAAGAAGTTCAGCTAACCACCGAGGAAGTTGCTGTAGTAGTTGAAACCGGAGAAAAAGGATTGAGTGACGAACTTAAGATTGGAGTAACCGAAAGCAACGAAGCCGTAGAAAAAAGAAAACAGAACAAAAGCCAGGCTGCTAAGAATGCGGTAATGGGTGATTTTCACACGGCTCTTGCCGGCTTGAACGTAGGCCCAAGAAGAAGTTTGAAAGATGTGAATCTGGCTCTGGAAAACATTTTGAACACGGGTTATGAAGTAACCAGCAGCCAAAATTCTGAACTGGATGAAAGCATGCTAAGTGCTGTAGAGAATCGTCAGTTGCTTAGCGAAATTGTGGCCGGACTCGGACTGAAACGTGGAGATGTGGAACCAGTTTCTTTAGATAGTACCTTCAACCTTCATAGTCGTGCTCGGATTTATCACTCTGAAGAAGGACTGGGTGTTTATCTGGTGTACCGAGACAAAGTATACCGTCCGGGAGAAGTGGTAGAGTACGTTAAAGAAGTTGACTGGTGGTTGTTTGATTCTTACTACCGGAACAACGAAAAAATCTCTTCTGAAGAGTACGAAAAAGAACTGGCCAGTCTACGAGCCAGCGGTCATGTGTTTGACCTTCAAATTCAGGAAGAAGAAGACTCCTAAGTGTAAATATCCCGGGCCAGTCGGTATACCTGGATGTGGGCATTAACAATATCAGAAACCTTTTCAGAATACCCTCCTCCCATGGAAACAACCAGGGGAAGATCGTGGCTATAACACCATCGAATTACCGCATCATCTCGTTGACGGCAACCTTCCATACTTAAGTTTAATCGGCCCAATTTGTCGCTTTCCAATACATCTACCCCACTCTGGTAGAATACAAACTCCGGCTGAAATACCTCCGATATTACTTCCAACGATTGATTAAGCTGATCCAAAAATTCGCGATCCGTAGTTTGGTCTTCCAGGGCAATGTCCAAATCCGATCGTTCCTTTTTTAAGGGGTAGTTGTTTTTGCCATGCATGCTAAAGGTGAATACCCGAGGATCGTTCCTAAAAATCTCGGCCGTACCGTTTCCCTGATGTACATCCAAATCGACAATCAAAACCCGGGAAACCAATTCTTGCTCCAGCAGCCAGGCGGCAGCAATGGCAAAATCATTGAGCAGGCAGAATCCTTCACCTCGATCAGAATAAGCGTGGTGGGTACCTCCGGCAATGTTAAATGACACCCCGTCTTTTAGTGCCCAGGATGCCGCTTCCAAGGTTCCTTGCATAATCGTTCTTTCCCGTTCGATTAACACCTCGTTATGGATGAACCCTGTTTTACGTTGGGCCGCTTTACTCAGTTGGAGTCCCGTTAGGGTTTCCCAATATTCAGGAGTATGCACCCGTATGGCATCCTCCCGATGAAGTATTCCAGGTTCAAAAAACTGATCCTCTGAAACCACGCCTTCTCGCAGTAATTGCTGCTGAATGAGCTCATATTTTTCCATGGGAAATCGATGCCCTGTGGGCACTGGATGAACATAGATGGGATGATAGGCAATATGCATCTCTTTTTCGAGTGTAGCTTTTGTTAAGTTTGTGGCTTCGAATGGACACAAAATTGGATTTCACCCGTGTAATAAGCAAGACCTCTTTTGCAAGAGGCTGGCAGTGTGAAAAGTTTTTGTGGCTCCATAAGTACCAATCCGAGTTAAAAGAAGAACGTGATAGCCCTGAGGGCAAGATCCTTAAGGAATTAGGCAATCCAGTTTTCGAATGGTTCAAAAAACGGTATCCCGAAGGAAAATCTTGTGGAAAGTTTGGCGAACGTGATGAAGAAAAGGACTGGTTGGGCTCCATTGAACTAACACGCCAACTTCTGGACCAAGGAGAAAAGGCACTGTTTTATCCCAGCTTTTTGGTGGACGACTTGATGTGTGATGTGCATTGCCTTGTCAAGGAAAAAGAGGGATGGGTGATTTACCTGGTAAAAATTGCCAGTCGATTGAGCGATCGAAGTGTACGCAATGCCGCCTTTCAGTACTACGTATTGCAAAAGGAAATTCCGATTGTGGATGTACGATTCGCCCTGATCGATCGTCATTATGAACGCCAAGGTGCCATCGACCCGCAGAAGCTGTTTAAAATACGATCGGTTTCTCATCGAATTGAAAAACTCATTCCCGAAATAGATAAAAAGGTCGCCCTGTTTCGAAAGGTATTGAAGCAGGAAAAAGTACCCCGGCGAAAAATTGGAAATCAGTGTACCGAACCCTTGCCTTGTGATTTTAAATCGGTTTGTTGGAAAGATGTTCCGGAGAATTCCATATTTGAATTGGTCGGATTGCCTAAGGATCGCATGTTTGAGTATTGGAAGGACGGCGTTAAAAAGATAGCTGATATTCCCCGCGACGAGGAGATTAGTTTTTCTCAGAAAATTCAGATGGATGGACACCGAAGAGTTGAGAAAAAGGGTGTACAGCACTTTATAGATAGTGTTCAGTACCCAGCGCTTTTCATCGACTTTGAAGGTTACCTCCCTTCCCTCCCCCCTTTTGACGGATTGCGACCCTTTGATCTTATTCCCTTCCTTTTCGCAGGATACCTCATGGAATCTCCCAAGGGAAAGGCCAAATTGGTTGAGTTTCTTTGTACGCCGGGGCAGGATCCAAGAAGGGAATTCTGTGAAGCTTTTCTAAACGCAGCCCGATCTGCCAAAACGCTCTTGGTTTACGATCCCTTGACTGAGCAAAATGTGCTCAAAAAACTGGCACAGACCTTCCCCGAGCATGCAGATGAAATCAACGACATCCGTTCTCGAATTGTGGACCTGTCATTACCCATTCGCCGGAAAGATTTTTACCTGCCTGAGATGAAAGGCTACCACTCAATGAAACAAGTGTTGCCCGCCATTAAACCGCACAAGCACTACCAGGATCTCGAAATTATGACCGGAAGAGCAGCCGCGTACATGTTTCAGGTTATTCAGGAAAACCTCAACCATCCTGAAAACGAAAATCGGATGAATGACCTCAAGGCATATTGCCGTCGCGATGCGGAAGGTCTGGTTCACATATTCCGGGCCTTTGAGGCGGCTGCAGAATAGCCCCGTTAATTTGCGTTAAGACCAGAAAGGCCCAAACCCGGCATCCGTTGACCATGGCCCAAAAATTGTATCTTTCGCTCACCCTGAGAGGTCAGAGGAAAGTATGATAAGTAAACCCCGACGATTGACAGTAAACCAAACCCCATTTCTTGCATTTGTATTCAACCAAAAAATGGGGAGCTACCCTACCATCTTCTCGGGAATAAAATTCGCAAATAGTTAAACCGATGTTTCAAAAAATCACCCTTCTACTCCTATTCACAGGAATCGTTTCGCTCGCCAGCAGTCAGGATAGAATTGAACTGATCAATTCTGGTGAACGAACCACCAAGGCTGAAGAACTTTACCGGGATGGTCAATATCAGGAGGCCCGGGAACTGCTGGAGAGTATTCATGAAAACGATACCAATTATGAATATGCTTTAAGTGAATTGGCCTACGTTCTGTACCTGGATAGTCAATACACCGCTTCCGTAGAAGTTTGTGATCGTGGATTGGAAATAAGAGATGCCTATGAAACCCGGTTGTATAACCTCAAAGGGTTATGCTACAAAAACACCGAACAATACGAAAAAGCGGAAAAAGTCTTTCTGGAGGCTATTGGCAAATTTCCAAGAAATCATCTCTTCCATTTCAATCTGGCCAATACCTACATGCTCATGGACGAGTACCAGAAGAGCTATGACTATTTCAAGAGTTGCGTCAGAATCAATCCGCTTTATGCCAATGCTTATGGTCAAATGGCCTATCTACTCGAAGGGTCTGACCAACTTACAGCGGCCTTCATGTGCATGAACATGAAATTACTGAACAGTGCCTATTCTGACAACGCCTTGATGACCATCATCCGCATGGAAGCCTTAAGCAAAAACGAAACGGTGCCCGATACCAATTACAATATTGTGGATGAGGAAATCCCTGCCTGGTTTAAGGAAATTGACTGGATCTTAAAAAGCCGAATCGCCCTGAACAAACGCTACGAATGCCAATCGGCTCTGGATTTTCATGTGGTAAGACAAACCCAAGTAATGCTGGAAAAACTCCAATACGAAGCCCAGGATACTGGCTTCTGGAATCAGCAATTGGTTAAATACTTCAATGCCATCTATAAGGAAAATCGCTTCTCCGGATACGTGTCTTACCTTTTTCAGAGTGTGCAAAGTGAAGAAGTACAGGCAGCTATTGTAAAAAGTAAAAATGATTTCCTTCAATTCAGCGAATGGTACGCAAACGACGGCCTGATTCTGCTGGGGAGTCATCCCGATGGAAAAGGAGGAATTACCCGAGATATTTACTACGATGACATGAGCATTTATGGCATTGGGCCTTACGACGAAGAAAAGGGATTGGAAATTGGTACCTGGCAGTATTTTCACAGCAATACCCGAGTGTCTGGAACCGGACCCCATAACTCTGACGGGGAGCAACACGGTGCCTGGAAGTGGTATTACCCAAGTGGTGAAATAAAGGAAGAAGCCGTTTTTGTAAATGGTACCTTAAATGGTCCCTACAAAGCTTACAATGAACAGGGCATCTTAACCGAATCTTACACCTATGCCAAAGACGGAAGCATAGAAGGATTGGTCGAGACCTTTTATCAATTTGGCGGTGTAAAAGACAGCTTGTATTCTGCCAAGGGTAAACGTGTGGGAACGAATAAAACCTATCATTCCAACGGACAGCTCTACAACACAATATCCTATAAAAAAGGTTTGCCCTACGGTCCCTATGTTGAGTTTTACGACAACGGCGACACCGCAGAGGTGGCCATTTTTGAAGGGGCTGGTTCAATGGTTCCTATCGCTCTTTTTACCGCGGAGGACAGCTATACACCACCGGAACATACAAAGAGGGCGAGCAAGCCGGAACCTGGGTATACTATCACCGAAATGGAGCGGTGATGAAAACCGGAGATTTCGTAAACAATACCGAAAGCGGAGAATGGAAGGAATACCATGAAAATGGCAATTTGAAGTCTATCCGTTTTTTGGATGAGTCAGGAAAATACAACGGTAAAGCCCAACTCTTTGATCGCGATGGAAAACTTCATGAAGAGTATGACTACCGCAAAGGAGTAATAATGGCCTACCGCTACTACGACAAAGAAGGCAAGCTGGCTAAAGAGTACAACAAGGTTAAAAACACCCTGGATTTTGAAGGCTTTTTGCCTAATGGAGTCAAGTATGTAGAAGGCCGTTTTGTAAAAGAAGGCCGAGACGGTATTTGGAAATTTTTCGATTCAGCCGAAGTACTTGAAGAAGAAACCAGCTATTCTGATGGGGTACAAAGCGGACTGGACATTGAATTCTTTTCCAATGGAGATACCTCTGCGTATATCAACTACACCGACGGATCGAAAAACGGACTCTACATCAGCTACTATTTAGGCGGCCAGTTGGCTACTCAAGGAAACTACGTTGATGGATTGGCCCAGGGTCCCTGGATCAATTACCACAAAGACGGTACAGTTATCTCAGAAGAGTACTACCTCAACGATGTACTCCATGGCAAAAACTACTACTACGACATTTCCGGAAAGCTAAAACGGGTGAGTCGCTATGATGACGGTTACCTGCTGGGAATAATCGAATATGATACGGCCGAAAATGTATTGAGTGTACAAAACCTGGAAGCAGGTCAAGGAAAAATGGAACTTCATTTTCCAGACGGAAAAAGCCTAAGCACCCGTCAATACAAAAACGCCAATCTGGTCGACTCCCTTCATTTTTTCGATGGCATGGGACGTGTCACATCCAGAGGTTTCCTGTTTGACGGAACTCGAGTGGGCTACTGGAGCTGGTATCACCCAAAAGGAAATTTAAGTGCTGAAGGGAACTACTTCTACGGCGAAAAAGACGGAGAATGGAAATACTACCATAGCAACGGTGAACTGAGAAGAAAAGTAATGAAGGATAAAGGTGTATCCAAAGGATATGATTCCTCCTTCTTTGAATCAGGAGCGGTGTACAACCACTTCACCTACATTGACGGATCGCTCTACGGCCCGGGGACCTACCATGAGCCCGGCGGAGAAGTTTACCTGGTTAAAGACTACTACAAGGGCAATGTTCAGGGCTACAGCTATATGGACAATTCAGGCCAGATGAAACCCTATATCCCAATTGAAAAAGGCACCGGAGATGTAAAGACCACCTACTCCAATGGACAAGAAGCCATGACTGCTCACTATGAAAACGGATTTTATCACGGCACCCTTTCTGTAAACTACCCCAATGGGCAACTCTGGAAAACGGGAGAATACGTTCACGGACAGCGCCAGGGTGCCTGGAAAGAATATTACCCAAATGGAAGTCCAAAAACGGAAGAGAACTACAGCGATGGTGATTTGGAAGGGGAAGCACAGTATTTCTGGGAAAATGGCAAGCTGAAAGAAACCGCTACCTTCCTACATGATAAGCGCCATGGCAAGACTCAGCATTTTGATGAAAACGGTAACCCAACGGTAGAACAATGGTACTATGAAGATGAATTGCATCTTGAAAAATAAAATGAGGCTTCTTCTCCTCGTAACGGCGGTATTAACTGCATGGACTCAAACTCCGATCTGGGCTCAATCGACCGAGGATTGGAAGACACTGCAAGCTCAGTATCCAGCTGATAATGGCGTTTTTCTGGATTATTCCATCCACGTAACCATTCAATACGATAAGGAGAATAAGCCCTTTGCTGTAATTGAACATGTGGAAGATCGGCAGTTTTTTAACCAAAATGCCATGCAGTATGCCGAAGACAACGTTTGGTACAGCTACCACAATACCATAGAAGATCTGGACACGTATACCCTGGTTCCCGGTGAGAAGAAGTACGAAAAGATCAAGGTGACAGAATTCGATACCCTGAATAATTTTTCAGCCTCCATTTTTTATGATGATGTAAAGAAAATTCGGTTCTACTACAAAGGATTGCAGCCCGGGGCTAAGACCATTTTGAGATATACCGAAACCGAACAGGATATCCACTTCGTTGGCATGGACTACCTGGGAAGTTACCTTCCTATTTTAAAAGGGAAGCTGGTGATTGACTATCCGGCTGGAATGGAGTTAAACTACCAGGAATACAACCTGGATCAGTACGATTTTAAATTCACCAAGAGGGAAAGTAAAAAGGGAAATACCCTGACGTGGACCTATCAGAACATTCCTTCGAAAAAACCAGTAGGCCGGGCCGTATCATTTTCTTATGTCATGCCGGTGGTAGCCTATCAAGTAAAGTCTTACACCGTAAAAGGCGAAACAAGCGAGGTATTCCCAAGCCTGGATCATCTTTATGCCTGGTACTACTCCAACATCGAAAAATCGGTAGCCGATGACAACGATACGCTTCGTTTGCTGGTAGATTCCATTACTGCTCCATACACCGAGGACCTGGATAAGGCCAAAGCCATCTACTACTGGGTGCAAGACAACATTAGATACGTGGCTTTTGAAAACGGAGAAGGGGGAATTGTTCCTCGCCCATCGGGATTGGTATTTGATCGTCGGTTTGGCGATTGCAAGGACATGTCTTGCCTTACCCATCGGATGTTTCGCTATGCTGGATTGGAAGCTCATTTGGGTTGGTTAGGTACACGGGATATTCCTTTTAAATACACCGAGACTCCTTCTCCACTGGTTGATAACCACATGATCTGCGTTTTCGATTATGGGGACTCTACCTACTTTCTGGATGCTACGGCCCACCCTATTCCCTTTGGCGTACCGCCAGAACACATACAAGGCAAACAGGTGTTAACCGAATATGGCAAGGATAAATACATTGTACACACGGTTCCAGAACTCCCCTATGACTTTACCGGAAAAGTGGATTCCTGTGAATTGAGAATTGAAGGCAGCTCCTTGATCGGTGATTGCGAGTGCACCTATACAGGATTCAGAGCCAATACCGTTCGTCGGAATTACAACAACATTAGAGCGGATAAAAAAGAAAAATACATCCGAGACATTCTGGAAAAAGGGTCCAACAAGTTTAGCCTGACCGACTATAAAATCAGCGGTCATGAAGACCGGGATCAGCCTATGGTGGTTACCTATTCTTTTAAGTTGGATGACTACATTCAGAATTATGAGGATGAGTACTACGTCAACCTTAATCTTATTAAACGGCTAAAATCGGGTGAAATAGACACTACTGTTTTCATCTATGACTTTGATGGAGATTTTAGGTTTTACGATCGAGAGGTTAACCGACTTACCCTACCCGAAGGTTACGAATTGAATTACACGCCTGAAAACACTCAATTGGAAGCCGAAGAATACGGCTATGAAATGACCTATAGCCAGAATGAGTCCAATCAATTGCAGCTCATTAGAACCGTGTATGTGGATTACACCCGATTCCCAACAGAAAACTTTGCTGACTGGAATCTTATGGTAAAAACACTGAACAAGGCCTACAACAAGACCCTGGTATTGAAAAAGAACACTGCTAAACCATGAAAAATAGTATTCTAACTGCCCTTTTCCTTTTCGTCCTAATGGCCATGCAGGCCCAGGAAGACAGCCTTAAACCCTATTACCAAACCCTGGAATGGAACGACGATGGTAGCCGCTGTGACTGGTGCGCCAACGATTCCATCCACCAGGCAGAATATGGCATAGACAAGATGGTGATTGAGTATTACTACTCCCCGACTTACGATTATAATTTGGTGGAATACCGGACCTTCCATAAGTTGGTACGAGTACATACCGAAAAAGCAGTTAATTCCTTTAACCAGATCTACATGAACCTCAACAATGCTGTGGATCTTGTGGATGCCCGGGCCCGGGTAATCAAACCCAATGGCGAGGTGGTCTACCTCAAAAAGGAAGATATTCTCGAGGCTAAGAACTTTGAAGAATATGGCCGGTTCAAATACTTTGCTTTAGAAGGAATTGAAATCGGGTCGGATATTGAATATACCTACACTGTACTCAAAGCTCCTTATCTGGATGGTTCCAGCTATGCCTTTCAGTCGGATTTACCGCACCACAAGGTTGAGTTTCGCTTGCTGGCCCCCAACAACTTGATCTTCGCCTTTCAGAGTGACAACGGATTTCCTGAAATTCAACAAGACACAACCGATACTACCCGAAACGTTTGGGTAGCTCAGACAGAAAAAATCCCGCCTCGGTTTAATGAGCCCTACAGTTCTTACGAACCGAGCTTGCAGGGAATTCAATTCAAAATCGAAGAAAACAGTGCCGGGGGACCTCTCATTTGGTGAGTTATACCGAATTTGCTCAAGACCTCTATGCCATGATTTACCCAGAGGACTACAAGAAGCAATACGATAAAAAACTGGGAGGACTGTCCAAGCAACTTAAGTTGTCGAAATTAGATACCCGGGAAAAAGTTAGGCGAATGGAGAACTATGTCAAGAATAGCTTTCAAATGCTGGATCAGAACAGTGCCGAGTTAGCCGATATTGACAACATTCTAAACGACCGTATTTGTAGTAACCTGGGATTGCTTCGCCTCTACTCTTACTGGTTTGATCTGGAAGGCATTCCTTTCGAATTGGGGATAACTTCGCAACGGGACGAACGCCGGTTTGAAAAAGACTTTGAAACCTATAGCTGCCTGGATGACTACTTCTTTTATTTCCCAGAGCTTGACGCCTACATTGCTTATGAATATCCCGGATACAGATTGGGCAGCAAGCCACCCGGATGGGAGAACAATTATGGTCTGTTTATCAAACCTATCACCATTGGCAACTTTACCACTGGGCTGGCTCAGGTAAAATGGATAGCCCCTTCTCCAGCCAAAAAGAATCAGGATGATTTGCAAGTAGAAGTTCAATTGGGAAGTGATTTATCCGCTCCTCAAGTCATTTTTAGCCGCACCATGAGTGGGCAAAATGCCATTTTCTTTCAGCCGGCATATGAATCCTTACCACCAGATGATCAGCAACAAGTGGCTAATGCTTTGATCAAGTTCATCAACGATGAGGAAGAGGTAGAGCAATTTGAAATTCTCAATACCGCTCAGGAAGACATTGGCACCAAGCCCTTCTTGATTAAGGGAACTTTAAACTACCCCAACCTGTTGCAACAGGCTGGAAACAAATATTTGGTAAAGATTGGAAAGGTGATTGGGCCCCAATCTGAACTGTATCAGGAAGAACAACGTACTCTTGGGGTTGAAAATGATTACAACCGGACCTATCTTCGTCAAATAGTCTTTCACATACCCGAGGGCTATCGCGTAAAAAATCCTGAAGCCGTGGAATTTAATGAGGTAATAGAAAAAGATGGTAAGTCAATCATGCAATTTGTCTCAAAATATCGGTTGGAGGGTAATGATTTGATCATAGATATTGACGAATTTTACGACCAAATTGAACTTCCTCGGGAAGATTTCGAATCCTTTAAAGCCGTTATCAATGCAGCAGCAGACTTCAACAAAGTGGTACTCATTTTGGAACAGATGTAGTTTTTTACTGGTTGTAAGCCTCCTTCTTCTTTCTTCCACTCTCTCCGCTCAAAATCAGCGAACCTTGAGTTCGGAAGCGGAAATTAGTCTGCTTACCTGCGGATCAGGTGGTGACTTGTATTCCATTTTCGGTCACACGGCTATTCGGGTGTTCGACCCTCAAAACAAAGCTGATGTGGTTTTTAACTACGGCACCTTCAGTTTTACCGACGACTTTTACTACGAGTTTACCCAAGGCAAGCTCAACTACAAATTATCCATTGAACCTTTTGCCAATTTTCAGGCGGGATACATTTATGAAAATCGCTGGGTAGACGAACAAGTGCTCAACCTAACTCCAGAAGAAAAACAGAAGGTATTCGATTTTCTATTGGAAAACCAAAAACCTGAAAATCGATTCTACCTCTACGACTTCTTTTACGACAACTGCTCCACCCGTCCAAGGGATGTATTTGAGCAAGTATTGGGTGAAAACCTGGACTACCAATTTCCTACCGATCTTCCCGATTCCTCCTTTCGCGACCTCACCGATTTGTACCTCAAAAACATGCGCTGGTCTGATGCCGGCATCGACTTGGGTTTAGGACTACCCGCTGATCGCACGGCTGACGAAAGACAGAAAATGTATCTTCCGGACTACTTAATGCGCGGATTTGATAACGCCGTCGTATCCCGAGGTAACAAGATGGAGCCCCTGGTGAAAAAACACCATCGCATTGTGGAAGCCAAACCCGTGGAGGAAGGATTTGTTTGGTTTCGTCCCCTACTCACCTTTATAGCCGTCTTGCTGTTTACCCTCATGATTGATCAAATACCAGGAACTACACTTCCGATGCGAATCATGGACTTTCTCATTTTTACCGTAGTTGGTATTGCTGGCTGGCTCATTGTATTTCTTTGGTTTTTTACCGATCACAACACCACACAAAACAACTTGAACATTATTTGGGCCCTTCCATTTTTCTTTCCCCTATCCTTTCTGTTTTTGTTCAAACGAAAGTTTGCCTGGTTTAAGAAGTTCCTGGTCGTGGTTTGGTGGGTAGAATTGGGTCTGCTAATTTCCTGGTTCACACTACCTCAGGACCTGCATAACAGCTATGTATTCATCCTGGTATTGTTACTCTGGAGAATCGCCGCCTACATCAATAAATACCCCTTTAGAAATATCATTCAGGCTTGAAAGTATTTCTTTTCTTTGCAGCATGATTCAACGTGTACAGTCCCTTTATTTACTCGGTGCAGTTATCGTAAGCATCGCGTATTCGTTTATGCCCATTGCCCTTTTTACGGTTAACGGAAACAGCTACTTGGTTAAGCCTTTGGGAATCTTCTTTCAAGAAGGTGGAGAATGGACGTACGAGACGCCAGTTTTGGCCTTGGGAATCGTTTTAATTTTTCACGTTTTGCTCACCCTGGCAGCTATTTTTCAATTCAAAAATCGAGGTCGACAGCTCCGCTTGGTCAACCTGGATATGATTTTGCTGCTGATCATTATGGGACTTCAGTTCATCGTTTCCTACGATTTACCTGAAAAAATCACCGAGAGCTCTGAATTGACCACTCAGTATGAGTATTGGGTAATGATTCCTTTGATTTCTTTGCTTTTGGTCTTCCTGGCTCGCAAAGGCATTCAGAAAGATGAGGACCTGATCAAAAGCATGGATCGCATTCGCTAAGCTTTCCGAGGAAACTCAATCACATCTAAATCCTGAATACGATCGCCATCAATGGCAAATCGTAGCATGGTTCGCACCTTGTGAAATCCGCTAATACCAATAGCTCCCGGATTCATGTGTAGTAATCCCAAACGAGGATCTCGAACTACTTTAAGAATATGGGAGTGTCCGCAGATAAATAGTTTCGGAGGATGCTTGTACATCTGTTCCCGAATGATGGGCGCATACCGTCCCGGATAACCACCGATATGGGTAATCCAAACATCCACTCCCTCACAAAAAAAGCGTTGATTCTCCGGACAGGCTCTTCTCACCTTGGCGTCATCAATGTTTCCAAACACTGCACGAGTAGGTTTAAAGGCTTCGAGATCTTCCAACACCTTTAGGTTTCCAATATCGCCGGCATGCCATATTTCATCGCACTTCTCAAAATGGCGGAAAACCGCTTCATCCAGGTAAGAATGCGTATCGGAGAGTAGTCCAATTTTTTTCACTTGGCGAAAATACCTAATTGAATATTGAATCTCGAATGTTGAATTCTGAATTTTGAGGTGTTTGGGAATCCCTGTAAGAAGGAGTACGTATGAATGCTAAAAATTCAGAATTCGAAATTCAACATTCAGAATTCAACATTAAACCCGCCTTTTATCAAGTCAAAAAGGAGTTCAACAATATCTCTTATTGCACCTCGTTGAAGTGCCTGATAAATGATATTTTTGGCGGCTTATGCTTAAGCGCTTCTTAGTAGCCTTTATAATTCTCATCCTTGGTACCGCAGTCCAGCTTAGTGCCCAGAAAAAAGCGACTGTATACGGGATTGTTCGCGACTCTACTGGACTGACCATCCCTGGTGTAAGTATTTTGGTGTCCATTGATTCCCTCGCCGTTTCGAGTGATGGCAATGGCCGTTTTAGTGTAAAGGTTCCTACGAATCAAGAGGTTAAGGTTCAATTTTCTTATGTGGGCTACAAAACTCAAATCGTTAAGGTGAATCTGAAGCCCGGCGAATCTAAAGAAGTATCTCCGATTTTGAGAAATAAATCGGTAAAGCTTGGAGGCGTAGAAGTGGTCGATGAAATCAGTAAAGCCACCACCCTTACCCGTATGGATCCCAAGTTTCGGGAAAACATGACTTCGGCGTCAGGCAACTTTGAGGATTTGCTGTTTACCTTACCCGGAGTAAGTTCGACCAATGAATTAAGTTCCTCCTATAATGTGCGAGGCGGAAACTTTGACGAAAACCTCATTTACGTCAATGATGTAGAGATTTATCGCCCTTTTTTGGTTCGATCAGGTCAACAGGAAGGGTTGAGTTTTATCAATTCAGACATGGTGAGCTCCATTCTGTTTTCGGCCGGTGGATTTGAAGCTCGATATGGAGATAAGATGTCTTCCGTATTGGACATCCGGTATGCTGAACCCCGTAAATTCAGTGGATCAGCCTCCATTAGTTTATTGGGAGCCTCGGTTCATTTAGAGGGAAGCAACAAGGACCACCGTTTTACCCACATTCAAGGATTTCGGTATCGTTCCAATCAATACCTGCTTAACGGATTGCAAACCCAGGGAGATTATCGACCTCGCTTTTATGACTACCAGGGCTACTTCACCTACGATCTCACTACAGAATGGGAAATTGGTTTGCTGCTTAACTACTCAAATAACCAATACCGATTTATCCCGGAAACCCGAGAGACTGAATTCGGAACGGTTAACGAAGCCTTGCAGCTTACCGTGTTTTTCGACGGACAAGAGATTGATGAGTACGAAACGGGAATGGGAGCATTCACAGCTACCTACAAACCCAATCGCAAAACCAATTTGAAATTTATCGCTTCAGGTTTCCGCACCTTGGAGCAAGAAACTTTTGATATTCAAGGCGCCTATCGCCTGGCCGAGTTGGAAAAAGATCCTGGAAGCGAGAACTTTGGCGAAGTAAAATTTAACCGTGGGGTTGGAGGTTTTATCAATCACGCAAGAAACTACCTGGAAGCCAACGTATTCAATATTCAGCACAAAGGAGTGTATACCCACGATTGGATGACCATTCGCTGGGGAGGACGTTACCAGCATGAACAGATCAAGGATGAATTGAAGGAATGGGATTACCTGGATTCAACCGGATACTCCGTACCTCAATCACCTGGAATTACCGGTTGGTCTTATGCTGAAAACGACACCAATTTAACCCGTCCTACGCCCATAAGTCCTCGTGACAAGATTGAAATGAATGAGCTTATCGTGGCTCGAAATGACATTAGCTCTAATCGGGTAATGGGTTATTTACAAGGGGAAAAAGCCTGGGATTTAGACTCTCATAAATTGGCTGCCGTGGTCGGTGTTCGCTTCAACTATTGGGACTTCAACAACGAGGCCGTATTCTCTCCTCGAGCATCCATCGGGTTTCAACCGAATTGGAAAAAACGTTGGAATTTCAGAGCGGCTTGGGGTTACTACTATCAGCCTCCCTTCTACCGTGAAATGCGTGACCTGAACGGGCATGTAAATTCCGATATCAAAGCTCAGCAATCTATCCACTATGTGCTTGGGGCCGATTATCAGTTTAAGCTCTTTAAAGAGCGTAGTCCCTTTAAGTTGACTGCTGAAGTGTACTACAAAAACTACAAAAACCTAATTCCCTACGAAATCGACAATGTAAGGCTCCGCTACTATGCTACCAACAATTCCAACGGCTATGCTACCGGTGTAGATCTCAAACTGTTCGGGGAGTTTGTAAAAGGGATTGATTCCTGGTTTAGTCTGAGTGTGATGAAAACCGAGGAAGACATTGTGGACGATTTCTATTGGGAGTATTACAATGCTGCTGGAGAAGAGATCATTCCTGGTTTCACTTACGATCAGGTAGCTGTAGATTCTCAACGATTTGAGCCTGGAGCCATTCCACGCCCCACCGACCAGCGTTTTCAATTGGGTTTCTTCTTCCAGGATTACGTACCCAAAATCCCTTCGCTCAAAGTCAATCTCAACTTCGTTTACGCTTCCGGACTTCCTTTTGGACCTCCTACTTATGAGCGTTACAAAGACACCTTACGCATGCCTCCTTATCGCCGGGTAGACATTGGGTTTTCCTACCAACTGCTTAAGTCTGACCGAAAACGAAAAGCCAATAATCCTATTCGATACGTGAATAACTCCTGGTTGAGTTTAGAGATCTTCAACCTATTCGGAATCAACAACACCATTTCCTACCTTTGGGTCCGCGACATATCCGACAGGATGTACGGAATTCCTAATTACCTCACGAATCGAAGGATTAATCTGAAATGGACGGTCAAATTTTGAAACCTGTTAAGTACTCCCTCTTATTGGTCATAGGCCTACTGGTTTTAGCCAGCTGCTCTGAAAAACAAAAGCCCAAAGGCGATTTGGCGGAACATCGCAAGGA
This sequence comes from bacterium SCSIO 12741, assembly GCA_024398055.1. NCBI lineage: Bacteria > bacterium SCSIO 12741. The sequence goes on along the minus strand of CP073749.1, from coordinate 3,555,716 downwards.
AACTCACGAACACATGCTCTCCGATAAGTCACCCATTCCTGAGGAGGAACGAAAGAACTTTTTGGGTCTGAACTATTATCCTGGCAACCCGCAATTTGCCGTTCGAGCTAAGTTCGATGTCCTGTTTAATGGAGAAGTCATCACCTTTGAAACCAATACCGATCGCCGTCCACGCTACCAGAAATATGCCCGGATGGACTTTCTAATTGGAGATACTGCTTGTACCCTATTTGCTTACAAAGCCCTGGATCATGAAGAAGAAGGCTTGTTTGTTCCTTTTACCGATCTAACCAATGGAAATGGCTCCTACGCCACCGGTCGATATCTGGATGTTTCCATTCCCGAAGGTGATTCCTTAACACTCGACTTTAATAAGAGTTACAATCCGTATTGTGCCTACAACGACCGCTACTCCTGTCCCGTTCCTCCACAGGATAATCAATTGGTGGTTCACCTTTTGGCTGGAGAGAAGAAGTATCATTGAATTCTCAATCTTCAATCTTCAATCCTGAATGTTGGATGTTGGATGTTGGATGTTGAAATTCGATTTCAAAATTCAGAATTCAGAATTCACCCATAAGTTTTGCCCCGCTTTCCCTTATCTTCGCTATAGTTGTCTTATTTGAAAATTATTATAGCTTTACAATCATTAACACCATTTGGCTATACATGCGAGATTCTTTACTAACAATCAGAGCTTTACTAATCTGTATTATAAGTATTACTTCAAGCATTTCCTATGCGCAAATAGTAAATTTTGTGCAGTATGGTGTGGAACACGGTCTACCACAATCTCAGGTAAACACGGTTTGCCAAAGTGATGATGGACATTTATGGGTTGGTACCGTATCTGGATTATCCGCTTACGACGGAATCAGCTTTACCAACTATTCCAAGAAAGACAGTTTAGCAGAAGATTGGATCACCGCTTCTTTCAAAGACAGCAAGGGCAACCTCTGGTTTGGCCACTGGGGTGGATCCATTACCCGTCGCGATGCGATTAACAGATCCTTTGAAAGTACTCATATTGAACGCTTTAGCTCCTATCAGGAAGTAAGCGACTTTGTAGAGGATACGGTTGGACAAAACATCATCTTCTCTACCAAAGGTAGTGGCGTGTTTATCCTCAATACCCAAGATAATCAGGTTAAACGCTACGAAGTTTCTTCGAGTGTAAGCGGATCGCGATTTATCAATACCCTCTTTTTGGACGATGATCGTAACCTATGGGTAGGGACAGAAAACGACGGAATTTTCCTGGTTAGCCTGGAGCAACTTCTGGCCGCGGACACCAACAATCCAGCAGCTTCCATTCAGATTAACACAGAAACAGGGCTAACCAGTAACCGCATTAATGACATGGCTATTTACCAGAATAAGTTCTGGATTGCTACGAATGGCGGTGTAAATGTACTGAGCAGCAGTCAGCAAGAAAGCTTAAGAAAGGGAGGTACTTCGGTCACTCCAAAAGTCTACAACGAAGAAGGTGAGCTAAGCACAAACTACATCACCAAATTGATAGCGGATAACCACGGAAACCTTTGGATAGGAACCGCCAACCGCGGAGTAGTAAAGGCCGTTCCCCAAAACGGTGAAATGGGCTTTAGACACTACAGCGTTGAACAAGGCTTGAGTTTCTACAACATCAAGGCCCTGTTTATGGACCGTGAAAATTCCATTTGGATTGGAACGGATGTTGGGCTAAACCAATACATCTCTGACTTCTTCACCCTTTATGACGAAAGCGTAGGAATTACCAACAACATCATTTGGTCGGTTATCCCAGACAATGAAGGAAACATCTGGTTGGGAACGAATCGGGGCGTATCCCAGTTGATCAACGCCGACAACATCAACAACGACTCCCTGAGTGTAGGGAAGTATCGTATTGCTGGGTTGAGTGATGCTCCTGTTATGTCCATCTACCAGGATTCTGAAGGAACTATTTGGTTCGGATCTGCGAATGGTAACCTGTTTAAACGAACCAAAACCGGAACCTACGAACGAATCAATATCGAGGCCCACCTGCAGGATGTAATCTACAGTATTTGTGAAGATGATAGCAACAACATTTGGTTGGGAACCCGCTCCGGTGCTGCTCGTATCAATAAGTCTTCTCACAAGCTTACCCTCTTTACAGAAGAAGATGGATTGGGTGGAAATAGCATTTACAAAATCGTAAAAGACAACGACGGCCGCATGTGGTTTGCCGTTCTCGGAGGAAGCCTTACGAGCTACGATCAGAATGGCTTCCGGGTTTATACCAAAGAAGACGGATTGAACCATCAGTTGGTCTTGTCCCTGGCTCTTGACAAGACTGGAAACATCTGGCTGGGTTGCTATACCGGTGGATTGTACATGTATGACGGTAAATCCTTTACCAACTACAACAAGGAAGACGGAATGAATTCCGAAACTCCCTATTGTATCGTTGCCGATAATGAGAACAACATATGGTTTGGAACGACCTACGGAATTGAGAAGTTTGACCGTGATGAGCAGAAGTTTCACCACTTTGGAAAAACAGAAGGATTTCTCGGTGTAGAGGTTAACCCCAACTCCACCTGTATGGATGACAATGGCAACCTGTGGTTTGGAACCATTTTAGGTGCCGTGAAGTACAATCCTAACGTACACTACAAAAACGAGGTTAAGCCGAAAATTGAAACCGAGCCTACGGTAATCATCAACCAGACTCCGTCTGATTACCCGTTTAACAACACCTTTAGTTCGGCACAAAACAACCTGACCTTCCTGTTTACTGGAATTAGCTTGAATAGCCCGAGCAAAGTGTACTACAAGTACAAAATGAAGAATGATACGGTATGGACTGAAACCACCGAACGTAAAGCGGTTTACACCAGTCTAAAAGCCCGTAACTATACCTTCATGCTTCAGGCCTTTAATGCCGATAACGTGGGCAGTGAAATGTTTACCTACGACTTTGAAATCAAGGTACCTTTCTACAACAGTTATTGGTTCTACTCCTTCCAGATCCTAATGATTAGCATTATGCTATTCCTGGCGGTATTCTACGGAAGAAAAACGGGTGGTTCCAGAACAGCGACTATCCTGGCTTCCATCGCCATCATTATCATCTTTGAGTATGGTATCAACTACGTGGAGGACAACGTAGAGGCTCAGATTGGTAGTATTGCATTTATCAAGGTTGCTTTGAATGCCCTTCTGGGTTTTGTACTCTTCCCAATTGAAGCCTTTATCAAAACCCGACTGATCGGGATTAAGGAAGCCAAATAAAACCCTTATTCGGGTCTGGCTCCCCTACCCCAATTGTTTTTCGTGTTACAGCTTTTCCACCAGCTCGGGTACGATCTGAAGAAGACGCTCTTCTCCTTCGGCTGCATATTTGAGAATGTTTTCAATCTTGGCTACTTCCAGGTTATCCGGATCACACATATCCGTTACCACAGATAAGGCGCAACAAGGCATGCTCATGTGATTGGCTACGATAACCTCAGGCACGGTAGACATACCCACCACATCTGCTCCAATAGTTCGAAGAAAACGGTATTCGGCACGGGTTTCCAAGTTTGGACCACCAACAGCTACGTATACTCCTTCGTGAATCGGAATGTTTTTTTCGCTAGCAATCGAGTGAATAAGTTCGTTCATTTTCGGGTGATACGGGCGACTCATATCTGGGAATCGAGGGCCGAGATCATCATTGTTTTTGCCGAACAATGGATTATCAGGCAATAGATTAATGTGATCATCAATCACCATGATATCACCAGGTCGGTAATTCAGGTTCATTCCACCTGCAGCATTAGAAAGGATTAGGTTCTTTACCCCAAGGACTTTCATCACACGAATGGGGAAAGTAATTTCCTTGGCCGTGTATCCCTCGTAGTAGTGAAAACGGCCTTGCATGGCCAACACCTTTTTTCCTCTTAGTGTACCATAAATGAGCTTCCCTTTGTGAAACTCTACAGTAGACACTGGAAAATTTGGAATGTTTTCGTATTCCAATACCACTTCCTGATCGATGTGATCAATCAATTTTCCGAGGCCGGTACCTAATACAATTCCAATCTCCGGGTTTATCATTCCCTTCTCCTTGAGGAAATCAGCAGTTTCATTCCAATTATTCATATTCATCTTTTTGAACCCATTTTTTACTGTTTTCGAATATGCGCTCGTTGGGTACACCGGTCCAGTACTGAAAATGAACCCAGGCATAGAGCATTTGAAGACGCCAGGTGCCTTTATTCTGATACTTCCGACTGGACGTAATAACGCGTTGCGAAAGTATATGGAAAGGCGATTCTCTGCGAATTTGGCGGATGATTTCTAAGTCTTCCATGATTTTTAATCCCGGGTTAAAACCGCCAATACGGGAATATAACTCCCGGGTAACATACAAGGACTGATCCCCACCCCGACAAATCATCCAGGGAAACCGAACAAAGGCTTCGAACAAGCGGAGTGCCCAGGAGGAAGGATCAAATTGAATTTGAAAGCATCCAGCGGGGTTTTGCTTTCGAACGGCATTCAGTATTATTTCATCAAATCGAGGTGGAGGAAAGGTATCTGCATGAAGAAAATAGAGAATCTCTCCCTTGGCCTTTTTCCCACCCAGCGCCAATTGAACCGCTCGACCTGATTTGGTGGATCGATGAACTTGAGCCCCTACCTCTTCGGCTATATCAACTGTATTGTCCCTACTACCTCCATCCACCACTACAATTTCCAAAAGATTTTCAGGGGATGAATTAGCCTCAAGCCAGGGAATTAGCTTACGGATGTTTTCTTCTTCGTTAAATGTGGGAATGATTACGCTTATTCTCACCGATTCAGATAATCGATTTAAGCGCCCCGACCAAATCCTCTTCCTGATCAACATCAGATAAGGTAGGTAGTAGGTGATACTTCAACTCGGCCGATTTCAAGTCAATCAGGGTATCGAGTAACAGATTGTTGGTACTCCACTCCTTATTCATAAAAAGGTGCTCATAGTTGTCTTTCATACCAATGAGGTAGTAGCCACCATCCTTAGCAGGGCCAATGACCACATCGTTATCATCCAAGGCAACAAAGGCCTTTTTGATCAAGTCTGAAGAGAGCTCGTAGCAATCACTACCGATGCAAACAATGCGCTGATAACCTTCCTTAAAGCTTTCGCCAAAGGCCATAGCCATGCGTTCGCCCAAATCACCTTTTACCTGCTCGTCTTTGAGAAAGTACTGGTTGTCGAACAGATCATCGAAGTCGATGAAATCGGAGTAGTATACGATTCGGAAACAACCTACCTGAAGGCAAATATCACGGGTATGCTCCAGAAGTTTTTGATAGACTTCCAGCGCCTTTTTATGGCCAATAGTCTTAGCCAGACGAGTCTTTACCTTCCCGTACTCCGGGTTCTTGGCAAACACCATCAGCAAATCTCCACCAGTATCTGTAGTAAATCGTGACATATTCCCTATACAGGATTACACGAATTTATAACGAATGGTTGGATAAATTCCGTCTGGAAAAATACAATCGTCGAATTCTAACCGTCCTGAAGGGTCAGCATCGGTATACGAGAGTGATAAGCTACCTTTTTGGCGATGCTCTTGGAGAAGATTTTCTCAAAGAAGTTTTTCTTACGAGGAACCATAGCAATGATATCTACGTTACCGCGCTCTTCGATGTAAGCATTGATTCCTTCCACCGTATCTTCGTTAGAAACCGTTTCAAAACCCACTTCACTTCCCAGGTAGTCCAAAAGAGCTTGTTTCTCCTCTTCCTTGTCAGAAGCTGAAACCTTACTCTGGGTTTTAACTACGTTGAGTAAAGTCATACTTGCCCCACGGCGCTCCATCAAGTTTTTCAAGAAATCCAATATCGACCGATTTTTCAATTTCTTCAAATCAGTCGCATACAAGATGTTTTTGATCGAATTGAAATCAGCCTGAAAAGGAACGGTGAGTACGGGAATACTGATCTCCTGAATGACAGAAGCCGCATTACTTCCCACAAAAAACTCTTTTAATCCGCTGGCACCTGTGGTACCGATGATTACCATATCGATATTCTTGTCCTTAATAATCTGGCGAACGCAGCTTACGAACTCACCAAACATTTGAACCGTTTCCAAGGTATTGCCTTCGTTCTCAGGAAGGGATTCAACCCAAGCCTTTTCCTTTTTCAGGCCTTCAAGTGAATCCTTGGCCATGATCTCACTAACGTTTACGATCATTCCAGCATTACTTGAAGCCGTATTGGGTTCAACCGTATTGAGTAGAATGTAGTGATACCCACGTCCTTGGTAGAGTCCCAATCCATAGCGGATGGCATTGCGAGATGCTTCCGAAAAATCGGTAGCAATTAATACGGTCCTTTTCTCCATAATATGCGATTTATCGTTCTCCAGCATTACCGATAACCAACGAAGTCACGGTGCCTGCCAACAAAATAAGGAAAGCGAACAAACTGGTAAACTGGGTGCTCAATGAGAAGTTCAAAAAGGCAAAATAAAACGTTAAGAAGAAGGTGACCGAAATGATAATTAGGGCCGTTAATTTTTTCTTGTCCATCAAAGCTTATTTAACACAAATCAGATTTCAAATTTATTTAATCCTTTCAAGTAAGCACTGCCTTTTAGTAAATTTAATCCACACCCTATTGGGCAGAAATAATACTCAGCAAATGCACTTAAACGAAAGGTTGCGAAACAGGGTTCTGAACTACCTGTTTGGGTCGAATCTACAATTCAACTATTCGGGAAAAATAACCCCGGTTTTCTCTTGAGCTTCAGTCAAGCGGATACTCAAAATTGGAATGTCGGCATGACTGGAAACTTCCTCAGCAATGCTCTTTCCAAACAAACGTGCCCATCCCGTACGACCGTGAGTAGCTAAGCAAACCAAATCAGCATTAATGTGTTTTGCGTAGGCGTAGATTCCCGTCTCAATGTTGTAATCGTTGATGATGTAGCCCGTAAAATTCTTGATTTCATTCTTCTCAGCCATGTCGTAAATCAACTTGCGAGACAACGATGTAGGCTCAAAATTATCGGGTGTAATTACCTTAAGCAGGTGCAAGTTAGATTCATTGCGTTCTGCAATTTCTTTAACCGCCTGAAGAGGTTTGTGATTTTCTCCAAAGAAAGTGGAGCTAAACACGATATTATTTAACTCAAAGTTTTCAAAACGCCTTTTGATAGTGAGTACAGGTACGATACATACGCGAACCAATTTCTCAATCGTAGAACCCGCAAATTCAGTAGAAGAGCCAGACATACCGTGAGCACCAGCTACAACAAGGCTCACATTTCTTTCCCGGTTTTCGGCAACTACTGCTTTGTGTACAGAACCGAATTTAACCACCTCGTGTACTTTCACTCCTTCCCAGAATTTCAGGGTGCGAAGGTTTTTAAATTTTTGCTTGACCAATTGCATGATCATCATGCTTTCATGCGTTCCTTCTTCTTCGTAGTTGCTAAATGCGTTTTCCTCATAATTAGGAAGGTTAATCACGTGTAGCAACACCACTTCTGCTCCCGTTCTTTTGGCAATTTGAGCAGCCACCTCAGCGGCATAAGCAGCGTGTTTTGAAAAATCAGTAGGTACTAATATAGCGTTCATAAATATTGGGTGTAATGTATGTTAATAGAGGTTAGCCACTTTTAAGAGTTTCTTGGGTTCAATGACACGAATCTTCCGCCCCTGAGTTTCGATCAGGTTTTCGGCTTTGAAGTCGTGCAGCAATCGAATCAAGGTCTCAGTAGCGGTTCCTACGATATTTGCGAGGTCTTCACGGGTTAGGTTAATTTCAATAGGATCGTGATCGTCCGTATCTTTACTATACGTTTCTTGCAACATGAGCAGAGCACCAGCCAAACGCTCACGAACGGGCTTTTGTGCCAAATTGGTAATCGAATCGGCCATCAATCCCATTTCCTTAGACATGCTTCGAAGCAGATTCGCATTGAGTTCTGAATCTTCTTTGAGTACATCCAGAAAGTCGCTTTTGGGAACAAAGCAGATACTGGTTTCTTCCAACGTTTCGGCACTTACCGGGTAGGGTTCTTCACTAAGCATAGCACGATACCCCATCAAATCACCGCCTTTCATAATGCGGATAATCTGATCCTTACCTTCACTTCCGGTTTTGTAAATCTTTACTTTTCCTGAGTTGATGCAAAATACGCCCAAAGGACGCGTTCCCTCATGAAATATGACCTGGTTCTTTTTATATATAGTGCAGGTTTTGTTTCGCGCTAATTCGTGCACACTTTTCCCACACAACTGACTAAAAAAAGATCGATCTTTTACACCACACTCATCACAATTAAACTCCAAGCGCTTCATGTTCTGTTTTTCTGATCTCTCGACAAAAATAAGGGGAAATTACTTCTCTTTATGCCGAAGGTCAATAATAAACATAAGTTGATTAATTATAGCTAAAATCGAACTTAAAGGCCGTCATTTTTATTATTTTTGCCCGCTTAAAATTAGAGCGTTTTTATGGCAATAGTTGAAGTTATTCTCCCCAAGATGGGAGAAAGTGTAGCGGAAGCAACCATTACTACCTGGTTGAAAAACGTAGGTGACACCGTAGAATCTGAAGAATCCCTGGTAGAGATTGCTACCGATAAGGTGGATTCAGAAGTTCCTTCTCCAGGTGACGGAGTCATTACCGAAATTTTGGTTCAAGAAGGTGAAGTAGCTCAAGTAGGTCAGGCAATAGCCTTGATTAGCTCTGATGGTGAAGCTCCTTCCAGTAACGGAACTCCAGCCGCTGCCGCCGCTCCAGTTGAAACAGCTCCTGCACCTGCTGCAGCCAGTGCCCCTGCTGTCCAAGCAGATGCTACTCCAGCTCCTGTAGCTATCGAATCCGATCGCTTCTACTCTCCCTTGGTTAAAAACATTGCCAAAAAAGAGGGATTATCCGGTGCTGAATTAGACACTATTGCCGGAACGGGACAAAACGGTCGCGTTACCAAAAAAGACATTTTAGCTTACTTAGAAAATAGAAGTGCAGCTCCTGCAGCTACTCCTGCTCCGGCAGCACCTGCTGCTGCACCAGCAGCTCCAGCCGCCAAACCTGCTCCTGCAGCTAAGGCAGCCGCTCCTAAAAACCATGGCGACAACGTAGAGATCATCGAAATGGATCGTATGCGTAAATTGATCGCTCACCACATGGTTGAATCCAAGTCGACCAGTGCCCACGTTACTTCTTTTGTAGAAGCCGACGTTACCACGATTGTAAATTGGAGAAACAAGGTAAAGGATGCTTACCTGAAGCGAGAAGGTCAAAAACTCACCTTTACTCCTCTATTTATAGAAGCCGTGGTGAAGGCGATCAAAGATTTCCCAATGATCAACATCTCGATTGACGGGGATCACATCATTCGCAAAAAAGACATCAATATCGGAATGGCTACCGCTCTGCCAAGTGGAAACCTTATCGTTCCGGTTATTCGCAATGCAGACACGCTCAACCTGGTTGGAATTTCCAAAGCGGTAAACGACCTGGCTACCCGTGCACGTAACAATCAGTTGAAACCAGACGAAATCAGCGGTGGCACATACACCATCTCTAATGTAGGTTCCTTCGGAAACGTTATGGGAACTCCAATTATTAATCAGCCTCAAGTAGGTATTCTGGCCGTAGGTACGATTCAGAAGAAACCGGCTGTATTGGAGACCGAACATGGAGACGTGATTGCTATCCGCCACAAGATGTTCTTGTCGCACTCATACGACCACCGAGTAGTAGATGGATCACTCGGAGGAATGTTCGTTAGACGTGTAGCTGATTACTTGGAACAATTCGATATTAATCGGGAGTTCTAAGACAGTTATTAACAACGGAATATCTATAATTCCGGGCACATCAGCGGTTCTTCATTACCAATAAAGACATAATTTGTATCATTGTAAATGATAGATATTAGACCTATTCAGTAAATGATACGCTCACTCACCGTTCGTTACTTGGTTGTTGCCGGCATTTTATGTCTTTCAGCCACCACCGCTTTTAGTCAAACCGGTTCCAAAGCCGAAAAAAACCTCCACCAGCAGGCTTCTGAACTGCTTGCAATGGAGCGCTATGAAGATGCCATTAAGGACTATCATCGTCTTTTGGAAATCAATCCAAATAGCCCGGATTACAATTTTGAAATTGGTATTGCCTACCTGCGTTCGCCTAACGATTACGATAAGGCCGAAAATTACTTTGAACGTGCACTAGCCTATTCACAAGGCGACACGATTCCAGAAATGTATTACTACTTAGGTAAGTCTTATCAATACAACCACAAGTTTAAAGAGGCTAAGGAGTGTTACGAAAACTTCAAGCCTAATATCAAAACCAATAAAGCCGGTCGTGAATTGTTGGCCGAAGTAAATTGGTTGATCAAAACTTGTCAGCATGGTGAGTACCATGTTAAACTGAACACCAAGAATCCATTGGAGAACAAGAAGAAGCCATTGAACGATGTGAAGAAGTACTTCCTGAATTCAACGGACTTTGTGATCATGGAAAATATGGGTGAGAAGATTAACTCGAAGTCTGATGAGTACGCCCCTATCTTCTTTGATAAGGAAAATGAGATTCTCTTTACCTCACGTAGAAATCCTTTTGGAAGTACCAATTACTCCTCTGATGGTAAGCCATTTGAGCAGATTTATGTTTCCAAGATTCAGAATCAGGAGTGGAAAGAAGCTTACTTGGTAAACAACTACCAAATGTTTCCTGAAGGCTTTGTAGAAATTCGCAGTCACCTGGCTACCATTTCACTTTCGGAAGAAAACAAAACGGTTTACCTCTATAAAGACGGTAAGATCTACTCCACCCACATTGAAAACAAACTGTGGACGGAGCCCAAATTGCTAAGCTCTTCTATCAATTACAAAAAAGCGCGCCAAAGCTCGGCTGCTCTTTCTCCTGATGGAAACAAAATGTACATCACATCTGATCGCAAAGGTGGTTATGGTGGATTAGACATTTATGTATGCGAGAAGAACGCTGACGGAACATGGACCGAACCTACAAACCTGGGTCCGGTTATTAATACGGAGTTTGACGAAGATTGTCCATTCATTGATAAGGATGACAACATGTACTTCTCCTCAGCCGGACACTCAAGTATCGGTGGTTTTGACGTATTTTACTCGTACCAGGAAAATGGAAACTGGATTACTCCAAAGAGTTTAGGTATTCCAATTAACACGCCTGCGGATGAAATTTCCTACCGCAAGAGTGCTAAGGTGGACACCATTGCCTACTACGCCTCTTCCCGAATTGACGGATACGGTTACAAAGACATTTACCGCATTACTACCCACTATGAATTCAGAGTAAAAGACACCTTACCCGATATTGCCATGGGTGGTTTGATGTCTGATAGCTTAAGAATGGAACAACTGGCTCAGGCAAAAGCAGATTCTACGGCTATGGCTGAAGGTGGTTCTCCTGAAACGGGTACCGGAAGTGAAACCGGAACAGGCTCAGAAACGGGTAGCGGGACCGGAACCGGTACTGGTGCTGGAACGACTACCATTGGAGCGGGTGCAGGTGCTGTAGCCGTTGCTGCTGGTGACAAGGAAGACAAAAATCAAACGGTAGCCCAGGCGGGTTCAGCTACTTCAGAAACTCCGGTTAAAGGAGGCAAGCCAGTTATCAAGTCTCAAAAAGATTTGGATGACATGTTCCGCAACATCCTGTTTGGATTTAATGGTAACTCCATTGCTGCTGAAAGTGAAGATCAAGTTAAGGCCATCGCTCAATACTTGAACGATAATCCTAACACCGTAATTAACCTTTCTGGTCACGCGGATTACTTAGGTACCGATAGCATCAACATGGAAGTTTCCAAACAACGTGCTTTGGTTGTATTCAACGAGTTGGTTAACGATGGAGCTAATCCTTACCAAGTTACCTTTGATTACTACGGGGAGGAAAAGCCAATTGCTCAAGGACAAAATGCTGATGGAAGTGACAACCCGGAAGGACGTCGACTTAACCGTCGTGTAGAATTCCAACTGGAAGAAAACAAAATGTTCCGCTACGTACCGTTTGGATTTGACTCTTATGCGATCTCCAATGACGGAGAGGTTACCCTTAAAGAAGTGGCCGACTTCATGAAACAAAACCCTTCCACTACAGTTGTGTTGAGCGGTTTTGCTGACAAAACAGGTAACGCCGCTTACAACCGGGCTCTTTCTGAAAAACGAGTTAAATCCGCCTCAGAAGAGTTGCAGGGATACGGTGTAGCTTCTAATCGAATTACTACCAACTTCTTTGGAGAAGAGAAGCCTACTGCACCTAACTCCTCAGACAAGTTCCGAGGCATGAACAGACGTGTAGAGATTCGGGTAAACTAATTTGATAATTATCATTCACCATAATCGGAGCCTCTTACCAATTGCGTAAAGAGGCTCTTTTTTTTACCTCACATGAAACTAAAACTGGAAAAACCGATCGCATTTTTTGATCTGGAAACAACGGGAATCGATGTATCCAAAGATCGTATTGTAGAAATCGCTGTGCTTAAGGTACACCCGGATGGGAACAAGGATATGAAAGTTCGTCGTATCAATCCTACTATTCCTATTCCAGAAGAAGCTTCGGCCGTACACGGCATCAAAGACGAAGATGTAGCTGATATGCCCACCTTCGTGCAAGTAGCCAAGTCTCTTTTCATATTCTTAAACGACTGCGACCTCGCCGGATTTAATTCCAATCGTTTTGACATTCCTCTTTTAGTAGAGGAATTCCTACGTGCCGGTATTCGTTTAGATGTGAAGGACAAGAACCTTGTTGACGTTCAAAACATCTTTCACAAACAAGAAAAACGGACCCTGGAAGCGGCCTACAAATTTTACTGCGACAAAGACCTGGAAAACGCCCACTCTGCCGAGGCGGATATTGAAGCTACTTATGAAGTACTCGAGGCTCAGATCGATAGATACGATGACCTGGAGAACGATATGAACTTCTTGCACGAATATTCCAAAAGGCAGAATTTTGCCGATTTGGCCGGGCGGGTTGCCTACGATGAGGAAGAACAGGAAGTCTTCAATTTTGGCAAACACAAAGGAAAAAGACTCGTTGATGTATTTACCCGGGAGCCTTCGTACTACAACTGGATGATGAACGGAGATTTCCCTCTTTATACCAAAGAAATTCTCAAAGATGTTTGGGAAAAAATGAAAGCATGAAAATCATTTGTATTGGAAGAAACTACGCCGACCACGCCAAGGAATTGAATAATCCCCTACCGGAGGTTCCTCTATTTTTTCTGAAGCCGGATACGGCACTCATTCGCAAGAATGGCCCCTTCTTCATTCCGGAGCACAGCCAGGATGTGCACCACGAGTTGGAATTGGTGATTCGCATCAATCGAATTGGGAAACACATCGCTCCTCGCTTTGCCCATAAATACTTTGAAGAGATTACACTCGGCCTGGATTTTACCGCTCGTGACATACAGCAGCGATGCAAGGAAAAAGGTCATCCCTGGGAAATTGCGAAGGCCTTTGATGGAAGCGCTCCTGTGGGAAAGTTTGTTCCAAAAAGTCAATTCAAGGACCTGAATAACCTTACTTTTAGCTTAGCTAAAAACGGTGAAACCGTGCAGCAAGGAAATACGAAAGACATGATTTTTCCGATTGATGAATTGATCGCCTATATCAGTCGTTTTTTCACCTTGAAAATTGGTGACCTCATTTATACGGGAACTCCAGCTGGAGTAGGACCGGTGAAAGGAGGAGATATTTTGGTAGGAAAATTGGAAGAGGAAGAACTAATTTCATGCAAAGTCATTTGATTCAATCCATTCGAATAGGGAGCCTTCTGGTTTTGATGGCCTGTGCTCTCACCAGTTTCGGACAAAGCTCCGACACCCTCAACGTGGTTGACGGTAAGGGCCGTAAACAGGGTAAATGGGAGAAGAAATACGAAAACGGCAAAGTCCGCTACACCGGTCAATTTAAGGACGATCGTCCAGTAGGTACCTTTGTGTACTTCGATTGGAACTCCGTTAAAATGTCGGAAGTTCGCCATACAACCAACGATTCGGCTCAGGTTGTGTTTTATCATAAGAACGGCAAGAAAATGGCCGAAGGCATGTACTACCAACAAAAACGTACGGGCAAGTGGAAATTTTATGATGCGGAGGAAGCCATTTCCAGTCAGGAATTTTACCTAAATGGTGTAAAAAATGGCCCGGCCCGGATCTACTACAAGGATGGCCAAATAGCTCGAGACTTCAATCACAGAAATGGATTGGAACACGGTAAACTGACCGATTATTTCCAAAATGGAAAAGTGAAATTCAGAGCCGATTACGTAGATGGCAACCCAGATGGGAAAGTGGAGTATTTTCACCCCAATGGCGCCATTCGTATCTTAGGCTATTACCGATTCGCAGTTCAGAATGGCACCTGGACTTACTTTGATCGAAACAGCCTTCCCGAGCGTTATGAGTTTTACAAAGAAGGTTTTCTGAAGTGGCGTAAGTCTCCCGAGGAAATGAAAGAATTTCAAAAAGAAAAGAAAGCCAATAAAACAGCTCCCAGTGACTCGGTAAAAGTGAAACCATGAAGTGGTGGATAATAGGCATATTGTTTCTAAGCCTGACTTCCTGTAAAAAGGACGACCCAGAGCCCATTGACCTGGGCACAGACTTTTACCCCATCGGCGTAGAGTCGGTTAGAATTTACGATGTGGACAGCATTGTGTTCAACGACTTTACCCTCACCCAGGATACTTACCAATATGAGGTAAAAGAAGTTATCATGGAATCGACGGTGGATGATGGTGGCCGTGCTATCGTAAAGATCAATCGCTATGCCCGGCAAACTGGCCAGGATTGGAAGATTCAACGAGTGTATACCGCTCACCGCGATAATTTCTCCGTTGAAGAACAAGACCAAAACCTACGTGTAGTGAAGCTTAACTTCGCTTTGGCGCCTGGAGTTCGGTGGGATGGAAATGCTCGAAATGTGAGAGAAAAAGAGGAATTTGAATGTGTAAGTATTCAATCCGAAACCCTCTTTGGACAATCCTTTAGTGAAGTGGCTCTCATTGATCAATACCACCAAACCGATCCCCTGCAACTTTATACGCACATCGCGACGGAAAAATATGCCCGGAAGGTGGGACTGGTTCACCGCTATGAAAAAATCATCAAACGATTTACCACTGGTGAACCCGATGATGTACCCATCGACAGCGGGTTGGTTATGGAAATGAAAATAAAATCCTTTGAGGTTTATTAAGCACTTTATACTCGGAACGCTTCTCTGGGCAGGATTACTCTCCCCTGCCCTGGCTCAACAAGAATCTTGGTACCTCGTTACCTTCACAGACAAACCCACCGAACTCTTAAGTACTCCCGAAAAATTCTTGTCGCAACGTGCCTTGGATCGTCGATCAAGATCCCATATTGAAATCAGCGAAGAAGACCTCCCTCTGTCATCTGCCTATCTTCAGAAGGTTAATAGCCTTTCCGGATTGTCACAGGGTCATCGCCTCAAATGGATGAATGCGGTCACCATCAAAACAAAGGACGAAAGTGTATTGGATACCCTTAACTCCTGGAGTTTTGTACAAGACGTGAAATGGATTAGTCAGGTTCCCGTAGGTCGACAGGGATACGTGGATAAGCTAGACGAAGAAAAAGATTTGATACGGGAAAACGTAAGCATTAACTCCTTTTTAACCGACTATGGTGATGCCTGGCCTCAAGTCGGAATGATTGGTGTGAATTCGCTGCACAAAGATGGCTATACCGGAAAGGGAATCTGGATTGGTGTTTTTGACAATGGATTCTCCCGGGTGGATGTACTCCCCTACTTTGAAAGTCTTTGGACCAATGGTCAAATCATTGGCCAGCAAGATATGGTAGATGGAGATCAGAACGCCTTACACGGAGGAACCCACGGAACGGCAGTTATGAGTACAATGGCCGTAACTCGTCCGGGAAGTATGATAGGAACAGCTCCTGATGCTTCCTACTACCTCTTTCGTACTGAAGTAAGCGCCTCTGAAACGTTGATCGAGGAATACCACTGGGCTGCCGCAGCCGAATTTGCCGATAGCGTGGGTATCGATATTATTAACTCCTCCTTGGGTTACAGCCGATTTGATGATCCTGCTCAAAATCACACTTACGCGGATATGAACGGCGATTCCACGGTGATAACCAAAGCCGCCAACAGAGCCTTTAAGAAGGGAATATTGGTGGTGAATTCGGCTGGAAATTCGGGCAATCGAGATTGGTATTACATAACCGCTCCAGCAGATGGAAAGTACGTAATGGCGATCGGTGCCATTGGAATTGATCAACAAGTGGCACCCTTCTCTTCAAGAGGTCCTAACTCGGCCGGGCAAACCAAACCCGATGTTTGCGCTTTAGGGTGGAATGCAATTGTAGCCACACAGGACAGTTCACACGGTATTAGCAGTGGAACCTCCTTCTCCTCCCCCATTACAGCAGGGGCTTGTGCCTCCTTGTGGCAGGCTTATCCTCAGGCTTCGAATTACTCTGTAGCCTTGGCAGTGAGAAGCAGCGCGCATCAATACGATAGTCCGGATACCCTTTATGGATATGGAATTCCTGATTTTGCGAAAGCCTTGCAAATTCTTAAGGATAACAGCTATCCGGTTAAGGACAATTCTACGCTTCTCTCCAGCTTTGTCATGTACCCCAATCCAGCGACAAATGAGTTGCATTTGGATTTCATTAGCACCGTTTCTTCTGAAACTATCCGCTTTAAAGTGACCGATACGCAAGGTCGAACAGTGTTGGATGAGAAATGGACAGCAACTGAGGGATATAATCATAATTCCTGGTCTATCCTTCATTTGGAGACCGGCACCTACGTCACTGAATTTTTCCGAGGCGAGGAACGCTCCGTTCGGAAATTGTCGGTTGTGGGGCGTTAGGATTTTTGCCCTTTTATTGCGTTGTCTTTACTCTTGCTCTTTCGGATTTCCTAACTCATTCGGATTTGCAATCCGAATGCTTGAGTCGCGGATTACTCACTTCGTTCATGAGGTCGCAAGCTTAGTTTCAAATCCGCAGCTCCGACTTTCGGATAACATATCCGAAAGAGTTCAAGAATGAGAGGAGGGAATAAAAAAGCCCCAAAGGGTAATCCTTCAGGGCTTCCATTATTTCTTATTCAGGGAATCAGACTTAGCCGATCCTTTTCTTAAGCTGTAGAATTAGGCTTTATATTCAGTCAGCGTCTTTTTGATGATGTCCAAACACTCAGCCATCTGCTCGTCGTTCATTACCAACGGTGGAGCGAAACGAATGATGTTTCCATGGGTAGGCTTAGCCAACAAACCATTTTCTTTCAAAGCCAAACAAATTTCCCAAGCGGTAGAGCTTTCCGGAGTATCGTTGATGACAATCGCATTCAACAATCCTTTACCCCTTACCAGGTTGATCCACTTATTTCCTTCTCCAAAAGCTTGTAACTCGCTGCGGAAAATAGCTCCTAAACGCTCAGCATTACTTTCCAGTTTTTCCTCTTTCACAACACCCAAGGCAGCCATTGCTACTCGACAAGCCAATGGGTTACCACCGTAAGTTGACCCGTGCTCACCTGGTTTGATACAAAGCATTACTTCATCATCGGCCAAAACAGCTGAAACCGGATATACACCACCCGAAAGAGCTTTGCCCAAAATCACAATATCAGGGCGAATGCCTTCGTGATCGGAAGCCAACATTTTTCCGGTACGTGCGATTCCAGTTTGAACCTCATCAGCAATGAACAGCACATTGTTCTCCGCACAAATCTCTTTACAAGCTGCCAGGTATCCATCATCTGGAACCATTACGCCTGCTTCACCCTGGATAGGCTCAACCAAGAATCCAGCAACTTTTTCATCTTTCAAAGCCTCCTTCAATGCATCAGCATCGTTGTAAGGAATCTTAATGAATCCTGGAGTATAAGGCCCAAATCCAGTATAGGAATCGGGATCGTTGCTAAATGAAATAATAGTAGTGGTACGTCCATGGAAGTTTCCGTCACAAACCACAATCTTGGCTTCGTTCATCGGAATTCCTTTCTTGTCATAACCCCAACGGCGACAAAGCTTAATGGCAGTTTCCACAGCCTCAGCACCAGTATTCATAGGAAGTACTTTGTCGTATCCGAAGTACTCAGACATAAACTTTTCATACTGTCCCAAGGAACTGCTGTAGAAAGCCCGAGAGGTCAACGCCAGATTGCGAGATTGCTCGGCCAAGGCGAAATTAATATCTGGATGGGCATGCCCTTGATTTACGGCACTATAGGCGCTCAAAAAGTCGTAGTAACGCTTACCTTCCAGGTCCCACACAAAAACTCCTTGCCCACGATCCAATACAACAGGGAGTGGATGGTAGTTGTGGGCTCCGTACTTGTCTTCCAGTTCCATCGCCTCCTTAGAGGTCAATTTGCTCGCAGTATCGCTTGTATTAATCATGGTTTCTTCAAAATTTTTGTGCGGCAAATATACCTATTTTTGCCCCGAAAATGGGACGAAAGAGGAATAAGAACCAGGTGCTTGAGGCTCTGGAAATTATCGATGCCGGATCGGAAGGTAAGGCAGTAGCGAGATGGGATGATCGGGTTGTATTTATACCCTATGTGGTACCTGGCGATGTGGTGAATGCCCGCGTTACCCGAAAACGAAAAAAATACCTGGAAGCAGTAGCAACCGAAATCATTCAATATTCGGATAAACGAGTGGATCCTGTATGCGATCACTTCGGAACGTGTGGTGGATGTAAATGGCAAAACCTGGGTTATGAGGATCAGCTGAAGTTTAAGGAAAAGCAGGTCATTGAAACCTTGGTTCGCTTAGGTAAACTGGAGCTTCCAGAGGTTAGTCCTATCATGGGATCAGGTGAAACGGAATACTACCGAAACAAACTGGAATTTACCTTCTCCGATCGAAAGTGGATCACCCAAGAGCAAATTAACTCGGGCGATGATTTTGGCGAACGTAGAGGATTGGGTTTCCACATTCCTGGTCGATACGATAAAATTCTGGACGTAGATCATTGCCATCTACAAGCAGATCCCTCGAATGCGATTCGATTAGGCTTAAAGGAATTTGCTATTTCTCAAGACCTAAGCTTTTACAATGTTCATGAGCACAGCGGTTTATTGCGCAACGTTATGATCCGCAGTACCTCGACCAACGAATGGATGGTTTTGGTGAGCTTCGGTGAAGATCAGCCTGAAAATATTCCGTTGGTGATGAACTACCTGAAAGAGAATTTTCCTGACTTGACCAGTCTGCTTTACGTGATCAATACCAAAATGAATGACACGATTTACGATCAGGAAATTATCTGCTTTGATGGACAGGAATACATCGAAGAGGAAATGGAAGGCCTGACGTTTAAAATTGGTCCAAAGTCCTTTTTCCAAACCAATTCCAAGCAGGCTTATGAATTGTATAAGGTAACCCGGGATTATGCTGAGATTACTGAAAATGACTTAGTGTATGACCTCTATACAGGTACCGGTACCATAGCCAATTTCGTGGCCCGCCAGGCCAAAAAGGTGATTGGAATTGAATCCGTTCCTGAAGCGATTGAAGACGCTTGGATCAATTCAAGTGTAAATGAAATTGAAAACGTAGACTTCTACGCTGGTGACATGAAAGATTTGCTGAGCAAATCCTTTATTGACGAGCACGGAAGACCCGATATTGTAATTACGGATCCTCCTCGAGCTGGTATGCATGCAGATGTGGTGGAAAGTTTACTCTACTGTGCTCCTCGTCGAATTGTCTATGTAAGCTGTAACCCAGCAACTCAGGCTCGGGACTTACAATTGCTGAGTGAACACTACGAGATAAAAGCTGTTCAACCGGTAGATATGTTTCCTCACACCCATCACGTAGAAAACGTGGTA
The DNA here is from genome assembly GCA_024398055.1 of bacterium SCSIO 12741. Lineage (NCBI taxonomy): Bacteria > bacterium SCSIO 12741. The sequence goes on along the minus strand of CP073749.1, from coordinate 3,535,836 downwards.
AAACTGGAAAGAAGAAATGGAATTGACCTTTGATCAAAACTACTGGGACGAGCGCTATAATACGGAGGATACCGGTTGGGACATTGGCTTCCCCTCTACTCCACTAAAAACTTACTTCGATCAGCTTGAGGACAAATCCCTTAGAATCTTGATTCCAGGTGCCGGAAACGCTTATGAGGCTGAATATTTGCACCAACAAGGATTTACCAACGTTTGGGTGGCCGATATTTCTGCCAGTGCCATCCAGAAATTTGCAGAGCGTGTTCCCACTTTTCCCAAGGAGCACTTGCTTCATGTCAATTTCTTCGAGATGGAAGAGTCCTTCGACATGATGATTGAACAGACCTTTTTTTGCGCCTTACACCCTTCTGAACGAGAACATTATGTAGCTCAAACCGCTCAGATTATTAAACCCGGAGGAAAGTTAGTTGGACTCCTCTTTCAAATTCCCTTGTTTGAAGATCATCCGCCATTTGGTGGTAACAAAGAGATGTATGAACCCCTCTTCTCCCCCCACTTCAACATTCAGGTAATGGAAACCGCGCACAACTCCATTGAGCCTCGGCAGGGAAACGAGCTCTTTATTAATCTCGTTCGCAAGTAAGCTTGTATTATTTTTGAAAGCACTAAATCCTCCAGGATGGCAACAGCAGAAAAGATAAAGGTACTTACCGCCCAGCAGATCGAACAAAAGATTCAACGAATCGCTCATGAGATTTACGAAAACTACCATCAGGAAAAGAAAATCGTTTTGGTAGGGATCGCTCACCGCGGTTATGAGTTTGCCAATCGCTTGAAGGACATTCTTTCTCAAATTGCGGAATTTGAAATCACCTTTGGTCAGATGACCATTGATAAGGATGCTCCGCTTGATCATCCCATTCATACCGACTTGGATGATGAAACTTGGGTCAATCAACCAGTGCTGTTAGTGGATGACGTGTTAAACTCCGGGCACACCCTGGCCTACGCTGTAAGACATATTTTGGGTTTTCCCGTCAAATCTTTGAAAACAGTGATTCTTGTAAACCGCGAACATCACCGTTACCCGGTTACCGCAGATTTTGTAGGCTTGAACCTGGCCACCACTATGCAAGAACACATCTCTGTGGATTTCTCCAAGAAATCAGAGGGCGTTTATCTCCTTTAAGTAATCGATTAGAGCATTGAGCTTGGTTGCGTTCAAATTGAAGGCATCTATACTCCATTTGGCCTTGCTGTAATCGATCACTCTTCGTTCCAATTGTAAGGTAATAGGTCCCAACAAATTGGCCTCTTTTTCATCCTTAAGTAAGGGTCTTTGCGAGCGATCTTTTTTCAATCGGCTGTGTAATTGTTCCGCCGTCGCACTAAAATAGATGGTCATTCCATGCTCATTCATCCAATCTATGTTGTTATGATAGCATGGAGTACCTCCTCCACAAGCAATTATTTGCCCTTGTTTTTCGGATACCTTATGAAGCATTTTTTGCTCCTCCAGTCGGAAAGCATCCACCCCGTGTTTTTCAAAATAGTCGTTGATTGACATTTGAAAATGTTGCACCAAGGCCGCGTCCAGATCAACAAAGGGGAGATTTGTACGGTGGGCTAATTTCTTTCCCCAGGTTGTTTTCCCGGAGCCCATATAACCAATTAGGAAAATATTTTTTGCCATAAAAAAAGTCGGAAATCAAAGTAACTGAATTCGTTAGGGAGAGGCCAAAAAAAAACTCAAATATTTTTTTCGCTGAAGGCTTGTGGTATTTAAGAAAGCCACTATATTTGCAGCCTCATTACGGAGACTTGGTAGCTCAGTTGGTAGAGCATCTCCCTTTTAAGGAGAGGGTCCTGGGTTCGAGCCCCAGCCAAGTCACAAAGAAGGAAGCCTGACGATAAAACGTCGGGCTTTTTTTATGCCTAATACTATCATTTTCCTCGTACTCGCTTCTCACACTCGAACCTGAAGGAGCGAAGCGACGCCAAGCCCCAGCCAAGTCACTAAATCAGAACGAGAGCGAGGCCTGAGAACGAATATAATTTCTGGAACTATCCATCGACACACTTTTTTGACGAATTGATGGAAACCTTGAACATGAACTTTTGAAAACAAAAAAAGGCCTATCAATTTTCAAAGATTTATTCCTTTTTTCTATTTCCCGAATTTTCGGAATGCCTGAACGATCTGATAGATCATTGTGACGATAAATATTTTACTAAAGAACAGTAAAATAACAACGAACAAACTGATGTCACCATTTTCCATTTCATATATGAAATCCCATTTCTTAAAAACCCCTGAAGTCGGGTCAATGAACCTGAAATAATTTGCAGTAAATGTCCCAAGATCATCTGATGTCATGTTCCAAGGAAAAACCAAGTGGACGTTTTCTGTTGACAGAAGAATCAGGAAATAAAATAGAATTGTTGTTCCTGCAAAGAACCTGAATCCTTGGAACCATGAAGTTCCAAACTTGTTGCTCCACTTACTGAAGCAAAGTGTGAACTTGTCCCAAAAACTTTCTTTCCATGTAAGCAATTCAAAATACGCACTAAGCTCTTTTGCCTGATACTTCAACGCCTCGGTTCGATTGCCATGTTTCTGATGTACCGTTTTGATTTGTTCAAAAAACTGTTTGCCTTGATCCTTGTCCACCTTGTACACAAACTCCTTGGGTTTCCCAACTTTAATTTTTGCGATCCGGACATCATCTGGGAAGTTAGTTTTAGCGATAAATGCGTTTGTCAAATCACTACTATTAAAAACTACAAAATCGAATTTTTCGAATTGACAACCAATAAGCTCCAATTTGTGAAAGCTACTCCGGGTAAATTCGACGAAAGTTGTCTTTACAAGTTCATGAAAGCGGTGAATATCGGTGAATTGAATAGAAGAAGTAATATTGAAGTCCCTAAAAATAAGTTGGCTAATTCTGAGTGATCGAAAGTGAATCTTGCTTGGGAAATTTGTACCGTTTCCGGTAATAACCAATTTCTGCAATTTCATCTCGCTCACTGAAAATGTCTCTCTTATTGTTCCTCCATAAAATTCAAATTCTTGAACTCTGGCACCTTCTGCAACTGAGACAAAATCAACCCTGGTTGATTTAGAAAATCTGATTTTGGCGCACTCTGAATTTTCGATAAATTCAGCTTCCCCTATTTGGCTATTATCCTGAAAATAAATAGATTCAACAGCCGAATGATCAACGGTATAGATCAAATTGACCTTTACCTCATCTAAGGTAATTAGTGTATTTACAAAAGCTCTATCCTTAAACACAAGTGAATCAATGACGGATTTTCTTTCAATTGATATTTTTTCTACTCTTGATTCACCACCAAATGAAAGTTCAAAGAATTGATGGCTTTCGTAAATATCAATGTAATCAACTTTAGCAGATTCCTCGAGGGTAAGACTTCTAATATTTAAGGATCGAACCTCAATTTTGGAAACGTTTGCCTCTTCTTTTATGGCGATATTAACCATACCAGAATTAGACCTAACATTTAACTTTCCGATCTGAGCTTTATCGCCAACTATTAGTTTAAAATTATCAGACGTTGTAATTATGTCCAATTCATTAATAATCGAACGTCCATTAATGACAATGGCTTTCCTTATCCCCCCTTTTATTGTGGCAATTGAAGGAACAATTACATCTTTGAATTCGGTATGTACACCGATATTATAAAGAGGGTTAGGCGCACTGTAAAAGGAAATAGCTTTTCCTTTTGAGTGTATTTGGACACTCGAACCGCTTGCCAATTTAGTGAACTCGTGATCTGAAATTTCTATCAGTTTAGTTTTATCCATAACAGAAGATTCTGGCAATTGATTCTACTAAATTAAGCAATCATTGATGTGGTTGTTTCCTTCCCGTTGCGGTGCAACGGACTGATTGTCTGTTGATGGTCCAATGATTAGACAGATTTTTAAACTTCGCAGTTGAAATTATGTACAATAAACTAATCCCTTCAAGAAATTCTCTTGACATGGGGTTCGATCTCAGCCCCATTCGGGTCACAAAGAAGGAAGCCTGACGATAAAACGTCGGGCTTTTTTTATGCCTAATACTATCATTTTCCTCGTACTCGCTTCTCACACTCGAACCTGAAGGAGCGAAGCGACGCCAAGCCCCAGCCAAGTCACAAGACAGAACGAGGACGAGGCCTGAGAACGAGGAGTTCATCAGGCCTTTTTTTGCTCCATACTTTCCATTTCCTCGTACTCGCTTCTCACACTCGAACCTGAAGGAGCGAAGCGACGCCGGGTCACACATAAAGATTTCTTTATCTTGGAAAGCCGCTTCATTTTGGAACGGCTTTTTCGTTTCTCCTCTTCCTTTATTATCAAGGTTAGAATCAAAAGTGCGGCTTTTCATAAAATCGTCCAGAGTTATATTAGATTTCACTTAAATTGATTGCTTTTGTTCAAGGCTGATATCAGTATTCTGTAATTATAACATGTTGTAATTGAACTTGTTATTTTTTAGCTTTGAATAGATTCAATTGAATCACAAAACCTTTTACTAAACATCCTGAATGAAAAGAAATTTGATTTTGGCGGCAATTTCTTGTCTGCTTATCATCAACACGTATGCTCAAAGGAGTATATCTGAAGTTGAACAAATATTAACAGCCAGTTCAGAAAAAGAATGGATACAAGATGAAGTGATTAGTATCATGTACGGGGATTCTTGTATTAGTGGAGTCTCTTGGGTATTTCGAGAAAAGAACAGCCAAGTCATTAAAAAAACCTGCCTAAGAGGTACCTGGCATCATGAGACTTTGAATTGGTCTATTAAAAAGTCAGGAGACTTTAATTGGAAAATTTCAATTAACGAAAAGACTCTTAACTTAACTATCAGGCAATTAGAAGATTACGACAAAATCATCCTAAGAGAAGATGAAGGTGATGTAAGAGAAGAAACCGTTCTAATTCATATTAAATAATAAAATGATATGAAAGAAAGTACTCATCGGACTTGGGATGTAATGATCAAAATTGGAGGAATAATTCTAACTGTTCTTTCGCTTGTTTTTAGTTTCATCCATTTGTCAAATAATCGAACCAAAGCTGAACAATCATTGGCTAAAAACCTTGAATTATGGGAATATAGACGCAACCTCTATTCCGATGTTAGTGGATTGATTGGAAAAATAATTACCAAAGCTGAACTTAAAGATTCAATTGAGGAAGAAAAAATGAACTTCCTAACGACTTACTATGGAGAGCTGAACCTTGTAAATGATTCAATTATAAAATCTCCACTTAAGGAGTTTAGATTTTCGCTTAGGGACATAAACTATGAAGACGAAAATTCCATTCGAGAATTGAGAATAAAAGGTCAACTGGTCATTTTATCATTTAGAAAATCGTCTCAGAATTACTGGAAAAACTTCACAAATGATCATGAGTAAATGGATTTTATTGATGTGCATTATCTTATGGACAAACATGCTTCATTCACAGGTCAAAATTAGAGCTCTTGTTGTGGGATCGGAGTTTTATAAGGAGGATTCGCTTCTAAATCGTTTTGGTTTGCCTCAAAATGTAAGTATAAATGGAGCGAATAAAAGTGCAGTCTTGGTTGATAGCCTGCTTAGGAAAGTATTGGGAGTTGAATCAACCTTGATCGAATCTAAGGCAGACAAACCAGTTGATGATTTGATTTTACAACAGGAAATTGGCCAACTAATTTTACCTGACTCTCTATCCCAAGATTCATTCTTCTACATTATTTATATATGCGGTCATGGGATGACTTCTAAATACGATAAACGAAATCCACTATTTTTTCCCGGAAACTCGAGCATGAGCAGAATTTATGCAAGAGACAACGTCCAGCTTAGCGATTCCTTATATGATCCCCGAAGTGGTCTTGGCTTATCTCTTTCTGGAATTTCCTCTTCTTATTGTGAATTGGGTTTCAATGGAATCATTCTTGGTGATTTCTGTCAAAGTTACTTTGATAAAGAATCAAGTATCGATCCGTTTACCAGAATGAACAATTCCAGCCAAAAATCACTCCAAAAACAGCGAGCTGAACTATCAAATGAATATTTTGAAAATTACTATTCATCCGTCGCAGAACATGCCACCACTCTTCCCGCTTCTGAGAATCTTTTAAATGAACATGGTAAAATTGATAGTGAAAAAATGATGACCATGATCTATGACCCGATCCTTTGGAAGCAGGAAGGAGCAGGTACAATAAGAAACCATTTTTCCGATTCGAATGAACAAAACTTGAATAAACTCAAATTAGAGCAAGCAAAAGGGTTTAGCGAACAGTTGGAATCGATTGACATGGTCGAGTTAGGAAAACTTTTTGTCGACACTATGCTAAGCGCATTGGAGAATTCGTCTTACAGTTTTGATTTCAATTCATCTTTGGTTGATGAACTATATATTAACCGTTGCCCCGTAATCGTATCGAGTAGTCCCGGCTCTACTCAAAGCGTTAAAGATAATCCTACCAAGTTCATTCCTCATCATAAATCCGGCAGGAATATTTCCAAAGTTGGGCCATTAGGTCGTAGATTATTTTTTGCATTGACAACGTTGGATCACTTGGATTCAATAACGGTAAATGACTTTATCAATGCTCTAATGGACGAAAATCTCGATAGCGAGACTATAATACCTTCTCTTTATTGGAATGGAGACGCTGGTGATGTTAAATTGAAATAATATTCCATTTATATTTTGATTAAGCCCAATATGCCGAAAAGGGCTATAAATAACAGTTGGCACAATCTTAAACTCTTTAATATGTCAAAGTCAAATAGACCGGCGAATGCGCCAAGTACAACTGGTAAACCCTCTGGAGGGAATAGAGGAAATAACCCGCCCAAAACAGGAGGAGGAAACAAAGGGAATTCTTCATCGGGTTCCAAAGGTGGCTCAAGAAGAAAATGAGTAATTATTGACTAAATCTATCTCTGGATTTCCTGACTCGGAAATTTTGACAAGAAGATGAATCCCTTCTAAAAAATTTCTTGCATCGGGGTTCGATTTCAGCCCCATTCGGGTCACAAGACAGAACGAGAACGAGGCCTGAGAACGAGGAGTTCATCAGGCCTTTTTGCTCCATACTTTCCATTTCCTCGAACTCGCTTCTCACACTCGAACCTCAAGGAGCGAAGCGACTCCCTCTGGTGAATATAACTTACCCTTGAATCCCTGCCTCTTCCTAAAAATAACTCAACCCTGGAACGGATTCATTGATCGTTACCGCTTTCTGGTACTCGGGATCATAGATCTTATTGATGATATAGGATCCGCTGGTAGTCCAACTGTCGTTATCCTCGGGATCTGTTTTTTCCCATTGTTGGGTTTGTAGGAGGGCATGCCCCCAAAAGAGCCATTTACCATCAATTTTTTGAACCAGGTACAAACGGACTGGATCACGCTGAAAAATTCGGGCGGATGGTTTGTTGTGGAATTCGAAGATTCGGCCTTCTACTTCTTTTAGGGTCACTGGATTTGAGGTGGATTGACGATTGATGTCGAGAATGTTGGCCGGAAAACCCTGCTCCACGGTGAGTGGTAAGGTATCATTCACTTCTATAAAACTTCCCATAATTTCTTTTCAGTATTGTTAGATCGAGCGTAACTCGTTGTTCTGTATATCTTTTTGAAGGCTTGTTCGATTCAAGACTATCCAGATAATTTAATTCAAACTCTGGATAAATAGCTGCCCAAAACGATCTTTTCATCGTACCAAAGCGCATCAATGCGAGCAAGCCAAAAGTAAGAGAGGATTCATAAATAATCTGGCCGATATTGAATCATTGGTACCAAGTATTCCTCCATTAGAATCCGAAATCTATACTACTTAATTTCAAGGAGATACTAAACTCGATGTTTGGAGGATAATTCGACGAGAAGTCGATCCTAAAGAGTTGCTTATGGACAAGATTCATCAATGAGCAATTTGGCTATTGACAGACCTAGGTTATAGGCCTTATTCCAATCCGCACAAGCACCATCAAGATCATTGATATTCTTTTTAGCATTCCCTCGCATCAACAAATAGGGGGACATTTCTTCGGGAGCTAATTCTATGGCTTGGTTATAAGATTCTATGGCATACAGGTATTTCCCTGAATCCATATGTACACCGGCAATCATGAAATGTGCTTCGTGATTTTCAGGATTGAGTTTTAAAAGTTGCTTAAAATCGGCAATGGCCTCTTCATAACTCTTCATATCCTTGTGCAACAGTCCTCTCAGGCGATAAGCGAGTTCATACTCCTCATCCAGCTCAATGGCCTTCTTGTAGTCATTAAGGGCCTGATCATAGTTCTTTAATTCACACCAGGCCAATCCACGGTTGGCATAGGCACTTTTGAATTCAGGGTTTAACTCAATGCTTCGATCAAAATCCTTAACTGCCTTACTGTACTTTCCCATATTCTGGTAACAAGTTCCTCGATTGTAAAAGGAGAGGGAATTCCCAGGATCCAACTTTATGGCTTTCGAAAAATCCTTTAGCGCTGGTTTAAAATACTGAAACATAGCCAAAAGGCCTCCCCGGGTTCGCAAGGCAAACACATTCTTCCCATCTATCTCTATTGCCTGGTTAACGAGTTCAAGAGCCTTTTGATACTCTCCTTGACGCATCATTTCGATACACTGATCGGTCAAACGTTGGGCATCCGAAGAAGGAGACTGGGCATAAATGGGAGGAAAACCCAGAAATAGGGTCAAGGAAATTAAAGCTATTCGGATCATGACTTATTGGTTTGGTAGGTTAGAAATGGTTAATAGTTTTCTAACGGCAATTAGGCCGATTATTATTCAAATCTAATTCCAAAATCCAATCCCAGGATCAAAAATCAGATTGTCCCTCTTTATTTATCAGAATTCGGAATATACAACAACCTGATAACAAGTCTAAAACGCGTAGAAATACGCTTTCCATTCCCACAGACATTCGCCATATTTGATACACAAACCTTAAACTATGCACGCACCAGGGTATTCCCGCAAGTTTGAATCCCGTTCAGTTGCCCATAACGGACATTCACGTTCCGGAGGTATGACCATGACTCCAAGGCAGAAATCGTTTGAGCAATCAATCCTTCAAATGGTACCAAAAGGTCCAGTGGTTCAGCTGGAAGGAGGAGATAAAGACGAACCCGATCTACGCTCAGTGAATCGCACAACATTGGATCTGGTAGGAAACCTATATGGAACCGCACAGGATATTGGAAAAAAGAAACACGTGACCGGAATAGGTAAAGCCGTAAAATCAACCGGAAGCATGGCCAAACTTCTTGCCGCCGAGGGTAAAGCTGGACAAATCAAAATTTCGAAAGAAGAGATAAACACCTATTCGGGATTCGGGACCAACCTTAAAACCACAGGCGGCGACATCGTAGAGTTTGGCGAAACCTGGGGCAACAAAAAAGCGAGCAAAACCAAAAAGGCCGCTACCGGAATTAGAGCCCTCTCCTCTATCGGAGGAACTACCGCGGAGGCTTTGCATCAATTTGGCTTTCAGGATGAAGTGACCATGGGCGAGTATACCCTAGTGGCCGACTCAGCCAAGCTCTTTACCTATGCCCATGACTTTTACGAGGTGATCGCCAAAGTGTGGAGTGAATGTAAAAATGGAAATGTGGGTTCGGCCGTTTGGAAAGGAACGCTTGCCTTTTTTCAGAAATTGGGAAGTGCCAGTTTAACGGCTCCTCGGCTATTGTCGGTTTGGGACCGAATTAAAGGTGATAAAACGGGCGAAAAAGGCTACCTAAAACTCATGCCTCTTGGACGCGCTTTGATGAACCTGAGCACAGCTTTGGACAAAACCAAAATTGTACACTCCGACTACAAGAGCTACCAACAAATCGAAGCCCTGGTCAAGTCTTATGGTAAGAAAAAGAACAGCAGTGCTCAAAATTTGATGCTACTCTTCAATATCAAATGGGACCAATTGGTAAAAAACACGGTAGGAGCCTTTGTGGGAATAGGTGAAACAGTCTACTGGGCCGGTAAATATTTCCCGGCGATCAGCGGAATCAGCTTAACGGTTGGCGTCTATTCCAAAATGCTGAAGGTGGCCTCTTCTCTTTTTTCATCTTTGGGTATTCGTCAAATGGCCCGAGATTATATCCCCTTTGAATCGCTGGTCAACAAGGATTTGAGGAGTGACAAAATTGGCTACAATCGAGCCGAATTGGTTCGTTTTTATACCCATGGACTGCAGGATAAGAACCACCCTTTCAACAAGAATAACGAGTCGGAGAATCTCTTGAAAATTGCCGGTTTAAAGAAGGAGGATACCAAAGACAAGGAAAAGGTTAAAGCTGCAGTTGCCAAGTTGATTTAGATCGAATAAGCCAATGGCACCCACCCATAAAAGACACGGTTAGCTCTGTCAAGAAAGCATTCCAACGAAAGATTTTAAGTAGAAACACCTGCTCCAACAAGTAGTTATACCTATTGCTCAAATAATCACAACCCTCTAACTTAGTGCAAGTTAATCGCAAATATTGCCATTTAACCTTCACCTTAATCTAAACGGTAAAGCAATCGGCCTTCATTCTAAAGGCGCAGCCTGGGCCCCTTTCTAATACTGATACTTTCTGCATTTATGATCCTTTGAGGAGCATGAATCGCCCCTTCTTCCTTCTCTTCTCGAACCCAAACGGCAAATAATTATGTCTCTCTCTCTCAAATTGGGCCTCCCCTTTCTTCTACTACTGGGAATGCCTTTTATCACTCTGGCACAACCTTCAAACGATTCTCTCATTCATGCACTCGATATTACCGACAGCCTTGTCTTCAACAACGGAAATTGGGCCTCGTCGTATGGTGCCTTTACCAACGCTGGTGCTACTTCGGATGGTTCTTCAGCTTCCTGCTGGTTCACAGCTCCTAACAACAACGTCTGGTTTAAGTTTCAAGCAAAAACTACCGAAGTTCAAATCTATGCTCAATCCGGAGGCCTTGCCGGAACGATGACCACTCCCCGTTTGGCATTGTGGGATTCTAACTTGACCGAACTGGGTTGTAACCAATACACACATAGACCTGGGATAATCTCCGAAAATCTTATCGTAGGCAAATGGTATTACATTTCTGTAGACAACCATCCCAGTCACCAATCCGGGACTTTTGCCCTACAGGTATCTGATTCCATCGGTTTTGACTGGTACGAAGGGGCTTGGGATTTGACCGACAGCATTGTTTCTTCTGGAGGAGCATGGGAATCTACTCCTGGCCAATTTTCTAATGCCAATCAAACCGCCGATCGGTCCAAAGGCTCCTGTTGGAACACTGCTCCTTTCCGCAATGTCTGGTTTAAGTTTAAAGCCACTACTTCCGAAATTCAGATCTACGCTCAATCCTCTGGTATTTATGGGAGCATTATTAATTCAAGATTTACACTTTGGGATTCCAGCCTGACGGAATTGGGATGCAATCAATACACTCACCGACCAGGTATTGCGGTGGAGAATTTAACGCCAGGCGAATGGTACTACCTCTCCATCGATAATCACCAGAATCATACTTCTGGTAGTTTTACCCTACAGATTTCCGATAGCATAGGTTTTGACTGGTTTGAAGGAGCCTGGGATCTGACTGACAGCATTGCTTCATCCGGAGGAACATGGGAATCTACTCCTGGTCAATTTTCCAATGCCAATCAAACCGCCGATCGGTCCAAAGGCTCCTGTTGGAACACTTCTCCCTACCGCAATGTCTGGTTTAAGTTTAAGGCCACTACCTCTGAAATTCAGATCTACGCTCAATCTTCTGGTATTTATGGGAACATTATTAATTCAAGATTTACACTTTGGGATTCCAGCCTAACAGAATTGGGATGCAATCAATACACTCACCGTCCGGGTATTGCGGTAGAGAATTTAACGCCAGGCGAATGGTACTACCTCTCCATTGATAATCACCAGAATCATACTTCTGGTAGCTTTACCCTACAGATTTCCGATAGCATAGGTTTTGACTGGTTTGAAGGGGCCATGGATCTTACCGATAGCATCGCTTTGTCAGGCGGAGAATGGCATTCGGCACCAGGTCAGTTTTCCAATCTCAATAAAACTACCGACCGTTCCAAAGGTTCGTGCTGGCACACGGCTCCGCATCGTAACATCTGGTTCAAATTCAAGGCAAGTACCTCCGAAATCCAGATCTACGCCCAATCGGGTGGAATATTCGGGAGTATCATCAATTCAAGATTGGCGCTGTGGGACTCCAGTTTAACCGAAATAAACTGTAACCAATACACAACACGGCCGGGATTGGTAGCAGAAAACCTAACACCGGGTAATTGGTACTACCTCTCCATCGACAACCATCCCAATCATACTTCTGGAAACTTTACCCTACAGATCTCCGATTCCATAGGTTTCGACTGGTATGAAGGGGCCCTTGACATTACCGATAGCATTGGGCAGTCCGGTGGAAGTTGGACCTCAGCTCATGCAGCCTTCTCAACGGTTAATGAAACCGCGGATCGGTCAAGAGGAAGCCAGAGTTGGCCTATCCCTCCTTTCAAAAATGTTTGGTTTAAGTTTCAAGCACCGGCCAGCCAAATAGAAGCCACCGTTTTGAGAGGTGGATTGCACGGCACCATTACCAATGCCGACATGGCACTTTGGGACTCTTCTCTGACCTATATCAATGGAAGTTCTGGAGGACTAAATGTGCAAGGATTTAAACAGGATAGCCTAATTGCCGGGAACTGGTATTTCCTTTCCGTGGATTGCCATAACCATCCCGCTTCGCCTGGCTCTTTCACACTCGAGGTTACCGCTCCGATTCAACCTTTGGTCCAATTTCAAGATACCAGCATCTGTGCAGGTGATCCTATTCCTACACTCATAGCTACGGGAGACAGTATACAATGGTACCTGGATTCTACCATGAATCAGCTGATCTATTTGGGAGATACCTTTCAACCCTTTATCAATTCCCCTGGAATCTATTCCTACTTCGTCACCCAGACCATTTCAGGTTGGGAGAGTTTGCCCAAAAAAGTAACCATTAACGTCCTTCCTCCGGTTACTCCATTCCTTTCCACCACTTGTTCCGGGGATAGTGCCTTCCTTACCATCTCCACAGGAGACGCATCTTCCCATGCCACTGCCTGGAATTGGTATTCGGATTCCTGTGGTGGCCCTTTGCTGGGTAGCGGAGATACCTTGGTTGTGAATTCAAGTTCAGTCCTCACCTACTATGTTCGAGGAATTGGCGGTTGCGTCGATTCTCATTCCTGTGACTCCATCACACACTATCCTCTAAAGACCATTGACTTACTGGTAACCACAGACTCCGTTATTCCCGAATCGTGTAAACGGACAGCTGAGGATATCGTCTGGCAAAGTACCGGAGGACTCACCGTTGTGGGCAATGGCTTGCTTAAAAACTCGGCTTCTCAAGCCTGGGACGCTCATGCCTTTAGTTATAATCGAGTTTACAATGGTGGTTATGTGCAAACCATTGTGGATGAAACCAACAGATCCAGGGCCTTTGGATTAAGTTCATCCTATACCGGCAACAGTTATGCGGATCTTGAATACGACTTTCACATCAATGGGAATGGACTCCTGTACATCTACGAAAAGGGTGTGCTCAAATGGAAGGATGGTGGTTATTCTTCAGGCGATACCATCCGAGTAGCGGTGGTTGGAAATCGAGTGCATTATATGCAGAATGGAAATTCGGTTTACATCAGCTCCACACCACCCAGTGACACGCTCTACGTAGATATTTCTCTTCAAAATTCAGGGGCTACACTCAAAGAGATTGAGGTAAACAATGGAGGCCCCAATCGGTTTCGGGCACATGCTCCTGGGGTTCCCAACATTAGCTACCATTGGATGCTCAATGGAAATGCGGTAGGAGGTAACTCCCCTATTTACTCCCATTCTTCCTTGGTCGCTGGAGATAGCCTCTCCTGTTCCCTACAATTGGATCATGCCACCGGATGTGCCCTTAACTCCAACTCCATTCGCATCGAAGAGTTCTCGCCCCAGGATTATCCCTCGGTTGATTTCTACATCACCCAAGACACCGTTTCCGTGGACTCTTGCGTAATGGCCAAAGAAGATGTGGTTTGGAATACGGTAAGCGGAATTCGAATCGATAGTAACAACGACTTGATAAAAACCTCGAGCCAAATCAACTGGGATGCGGCCGCGTTTAGCCATAACCTGGTGCACTCCGGAGGCTACCTGGAAACGGTGGTTGCCGAAACGAATATTTCAAGGATAATTGGATTGAGTAACCAGGATGGACGATTTGACCATACCAAAATGGACTTTGGATTCTACCTATCCGTTAACGGGGTTTTGAATATTGCCGAAAAGGGTCTGTTAAAACTCAATTGGTGGCCTTTCAACTCAGGTGACACTCTTCGCATCGAAGTTATGGGCAATCAGGTGCACTATTTCCACAACGGACAAAATGTATATACCAGTCAATTTACACCCAATCTACCGCTCAACGTTAATGCACTGATCTACTCTCCTGGTGGGACTTTTAAAGACCTGGTGATAAACAATAGAACGATTGGCCATTACAAGGCAGTAGTGGATGGAGCCAGCGACGTTCACTATCAATGGAGGGTAAATGGTCAACCCGTTGGAGGCGACACCAACATTTACATCAATCCGTCATTAGCCCATGGAGATAGCTTAACCTGTAACCTTTCGATGAATCAGGCATCCGGTTGCTCCATGCCATCCACTTCCCTAAGAATTCAGCGGTTGGCCCCCATTCCTCTTATTCGAGATACTACATTCTGTTTCGGTTCTCCCCACCCGATCTTATCACACCCGGTGTCCATGTTAAGTGGTATTCCAATGCAGGCTTATCGAATCTCGTTCATCTGGGTGATACATTCAGTCCGCCACTGCTGACCGTTGGTAAGCATACCTATTATGTAACTCAAACGGTAGGCGGAATAGAAAGTCCATCCTGTCCTGTGAATCTCACCATCGACAGTCTTCCTTCAAGCCCAAAGGCTTCAGATACGGCCTCTTGCTTTGGTTTTGTCGTTCCCGACCTTGCCGCTCAAGGATCAGCTATTAGATGGTACGCTGATCGCCAATTGACCGCCTTGCTGCATTCAGGAGACACCCTATCTTCCGGAAAAACGGCTATCGGATTCTATACCTTTTACCTTACGCAAACCGTCAACCAATGCCAAAGTCTACCCGATTCGGTAACCTTAGCGATAGACAGTATTCCAAATGCCCCGGTTAGCCAGGATACCGCTTCTTGCTTTGGATTCATGGTGCCTCAACTCATTGCCAGTGGAAGCAACATTCGATGGTACGATGATACGCTCTTAGCAACTCCCATTCATCTTGGAGATACACTATCATCGGGAAAAACGGCTGTGGGTAGCTACACTTTCTACGCTACTCAAACAACCAAGTCTTGTGAGAGTCAAACAAATTCAATCGTACTTACTATTCACGGTATTCCACAAGCCCCACTGGCTATTGACACCAGTTATTGCTCAGGAGTAGATTCGGCGATTTTGATTGCCCAAGGTCTTTCCATACAATGGTATGACAACAGCACTCAAATTCAGGCATTGTATTCTGGCGACACTCTGATTCTTCTCCACCCCTCTGTGGGGCAACATACCTATTACGCCAGTCAAACGGTGAATGGTTGCGAAAGTGAATTGGATACGGCCCAATTAAGGATTCACCCGGTTCCTCCCTCCCCTCAATCTATGGGAGCTTCGTCATGTTTTGGAGAACCTGTCCCCCATTTAATAGCGAATGGTTCAAATCTACATTGGTATGCTTCTCCCCAATTGACACAGGTAATTCATGTGGGCGACACATTAATTACCGGAAAAACGGCAGCTGGTATCTACTCCTATTTTGTTACACAATCGCTGTTGGGTTGTGCCAGTTTTCCCGATTCCTTGGCTCTTACTATTCATGCTATTCCGGAAGCACCGATCACGACCGACACCTCATCCTGTTACCAGAATAGTGTTCCAGAACTATTCGCTCAGGGAAGCAACGTCCAATGGTTCATTGATACAACTCTGTTGTCACCCATACATCAGGGGAATTCCTTTGCCACTGGAGATACCAGTGTCGGGCGATATGTTTATTACGCCACGCAAACCGTTAATGGTTGTGAGAGCCCGGAAGACTCCGCAATACTCAATATTGATTCGCTTCCCGTAGTTACAGTAACTCCTTCCTGGATACAAATATCAAGTGGAGATACGATTTTGCTTCAGGCGTTTAATGCGGATAGTTACCGCTGGAGTCCCTCTCATGGATTACAGGATAGCACGGGTGCACAGATTCAGGCAAATCCGGATACGAACATCATTTACACCGTGATAGGAACCGATGGAAATGGCTGTCGTGGTCAGGCTCAAATTCAGGTGGATGTTTGGCCGCTTGGGGATGATGAGGGAATGGGTCGTCGAAAAGCAAGAATCGTTGTTTTTCCCAATCCAAGTCGCGGAAGTTTTACGGTTGAATGGCCTGCTAATGATGGTGATCGAGCCGAAATAAGTCTCATCAATTCATTGGGAAGTCAATTGATACAACGAAATGTGTGGGCTAATAACGGGATATTTCAATCGCATTTTGAAGTAAAATCCATACCCAACGGGGCGTACTATTTACTGATAGACAACGGTGTAGATCGTCAAACGATAAAGATCATCATTGACCAATAGTGATAAAGTTTGAAAAGAAGTTCAACAAAAAGTAATTCCACGATCCATCAACCCAGATTGGCCCAGCCAGAAGGACAATGTGCGTCTAATCCTCCCAGATGGACATAGCAAATACTTGAATAAAAAATGGCGGATCTGAAATTTGATCCGCCATTTAAAAGCGAGTTTTCCTAATGCTAAAACTCTATTCGCAACCTAAGATTTGTTTAGAAAACAGATTTTTAGTCGAGTTACCAGCAGACATATGACCAAACACAGCAATTAATTTACTCGTCTTATCCGCCATAATGGTCTGAATATATGCATCGACATGCTGATAGAGTACCTCGGCCAAAAATTGACATAATTCCAGTGGATATTTAGCATCCGTGGCGCAGTCGTATTTCACTACCGTGTTTATGAACTCTGAGGGATCCAAAAATGTTCCTTGAAACTGTCCCTTGGCGGTTGACAAATCCATGGCGTACGGAATCTCACCATGCAAGCGCTTTATGTAATAAATAGCCTTCGACAAAACACAGTCCACATAACCGGGTGTCGCCATATTTTGGCCATACAGAGTTGCTATGGCATCGGTATTAGCCCAAGCCTGGGGCACCATATCAATGCTATTTGAAATCTTGCAATTGTATTGCATCCAAGGATTGACTGGAATATCCTCTGAAGGAGGAAGTACTTTATTGAGGTATTCCATGTAATCAGCATTTCCTATATCTGGACCAGCAGTAGGATAGGTTCGAATCTTTGGACCTTCATAATTCTTGGAATTGGAAAGTTGACTGCCATAGAAGGACAAAGCCATTGCAGGAGACAAAGCTCCTCCTAAACTATGTCCGGTAAAAGTAATCGTAGAATCTTGATTCAACTTTTTGAAAAAATCGTCCAGGCTTCCTTCATTTGGATCCTTGAGCTCGTTATGAATGAAACCCAAGGCAATAGCAGTTCCACTGGAGATTTTCACCTTCAATTCATCAGGTCCGCCATAACTCCAATCGCTAATTACTGCCACAATACCATCTTCGCCCATTTCATCAAAATTTGATCCTGAAGTAGTACCTGCGACAGAAACTACGTAGTCAGATCCATTTTGGACTATAAAAACGGTATTGGTAGCAAAACCGTTGTAGGTTTTGTCATCATTTTTATGGCAATCCAAATCAGACACGTGAACAGCAGGCCCCCAAACCAAACTCCAGTCTTGAAGGTATTGGTCTAAGATGGATTCAATAGATGTTAGCTTTTTCGCAGCCAAAGCGTCAGCCAGCTGCTCCTCGGCAGTTTTACTTGAATTTGGGTCCAAGGGAAAATCGGTAACCGAGCCGTCCGCATTGGAAAGCATAGAAAGAAAAAAAGTCTGTTGGTACTCGTCCAACCCCAACTGGTTTTCGGTACTCGTTTTTAAAGTTGTCATCATTTAAGGTATTTGAATTTACACCTCAAATTTGAAGGAAGACTCTATTCGAAACCAGGGTATTTAAGCCTGTTTTCCAAAATCAGTTACTTCTACCTGATTGGGATAGAAGGTTGTGCAGTGTGACGAGGGAATAAAAAAAGGCTGCCGCCCGAAACTTGTTCAGACGGCAGCCTATCCTTATGAAAAGTGCTTACTCTTAAATTAGTTTAGTGAGACAAAATCATTTGCTTGGTAGACGCAACTGATCCATCTGTAATCAAAGCATAGATGTACATTCCAGCTTCCAACTCATTTCCATGAATGGTTACTGAAGTTTCCCCATTACCTTCTACGTCGTAAGCTTTTAGTTGCTTTCCTTCCAGGTTGTAGATGATAATTTGTGCTTGCTGAACATTTTCTGGCAATACCATTTTGATTTGGGTATCGGTAGTAAAAGGATTGGGTGCATTTTGGTACAACTCAACTTGAGGGTTGTCAGCACCAGCATTTTCCAAACCTGTAGCTGAAGTCTTATCACGACCAGTCAAAGCGTCGATTTGTACTTGTTGCTCTTCAATGGTTTTAAGCAATTGCTCTTGGTTAGCGCTCAATTCCTGAACGGCTTTTACCAATGGAACTACAAATTCAGAGTAACGTAGTCCGTAGTGATCGCCGTCATTTTCAGGACGGTCAACACCATTAAATTCCGTGAAGCCCAATTTTTGAGTCAACTCATCTACTTCCTGAGCAATAAAACCAGTTTGGTAGTGCTGCTCACCCGTAGAAGCCTTGTAAAATTCAGAATTGGTAGCACCTAAGAATTCGTCCAATTTGTTTTGATCTACCACGTAGCTTACCGGACGCAACTGATTAATGAAGTCAAGTCCCATTACGTTTTCCTGGATATCTCCTTTAAAACGACCGTCAGAAAGGTTAGTCCAAGCTTGGTATCCACCGATGCTGGTTACAAAAGTATTTCCAATTCTAACCTGATTAGAAGCTGTGGTAATGGCATTATTACCCAATGCAGTCGTATTGGAGTAATTGGTGTTGTTAGGACCTGAAGAGGTACCTACAGCCACGTTATCGCTTCCTGTAATGTTGTTTGCCAAAGCTTTTCCACCAAGAGCTACATTCAACTCTCCAGTAGTGTTGGAATACAAAGCCGCGTAACCGTGAGCCACATTGTAGTAACCTGTGGTATTGTTCATAGCGGCGTAATGACCGATAGCCGAGTTGCTTCCTCCGGTAGTGTTGCTCTGAAGAGCTTCGTAACCGCTAGCTACGTTATAGCCTCCGGTAGAGTTTGTATTTAGGGCATGGTAACCACTGGCTACGTTTCCTGCTCCTGTGCTGTTTTGGGATAGGGCAAAGTAACCCGTTGCCACATTGTAGTTGGCCGTGGTGTTGTTGTTGATCGCACCTTCACCAATACCGATGTTGCCATTTCCCGTCGTATTCGTAGCTAACGCTTTGGACCCAATCGCAATGTTTTCGTTACCACTTGTATTGGAATACAAAGCAGCGTAACCCATAGCTATATTTTGGCTCCCATTGACGTTGGAATAAAGAGCGTATTTACCAAAGCCGTTGTTGTAGTGGCCTGTAGTTGTTGAAAACAAGGATTGAGCACCAAATGCACTATTGTTGGTACCTGTTGTTACACTTCCTAATGCACCAATTCCAAATGAGGTATTCTGAGCCGTAGCTACGTTCCACGAACCCATGGCTAGAGCCAGTGAAAACAATAAAAATTTTTTCATGTTCATTATAGTTTAATTATAGGTATTTGAGATAAAGAGTAAGCACTCTCAGGGCCGGGTTGAATCAGCCCCAATCAAACACTACAAGTTTGTTTTTAAGAATGACTTAAAGGCAGCAATTGGTCCCAACATGCCCATTCTCTTTCCAAAAAAGCCCAAAGACTTACCCGAAATTTGGGAAACTTGAAATACCTAAAAGAGCTAAAAGAAGAAAAACAGTTGGGTAAATTATCGTCAATTCATATTTTAGTATATGCTAATTAAGCCATCAACACGATCCATAAATGCCTAAACAAATTTCCTTATTCAGAGTCTTTCTCGCCTCTCCTTCAGATTTACACGACGAACGCGAAATAGTAGGTGAAGTTATTGATGAATTGAACACATCTGCCTTTCTCCATTCTGACGTTCAAGTTCAGCTTTTAAAATGGGAAAATGCAGTGAATCCGGGAATTGCCAATTATCCCCAACAAGTAATTAATAGTGATATAGGAAAGGATTATGATATTTTTTTAGGAATTCTTTGGAGCAAGTTTGGAACTCCAACGCCTCAATACGGTTCTGGAACTGAGGAGGAGTATCAAATTGCTGTCAAAAATCGTTCAGAGTCCCCTTCAAAGGAGATAATGATCTATTTTAAAACTGCTCCAATTCCGTTCAAATCAATAGATCCCGAGAGTATTAGGGCAATAAATAATTTCAAAAACAATTTGGGAGATGATGGAGTTCTCTATTGGGAATTCAATTCAACGGATGAATTTAGAAAATTGTTAAGAATGCAACTAATGAGAAAGGTCCAGGACCTTAAGCAAATCCCGAGAGAAATAGAAAACCTGGTCAAACCAATTCAAGAGGATATCTATGAAGAAGAATTGGGATTAATAGATTATTCTGAAATTGGGGAGGAGTCGATTGAAAATTTACTTGAAATATTAAATAGAATTTCCTCCGCAACAGTATGGATTGGCAAGCGGTTCGAAGAAATGGCACGTGAAATTGATGCCGAAATCGCAAAAGACCCAGAAATGGGTAATAAAAAAAAGCGCCGATTAGTTAATTCAGCTGCCGATGACATGCATTCCTATGTTCAGAGGATTAAGGCAGAAATACCACTATATTCAGAAAACATCGAAAAGGCGATTGATTCCTACTCAAACGCAATAAAAATCAGCATTGAAATGGGCTCTGAAGAAGTTGACGAATTAGAAGCTGCAATCTCCTCCATTAAAGAATTCGTATTGACGATTGAAGAATCGATCGAATCAGGAAATGAGTTTTTGGAAGTTGTTAAAAGCCTCCCCAGAATGACTAAAGAGTTTAACCGCGCTAAAAGAACTACTTCAAAAACCCTTGAGGAGCTTTATGCGGAATTTCAAATCGGAATTAATTTGGCAAACGCTATGATAAGCGATTTGAAAGCTCAAACTTAATCAGACTTCCTTCTCCATAATTTTATAAATACTTCAAGTTTCCAAATTGTTTTTTAGTAGTAAAACATATGGAGTTTTAAAGAAAATCAAAACTAAGCTAAGATTAAGAAATCCAATAGATATCCAGGCTTCCCAGAATCAAACTAAGAAAGAAGTAACACCTGGATTTTCCCTATATTCGCCGACTCTTTTTGGTTAATCCTGGTATCTCTTCTGCTATGAATAAAAACCTAATCCGTCAATCCAAATATTTCCTGTATAAATCAGGGATTCTCAAGCACCTACCTGGTGATCGAATTAACTTCTTGGGACACTTGTCGGAGCTTTCGGATTGGATTTCAAAACACCGTGATCTGGAGTTTACCGATTTTCCCGCCAAAAAATTTGAATACGACCGTCGATACAAGCTCTTTGAATTTCTAATTGAAAAGGAGATAAAGGATCAACCGGTGGACTATTTTGAATTTGGTGTGGCCCGTGGTAACTCATTTCGGTGGTGGGTAGATCACTTGAAAAATCCCGAGTCTCGCTTCTATGGATTTGACACCTTTACTGGATTACCAGAAGATTGGGGGCCCTTTAAAAAAGGGGACATGTCCAATGGAAATGAACCTCCAAAAATTGACGATAACCGTCACGAGTTTTTTCAAGGCGTTTTTCAAGATACCTTGCTAAACTTCTTAAAAAATTACGATTCTGGAAAGCGTAAGGTCATTCATCTTGACGCTGACCTGTACTCCTCTACCCTATTTGTACTAACGTCCATCTATCCCTACCTCAACAAAGGCGACATCCTCATGTTTGACGAATTCAACGTTCCTATGCACGAGTATAAAGCCTTTACCGAATGGGTAAACTCCTACTATGTGGACTACAAAGTGCTGGGGCAGGTCAATAACTATTACCAGGTAGCAATGAAACTGGTGTAAGAACACCATCCAACCATGAAAATCAGACGAATAACCACCACCCAATCACAACTCAATCATTTGGATGAAGTTGTACGGTCTTTTGTTAGCCGAATTCAGGAATACGATGTTCATGGTCGGATTTTACTGGAACAAGAACTAAGTGCTTCAGGTAAAATTGAGATCGAGTTTCGCTATGTATATGATATTCATGATCAGCTGGTGGAACAAAGTGAGTACAATCACGGAAAATTCATCGAAAAATCGGAGTATGAATACGAGGAGGATAAAACTTTAAAGTCGGTTAAGGTCACCTTTTCGGATGGCGGTTCCATAACTAAAACCTATCAGTATTTTGAATTGGGGAGAACCGATTCCGGCACTGCGCTCAATGACGATGGAAGCCTTTATCATAAAGAGGTAGCCAAATTGGATACTGATAATCGTCCGATAGAGGAGACAGTAACCAACGACCTGGGTGTTGTAGAGGAAATTACCAAGTACCAATACTTTGAGGACAGTGATTTACTGACCTACAGAAGAGTAGAACAACCGATTTACGAATGTTATTCCGAAACCTTTTTCTACTATCAAGATGGTCAGTTGATTCGTGAAGTGGAGAACAACGAAGAATTTCAGCCCCTTTCTGAAACTCGTTTCAGCTATCAAAATGGCCTGGAGACTCACGCCATCTCCCGATTCTTTGCCGATGATTCTCTGGCCGAGGAAAAATATTACTACGACGAAAAGGAACAGTTGATTCGAGTGGAGAAATACACCAATGAAATGCTCACTTTTTCGAATCAAATCTCCTACAACAATCAAGGCACGGTTTTGCAAGAAATTGTACGATCGAATTACGGCGAATTTGGTCCCAGTTATGACCGTTACGATAATCAGGTAGAGTATTGGGAAGAATCTGCTATTGTGAAAGACTAAACCGCCACTCCTCTACTCCTTAATAACCCTTTGCGTACCGTCCTCACTCACCACCAGGTAAAGACCTGGAAGGTAACTGCCTAAATCCACCATGCTATATTCCTTCATATCGTGAAATTCATCCATTAGTTTTCCTGATGAATTCCAAACCTGCACCCGACTCAACGTTTTGTCGTTGTTGAGGTAAAAATGATTCCGCGTAGGATTCGGATAACCCATTTTTTCATCTGAGATCCATGATAAATCTCTCGTACTTGTACCTTGAGTCCACTGACAATTCAAAGCAAATTCCATCACCTCATCGCGGCCATTTCTTATCCCTTGAATGGTGGGACGTACCTCGTAGTCGGGAATAATTCCTACTCTTTGGGTGGGCGTATAGTCTGGGTAATAGGTACCTAAAAAGGTGGCAGCAGTCAGTCCTGAGCCAGGCAAATAAATTCGGGCCGTGTTTCCATCCGCCCCAGAGGTTGTACTTCCAATCTTTATGGCGCCAGGGTGTTGCTCCAAGCCCATACAGGTGTATTCCGCCTGGCTTTGGGTACGCTCATCAAAGAGTAGGATCAACTTTCCCTGATAAGGGTAACCACTCCCCTGACCAATCGTTACAGGTCTCCACATCATTCTACCGGGATACTTCATGTCATTTTGGGTAAATGTGGCAATGGGTATCGGATAGCCGAATAGGAAATCAACCAATCCCCAAAGGGTTCCATTCGGATAGTTTCGAATATCAAAAACGATGGCATCCGTATATTCCAAATCACTATACATATCAGACAACTGCGTCTTTTCCAATTGTCCCATATCAACGATTCCATAGTGACAACCAGAAGGCAAGATAGTATCCGTCCACACCGGACCATTCACCTGATTATGTAGGTTGAGACGGTTGCTCCAGGAGGTCGCCAGGTTAACCTGATTTGATCCCTGGCCATTTTCAACCGTCACCGTCAAGTTCGAACTGTTGGTATAGAGCATCAAGGTATTGAGCTCTCGTTCGATAATATCATCATTTGAACCATTAACATAGTCTCGCAGGCTATCTCTAATATCTTCCACCTTCTTGCCGTCAATGTGAGTCACCACATCTCCAATTTTCACCTGTCCGGCTTGAGGAAGGGTTTGAGTAACCACACATTTCTTTTCTATATAGCGAACGAATATGGGCGGAAATCGAGTTCCACTCCAGGTGCTGAATGTAGGATGCGAATAAAACCCGTGGCTATCATCGATCCGGGTGATCAATTTACGAATGGCCAAATGGTATTCTTCTGCATTCTTCGCTTCCACAAATTGAGGAATAAACTCCACCAGGGTGCTATCCCAATGTTGGTCCATTTGGTGCTTGTAGGGAAAGAAATAATGGATAATGTTCCAATACCTGAACAAGGTGAGCAACCTCATTTCTTCATGAGGGTAGGCCGTGTTTAGGCTCTCATAGTAAAGCGTATCCGTATCAAATTGAATAAACTGACTTCCCCCAGTGTGATTGACCAACACATGATCCCGAGGACGAAATTCGTTTCGAACGGTATCCATCCATTCCCTCACCGATGGATAGAGGTAGGTGTGCTGCATCCAGGACAGGTCTAAATTGTTGTTCAGGGAATCGATCACATGCGGCAAAGTACCTACGCCCTTAGCCATGGTCCCAGGCGATTTTAACCAATGGTATAGAGAGTCGTTAAAAGAAGAATGGTCCGGAGCATTTTTGATACCAGAAATACGGTCGAGTAACTCATTGTCCCAAATCACATTTCCATCCGCCACTTCAGAATGGTAGTATTTGATGTGTCCCCAAGCTTTGCAGGAGTAAAATAATCGTTTGTAGTAAACACTATCCGGAACCTGGGCCGAACCGGAAGAAAGGATAAAAAGGCTGAGAATAGTTACTAGGGCTTTAACACGAAATGGCTTCATAATTGAATGGATGTAAGGTTTACCGGATTAGAAATTGGAAGGTCTATTCCGGTAGCTGCAATTTCCGAAAAATCACCCAAAATCCTTCAACCGATTACAAACCGAAAAAGACCAAATTCAAAGTGAAAACACGGATTGGGTTGTGAATTTTCAATCTTCAATCTTGAATCCTCAACATTTAGGCCTTGGGATAGGAGAATCGAGATGCGAGATGCGAGAGACGAGATTGGAGATGCGAGAAACGAGATTGGAGATGCGAGAAACGAGATTGGAGATTGGAGATGCGAGATTGAATCCTGCCCTTGGCTTAACACATTCTTTACACGCTTAACCTTTACTCCACATCTGGGAAACTGTCCTCTAACGGCCGATTAACGGGAGCAACAGAATAATGTAAAACACCCATAATTCAAACCCACAATCGAGGTAACAGCACCTCTATAAGTTCGCGGCAAAACAACAATAGTTCAAATGAAACGATTTCTATTTCCTTTAAAAACCATACTATCGGTTGCCCTGCTTTCAACCGCATTTTCGATGCAGGCGCAGGTAACCTATACCCTACAGATTTTGCACGCCTCCGATTTGGAAGGTGGTGTTGAGGCCATCGACCGGGCCAAGTATTTTGCTGCCATTGTAGATACTTTGGAAGGCGAATACAGCAACACGGTTATTCTTTCTGCCGGTGATAACTACATCCCTGGCCCATTCTTTAACGCTGCCGGTGATCGCTCGGTTTTCCGCGATGGTGGTGTTTTCAACAACCTTTACAACCTGATTTACGGAACCTCCGCATACAATGGCCTACGCGAAGGTCCAGGTAGAGCGGATATTTCCATCATGAATGCCATCGGATTTGATGCTTCAGCAGTAGGTAACCACGAATTTGACGGAGGTGCCGATATGATGGAATCAATTATTGAAGAAGACTTTCGTTCTCCCGCAGGTCCTGCATCTGACCGCTGGGTAGGTGCTCAGTTCCCTTACTTGAGTGCTAACCTGGATTTTACCGGTTCGGCTGACCTGGGCAACTTATATGCTGGTTCTGTTTTGGAAAACACGGAATTCCTGTCAGGTCCTGCTCAATCTCAAACGGGAAGTTCTTCTTTCCTAAAGTTAGCCTCCGCTACCTACATCACCCGTGGTGGTGAAAAAATTGGAGTGATCGGAGCGACTACTCCACGCCTGGAAATCATCTCTTCTCCGGGAGAAGTAATGGTAAAGAACCCAGGAGCTGGAATGGACAACATGAAAGACATGGCTACCCATATCCAACCTTGGATCGATTCTTTGACCAACAACCACGGAATTAATAAAATCATCCTGGTTACCCACATGCAGCAAATCCAATTGGAAGAAATGCTGGCTGGTGAATTGAAGGGTGTTGACGTAATTATCGCTGGTGGATCCGACGCTATTCTGGCTAACCCAGGTGATCGTTTGAATCCTGGTGACATGCCTTATAAAGGATACCCAATCATTACCAAAAACAAAGACGGTGACGATTGCGCCATTGTGAGTACAGATGGAGAATATAGCTACGTAGGACGATTGGTTGCCGGATTTGACGCCAACGGAAAATTGGTTCCTTCCAGTATTAAAGGTGCAGAAAGTCACCCTTACATCGCTGACTCTATAGAAGTAGCAAAAGCATGGGGAAACTACTCCGCCGCATTTGCCTCCGCTACGGCCAAAGGAAACTTGGTTGACTCCGTAACTCAAGCAGTAACCGGAGTAGTAATCGCCAAAGATGGCAACACCTTCGGTAAAACAGAGGTATTCCTAAACGGACAGCGTGAGTACGTAAGAACCCAGGAAACCAACTTTGGTAACCTTTCAGCTGATGCTAACTTATGGCAAGCTCAACAGTTTGATTCTAAAGTAGCCGTATCCATTAAAAACGGTGGTGGTATCCGTGCTGCGATCGGAGAAGTAAACGAAGTTGCTCCTGGAGTATACGAATATCTTCCTCCTCAAGAGAATCCTTTGTCGGGTAAAAAAGAAGAAGAAGTAAGTCAATTGGATATTGAAAACTCCCTTCGCTTCAACAACCGTCTTTCTGTGATGGACGTAACCGCCAACGGATTGAAACAAATTTTGGAACACGGTGTGTCGGCCTGGGCTCCCGGTGCAACTCCCGGGCAATTCTGCCAGGTGGGTGGTGTAGCCTTCAGCTTTGATCCAAGCTTGGCAGGTGGAAGCCGTATTCAGAGTATGATTCTTTATGATGACAAAGGCGACGTTACCGATACCATCGTTAAAGGTGGAAATGTATATGGCAACCCTAACCGTACCATCAAGGTAGTGACCTTGAACTTTATCGCCGGTGGAGGTGATGGTTACCCCTTCCCTACTTTGGGATCTAACCGTGTGGACTTGGATACTGCCGGATTACCAGCAGGTAGCGCAACCTTTACTACAGCTGGTAGCGAACAAGACGCTTTGGCAGAATACCTGGTTTCTGAATTCTCTTCCAAAGGATACAAAGAAGAAGACACCGATGTAGAAGAAGACGAAAGAATTCAAATCCTTTCTGAACGTGCTGACGGAATTTTCGGATGCTACGTAACTTTTGAAGGTGACTACACCAGCGTAATGGAAGATGCAGGAGCAGTAACCATTGAATTAGAATATGACAACAGCAGCTCTACCGATCGCACCATCAACGTGAATGTGGTTAATGCTATCAGCACCGCAACTGGGTCTGATTATACTTTTACTACCGCCAGCGGAATCGCTAAAGCAGAAACCAAGGGTGTAATAAACCTGACCTTGACCGTTACCGAAGAGTCCATGGCTGAAAGTGACGAGTTGATCGTACTTGAAATTGAAGAATCAAAGGACTACATCGTAGATCCAGGTGACATTCTTTACCATGCCTTCTTCATCCGCGACAATGACAACAAAGGTCCAAGTGCTTCTCAAACTATTGAGCTACGTCCAATGGGAAGCTACCAAGGTTTGACCTCAGGTAGTACAGAGATTTTGGATTACGATCAGGCTTCCAAGCGTATGTTCGTAACCAATGCCAGCCAAGATCGCTTTGAAATTCTTGACTTCAGCGATCCGATGAATATCACGAAAGTAGATTCCATTGACATCTCTTCCATGGGAGCGATTAACAGCCTTTCTGTTTATGACGGAATCGTAGCTGTAGCGATCGAAGATGCGAGCACCATGAATGCAGGTAAAGTAGCTTTCTACGATGTAGATGGTAAAGCCCTAAGTAACGTAACTGTAGGTGTTCTTCCGGATATGGTAACCTTTACCCACGACGGTAAAAAAGTAGTAGCCGCTTGTGAAGGTGAGCCTAACGATGATTACGATCAGGATCCGGAAGGAAGCATTGCCATCATCGACATGAGCGCTGGTGCAGCTAACCTTACCCAAGCTGATGTTACGCTACTTGACTTCAACGCTTACGATGCTCAAAAAGATCAGTTGATCCAGAACGGCATCCGGATTTTTGGTCCAAATGCTTCTGTTTCTCAGGACATGGAACCAGAATATGTAGCTATCTCCGAAGACAACAGCAAGGCCTATGTAGCTTGTCAGGAAAACAATGCTTTGGTAGTGGTTGACTTGACCAGCAACAGCATTACCGATATCCATCCATTGGGTTGGAAAGACCACACCGCAGCTGGAAATGGTTTGGATAGCGATCGTAAATCAGACGACATCAACATCGCCAATGCTCCTTTCCGCGGATTGTACCTGCCTGATGCTATTGCAGCCTACTCCGTAATCGGAATTGACTATGTAGTAACTGCCAACGAAGGGGATAGCCGTGACTATGACGGATACAGCGAAGAAGAGCGTTTGGATCCAGACGACTACGAATTGGACGAAACGGTTTTCCCAGATGCCGAAGCTATTTACAGCGCTTATGGAGACATCAAAGTAACTACAGCCAACGGCGATATCGACGGTGATGGAGACTATGATCAAATCTATACTTACGGTGCTCGTTCTTTCTCTATCTGGAATGCAACAACCGGAAGCCTGGTTTATGACAGCGGTGATGACTTTGAGCAAATCATTTCTAACCACCCGGAGTACTCCAAATTCTTCAACACTTCTAAAGACGGATTGACCATCAAAAACAGAAGTGATGATAAAGGACCTGAGCCAGAAGCGGTAATCCTTGCTTCCATCAGCGGTAACACTTACGCCTTTGTTGGAATGGAGCGTACCGGTGGAGTTATGGTTTACGACATTACCAATCCACAGCAAGCCAGCTTTGTGGATGTAAACATTATGCGTGACACGGCTACCGGTGACGGAGACTTAGGTCCAGAAGGATTGGTTTTCATTCCTTACACCAACAGCCCTAACGACAAGAACCTTTTGGTAGCTTCCAACGAAGTAAGCTCTACCCTTTCTATCTGGGAAGTATTTGATCCAAATCAGCCTGATGCGGTGAATGAAAACATCGCTGAGAACAACGGATTGGTAATCTACCCAAACCCGGCTAACGGTCAGGTGTTCATCGCTTCTCAGGAAGGAAGCATTGAGCGTATCGAGTTGTTTGACTTGAAAGGTCGTATGATCACTTCTTCGGAAGTAAACGCTGTGACTCACACTTTGAACCTGGATAACGTTCCTGCTAACGTTTACCTACTTAGTGTACACACTGCAGAGGGAGTTAAAACTTCCCGCCTGGTGATTCAATAAGCCTCGAATATCAGTACCCTATAGGAAAAGGGCTGCTCTGCAAAAACGGAGTGGCCCTTTTTTAATTTTCAATATTCAATTTAAATCTTCAATCTTGAATTGTTGATGGAGTTATTGTTCGCATATCCTTGAAATCCCATACCCTTGCGCCATTCTCATTTAGGTTCCGTTTTCTCCCAATCATTACATTAATTCTTTAGTCAACCAAACCAAATGAGAGAAGTCCTGTAGAGGTAATTAAGTTCATTTCTTTTATTGATTTATACCCATTAATTCCTTTCTCTTTTTCGATTACTTTTAGATTTCGAATAAACACCTTCAACAAATTAATCATGCGAATTTTTAAATCTTCATTAATCACCTTACTAATCTTGGGCTTGAATATTTCTCTTCTGGCTCAAACTCCTTCGGGAATCAATTACCAAGCCGTAGCTCGAGACGGTTCTGGCAACCTTCTTACCAATTCATCTATCACCGTTAAAGCGGTTATTGCCACAGGTGGAACGGGTTCGAACGTGGAGTACACGGAAACCCATCAAGTAACCACCAGCGATTACGGACTATTTACCATCGTTATTGGGCAGGGATCTACCTCCGATAACTTTGGAGCACTACAATGGGGTGCCAAAAAACACCACCTAAAAATCGAACTGAATGCCGGAAACGGATTTGTGAATATGGGTAGCGTAGCTTTCGAGGCTGTCCCTTATGCCTTGATGGCCAGAGACGTTGAGAATATCCCTACCCTCTCCATCAACGACCTTTCAGATGTAAGCACCAGCGGTGCCAGCAACGGAATGGTGCTCGGTTGGGACGGTACTACCTGGAAGCCGGTGACTGGCTCTGGTGGTGGAACCAATTACGTAGGTGGTAATGGAATTACCATCACCGGAAATACCATTGCGGCAGATGCCAGTAACTCCATGTGGAATGCCAATCAATTGCAAGGCAACAGCGTAGCCAACTCTACTCCGGCCAACGGGCAGGTGCTAAAATGGAACGGTTCCTCCTGGTCTCCATCTGCTGATAACACGGGAGGATCTTATGCGGCTGGTACAGGTCTTACTCTTTCGGGAACTACTTTTTCCGCCAATACGGGTACCGCACTTTGGAACGCCAGTCAATTGCAAGGAAACAACTTGGCGAATACTTCTCCAAGCAACGGTCAAGTATTGAAGTGGAACGGTTCGGCCTGGGCTCCATCCGCCGATAATACGGGAAGCTATACAGCTGGAACTGGACTTACTTTAACCGGTACTGCTTTCTCGGCAAATACCGGAACAGCGCTATGGAACGCCAACAAAATTCAAGGTAACAATGTGGCAACTACCGCTCCGGCAAACGGAGAAGTACTGCAGTGGAATGGTACCAACTGGGCACCAGAGTCGATCAGCAGCAAGGTTTGGAAAGAAATTGGAACGACTTACGCTCACACTACCTACCGTATTGGAATTGGTGTTGATTCAGCCCGTGGTGCATTCGAAATTGAAGACACCATTGTAGGAACTGGAAATGCCAATTTTGCCACCGCTATTTTGACCTCCACTGGCTCTACCAGTAACCAGGCTACTACACATGGTCTTTGGATTACTAAAGTAGGACGTGGTGCATTTAACAACATCGGTATTCGGAGTTCCGTTAGCGGAAGCGCCACTACCCTATACAACGGAAGTGGAGCTGTAGGTGGATTCTTCCTGGCTCAAACCACAGCGGGTCAAAACAACTTTGGTATGAGAGCTTCAGCCGGTGAAGATGCCAGCACTCGTAACTACGGGGTTTATTCTCATAGCCGCGGTAACGGACAATTCAACATGGGTGTGTTTGCCTTGGCAGACAAAAAACACAACTCCACCACCAAAACCAACTACGGGATCTTTGCCTGGGCAGATAGTGCCCGAACCAATTATGCCGGATACTTTGACGGAAACGTAACCTATACAGGAACTCTTTCTTCTGCTTCCGACGCACGGTTAAAAACGAATATTCTTCCTCTCGAAAGCGCCTTGACACGTATCGAAAATGTGGAAGTAGCTACCTACGAATACAGCCAGGAAGGAATGGCCGGTAAAATGAACTTGCCCGAAGGAAAGCAAATTGGATTTATTGCTCAAAACCTGGAAAAGTCTTTTCCTGAATTAGTGGATGTTCAACGTCACGCTGTAGGTGTACAAGCCTTGGATGAAAATCCGGAAACGCTCGAATACAAAGCCGTAAACTACATTGGAATGATCCCTGTGTTGACCAAGGCTATTCAAGAGCAGCAGGACTACATCGAAAAGCTGGAGCAACGTATTGAGCAATTGGAAACTCAAATGAACAACCATGGTAAGTAAGTATTTTATCCTCGCCTGGGGAGCTCTGCTTTGTACCTTTTCGGTTCAGGGACAAACCCTGGAGAGAACCGTTATAGGCTCAGCTGGGACCACCCAAAAAGCAGGTAATCTGGAAATCTCCTCTACCGTGGGAGAGACGGCAGTGGTTATGCAAACCACCCCTACCCTGATTATCACCCAAGGTTTTCAGCAACCCCAAAAGTTGAAAAACGATAGTTCATCCGGACCGGATGGGATCAACGAGGAACAATTGGCCCAGCTTCAATTGTATCCAAACCCCTCCCACGAGGCCATTCATCTCGTGGGTGAATTAACGGGTGAATATCAATTACGTGTGGTGGATGCCCGTGGAAAATTGGTTTTGGATCGCTCAGTTAATCTGACTCCCCAGGAAAAGTTTACACTTCCCGTATCCGATTGGGCTGTTGGGCAATACCACCTTCAATTGGTTGGCAAGGCTCCGGAAGACTTATATGACTTTAGGGTAATCAAACAATAGATTTGCAACCCAATGAACTCACAGAAAGCTCCTCAGCGTAAAGCGAGGAGCTTTTTTTATGCTTTTAATACAAGATTCGATTGCCAAAAACTTCTTCGAGCCGAACTTGATGTGTTCTCTCAAGCGGGTTAAACTCCAAGTTGACCAGGCGCAATCGAAGTAAGTAAAACTCATCCGGTAGTTCATGGATACGATTGCCCAAAAGGGAAATCTCGATTAAGTGGGGCAACTCAGCAATGGAGCTGGGGATCTCAGTAATCGCGGCACCCTCGGCCACAAAAAATCGCAAGGAAGTGAGCGCAGATAACTTCTCCCAAAAGAGCCAATCCAGGTAATAATTGTAGCTCACATCCAAATAGTCCAGACTGGGAAACATAGCAGGGTCCCAATCATCAAATTGAACCGGATTGTCACTGATAACGAGTTTAAGCAGATGGTTCTGCTTTTGTGAAACATAAAGAGAACGCAGGCCAGTATCATAAAGACTCACTCGTTGAAGCCAAGGGATAAGGAGAAGGCATCCTCAGCCCTATCCAAGGGATTGGAATCCAGATTGAGGAACCGTAAATTCTTGAGCTCTGTATAGTTTAAAGGGATTTGGGAAATGTTGTTTTTTCTAAGCGACAAAACCTTTAAGGTCATGTAAGGATTGTCAAACTGGGGAAAAGTCGTCAATTGATTGTCATCGAGATACAATTCCTGAAGATGGGACAACTGTCGCTTTGGAATTTTGAATTCGGTAAGTTCATTTCCGTTCAACTCCAAGCGCACCAATTTTCTCAGCTTTCCCTTGATCCAATTCACCTCTTGTAATCCCACACTATCCATACGAAGCACTTCGAGGTTTCGGAAAAAGAAGACCTCATCAGGAATCTTTGCAAAATGCTGACCGGAGAGATCGAGTTTCTTCACCTTGTTGGGGTATTTCTTGGCCATCTCCAAATCCGTAACCACGATCTTGTCAACTAGATCTGCATACTTCAACCTTCTTTGAGCGGGAAGAGAGGATGGGAGTAGGAGCACCTGTGTGAGAACGAGAACGAAGACGAGAACGAGGATCGGTGGGGTGTTTTTGTTGAATTTCTCGCTGAGTGGGTATAACCGAAAGAAGGATGATGGATATGGGAAGGGTGAATTCACTCGGGTTTGGATTGAACCCAAATTGTTGCAATTATCATTCCATTTTACGGAAATAAATACGGATCCAACTGACGTAATTCACTGATCTACTAATAGTAGACATTTTTCCCGAATACCTGACTCAGCTGTTCCTTATCTCGGGAAGCTAAGGGATTGTACTCCAAATTGATCAAGCGAAGATCCAGGGCATAAAACTCCTGGGGTAAATGATTGATTTCATTACCCAAGAGGGATATTTCGCGAAGTCCCTTTAGCGCACCAATTGAGCTTGGTATTTCTTGAATGCCGGCACTTTCAACCACCAGGAATTTCAACCGAGGCAATTCTACAGCCTTGTTCCAAAACTCGGGGCCCAAATTGGGATGGTAGCTGACATCCAAATAAGCCAATCGTGGAAAATCATCGGGATTCCAATCCTTGAAGTCGATAAGGTTGTCGCTGATAACCAACTTGACCAATTTACGCTGAGCTTGTGAGCATTTCAATGTTCTAAGCCCCGTTTGGTAAAAACTGAGTCGTTCAAAATCAGATGAGAGGGCAAAGGCCTGATTCGCATTTTTCAAGGGATTGTAGTCGAGGTATAGAAATCGGAGGTGTTTCCATTCTTCACAAGGTGCCGGGATTTGAGTAATCTTATTCTGGCGAATTGAAAGAGTGGTGATGGCGATAAAAGGATTGGCTACATCAGGAAATTCGGTGAGTTGATTATCATCCAAATACAACTGGTTTAAATCTGACATACAACCCGGTGGAATCTTTAGGTCGGTAAGTTGATTTCCCATTAGACTTAGAAACAGAAGATTTTTGAAGGTACCTTTTTCCAAGTCAAATTCTTTCAATCCAACACTGTCCAGCCATAGCATTTGCAGGTTTTTAAAAACCAAAAGAGATTCTGGTACCTCACCCATCTTTTGCCCGGACAACTTGAGCCGAAAAACCCTTTCAGGATCCTTAAGCGCCTCGTTCAAATCCGTAAAGACCACTCGCTGCACATCCATGGGATACTTGGTATACTGCTGAGCAAGTGCCATCACGTTGATGAAAAGAAACAGGATCGGCAGAACTAAATATTTCTCTCGAATGATCTGTGGAAACTTGAATTGCATGCGTCTTATTTTATAAAGAGGATACCATTTTTCCAATATTCCATAAAATTAAACCGTTCTCTCTTTTTGGGTCCATCGATTCCGATTCCAATTCGACTCAAAAGGGAATGATAATTGTATATCCCAATTTCATGAGAATAAGTGTTGTTTTATCCTTCTTAATCGCCTTAGCCATCACCTGTAGTATTCCTACCAACAAACCAGAAGAACTGGTAGTGGTGGAACAAAACTGGGACGAAGCCCAAAAGCTCGCCGAGAAATACGATTTGCTGATTTTAATGGACTTCTACACCGACTGGTGTGGCCCCTGCAAAGTATTTGATGCCCAGCTTCAAAACCAAGAATTTGCCGATAGCCTGGCCGCCCATTACCTGGTTTTTAAATACGATGCCGAGAAAAAAGACAGTTTTAACCTGGCCTTAAAACACCATGTTACCTCCTACCCTACCTACATTGTTTCGACGGCCAAGGGCGACATCATCAACAAACAATACGGAAGGTTTGAAGAGACTCCTGAATCTCTGGCTAAGTTCTTTCAGTTTCTTCACCAAGGAGTGGAGGGACATGAACAAAAAAAGTATTTAACAGGAATCACCAAGGATACCCTATCCTTCCCCCAATTTTACGTCGAGCACCTAAACCGCGAAAAGAAATACGAGGTCAAAGACTGGGAAGCTTACTGGCAAGAACATGCCAACCTTCAAACAGAAACCGAATTTGCTGTTTTACTTGGCCTCGGCGGACCAGAAAGTGTCTACGCCAATCTTATTAGGGATCGAAATGCATACGAACAACGCTTTGGCAAAGCCGATGTATACCATGCCTTGGAATACCATTGTCATCAACAATTGGAGAATGCCATTCTAAGCCAGGACTCCAACAAGTTTGCCGCAGCCTTAACCCAAGCAGAACAACTCTTTAACGCGGAAGATGCCGACCGATTTATCCCTGAGTACAAGGAACTATTTTGGGTAGAGACCGAAAGATGGGATCTGATCGCGAATCAGGTGAAAGCAAACCTAAAGGCGGGAAATCTATCCCGAAATGACCTAAACCGATATGCCTGGAAAATTCAGGAATACTCCAATGACTTGAGAGCTGATGAATTAGCTCTTCACTGGATGGATTCCCTAACTCAAATAGATAGCTCCTACGCATACCTGGATACATACGCCTGGCTGCTCTACAAAGATGGCCAACGACAAAAAGCGCTTACCACCATTCAATCCTGCATTAGGCAAGGTGAAAAAATGGGAGAAAATATGGCCTTCAGCAAAGAACTGGAAACGGTTTTGAATTCGGAAATTTGAAACGGGATTCGATCCCGATGGTTATCGGGAGAGATTGAAAATGAAACACCTACTCACATACCTGATCCTCTTAACGAGCTTTTCGTTGTCTTCACAAAGTGTTTATGATCGGCTGGTCGAGCTGAATGCCCAGTGGGTAAACCATCCGAATCCTCTCTTGCAAAACGAATCGGATCGGGCCTGGTCGGAACGGGAGTTGATCCAGTTTCACTTGATTCAAGTGGTTGTCAAACTTCGGACGGATACTACTTCCCGAACTGAGGAGCAACAGATTCGTAGAAGGCAATTACTCGACCAACTGGAACAATATGCCCAAAGAGGTCAATTTCCAAATAACGACCAGCATCCTGACCTTCGGCAGCCCTACTTTGTGGGTTCCAACGGCAATGCCTGTGCAGTGGGCCAACTTATGCTTGAATCCAATCAGCACGAAGCGGTGAAGCAGATTGTTGCTGCCAACAACTTCGCCTATGTATCGGAAATCGCTCCTGACTTTTATAAGAATTGGATGAATGAAAGCGGCTTTACACCTGAGGAACTGGCCTGGATTCAGCCGACCTATCACTTTGACATATACCGCGACATTGTTTCCCCGCGATGTGGAAAAGCCTATCAATTAGAAGGCCACCAACCAGCTCTTCAAAAAGGAGATACCGCCACCTCGTTCCGGGCTCCCTGGTATGAAGGGGAATGCAAAAACGGTGTTTTAGACGGCAAATGGCGGCAATGGCACAGTACCTACCAATCTCAAGAACCAAAAATATGGGTAGAAGGACAATTTAAAAACGGCAAAAAATCCGGTACCTGGACTCGTTATCGAGTGGACGGAGGAATGGCAGATCGCCTGGCTTTTAAGGAGGGGCAACGCCATGGGCTAATGCAGCGATTTGACCAATTAGGAAGAGAATCTTACCACCTGAATTTTGTCCATGGAAAGCCCGATGGTTTTGGCTATTTAAAATACGACAGCGTTTACTTGCAAGAGGTGTACTATGACCACGGAAAACCAGTGGGACATTGGAAAATGAGGGATCATAACAACTACCTGTGGTTGCAGATCAAATTTGATGAAGCAGGGGTAAAATTCTATCAGATTATCAATACAAGTGGTGACCTTTTTACCATTACCCGAAAAAATGGAAAGTACTACGCCAAACTAAATCAGGTGGAAGATAAAGGCTGGGAAGGCCAGGTGGTTCTGGAAAATCTCCCCCAAGTGCCTGTATCTGGTTATCCGCACGAGCAGGATGATGGAATCTGGACCTACCCTCAATGGGGTTTTCAAGGCTCCTTTAGGCGACATGGCAAATGGACCAACAGCCTGCAAAATGAAAAACAACTCATTCGCTACTACCGCCGGGACACGCTTCTGGCATCCGTTGAAATTGACCTGACTACAAAGGGAAAGAATGAGAAATGGACGGAGTGGTTTCCCAAATCTCAAATGCACCATCCTCAATACTTTAGCCTGACAGCTTCCCCTCGGGGACAGCGGATGAAAACCGTAGTTACCTACAGTCATAAAAAGCGAGAAGGTTATCTATTTCAGTATTATCCCAAAGGTCATATTCGGGCCTATGAACATATTCGTGATGGTGAATTGGTCGGATGGCGAATGGGTAAAAATGCTGAACAGGAATACCCGACTATATTTTGCGAAGAAGTGATCGGCGACTACGAGCGATTCAAAATTTCTGAATATGGGTCGAGGGATTCGATGACCAATAGTATGCGTAAGTCAGCTGCAGATATGAAAGTGATCCACCAGAGTATGACTCGACAAGTAGGTTATGATCCAGCGGATTATTCCTACTCAGCCATCAAAAGCCGGTACGGAACTGTTCAACCTTAATCCAAAAGGAGGACGTTACCCAGGTCTTCTACCCTTCCGGATTCTGAATGCCATTGAACCCGGTAAATACCGGCAGCCATTCCATTTCGAGAAACAACTACTTGGGAGGTTTGGTGAACAGAATACTCGGCCACAATCTCTCCGGAAGACTGATACCAGACCAGGGTTCCAGTCTCTTCCCGGTTCCAAACAAATCGGATTTCGGTAGTCATGGGATTGGGGTAAAATTGAATATCAGATTGAGTTCTGGTAATCTCCTCAGCCTCCAGGTTTTCAGGTACAACGCCTTTTAACTCCCAAAAATCCTTGAGGTCAGTAGTTCCATTATTTCCCAAGCCTACGAATACTCGATTGCCTATCGTCATCCCGATGGCTGCATTGCGAACATCCGCTGGAATATTGGAGGTAACAATCGACCAGTCGTCCTGAGTAGGATCATAGATCCAAAAGTCTTTTCTCAATCCTGTGGAACTATTGCCAAATCCGACCAATCCCAGGTGCTTTACACTAAAACCTAAACTTTGATTTCGGGTACCACCAATGGTTGCCAATTTTCGAGTCCAGGAGTCTGTGGAAGGGTCGTATTCCCACAAATCATTGGGCCAATTGGGTGGATTGGTTTCTGCCCCCAAAGTCACATATCCCTTATCACCAAGGGCAAAGGCAACCGGGTTGGTCCTGGCCGATCCTGGAAAACTATCTCTAACACTCCATTGATCGGTAGATGGATCGTAACGGTAAAAATCAAGTTGGCCAACATTGAATCGTGTTCCTAATCCCACATAGGCATAGTCTCCGATGGAAAAAGCAACGGCATAGTCGCGAGGTAATCCGGGAAAATCAGCCAATTGTGTCCACTGATCGGTATCGGGATCGTATTCCCAAAAATCTTTGATGTAATTGTTTACCGGGTCAAAGCCCATACCCACGTAGCCCTTGCCTCCCATTGAAAAGGAAACCGCCTGGGTTCGAGGAGTACCTGGAAAGTCCGCCCTTTTCAACCAGGTGTCAGTCCACGGGTTGTATTCCCACAAGTCGTCAAAGGCGGTAACAGCCGTTATTATTCCACCGCCTCCTACATAACCGCGATCTCCAATGGAAAAGGCAATCGAATTGATGCGCACTCCCCCGGGAAAATCGGTTTTCTGCTCCCAGCTGTATTGGGCACTAACTAGGAAAGGACAGGTAATGAGGATTAATCCAAATAGAATTCGAAGAAGCATGGCTTGAATTTAGGAAGAAAAGAGCTTGGCTACAACGATTCAGTCAATTAGATACATTCTTGCTTCTATTTAGCAGGACTGATAAACATCATTTTAGCAGACAAATACTCGTATCCTCCATCCACTCCCTGGGTGGTTTTGGAACCTCGATAAACCATCAGAGCCAAAGTCTCTGAATTTACCCAAGTCAAGTCTTCCAACGACCAATCCGGAGTAGTATAACTTCCGGCATATTGAATGCCCTTAAGCCCTTGGGTAGTATCCACCTCGTAGATCAAAATTTCAGATCGATTTTCGTAAAAATTGGAATATTCAGGCCCATCATACGATGAATAGACGATCATCTGTTTTGCATCGGGCGAAAAAAGGAGGCCCAAAATTCCGGAGTCGTAGTCCGAGGGAAGTAAGCAAACTTTTCCATCTTGATCAAGCAAATGAGATTCACAGATTTCGTCGCAATTCGTCACCAAATAAGCATTTAGAGCCTTGATAATTCCATTTGAGTCCAGAATCGGTGGTTGGTAAGAATCAAAGGTGTTTTTGTACTGTTCAAAATCCTGTTGAGTTATGGCTTTGGTCTCCAATTCCAACAAAGGTGAAGCTTCCGGCTGCTGAGCTTTTACACAGAGGTTTAGCCCCAATAAAAGCAGCATGGAACTACAACAATATGATATTATCGAGATCAATCCTTTGCGGTGTTTGAATCCTTGAAATTAATAGTTCTCCAGGTGATAACGAAACACAACTCTGTGCTCTTCCGGTCCATCGTAATCCTGGGTATAGGAAATCCCCTTTTTTTCGCTGGAACCAGGTACTATTCTAAAACCCATTTTACGATGAAATTGAATCGAGGCCTTGTTATCAATGGAAGTTACGCACTCTACTTCCTGAATACCTTGTTTGGCCACTTTCTTGAAAAAAGAATCATAGAGTCTTTTTCCCAATTTCTGCTCACGAAAATCTGGATTAACGCCAATAAAATGAACGTAAGCCAATTCTGGATTATCCTGAGAGATGAATCCAATAATAAAACCGGCAATCAGCTCCTCGCTTCTGGCAATAAGGCTCGTTCCTGTAAAGTGTTTAAAGAACAATCTGGGTAGCATATCGGTCATGTTTCGACCGCCCCACCAATCGTTTAATCCGTTGATTATTGGATCGTAGTCCTTGTCAGATATGGGTGTTATTTGAATGTCCATTTTCAATCTGATAGTGGCTTAATGCCTCCCAATTTTGATCCCGCAATATAAATGGACAATTCCAAAAGAAAGGAGAAAGCGGCCCAAGAATATTATTGGACCGCCTTTAGGCATTAGCACATGATGTACTTGCTATTTTCTCGAATGAAGTCCAATGGTATTGCCTTCCGTATCCAACAGAATGGAGATGAAGCCAAACTCACCAATGGCCATTTTGGGTCGAATGATTTGCCCTCCTGAATCCTTCACTCGAGCCTCTTCCGTAGTACAATCTTCTGATGAAAAATAAACGACCGTGTTATTCTCGCTGGCTGTATAGCCCTCTTTCTCCACCAAAGCTCCCGTAGCATTGCTTCCCTCATTTTCAAATGGAAAAGTCGATTGCTTGCCCCATTCTGGAGGGAGGTCCATCATTTTTAAGTCAAACACTGATTCATAAAACTTCTTGGCTCTTTCTAAATCGGCTACATAGATATCGAACCAACAAACCGGATTTACACTTTTCATAGTACTCATTTTTTGATGTTTGAAGGCAAAATTGCCGATCCCTCACTCCCTAAAATTGTAAAAATGGGACCGCGTTAATCTCCGCTTTCGAAGATCAACGACATCTTAAAATGATCCCCATAAAACTCCTTCGGGGTCAAGCCTGTAAACTCTTTGAAGTCCTTGATAAAATGAGCTTGATCGAAGTATTCATGTTCATGGGCAACCCGGGTAAGTTTGGAATTTTGGGTTTTAAGCAAGGATTTTAAACTGGATTGCAGACGGATGATTTTGGACAATTGCTTGGGACTTAATCCAACCGAGGTAGAATACTTACGAGCCAGCACCCTTCGACTTTGATTGGCTTGTTCTGAAAGATCATTGATAGATAGCTGACCGTTGGCCGTTGCCAAAATATCAAGAGTGGAATTCACAATACGATCCTGAGTCTTGACCTCCGATAATCGGCCAAGCAAAAATGCTTCGATTCTCTCGATACGCTCCTGTTGGTTAGCTGCCTCTATAATCTGGATCCCCATTTCCCTTCCCTTTTCACCAAACAAATTTTCAAGAGGAACCGCCGTGTTCTCCATCTCGTGAATGGGAATCGTAGTAAAAGGTAAAAATCCATTGGGGTGAAAACGGACCATAAAAATGCCCGTAGTCCCGGTTGGTTCTACTACATAAGGTCCGGTAAGCTGACCGATTAAAAAGCACCTCGGCAATAAAAAAGACGACCCGATTTGGGGATGGTGTCGGTACAAATCGCCGTAGTGAAAAATCAATTTCATCGTTCCATCCGGAACAATCGTGTTTTTTTGAGGTGTTTGGTCCTTCGAGCCCTCCAAAATCCAATAGCACTTAACAAAGTCCTTCAATACTTCGCTGGGTTCTATGATTCTTGCTTGCACCGCTTGACTATTTCAATTGATTTGAAGAGACAAAAATCGGATTTTCAATATAGGCTTCCAATCACACCTCAACTTTTAGTAGTTCTTCATAAGGATTGCCGTCCAAGCCCAGCAAATGAGCAAAGGCGGGCTCCGTTTTCATGCCTTCTCTTTTTAATCGGATGACTTCAGCCTTGAACAGCTCTCCCCTGGCTTTAAGTATTTCATACTCCTTAAGCATGTGCCGATAGGCATTCTGCTTTTCCGTTGGACAATCCTGACCGAAGATTTCAATATCAAAATCCGGTGTGCTGAATTTTGCAACCGTTGACGGAAGATTATTCCAGGTACTGGTATGAATCCGGTAATTGGGATACTCCGAATACAGGGTATTCAATTTGGCTTCAAATTCATTCGAATTATGGCAGTAACAAATGATATCCAAATCACTTTCGGGAAGGTCAATTTCAATGGGTATGGTGCCTGTCAAAAGTGGATCGTAGTCTTTTAGGTTTTCAAGAATATTCAGATCGGATAAACATCGATACGCTCTCCGCTGACGTTCGTTTCCGGTTTTAAGGTAGTCTAAATGGGTAAAGTCTAACATCTCGGTGTTATTCCAATTTTCTGAATGACTTTTCTTCCCCTTTGATCATCACTCCTTTTATCTCCTTTAAATCCGGAATATTCCAATCCCCAATATGAAAGGTTAAGCCAAAACAACAATCACAGGCGCAGTGAGAGCCATATCCTTGATAAGCGAGAATCAAGCCACCGCGCTCTTCATCAATTTCAATATCGCAAAGAAAATCGTAGCAACAGTTGTCGTAAATGGTCAGGTCCACCGTGATACTCGTATCCGTTCGCTGCACTGAGTTAATCTTGTCCTTGCTCCAATACACTTCCTCTCCATGGCTTTTGCATGCCGATCTTGAAACCTCTTTGAGGTAAAGTCCATAGCCCTTAGCATGAATTTGTCCGTGCGTGGATGGTAATACCGTGGTCCCAGATAAAATATGACGGGCCATTCCCGATGGAAAGATCAAGGTATCCGTTTCATAGACCAAGGTGTCTGCCGTCCAATCCCGGTTTTGACGGATGAAGACGGTGTCTTCCTGGGCGAAAGCGACATCGCCTAATCCTAATAGTAAGAGTAGTAAGATGAGTGGTTTCATGGGAATTGAACTAATTACGGTTAAGTGACGGCCAAAATCCATTCCTATTGCCTTGAACCCAAATTAGTGGATAGACCTAAGCCCAATACTACCCATTCTTTTTGTAAAATCAATCATCCTCCTAAATCAACAAAGTGACCTCCAGCGTATCTCCAACCTGAATAGATAGCTTTTTACGCACTGCAGATTTAATAGGTAATATGTAGCAGCCTGCTTTGGAATCAAACCAGATGGAAGTATTCCACTCGGTTTCTCCTATCCTTACGGTGGCTTTCATTCTACCCCAACCTTCTTCCTGCCATTGCAAGTGTTCACGAATTTCTTTCGATATATCCATGGGAATGGAGACGAAATGCCAGGCTCCTTCCATTCCGGATTTCCACAAGGGATTAGAAAATTGATAGGTTATTTTGGCTTGCATTTAGATTAAGTTCTTGACGGTTTATTTAAGTACAGGAAACTCACCAAAGAAAATTAACATCCTCAAACGAATCACTTGGTTCAAACTTCTTGTTGGTTCCAAAGTAGATTTCATCCTCGTGATAAAATAGCAAGGCCCAATTGAGGCTTTCGTCGATAATTGTTAGATCATCAGAACCTCCGTAGTAAAAGCTATCGAAATATTTGATCAGGATTTTCCAGGGTACGATCATCCCGCAATCTGGTTGCCAAGAAAGGAACACCCTCTTTTCAAAAGGTATTCCTCGTTGGTACAACCATTTCTTGATTTCTTTTTCTTTCCCCTCCCGAATCTTGGCTTTGTCTACTACCGAAAAGAAATCCTTGTCAAAAGGGGTGTTTTTATGCAATCCGGAATGAGAAATATAATCCCATAGAAATTGCGCTCCATTCGAGTTTAGCGGTTGGAGCTGATCGAGATGTACCGCAGGTAAAACATCAAATTCCTCTTCGGTAAATCTCCATTTAAGTTTGAATTCATTCAATTCTGTGGTTTGCTGGCTTAAATTTTCAAATCCAAGGATCATATCGGTTAGCTCTTATAGGCAACCAAAAATAACAACAGATGAAGAATTCTATATCCAATTTGATTTAGATCTACAATCCAAATGTCACCTTGGCGTGATAAGTATCCATGTACTCTTTCATTCGTTTGATTTTGCCGTCTTCAATGATGAATAGGAAGTGGTAGTAGTTCTCGTATTGGGTTCCCATGGCGGTAAGTGCTTTAAACTCGGCTTCGGCTGCTACAACGTTTCCTTCTGAAATCATGGAAGTGGTTTTGAAGTCGGCTCCTTCGGGAAACAACTCGTCCCCTTTAAAGAAACCGAGGAAGTACTCTTTGTCGTGCTCTCCACCCGTAGCCAGGTATTCTGGTTTTCCAATGATCCACCAACTAAAATCGTCCGTGATCATCGTAGCCAGTTTTTCCACGTTTGAAGTTCTCATAGCTTCAACAAATTCATTAACCAGCTTTTTGTTTTCGCTTAGTTCCATTTTGTAAGTTTTTAGGTTATCGGAATTTTCTTTTGGTTCCTGGGTCGAGGATGAATTGCACCCGGTAAGAATGGATCCAAAAAATAGTGTGATTATTAAAAATTTTATGTGTTTTTGTAGTCTCA
Source organism: bacterium SCSIO 12741 (assembly GCA_024398055.1). Lineage (NCBI taxonomy): Bacteria > bacterium SCSIO 12741. The sequence goes on along the minus strand of CP073749.1, from coordinate 3,491,340 downwards.
TTTATCTGGTTTAAAACGATTTATGAGCGACAAAACTATAGTCAATGCTATACTTTTTGCAAGTAGTTACATCTATGGTAAGTAATAACATAAATGTGAGCATTGATGGAAATCAATAGGTTATGAGAGAAAAAACTTTGGAAGAATATTTAAACTGTCCTTTTCACCTGGCCATGAACACCCTGGAAGGGAAATGGAAGTTTGCCATTTTGTACGTTCTCCTGGATAAGGGAACATTGCGTTTTAAGGAATTGGAACGTGCCATTCCGGATATTTCGATTCGTATGTTGGTCAAAGAATTGAAGTATTTGGAAGAAAAAAAGATCATCAGCCGAAAGGCCTATGCCACCGTTCCACCCAAGGTAGAATATTCACTCACGGAAGTGGGAAAAAGCCTAAGCCCGGTCATCGACAGCATTTCTGATTGGGGAAAGTTTTATGCAGAATCACTTTCAACGGCGAAGTGATCATTCTAATAAATAGGTTTACAGCCCAAAATATATAATCAACCCTCCCAGGCTGACACCTATTCCGATAATAACTTTAACAGCGAGCTCGTACTCACGCTTTAGCTTAGAATCAACCTCTATTCTCGCTTTGAAATCGGCACGCACCATAGGCCAAGATCTAAAAAAGGGGTATTTATAACCCCGATTTTCCATTTTAAACCTCTTCCAAATAAATAAGCCATTTCGTAGAAGTACGGTTAGGATTATCAGGTAGATAAATACATCGCCCATAGGCAATTAGGTTAGTTAGTCTCGAATTCTGGTTTCTTAAATTATTACTCCGTCAACCGAAACGGCTCCCATCTCTCCCCTGGGGATTTGCGAACCGCTCCAACACCAATTGGCATTTCATAAAGATCGTTGACGGAAGGATCGAGTTCTACGGCCTGTTTTAAGGAAATGATTTTGGCATTTTCTTCGGTGTGGTCATCTCCGTCGCACATAAAGTGCCAATCACCATCGGCATCGTGGGCAACGTATACAATCGACCGCTCTCCAGAAACCACATGATCGCAGGTAAAGCAGGCTTTGGTCTCAGAATCGGTAAACTTGAATTCGGGTTGTTTCTTCTTTCCCAATGCACTAAAAATGCCCATATTTTGTGTTGATTTCTATTGTGGTTTTATTCAATTATTCTTCGCGAAGAAAAATCTGAGGATTATAATTCTTAGGATTCTTGCCGGGAATGTTCTCGTAAAACTTCTCAATCTCAGCCAGGTCCTTTTTTAGGTCTCCAGTAGGATAAAATGCCTTCCCTAAGCCCATTTGACGGTCCTTGTAGTTCATATAACCAAGGATGATGGGTAGTCCGGTATCAATAGCGGTGTAGTAAAATCCGGTTTTCCAACGCTCTACCCTGCTTCGGGTCCCTTCTGGTGGAAACAGCAGGTATTTCAATTCGCCACTGGCCAACATCGCCTTGAGGTTTTCAGTCAAGTCGTTTTTTTTGCTTCGGTCTACGGGAATACCTCCAGTAGAATTAAACAACCAACTAAAAGGCCAGAAAAAGAATTCCTTTTTTATCAGGTAGCGATAGCCGGTTATTTGCAATTCGTTGAGTCCGGGCAAGGCATATACAAAGTCCCAATTACTGGTATGGGGAGCACCAATGATAACCGCTTGCTCCACAGTTTCGTGGTTGTGGTTAACGACGGTCCAACCGCCAAACTTGAGCACCAACCGGTAAAATAGGGTTTTCATTCGGAATTACTCTTTGATTCCGTAGCTCAGATCTCCTGCATCACCGAGTCCCGGAACGATGTAGCTTTTGTCATTCAGTTTTTCATCCACTGCACCTATCCAAAGTTGGGTATTTTCTGGGAAATAAGCACGTACTTTTTCTACTCCTTCGGGAGCACCAATGACGGAAGCTAAATGAACCTGGGCTGGAGTTCCATGTCTGAGCAAGGCATCGTAGGCCAGGCACATGGAAGATCCGGTGGCCAACATGGGGTCGGCCAGAATCAAAGTTTTGCCATCCAAACTTGGACTGGCATTGTATTCGACATGAAAGTCGAGATCTCCGTTATCCTTCTCAATTCTATAGGCCGATACGAAGGCGTTCTCCGCCCGATCGAAGTAATTGAGCAGTCCACTGTGCATGGAGAGTCCTGCACGGAGAATACTGGCAATAACGGGTTGTGATTGGGGTAAGAGTTCCTCAGCCGTACCCAATGGCGTCGTTACCGACTGAGGTTCGTAGGAAAAGGTTTTTGAAATTTCGTATCCAATTACTTCAGCAATGCGTTCGATGTTTTTCCGAAAACGCATGGGATCTTGTTGAATGGACGTATCTCGAAGTTCCGAGAGAAATACATTGAGTACCGAATGACTTCGGTTAAAGATGACTGTGTTCATGATCTATTCTACCAATCCACGGCCCTGCTTAACGATTCGTCCCTCAGCTTTCCAGCTGTTTACGATCTTGTCAAGTACACCGTTGATGAAACCTTTGCTTTTAGGCGTACTAAAATACTTAGACAGATCGATATATTCGTTAAGTGTGACTTTTACCGGAATGGTAGGCATGTGATCAATTTCACATAAAGCCATTTTCATGAGGATAATGTCGAGCTTGGCCAAACGATCTACTTCCCAGTTACGGGTTTGAGAAGCGATCAATTCGGAATACTCTTCATTGCTGCTCAAGGTTTTTCTCAGGAGGTTTTTCACAAATTTGGTATCGTCTTCCTGATCGCGGTAGAGATCCAACAATACTTTGGAGTTTACATCCTGGCTTGCTTTTAGCCGTTGAAGTGTTTTAATAATGTTCAGGTGAACCAACTCCAGATCAACTGGCCAAAAAATGCTTTGCTCTTCTACCAGTTGCTCAAAAATTTCATTGTCCACAAAGAATCGCTCATACACTTTCACCAAAAAGGCACGGTCGTTTTTAAAGGTGTCTTCTTCCTTGGTCATGTACTCTTCGTACAAGCGGCTGGCTTCAATTTGACGGTAGAGTTTTCTTACGTTATCGGAGTGAATACCCCAGGACAATTTCCGGGTATCAATGGCTCTTTTGAAGGCTACGTTATCTTCCAACAAACGGAAGGCTTTGTTTTCTACAAAATGAAGATTGGGATTCAGATCTTCCTGGGTAGCCAGGATTTTCTCTTTTTTCGTTTCGATCAGATTCCGGGCAGAATCCATCACGTCCACCACCAGCAACAACATCAGTAGGTATAATTCCTCGACTTTGTTGACGCTTTTAAACAACTCCTTTTCTACCGGAACCAAATCATTATCTTCTGACTGAAACCAGGCGTATAGGGACTGCAATACCTTAATTCTGAAAAATCTTCTGTTGAGCATGGATAAGAACGTAGTTTGAGGCAAAGGTAATCCCCGGCCGGAAATGCGACCAGGGATTCACCTAAAACTCTTTATTTTATAAGGTGCGGTTAATGTTACCAATAGCCGCAATTCTCTTCTCAGCAAGCTCATTAGCAGCTTGATAAGTAGGAATATTCTTTTCTTCTGATACTTTAAGAATTTGCAAAGTAGTATCGAAAATGCTTTCTGTTTTCGAGAAAGCTCTTTCCCGGTTATACCCTTCCAACTCGGAGTAGCAGTTGATCAATCCACCTGCATTGATCAGGAAGTCAGGAGCGTAAACCATTCCTTTTTCCATCACCATACGTCCGTGAATTTGTTCGTTTTGCAACTGGTTGTTAGCCGCACCTGCAATGATCTTACAAGTCAACTGATCCAAGGTTTCGTTGTTAACCGTAGCACCCAAAGCACATGGAGCGTAGATGTCCATTTGCTCGCCGTAGATGGCGTCAGCTGCTACCACTTCTACTCCACTGTATTTATCAGTGATGTATTTGATCTTGTCTTCGAAAATATCAGAAACAGCCACCTTAGCGCCTTCATTGGTCAGGTAACCAATCAAGTGTTCACCTACGTGACCTGCACCTTGAACAACTACTTTCTTTCCTTCCAGACTATCTGTTCCGTAAACGTACTGAGCAGATGCTTTCATACCCATGTATACACCGTAAGCAGTAACTGGAGAGGGGTCTCCACCACCACCCAAAGCAGATGGCAAACCAACTACGTGATCCGTTTCATCGTGGATGTATTCCATATCGCGTGGAGACATTCCTACATCTTCTGCAGTGATGTATTTTCCACTTAGGCTGTCAACAAATTTTCCGAAACGACGCATCAAAGCTTCGTTCTTTTGAGTCCGGCTGTCTCCGATAATCACCGCCTTACCTCCACCGAGGTTCAAGCCGCTGATGGAAGCCTTGTAAGACATTCCACGGGACAAACGCAATACGTCATTCAAAGCCTGAGCTTCGTTGTCATACTGCCACATACGGGTACCTCCCAAAGCGGGACCAAGGGTGGTATCATGAATCGCGATAATGGCTTTTAACCCGGAATTTTTATCCTGGCAAAAAACAACCTGCTCGTGCTCGTTCTGGGCCATTAGCTCCAAGACGTTGCATTCTACGGAAAGATTTTCCATTTCTTATCAGTTTAAATACAATTTATGCTTTGATTCGTAACTACCTTTGCAGCGGTTTTGACACCTGTTTAAGGACTATCCTTCTCCGCCAAAAGGCGCGGCAAATGTAGGGAAAAAAACGTCCTTTTTGCGAGGGGTTGATCGAGGGAAATGAAAGCACTATTTGCACTCAATAAATACTTTTGGAAATACCGCTGGAGGCTGGCCTTGGGCGTTCTCTTTGTGGTGATTTCCAATGGCTTTGCCATTTATCCAGTTCAGGTTATTCGTACGGCATTTGATACGGTATTGGAAGCCGTGAAAACCTACTCCTGGTTTGATGGAAGCTCGCTCCAAGGCGATTATTTTCAGTCGCTGACGGGAATTTTGATCTATTTCGCGGCTCTGGTTTTGGCCTTGGCTCTACTCAAAGGATTCTTCCTCTTCCTTACCCGAATGACGATCATTGTGATGTCTCGGTTGATTGAATACGACCTAAAAAACGAAATTTTCGCCCACTACGAAAAGCTCAGTCTTTCCTTCTACAAGCAAAACAACACCGGGGATTTGATGAACCGGATTAGTGAAGATGTGAGTCGTGTACGGATGTACTTTGGGCCAGCCATAATGTACACGATCAACTTGATTGTGCTCTTCACCTTGGTGATTACGACTATGCTTCGGGTAAATCCTTTGCTTACCCTCTATGTACTCACTCCGCTTCCTCTATTGTCGATCAGCATCTACTACGTTAGCCACCTGATCAATAAAAAGAGTGAACGGGTGCAGGCCCAGTTGAGCGTGCTATCCACCTTTGTACAGGAATCCTTTTCCGGTATTCGGGTAATCAAGGCCTACAACCAACAGAATCACAAAAGCGAATTTTTCGAAAAAGAACTTGAGGATTACAAAGACAAGACTCTGAGCCTGGTGAAGGTGAACGCCATCTTCCTCCCCATGATGATTTTGCTAATTGGTCTAAGTACCATTCTCACCATTTTCATCGGCGGTCGATTGGCTATTGCCGGGGAGATTACCATGGGAAACATCGCCGAGTTTGTCATCTATGTAAACATGCTCACCTGGCCAGTGGCTTCTTTAGGCTGGGTTACCTCCCTTGTTCAACGTGCTGCTGCCTCTCAGCAACGCATCAATGAATTCTTAAGCGTAGAGCCTGATATCCAAAACCACAGTGAAACGCGAAGCGACATCCAAGGAAAAATCACCTTTGACAATGTAGCTTTCACCTACAAGGATTCAGGAATTGAGGCGCTGAAAGAGGTTTCCTTTGAATTAAATCCAGGTGAATCCTTGGCCGTGATGGGTCGCACGGGTTCTGGAAAATCCACCTTGGCTGGACTCATCAATCGATTATATGATGTGGAGCAAGGAGAAATTCGGATTGACGACCGTCCTGTAAAAGATCATCACCTTACCGATTTGCGCCATTCTATTGGAGCTGTGCCTCAAGATGTCTTCCTGTTTTCAGAGACCATTGGAAACAACATCTCCTTTGGAGATCCTAAAGGACAGGTTCCAAAAGATCGCGTGGAGTGGGCAGCCAAACAAGCTTTGGTTCATGACAACATCATGGGCTTTCCTGAGCAGTACGAGACCGAGGTTGGAGAGCGAGGTATTACCCTATCGGGTGGACAAAAACAGCGTATTTCCATTGCACGTGCTTTGATTGCTCAACCTTCTATTCTCATTTTCGACGACTGCCTCTCTGCCGTAGATACTGAAACCGAAAAAAAGATTCTGAGCAACCTGAAAAAAGTGATGAAGGGAAAAACCGCCCTTATTATCACGCACCGAGTAAGTGCCGCTTCCCAATGCGATCGGGTTATCGTGCTTGATGAAGGCCGTATCGTTCAATCAGGAGATCATGATTCCTTGATGAAGGAAGAAGGGTTTTATGCTGATCTGTACCAGAAGCAGCTTTTGGAAGGGCAAGAGAAGGTTTGACAATTTTCAGGGTCAATTTTCAGCATCAATCCCTATAGCCATGGGTTTGAGTTCTAAGAGCGATCACCGCAGGTAATTTTCAATGGATTAGGCTTGTGACATGCCACTCGATTCTCCAGTCTCGTAACTCCCCTCTGTTTTATACCTTAGTCTCACCAATAAATAACCGACACATGGAAGCCAGAGCCGAAATTGGGGAGAATCAGATTGTTATACACCATAAAAAGACGCCCCTTGGAATTCGTATTTTTTTAATCGTTGTAGCTGTTTGTTGTGCGATCATTCCCTTTTCTGTCCTGGGATTTCTTGTTTCCAGCGCCAAGGGTTTTCATATTGGCGTGGTCATAGGTTTTGCCTTTTTCGGATGGCTGGCCTTCTTCATGCTCCGACTCTTTCTGTGGAATTCCTTTGGTAAAGAGGTCCTTACCTTCCATGATGATCACATCCATTACCTGGCTGATTATCGGTATTTTAAGGATGGCAAAAAAGAGATCCCGGTTTCGGGATTGGTTATTGACATTTTTCAAGAGGAAGGCGGATACGAGCATTTGGGTCGAATGGAATTTCAGCAAGGAGAAACCGTAGTTCGAACAGCGCTACCTATCGAGTTGGCCGAACTGAAAACGACCTTAGAAAAAATTAAGGATCGCTATCCTGGCCAGGTTTCACCGCTTTTCTTTGATAGTCCAAAACAGGTATAATCTCTAATTCATCGCTTAATGGATATTGATTTTTCATCACGGAGGACAAGACTACTCTCGAACCAATTTTAACTGATATTCAAGAGGTTGAAAAATTGAAAGGTGAGGTTGGGGAGTTGTTTGATTGAAATGGTTAATTTAGGTTTAAACTGAACTGTATTTCTCTTGTAGTAGCCTTGTTTTTAAGTTTTTGTTGGTTGATCAATTGAACGTACAGAGAAAATAAAGACATGTCTTTATACAATCGTTTGGCAACATTAAAGAATAAGCATGATATCAACTGAAATACGGAGATTAAAAAACACCTGGGATCGAGGTGATTTCCCAAAGCACCTCTTCTGGCTGGAAATTGAAAATTTAAGAGGGTGGGAAGGTCAGCGTGTAGAATTCAACTTCCCAATAGTCGCCATCGTTGGTGAAAATGGTGCTGGGAAAAGCACTATCATACAAGCCGCTGCTGCCTTGTACAAACACGAAACAGATAGATTTTATTACGCCTCTGATTTTTTCCCTGATACTGCTTGGGACTCAATTGAGGGAATAACAATTCGATCCTCTATTAAAGAAGGGCATGATTTTCATTCCATTTCAGTTAGGAAACCAACCGCAAGGTGGAGGGGGAATGAAACTAGACGTAATAGACCTGTAAAGTATTTAGATTTAAGGAGAATACAACCCATCTATGCGAGAACAGGTTACTCCAGATTGACCAATAGAAATTTGGAAGAAGGTGCTTCCACAGAATTTTCCGATGACCAAAAAACTCGTTTTTCCAAGATTGTAGGTCGTACATATAATACCGCTAGGCATTCTTCAACGAGAACAGACCCTGATAGACAGGTACCTGTGGTTGGTTGGGGCGAAGCCAGTTATTCTGGTTTTCATCAAGGGGCCGGTGAAGCGACATTGGCAGACCTGGTTGCCCTCGAAATCCCAAATTATTCTCTTGTATTAATTGATGAAGTTGAGACTTCATTACATCCTAGAGCACAAAGAAGACTAATCAGAGATTTAGCGATTATTTCTAGAGAGAAGAAAGCCCAATTTATTCTCACGACACACTCTCCATATGTACTTGACGAACTTCCTATGGAGGCACGAGTATATGTATTTAATAGTGTAGGGGGAAACAAGTCGTCCATGGAGTTAGTACTGAATTTGCGTTGTCCAAAATGGATGACGAAAACCATCCAGAACTCGATTTTTATGTTGAGGACTATGACGCAAAAATTATCGTAGAAGAAATAGTGGCTCATACACAACCAGAAATTTTAACCAGAATTGATGTTGTACCTTATGGTTCCGCCTCTGTTGGAGTTTCTCTTGGTACGATGAAGCACCAAAATCGCTTTACAAGGCCTACGCTTGTGGCTCTTGATGGCGACCAAGACCCAGCTCAAGGGTGTTTGATTTTGCCGGGAGGTGACGCCCCAGAAAGAGTTGTGATGACTCAATTATTGAATAACGGATTTCCCGATGTAGCTGATACAATTTCACGTTCCCATGCTGATTTGGTTGACAATTCTGAACATGCCATTACTCTCGCTGATCACCATGATTGGGTGAAACATGTAGCAGATAACCTTACATTAGGGGGAAGAGAATTGTGGCGAGCTATGTGCAAGTCATGGGTTAGAAATGTTCTTACCCAACAACAACGAGAAGACTTCGTAAGATCAATTTCCGATGAACTAGAAAACGTTGCCTAACAAAGGCTAAGTAAACATGTGGGCTGACAAGGTAAAATCAGCATTTATACACATAATAAAACTTGGCACTTTGAAGACAAATACGTGCCCCTATACCCGCAGGTTCCTTAGCCAAACCGTTAAAAATTCGAACCAACCCAAAACGGCTACTATCATTGGGATTGCCGTGAAATTCTGAAAATCAGTCTCTTTGCCTATAAACAACAAAAGCCCTGAAAATCAGAGCTTCTGCTATTTCGTACAGGGGGCCAGACTGCTCTCGAACCATTTTTAGTTGATATTCAGGAGGTTGATAAGTTGAAAGAGGAGGTTAGTTGTTTTGATTTAAATGGTTAATTTAGGTAAGACTAAACTGTGTTTCTCTTGTGGTAGCCTCGCTTTTGAGTTTCCATTCGATAATCCATTGAATGTATATTGAGAATATAGGAATGTCTTTATGTAGTCGTTTAGTGCCATTAAGAAAAATAGCAAAAAAAGTATATGAAACTTTCAGAGTATCTGCCCTATGTACGAGAGTATCTTCCCTATATAAGTTTGATATTGGCGATAACAAGCGCACTATTCACAATGTCAGTATGGAAAGTATCACGAAAAACTTTAAAAAAACAAAATGTAAGAGACCTCATTAGCCATTATAGAAGCACAGAAATGGCCCTTGCAATAAGAAGAATATGGGAATTATACAGAACAAACAATGATACCTTTATTGAGAAGTATTTTGAGATTGATGGATTAGAGATGAAGAAGTTAAATAGCCTTGCAGGTTATAACAAAAAGAACTATTTAGAAAGTACAATATACTTTCAAAGAAGACTCATTGTCAACTTTTATATTGATGTAGCCAACGCCTATCAGAACAAGTTGATTGACAAAAAAGATTTATTTCTTAATTGGACTAAAGAGGATTTAGAAATAATTCCGAAAATCTTAAAACCACTTGAGAATGAGAGAAGAAAAAGGAATTTTGGAGAAAAAACTGAACTTCATATTAATGAAGAACACCCATTAGTCAAGTTGTATGAAGCACGTAATAAATATAAATGAGGCCTTGAATCAAGAATAAAACAGGCAAGAACAAAGTATATTATGTTCATGTATCTTAATTCGATATGGTTTCTGTCTACGACTATACTATCATCTAAAAATTCAGCGTAGCTTTTCACTGATACATTTAGAACACTTCGAACCAACCAGAAACACAGAATACGTCTAAGGATAATAAAGATTTTCCGAAATCCAGTCTCGTTGCCTATCCGTTATTGGAAAGGAGTGGATTGGCAGCTAAACCTTGTAAGAAATTCGTTCCCAATGGAAAGCTGAAAGTGAGAGTTAGAGCGAGTTTGAGAACGAGAGCGAAGAAAAATCAGTTCCTAGTCTTCGCTCTCGCGCTCACACTCGAAACTGATTTTGTACCCACAACAATACTCGAACTTCAAGCTTGGATGGACGGGGGAAGCATATCCCTAATCTGCAAAAATGATCTTGAGCAAGCCTTCAAAATTCATTTTGTTCAGCATGCAATTTGGAAAATCCACCGAGAATCAGAGCTTCCAGGAAGAGTTTATCTTAATAGCAAATTGGTGAGCAAAAGGTCAGAGTTGGAAATAGGTATTCTTCAAAATTTGGATCAAGCAAAATTCCAGCAAACAAATTTTGGAGACAAAGAACTGCTGCAGGAAAAGATGGATTATATTCGGTCAGATGAATATTTCAGATCACCCGAAATAAGACCTGTGTCCCCACCTCAATACTTCAGACAAAAGGAGATTTCATCTCAGGAAGAAGAACATTTGAAATCTAAAGTTTACGACCTAAGAATGAATCCAAGAGAATGGATGGCTCGTAACGGTCATCGAATAATATCTGGTGATCCGCGAATCTTTCAGTTACAGGACAAAGAATTCGAGAAATGGATAAATGTGGCCTTTGATGCACTCCTTTATGAAGGACTAAACGTTCTCTGGTATGAATTTTTGAATCCAGAAGAGATTGAACACTTAAAGGCTGAAATAGACGGACTATAGAGTCGAGTCGAAGTGAGTACATCAGTTACGATCTCTGTAAAACTTATTAACCAACCGATCGCCTGAACAACACTTTGAATGAAACCTATGAATAGCCAATCGAAACGCGTAGTTACAAACTACGCTTAGTTGTGTTTATTCTTTATATCTCATCTCAGGGTAGTTTGTAACTACCCTGAAGTATATCTTGTATTTATCACGAGTAGCTAAGAAATTAAAAGTTGAAAATTGCTTTTCTGAAATGTTTTCGCGTACTTCCGCTTTCCAAAATTTTAAAGATGAAAAAAGCAGCCATCATCCTCTTAATCATACTGAATATCATGGTACTACTTGGACAAATCTGGCCTGAAGGAGCTCCTCCATTTGCCCGAACGGTCAATATCCTTTTTTTGATTGGCAGTTTGACCTTTTTTGGCACAAGTCTTTTCCGGAAAAAAGAATCATAATCCACATTTTCTAACCTCAGCCTAGTTGCAAAATTTGAAAACCTCATCCATCATGCTATATCAGCCGCATATGAAAGTCGCACTTATTTTAGGCCTCATTATTTACACCATTCCTTGTCTTAGCCAATGCGACCACCTTCCCTGGAAGCCTCAAATGGACATGAATAACTGGAAAGCTGAATTTCAGGATTTGGAATGGATAACATTTTACCCAGACGGAAAATTCATTGAAGCTGATTCTGTTTTAGCTGGTTATATGAGTACCCGTGAAAACACTAAACACAACGGCATTGGCTGCTCTTATCTATTAGCCATTCGACACGCCAAAAAGGAATTGAACCATCTGGCCAAAATTCTAGAAGACAGTCTCAACAAGGAAGATGTCGAACAATTTGTGGTGAGCCAGGAACATTGGAACCAATATTTTACGACTGAATACGATTGGCTTAATTTAACTTACGTTGCCTATGCCAACGTGTCGAAATATGGACTCGGTCGTGAGCAAAACTTAAACTCCCACTTCTTTGCTTATCAAACAATCCGAAATCGAATTCTTCGATTGAGGATCTATATAGATGAATTGAACTTGACCCATAAATATCATTAATTGGTGATTAATCCGAACAAACCTTTCAATGAAATTGATGAATCATAAATAGAAACGCGTAGTTACAAACTACGCTTAGTTATGTTTTAAGACCTATTCATTTCAGGTTAGTTTGGCAGAACCAGGGATAAATATGAAACGCATATGCATCATAGGAGCTTCAGGAAAACTGGGCAAATACATGGTTCAACATTGCCTGGATAAGGGCTACGAAGTTGTGGCTGTTTGTCGCACCAAGAGCGTGGGAAAACTCAAGGAATTTGAAGGTCGCATATCTATTATTCCAGGGGCAACTAACGATCGGGAGGTGATCCAAAAAGCGGTGAAGGGATGCGATGGAGTGCTCACCGTTTTGGTTCCCTGGGGCGTGCAACGGTATTCTTCGGGCACTGCCCAAGCTGTTTTGGATTTTGCCGAAAAAGAAGCTCGATTGATTTTTTCCTGCGGCTGGCATATTTCTTTGGATGGGCAGGATCGATACGAGAAGTCATTCCAAAAAAAGGTGCGTTTTTTTACTTGGTTAGGAAAACTATTTCGGGTACTTGAAATCGATGATCAAGAGCGAGCCTGTGAGTTGATTTTTAAAAGTCAAACGAATTGGACAGTGGTAAGAGGCAGTGATCTGGAAGAAGGCGAAAGCCAAGGTCTGCCTGTATGGAGTGAACATGTGGGTGACTCAATCCTGGCAAGTAACCTTACCCGAAGAATTGATTTTGCCCTGTTTATGGTGGACGCATTAACCAATATCCAACTGATTCATAAAGCACCAGCCTTAGTTGGCTGTCAATCAGAATCTGCCTTGATCCATGGATAAACCGACCTATTTGATTAGTCCCATGCCCGCCATTTTCAGTCATTTTTCGATCGACCGATTTTACTTTTTCAGATATAATTCCTAATTCTGAACCTAAATTCAATAGATACATGGCTTATCATCCGTATTTTGATTTTACCGTACTGGGATCCAGCCTATTAGCAGGAATCATTTTTACCTTCATAGGATTGAAGCGAAAATCAGCGCCGATTTATTCCTTGTTTGGAATTACCTGTTTGGTTCTCTTTGTGCACTACCTTTTGGTGGAAATCCCGGTGTTTTTCCCAACGGTTGAGGAATATATTCTTATCACCAAAATCGCCAATATATTGGGCGGTGTGTTCTATGCCCTCCTCTCCTATTTCACCTTTCATTACACCCAAGCCAAGGAGAAAAAATTGCTGTATTCCTTGTTCCTATTCACGGCTGGAATATTGGCAATAAGCACTTTGCGCCCCTACATGTTCTTTGATCACATTTCTGACATTGTAACCATTCCTTACCAGCACACAGATATTTATGAGGTAGTGGGAACACAAGGCAATTGGGGAATTCCATTGTTCTTCTATTTACTCGCCATAACTGTTGTCAATTTTTACTGGAGCCTAAGGGCCTATTTAAAAAATAAAAACCGACAAAATCTAATAACCATGGCCCTCTTTGGAACCATGGTTTTCTCTGTGGTCAACGACAATTTGTTGCTCGACTATTTAGGCCTCAATACGGTTTACCTGACTATTAATGTGTTTTTCATGCTCATCGTGGTCATGAGTTTGCAGCTGGCCAATTCTGTTCTCAACGGATTTGATGCCATGGATAAATTGGGGGTCAATGAAAAACGATGGAGTGAGCTCTTCCAGAAAGTAAAACTATCTGTTATCCAAATTGACAATGAAGGTCAAATTCAGTACACCAACCCTTACTTCAACAATTTGAGTGGCTATGATTCCTCTTCGATTATTGGGCAAAACACCTCTCTCCTATTCACCGATCAGGAGCATCAAGCCTCCTTTTTTCCGGAGCACTTCAAAACGAAAACCGGATCAATAAGAATATTTGATTGGTGGCTGGTTACTCTCAAAAATGAAAAAGGAGTGCAAACGGGCACTATGGCCATTGGCGCCGATAGAACAGAAATTGTTGACTACCAAAACGAACAGAAAAAACTCATCCGGCAACTAAGGGATTTAGAACAACAACTTCGGGCAGAAAACCTCTATCTGAAAGATGAGGTTATGATCAACTTGAATTCCCACAACATTATTGGAGAGAGCAAGGCTCTATTAAAGGCATTGCACAAAACTGAGCAAGTTGCTCCCACAGACGCTACCGTGCTGCTGGAAGGTGAAACGGGATCGGGTAAAGAACTTTTTGCTCAAGCGATCTACCAAAACAGCAAGCGGAAAAACCGCTCCTTCGTTAAGGTTAACTGTGCCGCACTGCCCAAGGATTTGATTGAAAGTGAACTCTTCGGACATGAAAAGGGAGCCTTTACAGGAGCTCTTCAAAAAAGGAAAGGTCGCTTCGAAATGGCCCATGAAGGAACCCTGTTTCTGGATGAAATTGGAGAAATGCCCATGGCGCTTCAAGCCAAACTACTACGTGTTCTTCAAAGCGGTGAATTTGAACGAATAGGAAGCGAAACTACCCAGAAGGTAAATGTTCGAATCATAGCAGCGACGAATCGAAATCTATTGGAAGATGTGGGGGCAGGAACTTTTAGAGAGGACTTGTACTACCGGTTAAACGTTTACCCCATTCAGGTTCCGTCGCTTCGGGAACGAAAGGATGACATTCCGCTTCTGGTCAAATTCTTTGTCCAAAAAAATGCCGTGAAACTGAGAAAGAAAATCTCTCAAATTTCTCCCCGATTGATTCATGACCTAATGCAGTATTCCTGGCCCGGTAACATCCGAGAACTTCAGAACGTGATTGAACGAGCCGTAATCGTTAGCGAAAATGAAAAACTGGTTCTCGCCGATCCGCTCTTTGCGCAAAATGGAAGTCCTTCCAGACCCTCCCGATTCAAAAGCCTCAAGGAAATGGAACGGGAACATATCCAACAGGTTTTAGAACATTGCAATTATAAAATTGAGGGTATCGAAGGAGCTGCCGAAATCCTAAGAATTAATCCGAGCACTTTAAGAAGTCGAATCAAGAAATTGGAGATAATAAAACCAGTTTCTTAACCGCGATATTTCACGGACTTCGAAATATCGTAGATTTCCGATCTACACGAAAAACAGTTAAACCCTGGTTTCCCGATCATTAGCATTTTAACGGACTTTCTGGCACACATTTAGACTTAGGGCAATGCTTTCAACTAAGCACATCGCTTAATTGAATTGAAAGTACACCCAAAATAAAGTTCAAATGGTACCAGAGTGGAGAAGCCGAATGCGGTTTATCATCGATCTTGTTTTCGCTTCAGCGATGACAGTTCTTATCCTAAGTTTTAAAATTCCGGAAACTGTCCCTGATCAGTCGACGCAGACATTTATGGACATCTTGTTTCAGCAGTCCAACAGCTTTTCGGCCTTCGTCATTTCATTTTTAGTCATCACGGTCTACTGGGTTAAAAACCTGGAATCTTTTAACCTCATTGAAAAAGTAGACAAGAGCCTGATTTGGTTTTTTATGGTCTACCTCATCTTTATCATGCTCATTCCAGTGGCCAACCTCCTGTTCGTTCTTTTTCCATCCGGCCACGAACCCCGGGTATTGTTCAGCATCATTATGATCACTTCAGGATTGACGGCTTACGGCGGTGTTTTTTACGCCCACAAAAAGAATTTGCTCAAAACGGAATACGACGTCAACTACATGAAAACCTTTACCAACCAAATGTTGTCCGAACCCATAATCGCAGCAATCGCCATGGGACTGGCTTTTATCAATCCCTTTTTCTGGGACATCAGTTTTGTCCTTATACCTGTGATCATGGTATTCTCCAAGAAAGCCTTATTGAAGTTCAAACAGAGCTCCTAACTCCTATTACAGCTCCAGTAGCTGCCCATTTTAAAAAATCTAATTACGAATTATGGAAACAACAAAAACGCAAACGCATGTGCCCGCACCTACCCAAAACGGGTACGGAGAGTTTAACCTATACGGTACTCTTAAGGAAGTGATCCTCGGAAATGAGCGCAACATGGTGCTCCCTGCCCTAACGCCATATATCGAGAAAGTATACGGCGGTGTTTTGCAACCTCGTCTTCTCGAAATTATGCGCAAAGCCGGTGGAGAACCCGTGATCGACCACGATCCTGAGTTTATCGAAAGCCATCTGGGAGAAACCCAGGCCTTGAGACAGGCATTGGAAAATCACGGAGTAAAAGTGCACATAGCCCGTGAAGCTACTACCGAAGAAATTACCAAAATGAGTCGAGGGGCTCAAGCCTTCACCCAGACCTTTGCAGCCGAGCCGATTTGGGTAGTAGGAAGAAACGTACTTGAAAATGCATGGGCTTCCGATCTGGCCTGGGCACACCTATTTCCCGTAAGAGAATTGCATCAACCCTACATCGATAACGATCAAAACATACTACACTATACCCCACCATCACCTAAACTGGAACGCGACTACATCTACGAAGGTGGAGATGTATTAAACTTAGGAGATGGCCGTGTATTAGTAGCCACTTCTCGCTCCTCTACCAACGAAAGAGGAGCCAACTGGGTAAAAAGAATGCTGGAGCACGATGGCTACCGCGTAGAGATCATCAACCTACCCGATGTTGGAATCCATCACTTATTTGCCGTCATCTGCATCGCCGGACCAAAATTGGTCATTGCCTACCGCGACTCTTTCCCCAATGGACTTCCTGAATTTATGAGCGATTTTGATGTGATTTGGGTTAACCGGGAAGAAGCCCTGGCCACAGCTACCTGCTGCACCATGATTGATCCTACCACCATTTTGATTCCCGAAGAAGCACCGCGTGTAATTGAAGAACTGGAAAAACGAGGAATCAAAACCGTTCCCGTTCCTTTTAAAACACACGCCTTTGGTGCCGGTGGAATTCGCTGTAAAATCTCTGTTATCCGCAGAGAAATTGACTAATTAAATCCTTATTCAAGTATGCATTTAAACCTAGAACCAAGACCCGACATTTGGGTTGGAAATGAATGGGGTGAACTCAAGGAAGTTATCATAGGAAGGCCCGAGCAAATGACCTATCCAACGATGATACCCTTGTTCAAAGACCGGTTAAACATTTTTGATGAAGCCGAGCGCAGCATCTTTATGGATAACGAAAACAAAACCTTTGAACAGGCTAACAAGGAGCGCTACGATAAAATGTGCCTTGAGGTAGAAAACTGGGTAAAGCTTCTGGAAAGCCGAGGAGTTAAAGTTTACCGCCCCAGATTGCTCAATGAAGATGAGTTGAACTACCAGGGTTACTTACAAAAAGGCGTAGGATCCATTTTTACCAAAGATCCACTCATTGTGGTCGGAAACCTGGTGATTGAAGGTTCGAACCGAGTACCCAACCGAAGAAAAGATGTATTCGGCTACCGCCATATTATGGAAGAACGTGTTTTAGGCTCCAATGCTAAGTGGATTAGCATGCCAACCTCTATGCCTGATTCAAGTTCTAAAGATGGAGGTAAAGGTCCCTTCCTAACCGGTGGAGATGTATTCCCTCTTGGGAATAAAAATGTTTTATTGGGATACAACGGAGTGGATTCCAACCTACTCGGATTGAAATGGCTTGCCTCCATTCTCAAATCCGAAGGCTGGAAAGTTCATTTCGTTGAGTACAGCCCAGAAGTCATGCATCTGGACTGTTGTTTTTCAGCACCAAAAGAGGGAGTGGCCTTAGTTTGCAAGGACGCTTTCCCCAAGGGGTTACCTGAGCTTATCAAAAATTGGGACCTGGTGGATGTGACCATTGAGGAGGCCAAAATTGATGCCTGCAACGGTTTACCTCTTGGCCATGGTGTGTATGCCATGTCTACTGAATTTGAGCACGTTGGAGACAAAGTAGCCCAAAAAGGCGTGGAAATCGTGTATACCGATATGACTGAAACCAATCACTTAACGGGAGGTGGAATGCGATGCAGCCATGGACCACTGGTAAGAGAAGGTTGAAATCAAATCGATATAGCAGCTGATGAGAAAAAGCATTCCTTCGGGGATGCTTTTTTTATTCCATAAGTATTAATGGCGCTTCACTAATCCCAAAAAATTAGCTGTGCGCCAAATTGGAGTTTATATCTTCGGAGAATATCAATCATATATGAGCCGATCCATTCTTCTACTTCTCTTTTTACTACCATCGACTCTCTGTTTTGGGCAATTCAAGGAGTACAATGAAACCTATTTGGACACCATCGTAACGCAATCAGGAGAAATGTTCATTGTTCACCTTGTTCGAATCGTTTCTGAAAGCGACGATCACCAGGTGCAGGTTCAGTTTTTCAAGTCCACTTTGTCTGGAGACCGTGTAGCTCATTTTGTTGTGGATAAGGACCCGGTGAGAAGCTGTGACCCTGAAGTTTATGATTACAACGGTGATGGTTATCCGGATTATAGTTTTGTTTCTATGATCGCCGCTCGTGGGTCCAATACAGTGAGAACCTTACTTCTTTTTGATCCCGAAAAATCCACCTTCATCCATATCAAAAATTCGGAAGACTATCCCAATTTAACGTATAATTCAGTGATCAACTGTATAGATAGTTGGGCCTTTCATGGTGGAACCTCACAGTACTTTCTTCATGTAAAATCGGATAGCCTGATTCCCTTTTACGGAATCGATGTTTATGGATCTGAGAGAATTTCTCGAAAATTCGAAAATGGAGAGTGGATTGTAATCAA
The DNA here is from genome assembly GCA_024398055.1 of bacterium SCSIO 12741. Classification (NCBI taxonomy): domain Bacteria; species bacterium SCSIO 12741. The sequence continues at coordinate 3,472,786 of CP073749.1, read as the reverse complement.
AACCGATTCTATCGAAAATACGGGCTTTCCACGATATTTGGATTATCGCACGTTTGACGAGTATGGGTATTGATCATTTAGGATATAGGGCTAAAAAGGTTTTCCTAATTCTGGGAGCACCCTCTCCGTCCCATTTAGAATTAGGCAAACAATTGGCTCATAAATTGAACATTTCGATCATACCTATAAATGAGGTGCTAACAGATGAATTACTGACCAATTCTTCTTTGGCCCAACGGATAAAGAATAGATTGGAACTTGGAGAAATATTACCTAACACTCTGGTTTTAGATCTATTAAAATCCAAATTAGCTGCTTCAAAACCTGAAACATTCCTCTTACTTGGATACCCAAGAACAATAGGGCAAATCAAACTACTAAAATCCGATAGGATGTTCAAAGAGTCATCAATAATTGGCATTAACTTTATGCCTGAGAATCCACCCTACTATAGCAAAGAGCTGCCGAAAAATGTAAAATTGATTTTAGAACAACATCAAGAAGTTTGTGATTACTTGTTTGAGCATAACCATATTATTAATGTCAAGCCTGATTTTCGATTGAGCGAATTAGTTGACAGGATAGTTTTGAGCGGGAATATTGATTGATCAAATGTTGAAATACATCTATATATCATTGTTTTTAATGCTGCTGACTGCATTGGCTGCAGCCCAAGTTCAACCCAATTTCGCACCGATACCTTCCAGCTTTGGGATCAACTCGGCCAATCCGGTTTACGCCTTGGATGTGGAATATGATAATGTGGATCAGAACAAACAGGTGTTTCATCTCTTCTTGCCGGATACCACGGGTACCTATCCATTAGTGATTTTTATTCATGGCGGTGGGTTTACCGGAGGATCTCCGGATCAGGTTCTCAATAATGCAACCCTGCGAGCAGACATCAAGTACTTTTTGGAAAATGGGATCGCCTATGCCAGTATGGGATACCGTTTACTGGAAACAACTCAGGCTGATAATGAAGGGGTAATTAAATGCCTCAACGATTCAAAACGAGGGTTACAATTCATCCGACACTACTCAAACGATCTCTTTATTGATCCGAAAAAAATCGCCTTAAAAGGCAGTTCCGCAGGAGCGGGTACCAGCTTTTGGTTGGGTACACGATCCGATATGGCTGAAGCGGGTGCCACTGATCCGGTTTTGCAAAACTCCACACGGGTTTGTGCAACGGCTCTTAACGGTAGCCAGGCTACTTACGATTTGTACAAATGGGAAACTCAGGTCTACCAAAATTTCGATGGGCAAGGCACCACCTTTACCCTGGACAGTATTGAAAATCACTTGGGATTTAACCGAGGCTCCAATTTCTACGGTGGATATGATTCAGCGCGGCAAATTCTGCACGATCCAGCATTGATTCAATACCGGCAAGAGGTAGACATGCTTTTTCACCTATCAGCAGATGATGCTCCGATCTACATGAGTAGCCCCTCAACTGCCGTGCATCCAAGCGACGATTTGTTTCACCACCCTTTTCATGGACGCGAAATTCAGCAGGCCGCTATCGCGGCTAATCTCTCGGAAGTAAAAGCCAACATCCCAGCTCTTTCCATCAACACTACACAAGGAGAAACACAAAACGAATTCCTAAAACGACACTTGGACAATTGTGCCCAAACCAACCATATCAACACTTCTAAGACCTCAGGCGATTTAAACCTATATCCCAATCCAGCGAATGACTTGATAACCGTTCACGTGGGAAAGGGGAACATTAAAGATGTAGAAATCTACAACCTCAACCTGGAGCGAATGATTCAATTTCAGGGAAAAAACGCTGCAAAACTTTCCTTCACTGTTTCCGAGCTACCATCCGGTACTTATCTAATCCAAATCAAAAACGATTTGGGAGAGGTTTTCTGGGAGAAAATCAGCATTAAGTGAGCGAATCAATTCTAAAGTTTATTTCAAGCCTAATTCTCATTCTGGGGTTAATCTCCAAAGTTGGGCTCAGGCACTACCCCAAGAATTAAAAGATGAAATCGAACGTCGGGTAAACCTAAACATCAACCCGGGAATAGCCGTGGCCACTATCGACAGCAGCGGAAAAGCCAACTATTACTTCTTTGGTAAGGAATCGATAGCCGGCAGTCCCATTGGAGAAAATTCGGTTTTCGAATTAGCCTCGATCAGCAAAACCTTTACTTCAACCTTAATCCACCAACTCGTGAAGGAAGGAATGCTAAACTGGGATCAGGAAATGAGGGCATTTCTGCCGGATTCACTCCCTGAGACGATTCAACAAATCACGGTACAGCAACTGGTCAACCACACCTCCGGACTTCCTCGGTTGGCAGAGGATTTCTGGCCAGAAAACTGGAGCAACCCTTACATGGATTATGACAAAACCCAATTCTATTCTGACCTGATGAACATTGATCTGGATTCGGTGGGCAAATGGCAGTATTCGAATCTGGGGTATGCGCTGCTCGGCTGTATGTTGGAAGAACTGACCGATAAAAAGGGAATGGCCTCTTTGATCTCTACCCTTGGGCTTCAGAACACCTCTGCGGAGGTGAGTTTTCGTCCTACCATCTACCCGCACAACTTTGGAATAAACGTGGAAGTTTGGGACTTTCCAGGATTTAACCAATACATGGGAGGCGTGCGATCTACTGCAACTGATTTGACTCAATACCTGCGTTACCAAATAAAAAACAATCCCTCCTTTTCTTCTACCTATCAGGAAAAAGATGTGGCAGCCGTTGAAGCCGACTCACTCTACTGTAGAAATGGTTGGCTGGTTTTTCGTAGAAATCAGGAATCGATCATCTGGCACAATGGTATTTCCGGAGGATCGAACAGCTTCATAGGGTATCATATTGAATCCAAAAGAGGGGTGGTCATTCTCTCGAACGCCCAACGCTCTATCCTGGATTTGGGACTGCATTATTTGTCCAACGATTTTGAAATCAAGACTCCCAAGCCCTCCTTAACTGTAGAAGTTCAGCGTCTTATTGAAGAAAGTGAATGGGATCGCATAGAGGATACCTGGAACCATCCTGACACCCTGTTGTATGATAAAAATATCATGGACCTATACTGGTTGCAATGCGACTATATGCATGAAAAAACCGCATCCATCGCTCTCCTGCTCAATGACCTGTTGTTGGCCGACCTTCCCGATGATCGGGAGCTTCTTTATCATCGAGGTAAAATCTATGAAATACGTGGAGACCTCAAAGAGGCCCAGAAATGGTATGATCGGATGAATGAGCAAACTCATACAGATTGATAGCGCCGTGTAAATAGATTTTAAAAATGAATACCAAAGACCATTACGAACACCATTTGGCCCATTTCTATTCCTGGATGGCCGGAGACTTTGAAACCAAAAGCCACGAGTTTGAGAAGTTACTTAACCAACTCCACATTCGCCCTAAGCATAATAAACAAGCCCTGGATCTGGGAGCTGGGCATGGTATCCAAAGTGTGGCCCTTGGTCAATTAGGGTTCGAGGTAATAGCGGTTGATTTTAATGAACAGTTACTCCAGGAATTAAGGAACCGTTCGGAGGGTTTACCCATTAAGACCGTACTGGGCGATATAAAGGAAGCTGCACAATCGAAAGCCTACCAACCCGAGGTAATTGCATGTTGTGGAGATACCCTTACCCATCTGGAAAACAAAGCCGAAATCCATCAATTGATTGGAGATTGTAATGCTCTGCTAAGCAAAGGCGGACATTTGATTTTATCCTTCCGGGATTATTCGAATGAATTGAAAGGGGAGCAAAGATTCATCCCCGTAAAAAGCGACGATACCCGAATTCTGACTTGCCTGCTGGAATACCAGAATCAATCCGTTAGGGTTACCGACCTACTCCATGAAAAAACGGAGAGTGGTTGGATCCAGAAAGTAAGCTCCTACCAAAAGGTTAGAGTAGCTCCGGCCGAGGTAGAAGAAAGGATTAAAGAATTAGGTCTTGCGATTACTCATTCCGAATTGATGCGAGGAATGCATACGCTGGTAGCGGTTAAACCCGGCTAACAACAATCTCTACAGACACCGGTAATGACGCAGTTTACATTCTCCACGAGGTATTTTTCCGGAAGCGTAAAGTGAACAGGAATGGGCAGGCATTCGATGGTATCGCACACCCTACACCTAAAGTGGAAATGATGCCTGGGACGTTGATCTTGATCATCATCACACTTCATGCATAAAGCAAAATACTGCTTGCCGTCGTCTGCCACAATTCGGTGAAGTAAACCATCTTCACAAAACCGATTGAGCACCCGATATATGGTGGCCCGATTGATATCAATGCCTACTTTCTTTTCAATGGCTGCCTGGCTCATGGCCTTATCAGTGTGCTGAAGCACCGAGAGTACCGCCTCCTTTGTTGCTGTATTTCGCCTTTTCAAAATCTGATTTCAATTCTTATTGCGAATATATTGCATTAATACAAATAAATTCTATTTTCGCAGAACAACTTATTGCAACATTGTTGCATTAAAATTGAATGACACGAAGAGATGCCATAAAACAAGCCAGTTTAACTGGTTTAGCCTTATCCCTTCCGTGGCCCATTTTTAAAATTTATGCCCCTATGAAAAGCCCCAAAGAATTCGAAATAATCATAATCGGAGGAAGTTATTCCGGTCTTTCTGCAGCACTAACCCTTGGTCGTTCGTTACGGAAGGTTTTGGTCATTGATAGCGGAAAACCATGCAATCGGCAAACCCCGCACTCCCATAATTTTTTAACCCAGGATGGAGTAAAACCAGCTGAAATTGCAGGAAAAGCCAAGTCTCAGGTAGAAAAATATGACACCGTTCACTTTCTAAACGATCGAGCCGTAAAGGGAACAAAAACCGCACATGGTTTTCAAATAATTACCGAAAAAGGCGAGCAGTTTTCCGCTCAGAAATTGGTTTTCGCAACTGGAATTAAGGATGAATTCCTGCCCATCAAAGGTTTTGCCCAATGCTGGGGCATCTCCGTCGTTCATTGCCCCTATTGCCATGGCTATGAGATCAGGAACAAAAAAACCGGAATCATTGCCAACGGAGAACGGGCATTGCACCTTGCCCCTATGGCTAAAAACCTGACCCAAGATCTGACCATTTTCACTTCAGGAAAGGCAGAATTCAATGCAGAAGAAAGAGCCCAATTGGAGCGCAATGGAATACCCGTAGTGGAAAAAGAAATTGTAGAAATCGAACACGAAAACGGATACCTCAAAAACCTGGTCTTCGCCGATCATTCCAAAGAACAATTGGAAGCAACCTACGCCGCGGTGCCCTTTACTCAACACTCCGATATACCTAAAAAACTGGGATGTATGTTAAACGATGAGGGCTTTATCGAAGTAGATGGGATACTAAAGACCACGGTAGATGGTGTGTTTGCCTGCGGAGACAACAGCTCAAGGTTACGTTCGGTGGCTAACGCCGTGGCTTCAGGCAACATGGTTGGAGCCGTGATCAACATGGAATTATCTAATGCCGCCTTTTAAATCAAGCACGCACTGATTATGGTTGAAGTATTTATCACCGACATTCGCCATCCTGCGGATGTAAAAACTGTGGCCAAGAATCTGCATCTGGCTTACCCCGAGTGGCAAATCAATTTGGATCCTGACGAAACTGGACTTCCCTACCCTGCCGGACATACCGTATTGCGTATTGAAGGCCGTGATATTGATCCTTTGGAAATTCAAAAAAAAGTGAATCGAGAAGGATTTAACTGCGAGATTATGGAAGATCAAGCCTATTCGTAATAGTTTTATCCTCTATTCCGTATCGGAGCTATGAGGACACACCGCAAAACCACCCCAAAAGTTAAAGACGGGCGAGTACAAAAGAAAAATCGTCACGACCTTACCCCAAACTACTGGAACACCCGGCAAAAAGAATTGCAGATTGATCAGGAGAAACCAGGTAAAGGTTATAAGCACTTTCTTAAAAAACGAGATATCCTCAACTTTCTCGAGATTCTACCCAATTGGGAAGAACTGCAGGTAGAATTGGATGCCGTGATACTGGCGGCAGGAGGCGGTGAAGATGGATGGTATAGCAACGGTGTGTTAGCCATCTGTGCTTGGGAAAAGGACAAAACCGTGTCCATGAACAAAGCGTACTTTATGGAGCACCAGGCCATCTTTGAACGTTTGCATGTTCCTTTCGAAATCAAGGCAACAGGAGTGGTGTGTCATTTTAGCGAAGATCAAATCCGGGCCTATCAATTGCTTCATATATTTTTACACGAGTTGGGCCATCACCACGACCGACTGAGTACCCATGACCGGGTGGATAATGCTCCACGGGGAGAACAATATGCTGAGAACTACGCATTGAAATACGAGCAGGTAATCTGGAATCGTTTTTTTGAGGTTTTTGGGATGGTTTAATGTAAACTGAGTATGCCATGAAATTTTCAAAACCACCCTATCCAACTTCTTTTTTTAGTGATGAAATTTGGGTTAATTGCCCCAAGTGCGCTAATCCTGCGATCGTTAAAACTGAACTTCCGAAATACATCGTACCCACAGTTCTAAATGCCAAATCCATTTGCCATTGCAGCCATTGTGGTTTTATCGAAAAGGATAATGAAAAATGGTTTTGTTCCTGGGTGGGTTTTATAAAACGAGCTTGTGGGCATTGCGGAAGTCCGATATCGAATCTCACCGATCCGACAAAAAAGCCATACCCCAAATCCGAAGTTACCTGCGACTCCTGTCAAACAACAAGATCCTACGAAAATCAATGGCTACCTCATTTTCAAGGAGAGGCAACGGACCCTTATTTCGGCTTCCCCTTGTGGCTACAGACGGCATTCAAGGAGCATACGCTGTGGGTGTATAATCTTCGACACTTGGATTACCTCAAAGAATATGTGGAATCCACCCTTCGGGAGGATGATCAACGTTTTAAATACTCTATGATTACCAATTTGCCTAAGTGGGTCAAGACTCAAAAAAATCGAGAAAAGCTTTCCAGGAAATTGACCCAGCTCAAAAAAGAATTCGCTCCATACACCCAATAGGTAGGCCATTTAACTGAAATCTATAATTTCGGTCATCGAATCAAATCAGATGAGCCAGGAACTTTACAACAGCATTGGTCAAAACCTCGCCGATGAACACGAAACCACAGCCGGACAAATGTTCGGTAAGCCCTGCCTAAAAACAGGTAAGAAGGCATTTGCTGCCTTTTTTCAGGAGGAGATGGTTTTTAAACTGGGACAGGAAGAAGTCAACCAGCTCAAGGAAAAGTACCTGGGTTCTGTTAACTGGGATCCATCGGGAAAGAAAAGAGCCATGAAAGATTGGCTTCAGGTTCCACAGGAATACTCTGAAGACTGGTCGCATTTGGCCAATCAAGCTCGACTATTTGTGGAGAATAGCTAACTCCCCACACCGTATAAATAAAAACCATTATTCCACTACTAACCATACACTTATGACCGATACTGAAGCCACTTTAGATGATTTTTTGGAGAACAAATCCTTTAAGCCTGCTCCCATTCTCTATCGAATAGCAGCCTTTACCGTCGATTTTCTAATATTCTACGCCATTGGCTGGATCATGGGGTACTTCTTTGGAACCCGGGGTGAAAGCGATTTGGACTATCACCTGGATGGTATCGCCGGGTTAGTCTGGATGGCCATTGGACTATTTCTCTGGCCCATTAGTGAGGCTATTTGGGGAAAGACCATTGGTAAAAGAGTATTAAAAATTGAGGTAATTTCTGCAGACAACCAGGCTATTAGCTTTTTGCAAGCTTTTGGTCGTTGCATTGTGGGCCTGGCCGATCAGATCTTTTTGGTCGGATTGGTAGTGGCGATTATGAACCCTCGAAATCAACGCTTGGGCGACTTGGCGGCCAAAACCATTGTGATTCGTTCCCCCAAAAACTGAAAATCAAATAATAGAACCTCTATCACCCGTAGAGTGATGGAAGTTAGTAAGTTTGACTTCTAATACTAATCTACACCTACCCATGAAAATCCAATTCCAGACCATCCCCTACGAAAGTTCGGAATGGCGAAGTGCTGTTAAATTAAGAGAAGACGTTTTAAGAAAACCATTGGGCCAAACCTTTTCTGCCCAAGAATTGGAAGAAGAACGACAGCACATCCATGTAGCCGGTTACCTTAACCAAGACCTGGTGGCCACAGCTGTATTGGTACCTGAAGATGCCCGACTCAAAATGCAACGGGTTGCTGTTCAGGAGGAATTGAGAAATGGAAACATCGGCTCCTCAATGATGATATTCTGTGAAGATTGGGCTCAAGAGAACGACTATTCCGTAGTGTATTGTCATGCCCGGGATTCTGCGGTAAATTTCTACAGTCGCAACGGCTATTTGCCTGAAGGAGACTACTTCGATGAAGACGGTATTCCCCACCTCAAAATGAGCAAACAGATTGGGTAGATGAATGAAGTCTATCAATTCGAACAGATTGACCCAAACGATCGGAAAACCCAACAAACAATTGCTCGGTGGTATGAGCAGGAATGGACTACACCTCAGGACAAAACCCTAAGCAGGCTCGCCTCCTTATCTCCGGAAGGCCAAGAATTTCATTTTCTGGTTCGCCATGAGGGAGAACCCATAGCTGCCGGAGGATTGTCAAATGAGGTTCACTTGCTCAAAGTTCATCCGGAATACCAAAAATATGGTCCCTGGGTAGCGCTGCTGTACACCCTTCCCTCCTATCGCAATCGAGGGATTGGAAAGCAATTGTTGGAGCAAGTGGAAACCGAAGCCGGTCGTCGTGGACTCAGTCGAATTTATCTGTACACCTTCACCGCAGAATCCCTGTACCTTAGGGCCGGATGGCGGGCCATAGAGCGGTTTATCTACCGAGGGAATGATGCAGTGATTATGGAAAAAGAGATTACAAAATCATGAAGGTTTTACCTCTACTACTTATTGCTTTTGTTTTGTTATCGTGCCAAACCGGTATAAACCAGGAATCCAAAGAATTCAAGGACATTGAGCCCATTTTAGAGAAACCAGAAGAGGGACCTAAGCCAAAGTCCGACCAAAGTCAGAAGGTTGAACTGAAAACTGAGAAATCCTATGATTTTGGAGATCTACAGGCCACAGTATCCCAAATCAAAAGCGATGGAACGGAGTTCTACTGCCGATCAAAATTGGTTACTTCCCGAAGTAATAATCGATTGGATAGTGTGGAATTCGAATCTGAGCCGGTGGGAGGTTATTACGGAATATCCAAACCCAAAGCGTTAAAGGATCATCTTATTTTCACCCAACATGGCGATTATTTTGGGTTTACCCTAATCGTTAATAAGGATGGAGAAATAAATGATATTCCAGGAGGATTCCCCTTCTTTGATTCTGAATCAAATCTTCTTTTTAGCATCATCGATTCAGACCTCGGAGGTTTTACGGTATATGACCTTAAGAGCGACTCGTTGATTTTGAGAATAGAGGAAATGAAGGATTACCCCATGCATGTGCATAGGGCCTTTGGGGAACGATATTTTCTCTTTTGCTCAACAGATGACAACAAGGTAAGCATCTGGGAAATTGAATTGGAACTGGATCGAATTATGCACGTAGATTTAGATTCCAATATGATCAATAAATCCACCATGCTGCAGCATTGGAGTGATGAATCCATTCATTGCGAATGCGAAAAATGAATCCAAAGCCTAAATTTTAATACCAATGCCGAATAATTTTCACATCCTCAACGGCGACGCCCTAAGAGAACAGTTTCCCAAACACCTGCATGGAGAAATCATCATCGCCCGGGAATGTCTGGTTGATGGTCCGGTGAACGGGAATACCCTGGTAGAATTCTACACCACCCGGGCTCAGTTTATCAGTGAATTTTACGGAGACTATTCCACACAAGATTACTGGGATGATACAGTGAGCGAACTGGAAAAAATCCGGAATATTCCGGAGGACGGTGAAGTAAACTTGTGGTTTGAAGATGATTTGTTTTGTCAAGTCAACTTTTGGTTTGTGGCCCATTTGCTTTTCGAAAATCGGGTAAAATCTGTTTTTCTGATTCGCCCAAAAAATCATAACCTCTATGGTTTTGGGACCTATAGTACAGAGCAATTGGAGCACCTTTTGGAGGAAAAAATTCAGATTGAAAGCCTGAAACCCTTCGCTCAGCTATGGAAGTTTTATCAGAACGATGAACTCGAAGCATTGAGGATGGCCGCCGATGAGTTAAGCGTCTCTTATCCCTTTGTCACTCCAGCTGTAAAAGCGCATTTGGAAAGAATTCCCAATGGCGAAAACCCGGGAAGACCCATCGCTGCTTTGCAATCCATTATGCAAGAGCTTAACACAGATAAATTTGGCCCCATATTCCAGGAGTTTTGCAAACGACAAAGCATCTACGGATTTGGCGATCTTCAGGTGAAGCGACTTTTCGACCAACTAAAAAAACCGAGTTAATGCCCACCAACATGAATTTGAATCAAACCCTGGGTAATATGCTAACGCTTCCAGCAGGAAGTATTGAACTGAGAGATGACCGGGTTCAGCAAAAATGGAAGGTAGACCTTAAGGCCTATCAACTCTCCCCGATTCCAGTTACTCAAGAACTCTATGAAACCGTGATGGGCGAAAACCCCTCGGCCTTCAAAGGCGATAAACGTCCCGTTGAAACTGTTTCCTGGATGGACGCCATTCGGTTTTGTAACCAATTGTCGGAGCGTTTAGGATTAGCCACTTGCTACCGCATAAACGCGGAAAACGATCAGGTGGAATTCGATTCTCAATCTTCGGGTTTTAGGTTGCCCACTGAAGCTGAATGGCAATACGCCTGTCAAACGGGTGACTCAGCCATTCGATATGGCAAGTTGGATGACATTGCCTGGTACAAAGACAATTCTAATCAAAGTCCGCAGGAAGTGGGCCTCAAGCTGGCCAATGATTGGGGCTTGTATGACATGTTGGGCAACGTATGGGAATGGTGTAATGACATATATGACGAAACCGTTTATGGTTCCTACCGCATATTTCGAGGTGGAGGTTGGAGCGATTTGGAACGCGGCGTATTGGCCACTAACCGAAGGAGGAGTCATCCGGTCTCCTTTAAGATTGACGACTTAGGATTTAGAGTGGCTCGAAACGTTGAATAAATGGATCAAAAAAACTTCCCTCATTTCTCGAATTAGTATCTTGGGACGCTCATGCTAATTGAGATATAAACCCGTTATACCCCTTCCTCAAATCTTTTAAAAACATTATTTAATCCAAAACATTGATATGCATTCATTAAACCAAGTTACCTTCCTTCTTCTTGCCTTAAGCCTTTTTGCCTGCACTCCCAATAATCCTCAAACGACTGAGGAAATGGTTCCAGAAGTAATCGAAGACAACCGGGAACTTAAGGAGATTTACGAGGCCGACCAAGGTGATCGAAAAGCCATGAATAAAGACTGGAAAGCGATCTCGGAGCGAGACAACCAGCGGCAAAAGCGGGTAAATGAATTACTCGATTCCAACCAGGTAAATACCTCGAGCGACTACTTCCATGCGGCCATGATATTTCAGCATGGAGCTGATACCATAGCATCGGGAATGGCGGTAAAAATGATGCGCAAAGCCATGGATTTGGATACCAGTCGAAGCAAGTGGCTGCTCGCTGCTGCCATAGATCGCGATTTGATGCGAAGAGGAAAACCTCAGGTTTACGGAACTCAATACCGCAGAGCAAGCCAGGATGGTCCCTGGACTCTTTATCAAATCGACAGTACCCAAGTATCTGATGAAGAGCGAAGAGAGTACGGAGTTTCTACCCTGGCAGAACAACGGGAAAGAGTACGCTTGATGAACAAAACAAAATTGGCCAAGCTTTATCGAGATGGAAAAAACATAGCCGAAATTGTAGACCTTGCTCGTAAGGAAGATTTGGAAGATTCTGAGTACAACCTCTCCGAAGGTGCGCTCAACAGCTTTGGCTATCAACTCATGAGAGAGGACAAAAATGAGGAGGCTCTCCAAATCTTTAAGCTCAACACGGAATTGTATCCCAACGCCTACAACACCTTTGATAGTTATGGGGAATGCCTGCTTAAATTGGGTAAAAAAGAAGAAGCCCGAAAAGCCTATGCCAAGTCCCTGGAATTGGACCCTGAAAACGACAATGCGACAAAGGTTTTGGAAGAAATGGACAGCTAAAATTAGAGACTAAGAATTGTCCGAATAACCGAGCCTTTATTTTGGTAAAAACAATACCTTGGTTTGGATGTACAAATTTGATCTTAGCGTCTTTTCAGAAGAGTTTGACCGAATTGGTCATCGTAGGACAATCAGGAGTCATGAAACCTTGGTGCCCGTTGGCCGAAAGGCCGATAGCCTTTATGTAGTAGAGAAAGGAGGCTGTGTTCTGCTCTTCGTTCACCCCAAAACCGGTGAAGAACGGGCAATCAATTTTTTTATTCCTGGTTTTCACCCTATTGCGACAGTAGCCGAATCCTTTGCTAACGGGCAACCATCAAAGTATCGACTCGCTACCTTTACCAACTCTCAGGTGATCGAAATCAAAAAAAGTGCTGTTACCGAACACCTGAATGCACTTGATTTGACCAGCCCCTTTCATCAATATGGAGTTCAAACGCTTTTGGAAAAAAATGACCTTCGGGCCATGCTCATAAGCTTGAATAGCGAAGAAATGCTCCAATACCTGCACGAGCACTACCCCCAGATTCTGCAACAAGTGCCCTCCAAGTACATCGCCAATTTTTTAGGAATCACTCCCCAATGGCTGAGCAAGATCAAACACAAACTCTGATTTCTGAAAGTAGTTTCAGATTTGCCTGATTGTCCCCCTCTAACTTTGCGTAAGCAAAGACGGAGAAATGAAAAACTGGACTTCAGAAGACATTCCCATTCAGGAAGGAAAAATTGCCCTGATCACCGGTGGGAATATAGGACTGGGTTATGAAATTGGCCTGCAACTGGCCAAAAAAGGAGCGACCATTGTAATTGCCTGTAGAACGGTTTCCAAAGGTGAACAGGCACTGGCTCAAATGGAAAAATCCCTGGGGTCTAAAATTCACGGTGACGTTATTGCACTGGATCTGACGAACCTGGATTCCATTCATAGCTGTGCTCAAACCTTTATCTCTAAATATACCCGGCTGGACCTCCTCATCAACAATGCCGGAGTGGTCAATCTAAAAGAGCGAATGACTACTCCCCAAGGCACTGAAATGCACCTGGCTACTAACCACTACGGTCATTTTGCCCTTACGGGACTCCTTTACCCCATCCTCATTCAAACACCTCATTCAAGAGTGGTGACCATGAGTAGCGGAGGACACAAATCAGGGAATATTGATTTTGACGATTTGAATTGGGAAAAACGTAAATACAGCCGGATGAAATCGTATGGCGATAGCAAACTGGCCAACCTCTTGTTCGTTAGAAGCTTGCAAGAAAAATTTGACCTGGCCCAATCCACCTCGCTTTCTGTGGCGGCTCACCCGGGGCTCTCAGCTACCGAACGACAGCAAACCATTGGGATTGGAGGATGGCTAAGCAAAATACTGGCTCAACCGGTATGGATGGGTGCTCTACCCGCCCTGAGAGCAGCCACCGACGATCGGGTTAAGCCCATGGAATACTACGGACCTAAAATTGGGCTTCGTGGTTATCCCACCTTGGCCGAAATGGACAAAAAAGCCTTTGACAAAAAAGTAGCTGACCGGCTTTGGACTATATCTGAACAATATACTGGCGTAAGCTTTTAAGATGATGAAATACACAGCGGTAGTTGTTGGAGCAACTGGTTTAGTGGGAAAGTTTCTCGTTCAGGAACTTATCGAAGATCCTCAATGTGAAAAGATTCGGGTTATTGTTCGGAGAAAGTCCTTTGAGCATCCGAAAATAGAGGAATGTATCATCGACTTTACCCGGGAAGATGACTACCTCGGTCAAGTGAAGGGAGATGTTCTATTTTCTTGTTTGGGCACTACCTTAAGGCAAGCCGGAAGCCGCGAAAACCAATTCGTGGTGGATTACACTTATCAATTTAGAGCGGCTCAATGTGGGGCTCAAAATGGTATTACCCACTATGTTTTGGTTTCTTCTCCGTTTGCCCTGTTAAAATCGAACAACTACTACCGAAGAATGAAGGCGCAATTGGAAGAATCGGTAAAAGCATTGGGTTTTGACAAAACGGTTATCCTTCAGCCCAATGGGTTAATGGGAAAACGTGATAAAAGCCGAAAAGCGGAAGAAATTGCTGCCCTCTTTTTTACTCCGCTCATTCGAGCCATTCCTTCTCTTCGAAAATATACCCCGATTCATGGAAGCCTTGTAGCCAGAGCCATGAGACTTTCTTACCTCAACTCTTTAAAAAGCGATTCCAGGATTTTGGTTTTAAATCGCAACGAGGTAATGTTGGCTGCCCAAGGTAAATAGCTTCAGGCAGTTATAACAACATATTCCCTTTTCCTACTGATAAGTATAGATTGATCGCTTGAAAAAATCAGGATAGATTGTACCTTCCCTCTCCGAATCGATGAGCCGTGGATTACCTTTGATACCCCACTACTCTGAATGAAACTTTTAGGATTGTATGAAGGATGTTTTTAAGGACCTGGAAGCCACGGAATGGCGAACCCGGTTAAAGTTCCTTTCCGACTTTGTTATTGGAACGGCTATGACCATCATGATATTGAGCCTGGAATTGCCTGAAATGGGTAACATTACCAATACCGGAGAACTCACCAAATTTCTACTTCGTCAGTTGAGCAGTATGGGTGGCTTTTTCATTGCCTTTGTAACGGTAGCTATTTACTGGATGAAACACCTGGAGCACTTTGGAATGATTAAGCGGGTCAATCAAACCTTCATGTGGTTTCAATTGCTCTTTATGGCCATGATCATGCTGGTTCCCTTTTGGAATGCCTATGTGACCAATTTCCCAGATAATATTGCTATCAAGGTCTTTTTTAGTTTGAATCTGGTGCTGATTGGATTGTTTTCATTTTTGAGTTTTAACTACGCTACAAGCCCAAAGAATTCATTGGTTATTGAAGGATTGCCTGAAGAATTGATCCTACTTACCAAAAGGCAAATTCTAACCGAACCAGCTATCGCCATCATTGCAGCGGGTTTAGTCTTCGTCCATCCAACGCTATGGGACATTACCTTCGTTTTGATTCCAGTGATGTTTGCCTTGCGCAAAAAGTTTGTTCAGGTACGCAGTGGCAAGTCAAAGAAAGCAGCTAAAAATTAGGCTCTTAGCTAACCCTTTTTAACGATTTACACCAGCTATCCACCTCGTTTTGTCCTAATTTTCAACATGATTCGGAAAACCGTCCTAAACCGACTTCTGTTTTGGCTAATCAGCCTGTTTTGGTTTCTGGCCGGAATGGTATTGGCTGTTTTTTCAGTAGGCCCCATTCGTAGCTTCATTCGTGATCTTTATCAATGGAGTACTGGAAATGCGTTCCTGTTTTATGGCAAACACATTATCATTAATCTGGACTTTATTTATCACCTCATTTTTGGATTGAGTGCAATTGTGGTTTGGGTAAACTTTCGTCACTTGCCTTTCAAAATGGCCTCCATCTGGTTGGGTTATTCGGTTTTAACTACTCTTTTTATTCTGATTAGTATTGCCTTTATTGATGCTCATTTCAAAGTCATTTCTTGCACGGCCTGTGACAATGGGATCGTTAACCTTCACTTAAATTCAATATCCTACAACCTCCTTATGGAAGTCGGGTTGATCGGTGGAATGATCCCTATTGCCTTCAAACTTTGGAAAGAAAAACGAGCCAGATCACTGCAAGCAGGTAATTGATCTTTTCAAATAATTTCAAGAGCTTTGCCTAATCCATGGAATTTCAAGAACAGGTCATAAAATACAAGGATCGGATTGTCTTTATTCGTCTTTCGATGCCCTTCTTCAATCGCACTATCAAGCATTATGTGGAAGATGAAGCCTGCTTTATGTTCGTCAACAAAGGCGAAGTAGGCGTTCGGGCTCCGGAAGACTACCTTAAACTTAATCGTAAAACGGCCATGCTCGCTAAATGCCTGAACTACTTCTTTGAACCGAGCGACGATACGGATGCCTGTAAAGATGGAATAGAATCGGTAGGTGTATTTCTCTACCCTTCGCTGGTGGAAGACCTCTTTGAGTTTGACCTGTCTACATCGAACTATAAGGTGGACTACAACTTAAAGCAGGTAGAGGTAGATCGATTATTGGAAAACTACCGCGAAAGCATAGACATCCTCCTCGACAATCCGGAACTAGCGGATGACACCATGGTTAAAACCAAGCTTAAAGAGTTTGTTTTGCTCATGACCAAATCCCAGGAAGCACCCTCGCAACTTGACTTTTTGGCTTCCTTGTTTCAGCCTCATGAGGTGGAATTTAAAACCGTAATCCAACAGAACCTGTATGCCAATCTCTCTTTGGAAGAATTGGCCGCTCTGGCTCATTTGAGTGTTTCCTCCTTTAAACGAAAGTTTAAGGAAGTGTTTAATGAAAGTCCCAAAAAGTACATCAACCGCAAGAAGGTGGATAAAGCAGCCGAGCTACTCAAATCGGAGGAATTACGGGTTTCTGATGTCGCCTATGATGTGGGTTTTGATTCCCTGGCAACCTTCAACCGAAACTTTACTTCTCAATTCGGCAAATCGCCCAGTGAATTTCGCATGAGCTAAAATGAGAAGTCTTTGAGCTAAAACGAGCTAAGGATCCTCTCCTCTCTCAAGACCTTTGTTTCGAACAATTAAAACAAGGTCATGAAAAATTCAAAAATCTTAAAAGCTTACCTGATCCTATCAGGACTTCTACTCACCTTTATCGGAGGTGCCACACTCTTTATGCCAGTGGTCATGAAAGCCAGTGGTGGAATTGACATTGCAGATAGCGTAAACGCCATTAACGATGTGAGGGCCTACAGCGCTTTGTTACTAGCCTCCGCCCTACTCGCTTTATTCGGCGTCTTTAATAAAGGACTTACCTACACTTCTACATTGGTTACTGTACTCGTATTTCTTTCTCTGGGTGCAGGACGACTCTTAAGCATTCTTCAGGACGGAATGCCAGCCGATGGGTTGGTCAAAGCCACTATCCTCGAATTTGTATTAGGAACTATTGGTGCCATTCTATTCTCAATTTACCGCACTAAAAAATAAATCAAGCCTCGCCTTACCCTCCTTTAATCATCAAAAAAAGAAAATCATGAATAAGACAATAATGATCACCGGAGCAAATGCCGGAATTGGAAAAGAAACTGCCAGACAATTGGCCTTGAAACCTGAAACCGAAAAAATCTATCTCGCTTGCCGAAATCCGGAGAAGGCCAAAAAGGCCAAACAAGAACTCGAACAAAGTACGGGAAAGAAGTTTTTTGAAATCATCATCATTGATGTGTCCAGTCCAGAATCCGTAAGAAAGGCCGTGAAGAATCTACCCGAAGCTGTAGATGCCTTGATCATGAATGCAGGTGGAACCGGAGGCCGTTTTCCTCAACAATTGACCAAAGACGGCGTCACTAACATTACGGCAACCAACTTGCTAGGGCATGTGGTTCTTCTGGAGGAAATGGTTCAGGCGAATAAGTTGAATAAAGTAGCCCTTTTTGCCAGCTCCGAAGCAGCTCGGGGAATCAAAAAAATGGGCATTAAAAAACCCGAACTTAAATCCTCTTCCGTGGATGAATTTGCCTCCGTTTTTAACGGTCGTTTTTTTGGGAAGAATTTCGATCCCATGGAAGTTTATGGTGCGATAAAATACGGCGGAACGCTCTGGATGTCGTCCATGGCCCGCAAACATCCACACCTGCGATTCATCTCCATGAGCCCTGGTGGGACTCGGGGTACTCAAGGATTTGATGATCTTCCGCTTCTTCAGAGAGTCATGTACAAATATGTAGGAATGCCCATTTTCATGCCCTTGTTGGGACTTTCTCACAGCCTCCAAAAAGGCGCTAAGCGTTTTGTGGATGGCATCGGTAATGACGCTCTGAGAAGTGGTGGATTTTATGCCAGTAAAGAAAGTGTTCTTACGGGCCCGATTGTAGACCAGGAGAGTATTTTTCCGGATTTGGCCAACAGCCGTTTCCAGGATAATGCCCACCAGGCGATTCACCAGTTTATCCACTAATTGGAATTGGGTTTCGGCAGCGGGATGTAAGAATTAGCATTGCCGCACGTCCCGCTCCTGCCCTATTTTTTTTAAACGGCTCAAGTGTATTCTTGAGCCGTTTTGTATTTAGGACTTTTCCCCTTTTCTTCCAACTCAAATTAACTAACTTGTGCACTAAGAAAACCAAACCCAATCGCAGCGCCAAGATCATGAGTTTTATATCCCGATTATTCAAAAGTCATACCCAGGAAGGCACCTTGATCAAGGATCCCAACGGCCCTCATACCCTGGGAGGTAAGCCGAGTGCCCAGCTTACCCTACCCAAGTTGGATGGCAGCCCTGTGGTCTACTTCGGCACCTTGAATCGCGACGTACCTCTATTGGACTCCCTCGATTTTGACCTGGCCCTTGTCTGTCCCCTTTTTATCGATTTGCAAGTGCCGGTGTTTCTGGACTATTCCGACCCAAACCGTCCTCAAATAATCCAGGATAATGTGAGCACCAACTTTGCTCCCCTTTTCGATGATATCCCTGCATCCACCTACGTGGAGTATCAGGAAATTGGATTTAAGTTAGATCGAAAAAAACCTCATCGAATGGATCAGGTGTACCCCGGTGAAGTAGGTCATTTTGGAACTCCCAACTGGATTCATGAGGACCTAACCCCAACTTGCCCGATTTCGGGCAAACCCATGGAGTTTCTCTTGCAACTCGGTGATATTGATGACGCCAAAACTATACATGGTCAGGAGGTTTTGGATAAGGAGTATATCGATCCCTACCTTCATTTTGGTCATGGGTATTTGTACGTTTTTTTCCAAGCTGACACGAAAGTGATAGCCTATCTAAATCAGCTTTAATACGAGTGATTGGGTCAATGGAAAAAAATCGTTTCATCGAAAAGTTTGAATCCAAATCCGATCATGAATTGGAGCAGATTATTGCAAATCCGGCAAACTGGCATGAGCAAGCCCGATCGGCTGCCTATTATCTTTTGAAAGAAAGAAACCCAGAATCTCCGGAGATTCAATCCTGGGAAAATGAACATACCAAACTTCTCGAAAAGGAGGAACAAAAAATCGAGGAAGAACGGCTCATAAGGGAACGAATTGTTACCCGTTTAAAGTCGATTCCCTTAAAATCCAGCCAAAAGTACATTTTGGATTATGGCAACGAACTTCAAGTAAAACGGCTCGGTAATAATCGATTTCAAGCGAGGATTGAAGATCATTATCGAAGTTTTTTGGCCCCCGTTGTAATTTACGAGATTAAAGGGCCCGATAGCTACCTGTATTATCCTTTCTTTTATGAAAAACCGTTCTTTACCTGGGGTGTTGGAGGCACACTTATCATTCTTGGGTTGATGCTCGTGGGTTGGATGGAGGTCATAATCCCTATGATTTTCTTTCCACTTGGATTTTTGGTGTTCACCCAGTTAATGGGAATGATTGTACTTCCCTTTTTAATTCATCGCAGGGTGGAAGAAAAAATTGGCAAAAAAGGACGATTGCCTTACCGCAAAAGATTTGATAAAAAACAAAAACACACGCCGTAATGAACGGTCTATTATCCCGTTGTTCAGGTAGAATCTTGTTATGCTTTTTCATTCTTTTTCTGGGTTTAATTCCGGAGGGAAAAGCACAGGATCAGCATAAGCTGGAGTTGGTGATCGACTCCTTAAATTTTAACGGCCAAATTTTTCCTAAGGATACACTTAGAGGTCAGATAGAACCTGGTAAAATCCAATACCTCACCCTACTGGATCAGGACTCCGTAGCTGTGCGAATTCGAATCAAATTGACCAGACGTGGGCAGCAACCCAAAACCCTGAAAGGACGTTTTGACTATTTTGAAAATGGAAAATGGCACAAACCACCGCTTACCTTTAGCCATCATGGTTGGTTTGGTTTTCACCTTTTCCGCTACCAATGTTGGTCTAAAACCACCCTGGGATACAATGCCGGATATCCAACAGACACCTACTGTTCCTGCCAAGAGCCTTTGCTAAAAAAGGACAGTCCCGATTTTCTCTTTCTTGGACAAATCCGGGTACTCTAATGTGCGTCTAATTCTACTCTATGTTTTCTGAAGTACTTTTGTCTCATCGCGAGGGAACAAGTCGAAATGATAAGCACAAAGGATACAGTAGAACGCTACTTTGAAGGATATGGCGAGTATAAGTGTGAAAGGCTCGTCGACTTTTTGGAATCTTTGAAATTGCCCACTTCTATCACCAAACAGAAGGGAGTACTCATGGCCTTTGTTACCCAAGGTGAAATGGAAGTTGGTGCTGGGTATGAGCGCTACCTGGCACGTGAAGGTAACCTCTTGATTATTCAGCCCAACAAACCCTTTTTTCTGGGCAGCCACACCACCGATGTAGACGGTTACGTGTTGCTTTTGAAAGGAGATGGTGTATTAGGGTCCATGGGAAATCACTCCCTGATCTTTAACCTGGAATTCCTCGAGACTTGGAGTGATTCCTTGTTTCACCTGGAACATTTGCCCACAGAATTCATTGAAAACATCTTTAAGCGAATTAAATGGGAAAAGGATGCCGAAGGAAGCAAACTTTCCGTGGTCAATGCTTACGTAATTACCTTACTCTTAGAAGTTAACCAGTTTTACAACGAATCTGCCCTAAGCAATCGGGCTTCGATCGATATTACCCGAAAGTTTAAGATGGAAGTCTACAATAACCTGAACAAAAACCTGAGCATAACTGAATTCGCGGATCGGTTGGCAGTCTCGCCCAATCACTTGAACAAAGCAGTCAAATCGGTCACCGGTGAATCTGCCTCTCAGCTCGCCCATAAAATTAAGATGGTGGAAGCCAAATACCGCCTGATGATGCCGGCCAGCAATATTGCGGAAATCGCGTCGGAACTGGGCTTTTCAGATGCCTCCTACTTCAGTCGCTTTTTCAAGAAGAACGCTTCTCTATCGCCCAAGGAATATCAAAATACGATTGATTTGTCCTAATAATGGAATCCTCTCGCTTCTGACTTAGCGACTCCTGGTACGGAACTTTGCGTCCATGTTTCATCAAAAAGAAAAAACATGTTGCAAAAATTGATCATAGGATTTCTATTGACCCCTGGGTATAGCCCAGCAGATATAATTGGCCTCGATGCCGTATTGGCCATTCATCCTCGTAACCAAGTGTTCTACGTGGCTGAAACAGACTCCATCGTTTATGGGAACTACCGTTTTGGAATTCAGCCCAATGCCACCTTTCAGGACTGCCCTCCTTTGGACATACTCGTAATCGGTGGAATGGCCCCTGAGGAAATGAATAACCCCAAAGTAGTGGAATTCATGACTCGAAAATCCCAAGAGGCCAAACACGTTATCGCCGTTTCCAATGGCGTACTTGCCTTGTATAAGGCCGGTGTTTTAACCCAACAAATGGTAACCGCCGATCGGCACACCCTTCAATTGCTCGAGAGCAGTACCCTTACGCTGAAAAATGAAGGCACTTGTATGGTGGATGGGAAATTTATCACTGGTGGTCCTTCTACTGGAGGTATTGAAGCAGCTTTTACAGCTGTAGATAAAACCCGGGGCAAATGGATTACTCAAATGTTGGAGTTTAACCTGGAATATGATGCCCACGTTCAATATCCGGTGGCCAAAGACACGGTGCTGAAAGCCCCCCATTGCCTGAGCCGATTAAAGTTGGAGTGTTTTTGGGTGATGGAATTTACATCCCCGACGTGATTGGTGCTACTGACGTTTTTGCCAGTATCCCCAATAGCGAAATCTACTTTCTAGGGAAACAAAAAGGACTCTCTAAATCGATTGCCAACGTGGGGCCTACGGTCGTGGCCAATACCACCCTCGAAGAATGTCCTAAGTTGGACGTGATGATTTTTGGCGCGTCACTTCCCGCCTACGTGAGCGACACTGCCATTCTAAACTTTGTGCTAGAGCAGGAAAAGTCAGCTCAAGCCGTGATTAGCGTGTGTGCGGGAACCTTTGTAATCGGATCAGCGGGACTACTGGATGGCCGGGAGGCGACCACCAACTACCACCAGATCAAAGACCTGAAACGAATCGGAGCCTGCTACACGGGTAAAGAGGTGGAAGAGGATGGAAAATTTCTCTCTGCCGGACCAGCTGTTGGTTCTTATGACGTGGGATTGAAGGCCGTAGAAAAAATCGCTGGACGAGATTGGGCCCAATACATAGAACATCAAGTGCTGGAGTTTTCTCCTCACCCGGTTTACGGAACCAACCCAAAAAATGCCAAAGGCTCTATTATCCGGACCACCAAAACCATTTCCTTTTTTGCCCGCAAATTCTTTCGACCTCACATTCGTAAAGGGTATTATGGACAGAGGAAGTAATCTTTTGCTCATGCAAGGCTGAAGTAAGTTTCCTGTTGTAAATTCGGGGTTACCCATTATTACCCCGATTTTACAACCTCATTTGAACCTCAAAAGTCAATACCTATCACTTGCCAAGCCAGATAAAATAATTGTCTCGATCGGTTTTTTGTCTCTTATTGTTGCAAGTGTTAAGCTAATCCTAATTTACGATCAATACGTCCACGGTCCAAGGTTTTATGACCCAAGAATTCTTTATAATATCATGTTTCCCAGGTGGACTTTCTTCTTTTTTGAAGTCATTTGCTATGGCTCACTTGGTTTGGCCGGAACTCTGATATTTTTTCACCGTAAAACGGCCTTTTACCTCTACCATTACTTCTTCTTTAGTTTTATCTATATGGTATCAGTTTCCCAGCATGATATCCCAGGTTGGTGGGATCATTTGGAATTTGGCTTGTGCTTCTTTTGCCTCTTATCCATCTATTTAATGAGGTGGTCCAAAATCTATTCTCTTTTCCAACTGAAAAAACCGCTGCACCTGTTAGGGTACCCAATTATTGCTGGAGTCACTTTCCTGTTCAGTGAATTGCCCTATTTCTTTTAGAAGATTTGAGTGCATAACGGTTTAATACTTTGATTTTGATTGGCCTATCATACCCCCTATTAACCACCTTTAATTCATGTCTGATAAGGGAATATTAATCTATATTAGTTGGAGTGCACCACGCTTACCAATATCTCTATATTGCCGAAAATCGCTTACATGAAAATTTCACTGGCTATACTTCCCATTTTCATCTTTTGTCAAATCCCATATTTCCTGTTTGGGCAGGATACCATTTCTACGGAATACGTTCAAAAAATCTCCTATGAGTTTCACCTCTCAAATGGAGAGCTAACTGGAACAGGTGCGATTTTTTTGAAAGGGGAATTTGATGCCTCCCAGTTTGTGCTGTTGGGCGAATATCATGGAGATGCCAGGATTAGTGAGTTTACTGAAGCCATAATTCCTGAGTTAAATAAATCCGGATTCCGAAACTTTTGCCTGGAAACGGGACCTGTATCTACCCAAATATTGAGTGAATTGGTTCAGTCTGATTCGGTAGAAAAAACACTATTCGATTTCTACACCGAATATTACAAACGGGTTCAGGATATTCCCCTCCCGTTTTTTGAAGGCAAGGAAGATGCAGCTTTTCTCCAGGCAGCAATCGATCATAAATGGCGACTTTTTGGAATCGATCAGGAATACTACTCAGGCACACTACTTCTTTTGGAAAGATTACATGCCCTGGATTCACGCCCTGACAATGAACGGGCCTATCAATCGGCAGTGGAATTTGTTATTGCTGAACAAATCAAGGACGCAAAAAGCAAGGATTATCCCTTGCATGAACGATTGCTCGACTCCAAGGAATTGGAATCGTATTTTGCTCAATTGGATCAATCCAATGCGCAGATTACGATCACTATCGAGCAACTCATCCAGTCTTGGGCCATCTATTCGCTTTACGATATTAACCGCTGTCAAAATCTGGATATGCGTGCCAACCACATGAAAAAGGAGTTTACAAGAAACTACCAATCACTTTCTCGAATGGATGATCAACCTCGGATACTGATCAAAATGGGAGCATCGCATACCCAACGCGGTATTACCTCAAATGCGGTTTATGATATTGGAAACCTGGTGAGCGAACTTGCCGATATGAATGGAACTCAAGACTTGAATATCGGTTTTATGTTTCGCTACATAGAAGATGAAGAAGAGCAACAGGGCTATTTTGATAATTCTGAGGGAGGATCGAAATGGCTGAGGGAACGGGCACCACTGATGCAACAAGGAAAAAAGGATAAATGGGTAGTCATCGATTTAAGAAAATTGAAAGAACCAATGATCAATCGGGAACTCTGGGTTTATCCAGCTATTAAGAATATGATTTATGATCTGGATTTAATCATCATTCCACCCATGGATCGGGAAATCACTCTCAACTATAAAACGAACTAAGGGAGAGCCAATCGCTTGAAATTATACGAGACTTGAAAATTTATTGAAACGACCACCCATGTTAATTAAAGACCTACTCCAACAATACGACCATCGCCCCTGGCCACTTCCCAAAACAAGCTGGAAATATTACCAGGAATGGAATAATGCCCTATTTCTTCATTGGCCGGTGCCGCAGGAAGAATTGATAAAATGGCTTCCGAGTGAATTAGAAATGGATCTGTTCGAAGGCCAACCGTGGGTATCTTTAGTCGCCTTTACCATGGAAAAGATTAGGCCCAGCAACCTACCGGCATTTCCCCCTATATCAAACTTTGACGAGATCAATGTTAGAACCTATGTTCGGTTCAAAGGAAAAAGCGGCGTTCATTTTCTGAGCATTGAAGGTGGAAAAAGTCTCTCTTGTAAGTTAGCAAAAGCGCTTTCAGAATTACCTTATCGCTACTCAAAAATGACCCGAAAAACGAATCACTTCCAATCCCATAACCCGGCGTTTAGCGATCGTTTCAGCATGGAGTACAGAACCGGTCCTTTGGTCAAAGTAAAGTCGAATCTGGATAGGTGGTTAACCGAGAGGTACGCCCTTTTTCAAGACTCTCCAAAAGGGATTAATGCCTTTGAAATTCATCACGTCGAATGGCCTATCCATTCGATTGAAATAAAAAAGAGTACGATCAATTATCCCCGATTTGGTTCATTGCTCACCGATCTTCCGGTTTTATCCCATTACTCCCCAGGAGTCCAGGTAATTGCATGGGATAAAACCCAGCATCCACTTCTTACACCAAAAAAGTAATTTGAATTTCTTGGGTCATGAGGTCAACGTGGCTTCCCGATGCGCCACTCCCCACTCAATCATAGTATCCAAAACCGAGATGATCCTTTTTCCCGATTCCGTCAATTCGTATTCAATTCTGATGGGTGTAGAGGTTTGAACATTTCGCTTAACCACGCCATTCAGCTCCAACTCTTTGAGTTCTTTGGAGAGCATTCTCGGCGTAATTTTATCGATGTTTTCCTGAAGATCTTTAAACCGGTTTTTACCATAAAGTAAGGATGCAATTATGGGAAGTTTCCATTTCCCACTCAACACATTTAAGGTATCATTGATCGCCAAAACATATTGGCGAGGACAAGACTTTACTCCTTCTAATGGATTCAATTCACTCATAACTAACGCAGTAAGAAATTCACTATACAAAAGTATACTAATATATATAGTATAGTAACTATAGAATGAGAATTATCATTCTTAATTTTGAAATCGAATTCAAACCTCAAAACAACAAAAGATGATTTTAGTTACAGGAGCAACCGGCGGATATGGAGGAAGCGCCATCCAGCATTTGCTCAATAAAGGAGTACCGGCCCAGGAAATAATTGCTTTGGTTCGGAGTGAAGAAAAAGCCAAGGATCTAAAGGAAAAAGGAATCGAAATCCGAGTCGGTGATTACACCGATTACAATTCTTTGGTTCAAGCTTTTAAAGGAGTGGATAAATTGTTGTTCGTATCCGGAAACGATATTCCAAACCGGGATGATCAGCATAAGAATGTGGTAGATGCCGCCAAAGAAACCGGAGTAAAACACGTGGTCTATACTTCCTTTTACCGGAGGCCTGAAATAGAAAATTCGGCCATCGCCTTTTTACAGGATACCCATATCAAAACGGAAAACTGGCTCAAAGAAAGCGGAATCGCTTACACCCTACTGCAAAATGCACTTTATATGGACATGGTAACAGGTTTTGCCGGAGAAAAAGTATTGGAAACGGGTCTGATTTCGTTACCGGGTGGATCTGGAAAATTTAGTGCTGTGATTCGGGATGAACTCGCTGAAGCCGCGGCCCAGATTTTGACAACAGAAGGCCATGAACACAAAGCCTACCCTTTGACCAATAAGGAAGCCCTATCCATGCCTGAAATGGCAGAAGCCATCTCAAAGGCCAGTGGTACATCTGTAAGCTACAAGCCATTGAGTAATGATGAATACCAAAAGGAAATGGAAAGCCAAGGTGTTCCCGCTCTTTTTATTGGTATTTTTCAAGCTTTTGCCAAAGCTCAGGCACAAGGCGAATTGGACATCGTGGGCGATACCCTCGAATCCTTAATTGGCCGCAAGCCCTATTCGGCTCAAGAGTTTATCGAAAAGGTATACGGATAAAATGAAACGAAAAGATTTTCTTAAACTTATGGGGATTGGAGCCTTGTCCCTGCCTATGCTATCGTCCATGAAAAAACTGGAAAATCTAAGCACATTATTTGACCATTCAGAGCGAATGCCTGTCCTATTCTTGGGGCATGGCTCGCCCATGAATGGGATTGAAGACAACGAATTCGTCCAAGGATTTAAAAAGCAACGAGAATACCTGCAGAAGCCCAATGCCATTATCGTTATTTCGGCTCACTGGGAAACTCGGGGGACCTACGTAACCGCTGTCGAAAATCCAAGAACGATTCACGATTTTGGTGGATTTCCGAAGGAACTGTACGAGGTGCAGTACCCGGCTCCGGGTCACCCAGCACTGGCTCAGGAATTGGGACAGATGATACAGCCAGAAAATACCGTTCAAATGGATCATCAGTGGGGATTGGACCACGGCTCCTGGACGGTCATTAAACCCCTCTTTCCCGAAGCCGATATACCTGTTCTCCAACTGAGTATTGATTATACCAAGCCCGCTGCCTATCACTACGAATTGGCTGGACAGTTGAAAAAACTACGGGAACGTGGCGTATTGTTGGTAGGAAGCGGAAACATTGTGCACAACCTGGGCAAAGTAGCTTGGGACAAAGCCCAAGAAAATTATGCCTACGATTGGGCCATGGAGGCCAGTGAAAAGAGTAGACAATGGATTCTTGATGGAAACCACAAAGAATTGATCGATTTCCGTAAACAAGGGCGAGCTTTTGATCTCGCTATTCCAACTCCCGAGCACTACTTGCCTCTACTCTATACTTTAGGTCTGCAGGACAACAAAGACCAGGTGTCGATCTTTAACGACAAACCTCTGGCAGGATCCCTAACCATGACCAGTGTTCGATTGGCTTAATCGCCCAATTTACCGCTCATACCTGCCTGAAACCATAGGCCGGAATTTTGACGGTGGTGGATGAGAGTTTCGCTATTTTGGTAGAAACAAAATCATTCACGATGTCCAAATCACTTAAATACATTATCATTTCCATTGGTGCAGCAGGTTTGATGGCAAGTGCTAATCAAGCTTATTATGGTGCTGATTTTTTGGATTACTTCATGGGGATATTTTTAGGCGTTACCCTGATTGGAACCGCCTTAATCACCCAGGATAAAAAATCAACCGACACCTCAGGAGAATAAGTCCTAATTTGAAAGTATATGAACCGTTATCTGGTATCTTCGGGCACCAGAAAATAATGGTATGAAATATTCTTTCCTGATCCTGGCAGTCACGCTCCTTTCTATTTCTTGTCAGCAGGAGCAAACCCTGGAAAGTGAATTCACAAAAGGAATCCAAGATTCACCAAAGGCCTCTACCCTAACCTGGATGGCCGATAGTAGCCTTCGGGTTCTGGATTTGCACGGCTCTCCGTATGATCGCGGGTTTCAGCACGGTCAATTGCTCAAGCAAGACATTCGGGCCGTAACCGATTCCTTGCTCATCGATATTGGGAAAACTACCCAGATGGATGCGATGCAGTACATCGACTCCTTTCTTGCCCAAAGTGATTTTACTTCCGCCCTTGAAAAATGGACCCCCGAATTGCTGGAGGAGATTAAAGGAATTTCGGCTGGTTCGGAAATTCCATACCCAATCATCCTGATGCATCAGCTGGGGGATGAATTCTTCTTTAGCACCAAGTACATGTTTGCCCATAAATGCAGCTCCATAGGAGTGAACCACACCGATAGCCACCCAACCATCGCTGCACAAAACATGGACATCCCCACCTATTTCCACGGCTACCAAACCGTGATGAAAATAAACGAGAAGGATGGCCGAGAAAAGTTGATTCTAACCATACCTGGACATATTGGAATTACAGGCATGAATAGTTCGAGTATTTCCATCAACTGCAATATTCTCATGCAACTGGAGGCTCAGTCGAAAGGAATGCCCGTAAGCGGAATCGTTCGTGGCACATTAAACCACACCGAATATGATCAAGCCCTGAACTGGGTAAAATCCATTGACCACGCTTCCGGTCAGAACTACCTGATTGGTGGAAAAGAAAAAGTAGTTTCTCTGGAATGTTCAGCCCAATCAAAAGAGGAATTCAAACCTTTTGCAGACGCCCCTTTTACCTACCACACCAACTACCCAGTTGCCAACAAAAGCTATAGCGATTGGTACCTCTCCGCTTTGGATGAAAACGGATATACTCTAAAAGACATGCCTCAGTTTTGCTGGCGTTTCCCGTCGTTCCAGAAGCGTTTCAACCAAACAACGGCCGATTTTGGTATAGCCGAAATCAAAGAAGTTCTAAGTTCCCGGGATCACGAAAAGCCTGATGTAGTGAGCAACACTTATACCTATGCCAGTGTGATCTATGTACTGGACGATCAACCCCAATTCATTATCGCTCCTGGAAAACCCCATGAAACGGAATACATTAACATTCCATTTCCTTCACAATCACTTTGAAATCGAGTTCAGCACATAAACTCTCCGGACTACCTCCACTCCAATATGTCCAACCCATGATTCAAGGCGTTCAGGACGGAGTAGCCTACCATGAAATTAGGCCGGAATCAGACGCTAAGGAGTTCATTCACTGCTATTGGCAACTGAAAACACCCTCCCCTCTGGACGAACCTTTCACCTATCGAGTAGCTTCTGACGGTTGCATCGATATTCTTTGGGAACAGCAAAAAGGCGATCAATTATACATTACCGGATTCTCCAAAAAGTTTGTTGAGTTTGAATTGGGCCAATCCTTTGACTATTTAGGTATTCGCTTTGTACCGGCCGGATTTCCCACCTTATTCGATATTCCCGCGAGCACCCTTACCCAGCAATTCCTTCCTCTTCAAGAAGTGGAATCCAATCTGAATGATGTCCTAATCCGAGAAGTAAGGGCTCCTCTTTCCTTGAGCCGTGCCGCTGAGCGGATGGATCTGATTTTTCAAAACTGGATAGATCAAAAAGAAATGCATCCACAAGCCGATGGTCGCTTCCTAAATGCCATGGGACAAATTTTGAAAGCCCAGGGCAACTTGAACGTAACAGAACTGGACGTTGGATTGAGTGAACGTCAATTGAGGCGGTTGTTTGCTTTTTACTTTGGTGAGTCCGCTAAAACCTTTGCCAAGGTGGTTCGTTTTCAAACCTTATTAGGCACGTATCCTACTTCTAAAAGCTTAAAGGATGACAAGATCTTCTACGATCTGGGTTACTTCGATCAGGCACATTTCATCAAGGAGTTTAAGGCCTTTTATGGAATCACACCCAATCGGGCCTTTAGGCGCTGAGTTTGTCCGATTCTTACAATTTATCCCGCTTAGGTCCCGGTAGCTTTGTTTCATCAAAATCAAATTATGAAACGAATTACTCCCCTTATTTTATTCCTGTTCCTACTGAACCTTTCAGGATGGACACAACAAAACAACTTCACTAAAAACGCAAATGACATGAAACTAAATGCCGGAATTATTACCGATAAAATGGATGCAACCAAGCAGTTTTACCAAGACGTATTGGGATTTGGAGTAACCTTTGAAAATGAATTCTACCTACTGCTGCATACGCCCAACAGGCAAGCGGAAATCAGTTTTCTCCTCCCTCAACACGCCAGCCAAAAACCGCTCTTCCAACCCGCTTTTCAAGGACAAGGAGTATACCTCACCATTGAAGTGGAAGATGTGGATTCCTGGTACTCTACCCTACAGGAAAAAGGCATCCCTATTCAAATCGAGATTCGAAATGAACCTTGGGGCGATCGGCACTTTGCGATTCAGGACCCCAACGGAATAGGAATTGATATCGTTACTTATGCGGCACCTGAATAGATTCCAGAGCCAGGGAGGTTGTAGATTCATTTCTACGCCTCTCTTTATATTTTAGCCCTTCGCATTATGTCAGAAATAGAAGATTGGATATACGGTTATGATGGTAATCAACGGGAGATAATGCTCTTCTTCCACCACATGTTGACGAAGGATTTTAACCTTATCGAGAAGATGAAGTTTAAGCTCCCCTTCTACTACGGCAAAAGTTGGATCTGTTACCTCAGCCCCACATCCAATGATAGCGTTGAGCTCGCTTTTACTCGTGGGAACGAACTATCCAACCACCAACAAATTCTGGAATCAAAAGGAAGAAAACAGGTGTATAGCATAGAGCTCAAAGACTTGAAATCCATCCCTCTAACGCCTATTCAGGAAGTCCTTCAAGAAGCCTTGGTGCTCGATGAATCGAAGCCTTACTCGGTTAGACGAAAAAAGTAGGCCAACTTAAGTTTTGGTTGTTACATTCGGAAGACTTTATTTAAGAAATCAATGAATCCTTCCAGTAGCTCAACGACTATCTTACTTGTTTTCCCTATTCTAATTAGCGGTTTACTTATTGCCTGCAATCCAGAATCAACCGTCACCAAGGAATCACCCACACACACTTTACTCTTGTTGGAAAAAGACCGATTGCAACTGGATATACAAAAGAGGTTCATGCATAATCCGTCCCAGTTTAACGAGGTGTACCAAGCCATGAAAAAGGCCAAGAGCCTTCTGGAGGATGGTGCATTTTATGCTTGGTACCAGAAGAAGACTTTTGAAGGCCTGAGTATAGATACAACCGAAATGCAATCGCAAGATTTAAACCTACTTAGTTATGTGTTCTACCTCCACAAAATCAGAACTGAACGCATTGATAAACTCTACCAGTTTGACTCTCTCGATGTTCTCGCAGAATTAACATCACCAGCGTCAGGCCTCAACCGAGGTGATACATTCGAGGTTAATTTAAGGGTAAAGCCATATTGGAAATGGATAAACCCTCCCATCACTTCCAAAGCGATTTACCAGGGGGATACGCTTGAATCAGAAATTTGGTACGATCAAGGAAATTACCAGGTTCGAACTCCTGTAAGCGGTAAAGGCAATTACGAGCTGATTTATTCCTTTGGGGCTCCCACTCCCTTCGGTTTTGACACCTTACCAGAAAAGAGGCAAATAATTACCTTAGAGTGAATTATAAACCATGAAGTATTCATTCATAATACTACCCCTCCTTATTCTCGGGATGGATATTCAAGCTCAAATCGTTAAAAAAACAGGGAGCTTGTTTCAGGAAATCAGTAATCACATAAGCACGATGCCCGGGGATAGTGGATTGGACTATCGGGAGCCCACAAATCGGGAATTAAAAACTTGGGAGCATACGATTCAAAATTTGCTCGCCACCCATTATCAGGCCGCAGGAGATTCGGCTCAGAAGGTGGGTTATGAATTGCTGGAATTTAGTGATACCACCTCCGGACAAAACAAACTTTACTATCTCCTGCAAACCCAAGATTCAAACCACTGGGGTGCCTATATCTACAACCCTCATTACTGTCGCCCATTGGTGATTCAATCTCCTCATGCCAAGAAAGATGCCAACACGGGCCTTCAGGGTGCCTATATATTTATGGAAACCGGGGCGATGTTTTTTGAGGTAAATGGAACCCATCGATGCAACAGTTCTTCTCCCAGTACCTGCAGTGGATCTACTACAGTTTGTTCGAGTAATTCAAGCTCAAGGCCCTACCCCATTTCGGATTTGTCTCACACCACTCAATCCTTGTTTCAGAAAACTACGGAAGTGATCTTTCAGGAAATAGACAAAAGTTTCTTTATACAACTGCACGGATTTGCTAAGAAAAGCTCAGATCCCTATGTCATCTTGAGCAACGGAACTCAACAGACTCCTTCCACAGACTACCTGGATGACTTTAGGATCAACCTATTTATGATCGATCCAAGCTTGACCTTTAAAGTGGCGCACATCGATACCACCTGGACCCGCTTAAGAGGTTTTTTGAATACCCAAGGCCGGTATATAAATTCCAGTTCTGATCCTTGTCAATCCAACGCTACTCAAACCTCCGGCCGATTTTTTCACATTGAACAGGAGCGGAGCAAGTTGAGAGACAATGAAGCTGGATGGACCAAAATTGCAGAAGCTCTTAAGCGTTCATTCCATTGCCAATCGCTTTCTCAACTTGAGAGGGGATCCATAAATCGCCTACATGTTTATCCCAATCCAGCGGAGGATTACGTTCAAATAGTGGGTCTGAACGGGAGATCATTTGATCCAAGTGCATTCATCTTTAGCGCCATGGGACAAAATGTAAGTAAGGAGGTTATTATTCATGACTCAAGAGGATTGATGAAACTGGATATTAGCGCCCTTTCTCCAGGAGTGTATTGGATAAAACTGGAGCACGAATCTTTCAAGATATTGAAGCGATAGCTCCATCGACACGCCTGAACTGTGTATCTTCGATCATCTCCCCATTTTGAGTTTCAGACGAAAAAAGCGGAGCAATCGTTTCAGACATGAAAGCCATGACATTCATTTTTATCCTTGTTATCAGCGTCTTTTCTTTCTCCTGTAAAAAAGAAGTCATGGAAGCTCCAGTGGTCACAGGCCAAAGCACCTACACCTTTCCCGAAGAAAGTGAAAGGCATGAAGGCACTTGGTTGCAATGGCCCCATCACTACCAATATGGCAAAACTTTTCGCGATCGACTGGATCCAACCTGGGTTGAACTTACTCGTGAATTGGCCAGCAGTGAAAAGGTGCATATTGTAGCCTACGATCAGGTGGAAAAGAACCGAATTACGGCCTTGTTAAATGTAGCTCAAGTGGATTTGGGACAAGTAGACTTTTCACTCTACAAAACCGATGATTTCTGGGTGAGAGACAATGGTCCAATTTACGTAAAGGATCAGGATGGAAACTGGGTAATCGAAGATTGGGGTTTTAATGGCTGGGGCAACAAAGCCGACTACGGCCATTGCAATGCCGTACCGGCAAAAATTGGGATGGATCAAAACCGAACTGTAGTTAACCTAAACTCCATTATGATTAACGAAGGCGGAAGTGTAGAAATGGACGGCCATGGTAGCCTTATGGCCTGCAAAAGTTCGATTCTTAATGCCAACCGAAACCCTGGAATGACACAAGCTGAAGCCGAGAAGATCTTTACTCAGTTTTTGGGTGTAACAAACTTCATTTGGTTAGATGGGCAAGCTGGATTGGAAATAACCGACCAACACATTGACGGATTTGCCCGCTTTGGTAACTCCAACACCATTGTTACTCTGAATCGAGAAGATCTTTTGGCCTACGATGTCCTCCCAACGGATATTGATAAACTCTATGCTGCACGCAACGCCGATGGAAAGGCCTACGACTTTTTAAAACTCCCGCTTACCCAAAATAACGTGGTTACCGAATACGGCAAAAAACTGGGGTACCAAGGTTCCTATTGCAACTATTACATCGCCAATACAAAAGTCATTGTTCCCACCTATTCCGATCCGAATGATAGCCTGGCCCTGAGTAAGCTACAAACCCTTTACCCCAATCGAGAAGTGGTTGGAATAGACTGCCGAAATGTTTATGCCAATGGAGGTATGATACACTGTATTACCCAACAACAGCCATTGTAAAAGGCTATTCCCAACCCATTTAAGGGAATAGACTAAGTTTGTTCATGTAGTTAACCCTAAAACCTAACCAGTATGAAAGTCTATTTCCTAATAACCACTTTGTTTTTCACCTTGGTAGCTTCCTCTCTTCAAGCCCAGGATTCCGATTGCCTAAGTAAGCTTAAAACAGGCACATTTGCTTATGATATGGGGGGAACCACGGTAACCGTGACCCGCACCAAAAGCAAGCAGATTGAAGTCTTTGGTAAGGGAGAATCTAAGATCATCAATAAGGTAAAATGGATTAGTGATACCGAATACGAATTGACCTACGTGAAAAACGTCAATGCCCCTGGCTGTCTATCCAAGGGAGATAAAATGGTGGTGAATGTTTTGGAATGTGAAGCCACCCAATACAAGGTAAAGATTGCCTCTATCAAATGCGGGAGTGCCGAGGCCTGGATTCGGATTGTTGGCGATTAGAAAACATGATTCTTTTGACTCAAATACCCTTCCAGGAAATTCCCATGAACCTGCTCCTAATGGCCGATCCATCGGAAGATCAAATCCGGAAGTACTTACAGAACAGTTGGTGTCTGGCAGCCAAACGCGATGATCAAATACTTGGAGTATTGATTTTAAGTCCAGCCAATTCGCTCAAAGCCGAGATCAAAAACATCGCTGTTTACGATGAATATCAAGGTCAAGGAATTGGAAAAAAGCTACTCCAAAAAGCTCAGGCTTTGGCCCAGGAAAAAGGATTCCATCAAATCCAAATCGCCACAGGAAATTCAAGTATCGGTCAGCTCGCCTTGTATCAAAAAATGGGATTTGAACCGATTCGAATAGAGAAGGATTACTTTCTTAAACACTACAATGAACCCATCATGGAGAATGGCATAGCCTGCAAACATCGGATCCTTTTGGAAAAGGCCTTGATGTAGATTAAACCCAGCCTCTTTTTGGAAGATTAATCCCTATTTTTAGCTTTCTGTTAAACCCATGAATTAAACCAAAAAACTCATGAGATTAGGTGCATTTTCGGTCAGTTTAAGTGTAAAAGACCTAAAGGTTTCCAAGGCCTTTTATGAAAACCTGGGATTTAAAGTTCTTGCCGGAGGCGAAGAACAGAAGTACTTCATCCTGAAAAATGAGAATTCTCTCATCGGAATTTTTGAAGGCATGTTTGAAGGAAACATTCTCACCTTCAATCCGGGATGGGACGAAAACGGGCAAAACCAACCCGACTTTGACGATATCCGAGAAATCCAAAAACACCTCAAAGATTCTGGAGTAGCATTAATGACCGAAGCCGACGAAAGTTCTTCCGGACCAGCGAGTGCCATGCTTACAGATCCTGACGGGAATGTAATTTTGCTCGATCAGCACCGATAGCCTCGTTTATGCAAGACTACATTGGCTTTGCCGAAAAAAATGGCGTAACTCTTCTCAACGAAGGCCCTTGTCAATTTTGTGGGGCTCAAACTACTCGCGGAGTTCACGAATGCCTGGATATTTTCAACCTTGGGTTTCAGTCCATCGATTTTAGTCAAGTTCAAAACCACAAATACCGGTTTTGGATTGTGGATGCACATACCCTGCAACACCCTGAGATTCATGGCCGATGGAATAATCATTTTCACCTAACCCGTCTCCATCTTCAATTTCATCTCGGAGTGAATTGGAGCTACGCCTTGTCTCCAAAATTGAGCGATCATCTCAATGTCTATAAACAACAGCATAAGGACGAGCAACTAACTCCCCCACCCTGTTTACATAGAGGCTCGATCACTACTACCGATATCTTGCGAGTATCCGAAGATGCTGAGACCTGCAAAACTGCCATCGAGAAATGGGCTCGTGAAGTATATCAGGCCTGGAATGAACATCATGCTGTTGTGGAATTCATTGCCAAAGGATTTTTAGAAAGACATCCGGAATTAAGATAAAGTTGACTCAATTGCGCGTTTAATCAGGTGCGCGTTTAAACGCGTACCTGAGTTATATTTCAAACGATTAAAAAGGGCAAAAGGAAAAATAAACCCATGACAAACCATCCCAAAATCACCTTACTTAGTATTCTGCTGTTTGCCATCGTAGCTCCCAAATTCCTTTGGTCTCAAGATCTATGCCCCAATCAAATAGAGCTCTTACATGCACTGAATGCCCCAGTGGTTCAAGTAAATTTGGGATTGAATGATGAAGGGTTGCGGTACTCACTTCAGAAACAAACAGACCTTTCCTTTTGCCCCGGACCAGTAAAGCTGAACGGCCAATTTCAGCTAAACAACAAAGCCTTTTCTACCTTGATTGTAATGGGTGGTAAATGTGACGATAGCACTGGAATTTCCAATGAAAGAGCCTACTCTTCTCATGTATTAGTCAGATCCAAAGATGTACTGATAAATGCCCATCACCAATTGCTGATTAATGGCCATCTGGTTCATGAGGATTCTGTTATTCTCTTTATCCAAAATCTCTCCCTCGAGTTTTTCTGGAAGTATGAATATCGATTAGTAGCCTACTCGGTTCAATGGGAGAATGAGGTTTCCCAATCGTTTCGGGAGCAAATTGTTCAAGATATTATCCAAGGTTTCTTAATGGCCGCTGATTCGGTGAGTGAAAGACTTTACCAAAAATCAGTCTGTCAGCTCAGTTCGGAGGAAGTTAAAACCCTAAAAAAGGATTTTCAATTTGCCTTAGTTTTGGATAAACCAGCTCCTCTTCCACCTCCACCGAGAAAAAGGATGCCAGAGATTAAGGATTAAGCCAAAGAAAAAACCATTCGTAAAAACCTAAGTCATGCGTGAGATCATTAATACCCTTTTCGGAGCCCTATTCGGTATTAGCTCGGTTGCCGGCATGGGACTAATTGCCGTGATCCTTTATCCCGCTCTTCCTGAATGGTTGGCGATTCTGGTTACTATCGTGTTATTGGGTTTAGGCGGCTGGATTGGTATTATTATTTTTAGAAAAGTTGAGGCCATTGGCCTACTTGAATTCTATACGGCTTCGAAAGCCACACCCAATCTAGATCATTTAGAAGTAGGTCCAAATAGCGAAACCAAAAAACGAACACCCCAAGAATGGGTACAACTCATTAATGAACAAAAGCAATTGTTTAAAGGCGGATCAATTCGCATCTTCAACGATTGGTTTGGCAAGCCACATCATAATCACCACGTACTGGTATCTGCATCGTTTGATTCAAAAGAGCAGATATTGACAATCAATTTTGACAGTGGAGAGGTCATAAGCATCTATCAGCCTGAGCCTATTTTTGAATCAACCACCTTCTTAAAAGTCCTTCGGGCAAACCGCATTAAGCTATCCTGGTACAAATACGGTAAACCACAAACGAAGGAAAACCACTATTACATCAACTATCAAAAGAAAGGCAAGCACATCGAGGTAACGACCGATTACAACTTTGGCACGACACGATTTAATGCTTCTGTAGGGTATCCGGCTCTTATGATTTACGGATAAGTCGATGTCCTAGAGCACATTTAGACTCAGGTATAAACTAAGAAACACTAATTTACCTTGATTTACATGCTCCCAAGGGGCATTTCCTAACTTTCGGATTCAATCCTAATTACCGCTGAATCTACTGCCATGAAATACCTTGCTGCCATTGGTTTGTTTCTTTTTCCAATCTTCTTCTTATCCTGCCAGGAGGAGGTCAATACGCCATCCACTTCCCAGACGATAGGGCAAGAAGTTGAGTTTATCGATCCATCAATTTGGGCCATTTTCCAAGATCAAAATAAGGTGTACTGGCTGGGCAGCAAGGATAATGGTGTATATCGATATGATGGTAAAGGATTGGTCCATTACACCCAGGAAGACGGTCTGGTGAGTGATCAAATTCGCGGCATTCAGAGCGATTCTTCGGGCCACCTTTTTTTCGATACCTCAGAAGGGATCAGCCGTTTTGATGGTAACACTTTTACCACCCTCGTTCCGATGGAATCGGATGAGAAGAACTGGAAAATCGAACCCGGTGATTTGTGGTTCAATCAAATTGGATTAAAAAGTGGTGTGTTTCGCTACGACGGAGAAAACCTTTACCATTTGACGTTTCCCGATTTCGATTGGAAAGAACGGTTTGGATATCCCATGCCCGATTTTCGATTTGGAGCAGCCTTTGGGGTTTATGGAATCCACCAGGACAAAGCAGGAAACATGTGGTTTGGCACGCCCTTGGCCGGTGTTATCCGTTTCGACGGTGAATCGTTTCTCTGGATTGCTGAAAAAGAACTCACCGAACTTGAGGATGGCCGGGTTCCAGGTATCCGATTTATTTTGGAAGATAAGCAAGGAGACTTTTGGCTGAGCCACTGCTTAAATCGCTACGAATTTGTTCCCAGAGATCCCAATAATCCGGACTCTAAAGACTCCTATCTCAAAAAACCTGGGGTCCCCGCTCAAAATGGAGGGGCTACCCTGAACTTCCCTATTTTCTTTCCGGTCTAAATGACGATAACCAGAACGACTTATGGATGCTTTCCTACAATGAAGGAATCTGGCGTTTTGATGGAGAAAAAATGCACCACTACTCCATTCAGAATGAGCAAGGTCCAGTCAATCTTTTTAGCCTTTACAAAGACCGGAGTGGGCAACTTTTAGTAGGTACCGAGAGTGATGGTGTTTATAGATTAAATGGAAATCGATTTGAGAAGCTAAATTGGGACTTGGATTAGGCCCAGGTTCCGGCTTTCATAAGAATCAAGTTAAAGTAGTGCCTGAATTAAATGACACAAATGATCTCTAACATCACTTCTCTTCCGACCATAAAACCGCCATCTGATCCTACTTTATAATCGTAACGGTCAATGGTCAGCTTCCCTTTAAACGTGCTATCGGAATAAGTGAAAGGAATGGTTACTGTTTTGGACACTCCGTGCATTGTTAGTGTTCCTGTAACGGTAAAAGATTCACCACTTTTGGCTATCGAGCTGGATTTGAAACAGATCTTTGGATACTTCTCTACGTGAAAAAAGTCTTCTTCCTTAAGGTGATGGTCCCGCTTTTCATTTTCGGTGTTTACGGTGCTCGCATCGATGCAAACATCAAAAGAGGATGCCGGCAGGTTTTGAGGGTTAAAGTTTATGGTTCCGGTCATTCCGGTAAAATTTCCATCCACCGTTTTAAAACCCATATTCGAGATTTCAAAATTCACTTTGGAATCGGAGGTCTTAACGGAGTTTTGTGCTATCGCAAAATTGAATCCCAACAATGCGATCGAAAGGATGAGCATATTCTTTATCATATCTGTTTTATTTGATTTTAGGCTACAAATTTCAGTACGAGAATGTGCCTGTGCATTCACCTAGGTTAATAAATGCCGCTTTTTGAATTTTTTTTGATCGGACAAAACGACTGCCAGGATCGAGATAAACAATCGGTTATTGCTCGGATTTAGCCCAATCGCTTCTAATTCTGCTCAGAGCTTGAGGAGTAATTCCGAGGTATGAGGCTATCATTTTTTGAGGAACCCGATGAATCAATTGAGGATAAACGTCCATAAAATGTTGATACCGTTCCAAAGCAGATGAACTCATGTGCATCAATACCCGGTTTTGAAGCACCCCTGCCCTCTTGAGTAGTTTTTCGATACTTGATCTCAGGTCTTCAGGCGTCAGGTTATCCATGGTTTGCTGAAGGGGAACAACATCAGAATCTTCCAAGGCGTCGATGAACAAACGGGTTGGCGTGCTCGAAGAATAAGCCAGAATATCTCCCATAAACCAATTCTCGGGGGCAAACATGAATACATGTTCTTTTCCCTTTTCGTCGATAATATAACTACGTAGAAGCCCTTTAATCACAAAATAGGATTTCAACTGGCTATCACCCTCCAACTGAAGTATGGTTCCTTTCTTGATTCGTTTTTGCTTACTCGTATCTATGAACATGGTCCTTCTTTCTGAGGATTAAATTCTGACTAAACGGAAGACAATGTTAAACCGGATTTTTTAAGTAAAAAACAATAAACGGATGAAATATTGATTTTGGAATAATTTCCTCTGGCTTAGTTCCGGCATAATACGACAAGAATAACTGGGCGGTAAAGAATCCCTTTAATTTTGAATTTCAGAAAAAGGTCTTATCTCATGTTCAAATTCACTTAAGCTCTCATGAATCTCAATCAAATTACTGTTCCTTCCTTGGATTTGTTGCAATCGGTCCCTTTCTACCAGGCACTTGGACTCCAATTGATTGTTAAATCCAGCGACGACTACGCTCGTTTCGTTTGCCCGGATGGTGGATCCACTTTCTCCATTCATCGGGTGACAGAGCTGCCTTCAGGCGATGGAATCTATGTCTATTTTGAATGTAACGACCTC
Organism: bacterium SCSIO 12741; assembly: GCA_024398055.1. Classification (NCBI taxonomy): domain Bacteria; species bacterium SCSIO 12741. The sequence continues at coordinate 3,432,392 of CP073749.1, read as the reverse complement.
GATAACGTTGTTTCTGAATTGATTTCAAAAGGAATAAAGTTTGATCAACTCCCCAGGATCAACCCTGGTTATGGAGGGAAGCCTACCTCAAGGATCCTGACGGTAATCAGATTATTCTTTATCATGCCGGTGAAAACCGGGAGAATCCCCCCTGGAGGTTAAAAGATTCAAAGTAGAAAGGGGGAACTTCTTTTGACTCGGAACCATTTCATAATTATCCAATATCTTGGACTTGGGAATTGTTGAGTTTTATGGCCAATAAGTTAGAGACATTCGATGTAGACAAATGGACCGTCTTTGGTCGAAATACCTTTCTTCCTCCCTTCAAAATCACCGATGCGCTAATCAATGAAGCCCGAATCGTTTATGTGGTCAAGGGCAAGTCTCGTCTATATTCCGCTGAGCAATACACGGACCTCACAAATGGTGATTTATTAATCATGAAAACGGACAACTTCATCAACCACTGGCAGGAAAATGAAGACGGGTCCCATACCCAGGTTATCGTTTTTCAACTTACTGCCGATTTTCTGAAGTTTCTCTACCAAAATCGTCCTCCGTCCTGGTTTTCGGATACGGAGATTCCCGCGGGTTCTTCTGTCGTAAAAGTAAACCCACATCCCATTCTTAGCTCCTACTTTGAGCAATTCAAGTTTTACCTGGAAGAACCCAGCCAATTGACTGAGGAAGTGATCCAAATCAAGATACGGGAACTGATCTCTATCCTGGTACAAACCGATCAGGATGGCGCCATCCGACAAATCATGGGAAACCTGTTCACGGCCACCGATTACGCTTTTCAAGAAGTCATCAGTAAAAACCTCTACGAAGATCTAAACCTGGAGGATCTGGCCTTTTTTACGGGAATGAGCCTTTCTTCATTTAAGCGTAAATTCTCCTCCGTTTATGGAACGACACCCAACAAGTACATCATTTCCAAACGTCTCGAAAAAGCACAAACACTTTTAACCACGTCCAACTTAAGTATAGCCGAAATCGCCTACGACTGCGGATTTAGCGAAATCGGATATTTCTCCAAAACCTTTCGAAAGTATTACAACGTCTCACCCTCAGATTTCAGGAAGTAAGAATTTCAGAGTCGAGAGTCGAGAGTCGAGATTACCTACGGTGATCGCTTCGCTCTGAGTGGGAGATTGGAGATTGGAGATTGAAGATTCGAGATTGAAAAAGAGCTGAGCCAAATTTCCCATTCTTTGAACTTTTTCTCCCAACGATCCGGTTAGGGTTTCAAGAAGTTTGCATTGTAACATTTTTAAAACGATGCAATTATGAAAACTTCTTATGGAATCCTGATAACCACCTTAACCCTCCTCATTAGTTCAATAGGCTTTGCTCAAAAGGTACAGTCCTTTACCATTGAAAGAACCATTCAAGCTTCTGCAGATAAGGTTTGGAAAGTGGTTGGCGAGGAGTTCGCCGATATCGCCAAATCGCATCCCAAATTGTCGGGATCGCATTATGTAGAAGGCTCTCCACTATCTGGTGAGGGTTGTGAAAGAGTATGCAGTCTCAATGCTAACGGAAGCAAATACACCCAGGAGAAAATGGTGGACTATAATCCGACTGAATTCTCCTTTAAAGCAGAAATCAAAGGAGTTGGCGGATTACCGATTGACACGACTACCAGCTACATGATTTACGATGTAGATCCAATTGATGAGAACACCTGCAAAATCACACTAACCATGGTCTACCGCACCAATCCCGCCTTTATGGGAGGCTTGGCTAAAGGTAAGTTCCGCAAAAACATTGAAGACTACGCCATAGCTATCGAGCATTACACGCTTACCGGCGAGGACGTGAACCCTGAGAATTTCAAAAGAATCAAAAAACAATACTCCTAATTCTTCTACCATGATAAAAGATGCCTCAATTCTAATAACCGGTGCCAATGGTGGTATTGGATTAGAAACCGTAAAACTACTCGTCAAGCAAGGAGCCGGAAGAATTGCCCTGGCCTGCAGAACGGTTGAAAAAGCCCGTAAAGCTATTGCTGAAATAGCCGATCCAGGGACAACCGAGCTTGAGCCCTACGGAGGTTTTGATATGAATGATGATACCTCCATCAATGTGGCCGTGAGATCGCTCCCCGCTTCCAAACCCTTCGATATTGTGTTTCTGCAATCCGGGGGAATGATTGTAAGCCAAGATTTTCAGTTCATCTATGGCGCTGGAAAACCCATTGAAAAAACGATTTACCAGAATGTATTCGGGGCTTATCTTACCGTGAAGGCCTTGAAAAAAGAGGGGTTACTTGCTCCGCAGGCTCGAATCGTTTTTGCCGGAGGAGAAGGAGCTCGTGGAGTTAAAGGATTGATTGAAAAACCCGTGTTTAGATCGGTTGATGAATTCAACTCTTACATCTTTAAGGGTGGAGACAAGTACGCCGACATCAATGCCTTAGGTGTATCCAAGTTTATGAGTGCTCTCCTGGTTCAAAAGCTTTCTCTGGTGGATACCGAGCATACCTATGTCTGGTTTTCACCCGGACTAACGGCAGGAACGAATGGTCTCGCCCAAGTACCTCAACCCAAGCGTTTTGTGATGGAAAATATCGGTTTCCCATTGATGCAGTCCTTAGGATTTGCACAAGGTCCGAAACAGGCTGCTCAAAAATTCGTGGACTGCCTCGATGGCCAATACGGCGAAAGCGGAGATCTCATAGGGGCTCCGGAAGGAAAAGCCCTGGGTGCCTTGGTAGACCAGAAGCCTATGAACGAAGGCCTGACCAACCACCAATTCCGAGATACATTCTGGGAAATCGTAACGAGTAAATGTGGAACACTTTAAAATACAAGAACATGATGACTAAAGACGAACAAATCAAAGACTTGGACAAAAGAGTAAAATGGGTAAAAAAGCATTTGACCATTACCTTCTTACTCTCTTTAGTAACCTTCGCCATGCTGGTGGGTCATTTCATCCTTCATGCGACCGGGCGGTTGCCGCACTAACAGGTAAAATTCAGAGCGGGTACGAGTACGAAGACGAGAGTAAACGTATAAATTGAAATCAATCCCAATCTCGTCTTCGTCCTCGTTCTCATTCTGCAACCTCCCTCGTTTATTAGCATTTTTTTTCGATTTATCCTATGCGCGCATACCAACGGAGCCCTACTGCGTTTTGTTTATATAGGTAGAGGCTTTTGGTCATGATTAAACCTTCCGGACATATCATCTTGTGGACTTGGGTCATCCTGGTTTTCTGGGGTTGCGAAAAGGAATTGACCATGGCCAGTCTCCCGATAGATCTTCGAAGCGAACAGAACTATGTACTGGATGGAGAAGGCCGAATCAAATCACTACAAATTACCGAAAATGGCACCTTGGCGTTTCAAGTTGCTTTCACCTATCACCAGGATTCTATTGTAGAAATATCCAGAGATTGGCGTAAAAATGAATCTTCTGAAGTCACTTATTACCTGAACCCTAAAGGAGAGGTTAAACGCCAATCCCGGTACTATTTTGATTGCCCCAGTCAAAAACAATGCTACACCGAAGCGCTCTACAAATACAAAAACAACCGGCTTGCCGAATGGACGGAAACCACTTACCAAATTGCGGGGACAGATTCACTTATCGAGCGCAGCCAACAAAGCCATAAGTACTTTTACCTAAACAACCAGCTTGTGCGTGAGGAGAAGAAAATTGGTGACTATGTCTGCTTTCGGTTGTATGCTCATGGCCAAGATCAGTCCTTGGTAAACCTGCACAATTTTAGAGCGGGAATCTTAAAGATTCAAGGCAGTTTGCTTCGAACCAGTGAAACCGATTTCTCCTGTTTGGAATCGAATCTTGAATGCCAAAATCAGTATGAATACGAGTACGACGATCAGGATAGAATTTCCGGATGCCATTTCTACCGGAAGTGCCGCGATCAGTTTAGCAACAGTACTATTTACCACAGCTATACGAAGTACAACTATTGGATTGAAGAATAAGTGTGGAAGTAGAAACGTTCAACCTTCAGAATGCTTCCAATAACCATTGGACTTAAAACTTGGGACAAGGAATCATAAACCGGCTTCTTCGGCGGCGTTTACGCTGGTTTTTGCGGGAAGCAAATTCAAACTTTACCGAAACTTCGTGAGCTCCTCCTGAGGTGGCAGCGGTTAATTTAGAAACCGTCAGGTCGAAGGAATAGCCGAGGGCAAATCCATCTTTGTTGTAGCCTACCAGAATAACAATAGCATCGTTGTTGATGAACTGAGGTTCGATATTTTTAAGTGGAATTCCGCGGTACCACAATCCGAACATCACGGGCTTGTAGTTAAAATACCCTCCAATATCCAACTGATCCCGGTTTCCTTCGTGCTTGTAGTTAGCCGCAATAGTTACCTCAGATTTGATCCGCTTTTTGATATCACGCTTTACTGGGATTTTGTAGCCCCCGTGAAGGTGAAACTTAACTGGAATTCTTACCCCGTTACCCAGCAATGAAATATCTGGTCGATTGAGGTGCAAAAGCGACACTCCGAAATAGTACATCCGGGTGTATCCAATAGCCCCCACATTAATGTCCATGTAGTAACGTGCTGCCTGACGAAAATCGGCCTCAGCACTGGAAACATTAGATCCGGTTTGAAGCTGATCGTTGAAGGTGAGTTCGCTAAAATCAATAAAGCGATTCCCAACTCCAAATTGTAATCCGGTCTTGATGGAAAAATGACGGGTTACCCGAATTCGGTAGGCATACCCGAGCATAACAGTCGTAGTTCGAAGCGCTCCTGTTCCCGCACGGTCGTGCAGAAATTGAAGGCCGATACCGCTGTTGTAATTCTCCATATTATGTTCGTATCCAAAGGCGTAAGTTGTAAATCCTGTTGAATTCGGCACTCCAGCCCATTGGTTTCGGTAATTCGCCGTAAATCGACTTTGGATGGTATTCCCAATGAAGGCAGGATTAATCAATACCGGATTCGCATAAAACTGCGAGAATTGAGCATCCTGTGCCCGACCCTGAATCCATACAAGAAGTAATGTTGCTATGACAATGCCAATCCTCATTAGCGCAACAAGGTCACCTCCCCTGCCTCTTCAAACCGTTGTCCATTAATGTATTTTCCCATCACTTTCCAGACATACACATCCTGGATACAAATCTTGTCCGTATCCCGGTAATAGCCATCCCAGCCCTGAGCGACATCTGACGTTTCAAAGACCATTTCTCCCCAGCGATTAAAAATCATCAACTGGTACTCCACTACTCCCTGGTAATGGGGAAGAAAATGGTGTTGTCTAAGGTAAGTGGATCGTAAATTCCGCCGTTGCGCCCACCTTCGTCTGGAGTGAAGGCGGTAGGAAATTCAATGGAACCTACGCTTCTGGCCGTAACCGCATTTTCGATTTCCATGGTATCCGGACAGCCGAATTCGTTGTCAGAAATTAAGCGAACGGTGTAGAGTCCTCCTTCCTGGTAATAATGCGTTGGATTTCTTTCCGTATAGGTGGTTCCATCTCCCATATCCCAAAGCCAGTTTTCAGAGAACTGAGATAGGTTGTAAAAAATCACCGGTTGGGCCGGTACCGATACTTCTCTCGGACGATAATCGAAGAAGGCTGTAGCATTTTCATAAACCACCGCACTATCTCTTTTGATTACCGTTACCGGTACACCATCATGACCAACCACGGTCAGGGATATCGCATATTTACCGGCATTGTAGTAGGTATAAGGTGCTGGATTTTCCAAGCTGCTGGTTCCACCATCACCAAAATTCCAAATGAATTCTTTTCCGTAAATCGTCTTGTTGACAAAGGAAACTGTCAACGGTCGGCAGCCCTCTCCTGACCCAATAAATTCCACCACCGCACGAGGAGGCTGAATGGTTATCGTTTGCACCGCAGTATCCTGGCAATTCGCATTAGCCACGATCAACTGGATATCAAAATCGCCCCATGTTGGGTAGGTATAATCTGCTGGATCTCGTAGAGTGGATCCTACACTGGTATCGCCAAAGTTCCATTGATAAGTCCATGGTCCAAGGCTACTTGTGTTGACCAGCGATATGGTAGAATTTGGAAATTTCTGAACAACAGGAGTTGCGGAAAAAGAGGCTTTAGGCTGAGGATAAACCGTTACCGTTTTGGTGATGGAATCGGAACATCCATAGGCTGAGACTACTTTCAGTTGAACCTGAAACGTCTGGTTGAGTGTATCCGTATTGGAAAACAAATGATTCGGATCGCTCAACCGATCGCTTTGCCCATCACCAAAGGTCCAGAAGTATTGGTTTTCGCCAAAACTCTGGTTGGTAAATTGCACGGCCAAATCAGAGCATCCCGCCGTATCAGAAAGGGCAAAACCAGCTTGAATATTGGGAAATACTTCGATCGTTGTAGAATTACTGTCCTTACACCCTCGTAGAGTTTCCACCACCAATTTAGCATCATAAGTCACCGGGAGCGTAGAAGCATGGGTGTAGGAATGAATGGGATTTCCGGAAGACTGAGAAGTATCGCCGTCCCCAAAATACCAGGTGTTGAAATGGTTCAAAACCGAGGCATTGTTAAACGTCACATCCAGCGGTTGACAGCCTCTAATAGTTGACGGAGTAAAACTTGCAATAGGCTTAGGAAATACATGAATGTCCTGTTCTACTGAATCCTTACAACCATAGGTGGATTCTACGCGAAACTTCATGGCGTAGGTAGTATCATTGAAACTCGTATTCTGATAGGTATGACTGCTATTGGCAGTAGGTGCCGAGTTTCCATCTCCGTAGAAATAGGTAAAGAACTGGGCCCCTTTAGAGCTATCGGTAAAATTGACTGTTAGATCGGTGCAACCCATGGTATCCGAAATACCTAATCCTGCGATAATTTCGGGATAAACGTCTACCAAAAACTGGAAAGAATCCCGACAACCATGAACCGTTTCCACTTTTAGTTCTACCGTTCTCATGATCGAAGCACTCCCGGTATTGGTATAGGTATGTTGAATGTTGGATTGGTTGGTAAATAAACTATCTCCATCACCGAAATACCAGAAGTTGGTATCGGCGATTTGCGATGTATTGGTAAAGGATACGGGCAAAGGATGGCAACCGGAACTCACACTTTGATTAAAGCTTGCCACGGGTCTGGGATGAACCAAAACAGTTCGGGTCAAAGAATCCTCACAACCATAGGTGGAGCGTACATTATACTTCACCGTAAAAGTGGTATCGTGTAAAACAGGATTCACATACGTATGACTACTATTGGCCGTATTAGACGAGGTACCGTCTCCAAAATCATAGGTAAAAAACTGCGCACCGGTCGATTGATCTGAAAAATTGACGGTCAGATCTGTACAGCCAACGGTATCGGATAAACTGGTTCCTGCAATAATTTCAGGGTAAACATCAACGGTATAATCGATCGAATCTCTACAACCATATTGGGTTTCTACTTTTAATTCAACCGTTCGCAACACCGAAGCAGATCCCGAATTGGTGTAGGTATGTGAGACCGTGGATTGGTTGGTAAACAAGGTTGTTCCATCACCAAAATACCAGAAATTGGTGTCTGCTATCAAAGAGTTATTGGTAAAAGTAATGGGTAGCGGATGGCATCCCTGGGTATCGCTTCTGGCAAATTCAGCACGGGGCAAGGGATGAACCAAAACCGTATCCTGAATGCTGTCTACACAACCGTAAACACTGGTCACCACAAGCCGAGCAATGTACTGACTATCCACCAAAGCGGAGTTGGTAAAGGTATGAGACGGCGAACTTGAAGTACTTCCAGAGGACTGATCTCCAAAATCCCATTGATAGGTATGACCGCCTGTTGACGTATCCTGAAAGGCCACCGTGAAGGGCGAACACCCAACGCTATCATCCATCTCATAACCGGCAATTACTTTAGGATAGATAGAAACCGTACGATAAGCAGTGTCAAAACAACCATCCTGGGTTTCTACGGACAGCTGAACCGTGTAGTGTTGAACACTGGATTCATCATGGGTATAGGTGTAGTTAAACACCGCGGCTGACGTATCGCTGGTATCCCCATTCCCAAATTTCCAATAGTAGTTAATGGCTCCGGTAGATGAATTGGTAAAGGTTTCTGAATGTGGTTGGCATCCGGCCGAATCCTGAACGGTGAATATCGCAGCAGGATTGGGATGAACCAGCACATCTCCATAATTGGTATCACTACATCCAAAACTCGAAGTGGCTATCAGCATGACGGTGTAGCTCACATTATTGGTGGTATTGTTGATGTACGTGTGCGAAGGAGAAGGACCAACAGAAGAATCACCATCCCCAAAATACCACTTGTAGGCCACTGCTCCAGTCAAGGCTGGAAACGATACTGAAAGCGGGCTACATCCACTATCCGGATTGATCTGAAAAGGGAATATTGGTTCCGGATAAACCACAATACTTTGCGAACTGGTATCTGTACATCCGTTACTCTGGTAAACCACCAACCTGGCCGTATAGATTTCTATAAACAGGGTCTTGTTTTGATACAAATGAGAGGGATTGGTCGCAATGGAAGTATCACCGTCTCCAAAGAGCCATTTGTAGCTTGTTCCACCGGTGCTGGTATTGGTAAAGTTGACCAGATTGGGCCCACACTTCGGTACCGCATTGGAGGTAAACGAAGAATTGGGAACATGGAAAACTTCCACAGAATCTGCTATGGTATCCTTACAGCCAAAGGTGGTACTGGCGATCAAGGTGATTTCGAATTTCTGGTTGTTTCCGGTTGAATTGGTAAATACATGAGTGGGCGACGTCAACGTACTCGTATCACCATCTCCAAAATCCCAGAGGTAGGTAGTTGAAAGTACCGATGTATTGGAAAACACAACTGGAAAGGGAGAACAATTGGCGGTATCACTCATGGTAAAACCAGCGGTTGGCTTCGGCTCTACTACTAAGGGAAAGGAATCGGTTGTGGTACAATTGGCTGTGGCTACAGTGAGCACCAAAGTGTAGGATTTGGCCGTATCGTATCGATGACTCGGATTTTGGGCTGTGCTCGTTTGTCCATCTCCAAAGTTCCAGTTCCAACTCACCAAAGGGTCACCTGGAGGAGAAGTAGATTGATCGGTAAAAGTGGCCAATACTCCCTCACATACATTGTGTGGTGTAAAAGCAACTACTGGAGAACCATATACGGTAACTGAGTTCTGGGTATTGTCTGTACAACCGTTGGCATGGGTTACGGTAAGCGAAATGTTGTAGGTGGCAACGGAATCGTATTTATGAGGAGGTGGATTATTGGCGTTACTGGTCGTACCATCATCAAAATCCCAGGCCCAGGCAGCCGCAGCTGTGGAGTTTTCGGTAATGGTAACGGTGAGCGAATCACAGGCCGAAACCGGATTTAATGAGAAATCTGCCGTTGGTCCAGGCAAAACGTGAATGTCATAACTAACGGTATCCACACAACTCACTGTACCGCCACTGTTTTCTACAGCCAAGTAAACGGTGTAATCCCCCGGGGTGTAAAACCGGCGGTTTTGGTTGTTCATGTTTCGTTGCCTCCAAACGCCATCTCCAAAGTTCCAATAGGAAATGTTTGCACCGCCAGTGGTATTGTTGAAAAAGCGAATTCTTTCTCCCGCACAAATGGTATCGTTATCCACCGTAAATGCAGCCACAGGTGGGTCACCAATGGTAATGGTTACGTTAGTCGTATCCTGACCACACATATTACTGTCGATCATCGTAACGGTGTAACTCCCTTTTCCGGGAAATCTGAGCTGATAGGTTTGTGAAGGAGGATTGGCAAAAGGAATCCAACCTACAATAGAATCTCCTCCTCCACCCCAGTGGTTACCAAAATTCCAATACTCATAGCGCTGAATAGTATTCCCTTGAGGTCGGCAATTAAGGTTGGAAGTATTCAGAAAATCTACGATGGTATCAGGGTAACACAAAAAAGCATCGGATACGGTGATGGCAGCATCATCAAGGTCATAAATATTAATGGGGCCCACGGATGCGAACGAAGGCGTAGGCGTACAGTAATTCTCGGCTTCCAGTGTAACTACGGTATTGCAATTTACCGTATTTCGCAAGTAGGTATGGCTGTTCGTTTGTCCTGAGTCTGTGTAGTTTTTAGTCACGATTGGACTACCATCTCCGAAATCCCAACGAAAAACAGTGTTCTCAGATACATCGGTACTGGTATTGATAAAATCAAGTGATCCCGGCGCACAGATGGTCGATACTCCTCCCGATCCTGCAGGTCGGGTAATGGACGCATTTACTGGCCTTTCCAATACGAGCAAGCCATTGACTACACAACCCGTTCCGGTTTCGGTAAAAACTACGTTGTAGTTTCTGAGTGTAGCGGGATAGGTATGAGAAATCGTTGCTGGCGGCACCAAACTGGCTCCTGCGGAAGTATTCCCATCCCCCCAATCAATGGTGTATGCTCCGGTGGCTTGATTGGTTTGAATAAAAAGGGTGTATCCCGTTCCATTACAATGGGCCCAAATCGGGGCATTGCTCGCCGCTCCGTTTCCATCTATGATTTGCGGGCACTGGGCTGATAGTTGAAATGTGAGAAGAGTTAAGAGCCCAAAAAGAATGCCTGACTTAATCAATTTTATGTGGAGAGGGACTGGCAATTTTTTATTTAGGATACGAAGTACAATTTTAAAGGTTTTAAGCCTTCGATCTTTGGGAGTTAATAATTTATTAAAGGCCTTTATAGGGTATACGGGAAGATCAAGTTGAGGTGGGCTAAAACCTCAAGTCATTGGTCCATTAATTCCGCAGATAATCTATTAATTGGGATCCGAAAAAGCAGGATTGGTCTTAAAGGATGGATCAGACAGGGTCTTCAAAAAGGCCACCAAATCTGCCTTCTCCTGGTTGGTCAGGTTGAGTCCACCTGCTATACCATGATCCTTCATGATTTTGTCTAAGGTAGGAGAATCTTTTACATCGGTGTTGTAAAAATCGATAACCTCTTCCAAGGTTTCAAAACGACCGTCGTGCATGTAAGGTCCAGTGAATTCAACATTACGCAGAGTTGGAACCTTGAACTTTCCTTTATCGGATGCACGGCCACTTACCTCCATCAATCCGTCTTCGGGATCACTATCCAATCCATTGTTCATGTACGAATTATTGGTAAACAACATGTTGTCGCTGTTGTGGCAGTGAAAACAGTCTCCTCCTCCACCGGTAGGTGTAGGTTCACTATTAAAAATCCTCAAGCCTCGGTATGGAGATGGTGGCAATGGAGGATCAATGTTAGGATCTCCATTAATCTTGGCCACGGCCTCATCATACTCACTTCCATAGGAAAGCAGTGTCAACTCAAACTGGCTAATAGCCTCAGCCGCATGGGTGGAATCCCAATTGTCTGTACCAAAAGCGGCATAGAACATATCGATATATTCCTTGTCACCCTTGATGGTGTTGATGGCCTTCTCCCAAGTATTGTGCATTTCGATCGGATTGATCACCGGCTCAATAGCTTGATCCTGCAAAGTAGCCGATCGTCCATTCCAGAAAAAACCGATGCTGTACCCAAGATTAAAAAGCGACATCGCATTCATGTCCCCTTCCTTGCCATCAATTCCTTTAGAAAACTGTCGACCATTATCTGTAAAGGCAAACTCCTGGGAATGACAGCTGGCACAAGATTGTGTACCATCGCCCGAGAGGCGTTTTTCGTAAAACAGTTTACGCCCAAGTGCTACTCCCTCTTCAGACAATTTGTAGGTCTGTGGAAAGTCTGGGAAATAGGGAGGCTTTTGCAAGTTAAAGTAAGTCGGATTGAAAACTCGATTATCAGAAGTTTCACAACACTCCTCCACCGGCTCCTCTTTCTTTTTACAAGATTGATTTAAGGAGACAAGCAGGGACATCATTAAAATCCCAGAGAGTAGCGTATGTAATTTTTTCCGTTTCACCGATGCGTAATCATTATCCGATAAGCTTCAGAAGCCGAGTTGTCCTGCAACCTCACAAGGTACATTCCTTCTGGCCAATCTGCTGTTTCTATAACCAGCTGACCATCTGTTTTCCACTCGGTTCTTATCACTTCCTGGCCTTGTAAATTTACAACAGAAAGTTGCAGCGGTTTGGCCAGTGGTGTTATACTTTGTAAAACCAGTCTATCGTTTGCCGGGTTGGGGTAAATTAGGATTTCATGGGTTCTTAGATGCTCTCCAACGCCCACCTGGTAATCGTTGTAAGCAGCATTAACAGCGCCATGCATATCCAATCTTCCATCGGTAACTAACATTCCGTTTAGAGCCGGAATTACCTCCACTCCTTCGCTCAAAAGATACCCCTTCATGCGTGCGGTTAAATCCTTGGGGGAAAGCTGATCGAATATCGTATCTGGCAAAGCCGCATACATTAACCCAATTGCCCCGGTAACCATGGCCGTAGAAAAGGAGGCTCCACTCGTTTTTGTCGTCGAATTATTCGGAAAGGTGGTCAATATTTCAACGCCTGGCGCCGCCATATCCATATGGGTGGTTCCATATCCGGCAGATTTCAAATTATCATTTTGATCGGTTCGGGTTACAGTAACCAGATAATCGGAAGGACAAGTACAGGGAACATCGCCTTTTTCATCAATGTTGATGGCCACATTCGGTGCCGAAGCAATAGATAAAATCCCTACTTCTCCCATCTGGTTGTACATATCACACCAAAGAGGATAATCTGCGGGGTTTCCAAAATCCACCCCAAAAGAAGAATTACAAGCAACGATAAAGGCTCCGGAATCACCATTGGTACGATTGTACCTCATTCTCATTTTCAAAACGTAGTTATACGATTTTAAAACGGTGGATTCGGTGGTGGAAGATCCGATAACTGGCATCATTTTCACCTGCCAATTTGCTCCGGCAACATCCAGGTTATTATTTGAACGAGCCCCAATTATTCCAGCCACACGAGTACCATGGGTATATCGGTTATTAAAGGTATGTATGTGTCCGGTATCCTCGTAGAAGTTGAATCCGTCGTAATCATCCACGTAACCATTGGAGTCATCGTCTATCTGGTTGAAGGGAATCTCATGTTTGTTCTTCCACCAGTTGTCTTTCAAATCATCGTGATTGAGCTCATAACCGTCATCCACAATAGCAATTACGATTTCTTTCCCATTTTTGGTCATTCCGCCGGTAACCATGCTCCAGGCATCTTCCGCTCCAATTTGTGTCCAGTGCCATTGAGCGATGTATTGTGGATCGTTAGGACTTTTACGAACCTGGATACCTGTGTGGTTCCACTGCGCCATACGTACCCAAGGATGTTGGGCAATGATCTTGGGAAGGTCAGGCATCGCCTCTACGACTTGTTCATTGAAGGAAAGGCTATGAATACCCAGTTCGGGGGAAATAACTTCTTTGGGATTTAAAGACAGCTGAGGGTAGGTTTCATTAATAGCTTCAATAGCCTCCAACAAATTCTCATCGGCTTCCAAGGCTATCAACAATTCTCCTTTAACACGATCCTGCGCAAACCCAGAAAAGGCTAAAGCTAAACCAAGTACAATCCCCCAAAAATGTTTCATCTCACAAATAAAGGTGCTTTTCAGCAAAATAGTGCTTTCCTAAGAGTAAACGGTCGTTTTCCGAAAGCGTTTGCCGGATTATGCAAAATTCACGTTAAAAAAAGCGATGAAACGGGATGAATTTTAAATGTTAACGTCAAATTTTAAATGATCATTGTTTTGCTGACCACTTCTAAAATCTTGAAAATTTAGAGTTGTTCCTTAACATTTACGATTGTAAGGCCCATGAGGAATCTTAAATCTTAAAGTTAAAGTCAAATCTTGAGGTATGATATTAGGCAATCAAATCAATTCTCTTGAAAGATTAACATCGGAATTTTAGGAGATGAAAAAGCCAACCAACGCCAAGGTCATAGAGATTAAGGCGAAAAGGATGATGAGCCAGCGAAAAGTTGCATCGGGTATGAATCGGCTGCGGAACTTTCCAATGGTGAGGTGATTGAGCCGAACGGCTTCTTTTAGGTCTTTTTGGTGCAAAGCAAAATAGTAGACCATTCCGGCAGGTTGACGCTCGTCGTGTCGTTCAAACTCAATCTTATGTTCCACCAATAGATTTTCGAAAAACGCGGCATGCTGCGCTGTTTTAAAATGAAAAACCTGGTATTCGTATTGAGTGGGGTGTCGGCGGTAATTGGTTAAATCAATCCAATCTTCCATGTTACAATATCCTGATTTTCTGCCCTATTCGCAAGGGAGAATTTCTTTTAATGCCGTTTGCTTCACAAAGTTGGGTACACGTGGTTCCGTACATATCGGCGATTTTGTACAGATAGTCCCCCTTTTTCACGGTGTAGTACTCTACTCCATCGGGAATGGCTGTGTAGCCCCATTTGTTCTTTTTCAAGGTTACCTGGTCGTCGATCAATTCACCGGTCTTAAAATTGATGAGTTGAGACGGGTTTAGTGCTACGCCTTTAAAACGACATTCAAAGTGAAGATGACTTCCGGTGGAATGTCCAGAACTTCCTCCCAAGGCAATCAATTGGCCTGCATCTACATCGTCGCCCACTTTTACCTTGAACCGGTGTAAGTGTGCGTACAATGTTTCCAATCCATTGTGGTGTCTAACTACAACCGTTCTCCCATAGCCTCCGTAATAACCCACGTAACGAACTTTTCCGCTAAACATGGTTCTTACTGTATCCCATACTTGAAGATCGAGATCTACTCCCCGGTGAAATCTTTCCCAGCGATATCCAAACAAGGATGTCACTACAATTTTGTCTACGGGCATCACCATTTCGCCTAAACCTCCGCCGGCCAATTTTAGACGCGTAGTCGTGTCGTCCTGGCACAATTTGGGAGAATAAGGGTGCGGTTTCTGGGTATTCCAACTGTTGTAGAACAAGTCTGCCGGATAGTCGTAGGTGTTGCGGGTATACTCAAATTCGTCAGGCTGCTGTTCGTTAAAATCATTTTGACTAATAAACAGATTGATCTGATTGATCAAGGCGTAATTGTTACCTCCTTTTTCAAACAAAGAATCCATCATCAGCGCAATCTCCAACTGCGTCATGGTCTTTACCGAAAGGAACAAATCGATTTGATCCATCAGCTGTTTTGGAGGCTCAGGTAATTGCTTGAGGGAATCGTAGTAATGCTGGATGTGTTCGTCGCTCAGGTGGTCGATAGACTGAAACAAGAGGCTTTCCCCATAGAACACCACGGCTTTTTTGACAGGCTTTCCTTCCTTGTCTCCCTCTGCGGCATTCAACAGTCCTAAGGCGGCTAACAGGCCTATGATGATGGTTAGAGTTTGCTTCATTCCAGCGCTCACAAATATATTAATAACCCTATTTAAACCCCGGTGCTTCCTTGAAATCCTTTTCTACCTTTGCGGCAAAATTGCACTTCATGAACGCCTTCCGTTTAATTCTTATCGGATTTGCCACCCTGTTTATTGCCTACTTCACGGTCTGTATTTTTTCTCCAGCACGTGTGGCCATTTCTCAAACCCGGGTGATCAACGAGCCGATTGATGAGGTGTACGCAAACATCAGCGATTTAGATTCCTGGACCCAATGGCACCAATGGTTCCGTGAATTGGACTCCGGCCAATACGTCATCACCTCAATCGATAGTACGGGTAGCCAACTCGAATGGTTTAGTCAAAATGGGAAAGGTGGAAAACTTTTGTTGACTCAAACTGAGCCTCATACGGTAATCAACACCACAATAGCCTACGAAAAGGACCAATACGAACCCTCCACAAAAGGTGAATTCTTGTTGGAAGCTCAAGGAAAACGAACCAAAGTAAGTTGGGTTTTCGTGGGAAGAGAATATCCTTTTTTTCTTAGCCCGGCCACCCTCATCTGGAAGGAATTGCTCAACGACAACTACGAAACCGGCCTGATCAACCTGGCAGCCTATTGCGAAGGGCGTCCGATCCCAAAGGCTCCTGGTCCAGGGAGATAGCACATTATTTTTTTAAAGATCAAATAATCACTATATTGGGGATTATTGTTTCTGGATCGAAAAGCCACTTAACCTAACAAATATGCCTGCACTAAAACCAATTGCCATCTCTTTAGGAGTAATCCTTGGAATCATCTTTCCATCGCTTGTTCAAGCTCAGCATTCAGTTTATACCTTGTTTCGGCCTGGTGTGATGTATTGGTATCCAACGGATCTGAATTGGCAGATACACCAAACTAATGATCAGCATTTCGTCCCGCTCACCATTGATTCGAGCAAATTCGGATCCGGAGATAGTGTTCACTATTTATCCAATTATGTCCAATTTCCTGACTTCATCCAATGCCATAATTATGCGTACCTGTGGGCTGGTGTGGCATACAGAGTAGACTCTGTTGGAAATCAAAGTTTAGAGTTGGATAGTGGTATTCAGGCATTAGTACTTCCCGAAGATAAGCGTCCACCATGGACATTGATGAATTTAAACAACAACCGATCCATAGAGGTGATCAAAGTTATTCGCGATACACTCAGTGTTTTGGGGTACAAGGATTCAGTACTGCAACTCCAATTAAGATTAATCCAAACCAGCAGTGGAAACTCTTTAGTGGATTTTGATGATTCATTATCCATCATTATTGGCAAGAATCTTGGCGTTATGCAAACCATAAACCTCAACGAGTTAAGAATCCAGGATACCCTATCCAATCAGTTGAACCTAAAACGTATTAAGCTTATTGGCAACTCGGTGCTCAACGGAAGGCCATGGAATCCCACTCATCGAGAGGTTAATGACTTTGATTTAGGTAATGTTTTTATTTACAAAGTTCTTGACCTCTCCAGGATGGATGTTCAAACTTCTCATGACTTTAAAATTGAAACAGATTCCATAATTGGAAAACGGGATTATGGTAATCGCCTGGTTTATGATGTATATCGAGAGACCTTTTCATATGACGTTGACCATTGGAGCATAGGTGGGAATATGGGAGTCGATACATTCAGGACCTATACCCAGCATATCGATTCCCTGGTTATTGATAATCCGAATGATCAGATTTTACGCTGTTTACCCTACAAGACCAGCGAAATGATCAGCAACAGCTTTGAATGTGATGATTTGTTCCAATTTGACTCCGACAAAATGACTTGGAAATGGACTCGGGAAATCTCAAGACAAATCACCAATTTGGGGCCAGATTGCAGTCAGACCGATATTGAAGGACAAGGCTATGTCCATTATTACTATGGCTTAGGCAAAGAGTCCTACTGGACACATGGCAGTCAGGCCAACACAACAGCTCGTGAACTCATCTACTTCAAAAAGAATGATCAATCCTGGGGAGATCGCCCCGTTTCTGTGCAGCAATATCGAGTAGCTCAAAAGGACATTCACCTATTTCCGAATCCCTCCTCCGGTACTATTCATTTATCTGGCTTACCCATCCATTGGACTCAACTGGAGGTAATCGATCTGGGTGGACGTGTAAAATTCTCAGAGGCTAATCAGGCCATGGACCCGGATGCTGAAGATTTTGAGATAGACCTATCTAACCTGGAACCGGGAACTTACATCTTGAAAGTAGCCAGTCCCTCTGGGGTGATTCGGAAGAAGGTTGTGAAAACGGTGACCGATTAGTACCGTGTTCACCTTACCATGAACAACAAATCAAACCTATTCGAGTTTTAAGTAGGTAAACACCTACAGCCATGCGGACTCCCCTTGTTCTCCTACTCGGATTATTTACCTATTCGATAGGTTACACCCAAACTAAGTTGCCCTTTACCTTTAAGTCTGGTGCGATTCCTGAGGAGGTATATGCTGAACTGCTCACCGCTTATCAAACCATCGAACCCGGGCAAGAGGTGGTATTTGACATGCTAATAGCTAAGGAGGAGAAAAAACTGGAGAACAAGGATAAAATCGGATTTAGCCGAAGTCGATGCGAAAAGCTGGCTAAATACTGCAAAGAGGAATTACACATCCATCCCCTGCTCATTCAATACCAGTTTAAACCGACGGCTCCAAAATCTGCTGCACCAGCCATGTCTAACAAGGCCTACCGGAGCTTTACCAACCGCAATGGTATTTATCAATTGGTTTTGCGCCGATTTGATCGTTTTGAATCAACTGGAGAAATTGATCTGGACGCAGTGAAACCGATTACCTTAGACATGACTCAGTACGATTGCGACTACTCCAATACGCTGTACGGAAGTTTTGTAGCCGTCCAAATCCCAGAAGGGGCCTTTGACTGCCCTTGTCAAAATACGCGTGTAGAGCTTCGAGAATTCTTTGATGTGCAGGACATTCTGGCCTCAGGGCTTACGACTACGAGCAATGGAACCTTGCTTGAAACCGGAGGAATGATTCACCTGGCTGCCTTTTGCAAGGGACAACCAATGGAACTCGCCAAAGGAAAGGAGGTAAAAATTCTAATCTACTCCCTCGATGAGGCTTCAAGCTTTCAGCAATTTTCAGGTTCGCCCTCACACCATATGATCAACTGGGAAGAGGAAGGCCCGATTGAACCCGTGGACATTAGAGATTTGGGTGAAGGAGGCTTCGAGGCAGAAGAGGATTCCTGGATCATGTCCAGCACGCAATTGGATTTTATCAATATCGATCGCTTCGATAAATCGGAATTGGATACGCGACTGATGGTTAAACTGGAAAAATCCGATCCTAAACTTTTGGTTCGCCTTGTATTCAAAGAGCAAAAAACTGTTTTACCCGGATATGCCGTTAGCCAGAAAGGAGACAAAGTAGAATTCCCTCAGCTACCGTCTAACAAGCCCGCATCGATTTTGGTGTACAAAAAAATGGCCGACGACAAAGTGGCCTGGGCCGTGGAAGACTTAGTTACCGGACAAACTACAGGACTTACTTTAACGAGTGTAAAAGTCACCACCAAAAAGGAATTCGACGAACAGATGAAAAGCCTCTGGTAATCTTATACGGGATTACCGATCAAAAAAACGGTCCAGCAGATTTTCGATCAAGAAAAAAGGTAAAGCCATCAAAAAAAGCACACCCGGAATCCATAGAAACTGAACCCACAAGGCCTCTACCGGTTCAGGAAAAAAGTAGAAGCCAATGCGTAAGAGGGTAAACACTAAGGCAAAAAGAAACAAAAAACGAAGGCGTTTTCTACTCACCTTTCGTTTACCAGCCTGATGTTCTTGCTGAGAATTTTCCATGATAAGAGCAAGTTAGAATAAAAAAGAATACCGGCCATTTTTTGGGGATAAATTCCTGCCTGCAACATCCCATGGCAAAGGGTCAATGTGTAATTTAGCGGCCACCTGATTCAGGACAAACAATGCCGCTAAAGGAATACCAAAGAATACTCAAAAGCGTTCGCGACCGGGAATTTAAACCGGTGTACTTTCTACAAGGAACAGAACCCTATTTTATCGATGTGATCACCAAGTATTTGGAGATGTCTGTGCTGGATGAATCCGAAAAAGCCTTCAACCAAACAGTGGTTTACGGTAAGGATGTTTCCTTTGATGAATTGGTGGAAACGGTAAAACGATTTCCCATGATGGCCCCCTACCAGGTGGTGATTGTTAAGGAGGCTCAATCCATTAGAAACTTAAAGGAAAAGCTTCTCTCCTACTTGCAATCTCCGGTGGACACAACCATTCTTGTGGTGTGCTACAAGTACAAGAAAATCTCCGATCGGAAGTTTTTGGAGGCCATCAAAAGCAAAGGTGTATTCTTCGATAGCAAAGAATTGCGCGATGATCGCATTCCGGAATGGATTATTGAATATGTAAGGAGAAAGAAACTCAATATTAGTCCCAAGTCGATCCTGATGATTTCGGAATATTTGGGTAACAACCTTTCCAAAATCTCCAATGAGCTGGACAAGTTGGCCCTCATTCTGGAACCTGGAAGTGAAATCACAACGAAAGATATTGAGGAAAACATTGGAATCAGTAAGGATTACAACTCCTTTGAATTGGTGAATGCCCTCGGTAAAAAAGATGCCTTAAAAGCGAACCGCATCGTCAACTACTTTGCGGATAATAAAAAGAGTCATCCACTGGTACTAACCCTGGCCAGTGTTTACGCCTTTTACAGCAAGCTATTGGCTTATTACTACCTGCAGGACAAGTCCACCAAAAATGTAGCGTCCAGTCTTAAGATTAACCCCTACTTCCTCAAAGATTACCTCAATGCGGCCCGCCAGTACAACCCGGCCAAAGTGGCAAACATCATTCACGAAATCCGGGAATGCGATCGAAAGTCGAAGGGAATTGGAAATAGCTCGGTTCCTGAAGGAGAGCTTTTGAAGGAGTTGGTTTTTAAAATCCTTCACTAATGAATTTTGAATTCTGAGACTCATTGAATGGGCATCCATTGAAATTCAAACTTTTGAGAAAATTATATACTCCACCGCGTTGATTCAATAATGTTTCGAAATTCAAAATTCAGAATTCAAGATTCAAGATCCACCCAGTCCATTTATCCCCCAAATAGTCCATTCACAAAGTAATTTCGGGTGGTAGGCAACTAACGTCGTTTCGTATGCTTAAACGACTATTTTTGCGGATTAAATTTATTAGCACATGCAATTAAATCGCCTGACCGCCCTGGTCGCCCTCTGCTTCTCCTTGATTTTGACAGGATTTGTTCAAGCCCAAGAGACAGGTGGTGTGAAAGGATTTGTGTACGATGAGGAGACCCGTGAGCCGGTTATTTTTACCAACGTTCTATTAAGTGGTACCACTTATGGAACGCCAACAGATGCAAATGGTTTTTACGCCATTTCAAAAGTTCCTCCAGGCGATTATACCCTGATGGTGATTGGAATTGGTATGGATACGCTTCAAATGCCCATCAAAATTGAAGCGGGTAAAATCAAAAATGAAAACCTCTACCCCAAGCAATCCAACGTGGAGCTTGGAACCGTGACCGTTTCAGCAGACAAGTCGGAAGCTCAATCAGAAGTTAGAATGTCGGTTGTAACGATTACTCCAGCGGAGATCACTTCGATTCCAGCTGTGGGTGGTGACGCGGATTTCGCTCAGTATCTGCAAGTTATTCCCGGTGTAGTTTCTACCGGTGATCAAGGTGGACAGCTTTATATCCGGGGTGGTTCTCCGATTCAAAACAAGATTTTGTTGGATGGAATGATCATCTACAACGCCTTCCACTCCATTGGTTTGTTCTCCGTATTTGATGCGGACATCATGCGTAGTGCTGATGTGTACACGGGTGGATTTGGAGCTGAGTACGGTGGTCGTATTTCCTCTATCATGGACATTACCACACGTGACGGTAGCAAAAAGCGCTTCGGTGGAAAAGTAAGCTTAAGTACTTTCGGTGCCAAGGCTTTTGTAGAAGGTCCATTGAAAAAGCCAAAAAACAAAAACGACGGTTCAACCAGCTTTATCCTGTCGACTAAAACATCTTACCTGGATCAAACTTCTAAGTCGATTTATTCTTATGCGGATTCCAACGGACTTCCTTATAACTTCTTCGATATTTATGGAAAAATCAGCTTTAGTGGACCTGCAGGAAGTAAGTTAGACTTATTTGGTTTTAACTTTCAAGACAACGCTGAATACTCTAACGGCACCAAACTAAACTGGAGAAACTACGGTGGAGGTGGTCGCTTCATATTGCTACCCAAAACTTCCAGTGCAATTATCGATGGTAACTTCGCCTACTCCAACTATTTGATTGGAATGGACGAAGCGAATAACCGCAAAAGAGAAAGTGGTATTAGCGGGTTTAATATGGGATTGAATACGACTTACTTTCTGGGAAGTAATGAGGTTAAATTTGGCGTGGATATCGTAGGATTTAACACCAACTTCACCTTCAATAACGCCTTTAACCGGGTGATCGAACAATCGGAGAACAACACTGAAATTGGGCTCTTCTTTAAGTACAAGTGGCGCATTGGAAAATTGGTGATCGATCCAAGTTTCCGTCTCCAATGGTATGCATCTCTTTCCCAGATTTCACCAGAACCACGATTGGGCTTGAAGTATAACCTTACCGACGATATTCGAATTAAAGCCGCCGCAGGTATGTACTCTCAAAACCTGATTGCTGCTAACTCTGACCGTGATGTGGTTAACTTGTTCTACGGATTCCTTTCCGGTCCGGAAAGCATTCAAGGACAGTTTACAGATAAGAACGGTAAAACTTCGGACGTAAACAGCAATCTGCAGAAAGCAAATCACTTCATCTTAGGAGCTGAATGGGACATCCTGAAAGGGTTGACCTTTAACATTGAAGGTTACTACAAGCAGTTTACTCAGTTGATCAACATCAACCGAAACAAAATTTACGACGACACTCCTGAAAACAGCGACAAACCAGACATCCTGAAAAAAGACTTCATCGTAGAAACAGGAGATGCCTACGGTGTGGATTTTGCCATAAAATACGACTACAAGCGCTTGTATTTGTGGGCTGTTTATTCATTGGCTCAAGTTGATCGTTGGGATGGATTACAGGAATACCACCCAGTGTTTGACCGTCGTCACAACGTGAACTTTGTAGCGGCTTATACCTTTGGTAAAAACTTGGATTGGGAAGTGAATGTACGTTACAACTTCGGTAGCGGTTTCCCATTCACCCAAACTCAAGGTTTCTACGAGCAAATCAATTTCTCTTCTGGACTGGATCAGGATTACACAACCAGCAATGGCGATTTGGGGATTCACTACTCTGAGATTAACCAAGGAAGACTTCCCTCCTACTCTCGTTTGGATGCTAACGTGAAGAAAAAATTCACCCTTGGCGCCAATTCTATTTTAGAGATCAACGTAGGGGTTACGAATGCATTGAACCGCGACAACATCTTCTACTTCGACCGTGTGACTTACACCCGTGTAGATCAGTTGCCTATTATGCCGAATGCTGCGATTAGCCTCAGCTTTTAGAATTCTGAAATTTGAATGTTGAATTCTGAAATTTGAATCTCTATCCTTCGGGTATAGATCTCTACGCTAAGATTGTGACAGCCTTCAAGATTCGAAATTCAAGATTCGAAATTCAAAATATTCTACTTTGGTTCGCGTTTTGTGTTTGCGTGCCCTATGAGATTTTTACGATTCCTATTTCTTCTCGTATTCGTTTGGCCTATCGTATTGATGGGGCAAGGAAAGTTTGATCTCCAGCGATTAAACCATCCCTCTTCCTATGGAAAGGAGCTTCAAAGCATGCTTCCCACCATTGAGGTCTACGAATTTGATACAAGTGCCAAAAAACAAGCTCTCATTCCAAATGGACTTCGCAGTTCGAAATACCTCAAAGAGGAAAATTGGTTAGGCATTAAGGGTGAAGTAGACGCGGTTCGAGTGGATCTGGTGTTTTCCAAATACCCTATTCGAAATGGCAAATACACCATGCAATATGGGCTGCTCTGCAACCGAATCAAAAGACTACTCCAAATTGATCCTGAACTGAATGATCCTGAAATAGAATGGCGATTGGTACTGCAAACCCATTGCGAGAATGACGATCAAGTGGATCAATTGTACCATGGTGCGGTTATACATTACCATCCGGAACTGATAGATGACGATGCATCCATCGAAGAAGTCCAAACAGGCACCAGCATTGAGCCAGAAATCTCTGAAGTACCCTTTCAGGAACAGGATGACAGCAAACAACTTTTTGACCTGGTAGATGAGGCTGAAAACAGCGAGGAACTTCCTGAAGAGGTCAAAAAAGAATTGCGCGGAAAAAGCCCTAAAGAGAAACAAGAAGTTTTAGAAAGTTACCTGGAATCTGTGCAAAATCAAATTCCAGAAGAACCCAGATCGACCTTGAGCCCGAATCGGGTAAAGCAATACAAAAAAGACATTAAGAACTTTCAATTGGTCTTTGGAGGTAACATCGATCCCACAGTTTCCTCTGTGCTCGATCGCAACAAACAATGGAAGGACGTATTGGTAGTAGCCGATTGGACAGGAAGTATGTACGGCTATGGGGCTCAGGTATTGGAGTGGCATTTGGATCACTTGGACGAATCGGGGGTGGAAAACCTGGTACTGTTCAACGACGGTGATAAGAAGCAAACAGGCGATAAGGAAATGGGCTCTACCGGAGGGATTTATTCGGAAAAAGCGGATAACGTAAAACGCTTGTTTAACCTGTACAAATTGGTGATGGCCAAAGGCAGCGGCGGTGATATTCCAGAAAACGATATTGAGGCTTTGCTCACTGGAATCAATCGCTTTCCTGAATCGGGCGACGTCGTTCTAATCGCCGATAACTATGCCTGTGTCCGCGATTTGAAATTGCTTCCAAGAATCGACCGCCCGGTTCATGTGATTCTGTGTGGTTACAATCCTATGGTGGGCGTGAATCCCCAGTACATGGAAATTGCTTTTCGCACGGGTGGAAGCATTCATACGCTGGAAAAAGACATCTACGACGTTCAAGTGGAGCTCACTACCGAAGGTGATTTGGTCGGCTACAATGATCCACGAATAGCTGTTACCGATTCCTATTGCGACAATTCTGGAGCACCACGCCCTAAACGAAGAAGATCGAGCACACTTCAAAAAACCTATACCAGCCTGGAAGAGGCCAAAGCAAGTGGTAACAAATACATCGTTCATTTAGAATTAAAGGAAAAGAACTATACCAAAATTCCTGGACAGGTTTTTAAATATAGCCGATTGAACACCTTGGACTTAGGAAAAAATGAGCTTACCTCGTTGCCGGGAAGTATGAAGAAATTCACCTTTATCAGGACACTAAAACTCAATAACAATCACTTAACTGAAATTCCGGAAAAGGCCCTCGTAAATTGGAAGTACCTGGTCCATTTTGACCTAAGCAACAATGAGATCACCCAACTGCCTGATGCACTTGGTCAGAAGCAATTTCTGCAATACCTAAACCTATCGTCCAACCAAATTCAGGAGTTGCCCGAATCCTTGAACATGCGCAAACTTCAGTATTGCTACCTGGCCTACAACGACCTACAAAACCTCCCCAAGATGAACCGGTTGCGACGATTGATCGAACTGGACTTAAGTCATAACCAATTGAAGGAATTGACTCCTACCATCAAAAGTCTAAGAAAGCTTCAGGTGCTTGATTTGAGTAACAATGAGATTACCCAAATACCGGATGAAATAAAGTACCTGACCCGACTCAAAGTACTCAACCTAAAAGGAAATCCCCTCTCTTTGGAAGAAGTAGAAAAGGTAAAACAATTACTACCCAATACCCAAGTGAGATTTGACGCCTAAAACAACCTTCCGCATGATACAACGTCTACCCTCCAAATAAATCCGGTTATCCAATTCAACTGAGAATTGAATGACGATATTGTATCTTTTCCTGTAGCAATCAGGATCGCTTCACAACACTTACAATAAAACTTCAAAATCGAGTGACTTATGTTTACCATGCCAACTCATGGCTACTCTTTCCTATGGAATAGGATACGCCTGCCCCTTTTTACCTGCCTTACAATACTGCTATTCCTTGGCCCTAATCAGGTTAGTGCCCAAGCCCTTCCTCCGTCAAAACCTAATCCCGATAGTTTGATGCAGGTATTGGATACTATATCCAACGATTCTTTGCGAATTGAAAATTTGGTTCTTTTAGGACATGGGCTAATTAATGACCAACCAGATACGGCCCTCACTTTGCTACAGCAGGCCTACAATCAGGCCGTAGAATCCGGATTCATTTACCGTAGAAAAGCTGAAATACAACTGCTGGTGGCGTCGGGCTACACGGAAAAAAATGAATTTGATCGCTCGTCCGAGATCATCTTCGATGCGCTTGAATTGTATAAATCGAATCAGGACAGTATTGGAATAGGAAAGTGCCTGCAATCGTTGGGAAGAAGTTACCTGGAAATGAGGGATTTTGAACGCGGATTGAATTACACGTTAAGAGCCTACGAAATTTTGGCCAGCAAGAACGATACGGTTTACCTCTACCCCTGCTTGCAAAACATTACCCAGCTCTACGCTCATCATAGTATGATCGATTCGGCGAGATACTATCATGATAAAGGCATTGAATATCTGGACGAGCACCCCTTCTATCTTGGACGTTCGAGTATTCATCAATCCCTTGGGATAGGTTACCGCTATGTTGGAGCCATAGATTCCTCAAATCTCTACTTTCAGCTTGCCTTGAAAGCGGCCAAAAATCACCCAGAGAAAAGGGGACAAATCCTAGCCAGCATTAGCATCAATTTTAGAGTGATGGACCAACCAGATTCTGCCTTACACTACATCGAACAAGCCTGGGCCATTCAAGAAAGATTTCCAGACGATCATTGGAAATGGAATTTATACAGCGAATACATCAACATTTATGAAGACTTAGGCGACTATAAAACCGCATTGGAGTACTTCAAAAAGTTTGATACCATTTGCTCCATTGTTTACGATCAAGAGCGTTTGGATCTGGTGAGGGATTTGGAAATTCAATACGAGGTTCGCGAACAAGAGCAACAAAATGAAATACTCTCCCAAAAGGCAGAGCTAAGGGACTTACAATTGGCTCGTAGAAATGCCTGGATTATTGTTTTATTGCTCTCCTTGGCACTTGGAATTTGGATTGCCTATGCCGGAGTGAAACGTATTAGGCAACGGGCCCGACACCGAGAGGTGGATTTGAAACAAAAGGCTCTTCGTTCTCAAATGAATCCGCACTTTGTGTACAACGCCCTCAGCTCGATACAGCATATCGTGTACAACAATGACAAACTGTTTGCAGTAACCAACATATCCATTTTTGCCAAACTCATGCGATCGGTACTCAATCAATCGGAGAAAGAAACGGTGAGCGTTCGGGAAGAAATGGAGACCTTAGATCTCTACCTTTCGCTCGAAGCCTTGAGGTTTGAAGATCGCTTTAACTATTCGATAGCGGCCGATGAAAACGTACCCCTTGATCAATACACGCTCCCTCCCCTTCTACTTCAGCCCTTGGTCGAAAATGCCATCAAACACGGATTATTAAACAAAATACCTGCCGGTGGTTCAGTCTCTATTCGCATTCAGGTAGCTGATTCCAATTTGATCTGCCACATTGAAGACGATGGTGTGGGGAGGCAAAAAGCCCATGACATTCGCTCAAAACAAGATCGGGATCATCCATCCTTTGCCACCCAATCCATTAAACAACGCATTGAATTGCTAAACAATCAGAATAAGACCAAAATCACCTACCAAACGGAAGACCTTTTTGAAAATGGACAACCCAGTGGAACCCGTGTAACCTTAATTTTTCCTCAAGACGATACCGATGTATAGCTTAGCCCTTATAGACGACGAACCCCGAGTAAGATCCCTCTTGCGATCTTTGATAGAAGAACACTATCCCTGGATAACCATTGTTGGCGAAGCCCAATCGGTTGAATCGGGTTTGCAGTTGATTCGTTCTGAAGTTCCAGATATTCTCCTGCTAGATGTAGAGATGCAAGACGGCTCTGGATTTGATTTGATCAATCGACTTGATCGGGGTGAAACCCAAGTTATTTTTGTTACCGCATTTGATCACTATGCCATTAAAGCCATTCGAAGCAGAGCCTTGGATTACCTTGAAAAACCGGTTAATCCCATGGAATTGGGAGATGCGCTGCTCAGAGCCCGAAGCGAACTCCAAAAGACCAAGCCATTCAAGGATAATGAACCGTCAAAAAATCGATTATCCATACCAACGGGATCCGGAATGCGTCTGATCGACTTTGAAGACATCTCCTATATCCAAGCAGACGGGTCTTATTCTGAAATCTACCTCGTTGGTGAATCTAAGCCCATTGTGGTTTCCCGAAAGCTCAAGGCCTTGCAGCAAACCTTAACCCCGCTTGGTTTTATTCGCCCCAACCACTCCAATCTGGTAAACTTGCAAGAAGTGAAGGAAGTGCACAAAACGGATGGTGGATTTTTGACGCTCAGGAATGGCAAAGAAATTCTACTTACCAAGAGCTATAAAGATGCTTCTCTGAGTGCTCTAAAAAACTTTGCACATAGACTGGGTTAAGGGAGCTTATTAAAAGAACCCAAATCCTGTTAAAAAAAACCGAATTATATCCCGGTATTCCTATTCGCCCCATGCTTTAATGTTTACATTTGCACCCCGTACGAAATAGTTCATTAATGGCTGATAATTGCAAATATATTTTCGTTACGGGTGGAGTAACTTCTTCTCTTGGAAAAGGAATCATCTCAGCTTCTCTGGCCAAGTTACTTCAGGCCCGAGGATACTCCGTAACCATTCAAAAACTCGATCCCTACATCAATGTAGACCCTGGTACACTAAACCCGTATGAACACGGTGAGTGTTATGTGACCGAAGATGGGGCTGAAACGGATCTGGACTTAGGACACTACGAACGCTTCTTGAACGCAGCAACGTCTCAGTCCAACAACGTGACAACTGGACGCATTTATCAGCGTGTTATTCAACGTGAGCGTCGCGGAGACTACCTGGGAAAAACGGTTCAGGTTATTCCTCACATCACCGATGAAATTCAAGAATCTATTCGTACCCTTGGACGTACTGGCAAGTTTGACTTTGTCATTACTGAAATTGGTGGAACGGTAGGTGATATCGAATCTCTCCCCTATGTGGAAGCCGTTCGTCAGTTGAAATTGGAATTAGGTCACCGTGCCTTGGTTATTCACCTGACTTTGATTCCATTTTTGGAAGCATCTGGTGAGCTTAAAACCAAGCCGACTCAGCACTCGGTTAAAACCTTGCAAAGCCAGGGAGTTCAACCTGAAATTATTGTAGCCCGTACGTCTCATGAATTGGGCGAAGGCATCAAGAATAAAATTGCTCAGTTCTGTAATGTAACTCGCAATGCGGTGGTACAGTCGATTGACGCCTCTACTATTTATGAGGTTCCCCTCTTGATGAAGGAAGAGCAATTGGATGAAGTGGTTCTGGCTAAATTCCAGATTGAAGATGCTCCTGAGCCGAATTTGGACAAATGGATCACCTTCCTAAACCGAATCAAGTATCCAAAAAGTAAGGTTACTGTAGGATTGATTGGAAAGTATGTTGAGCTTAAAGATTCCTACAAATCTATCCTCGAAGGATTTATTCATGCCGGTTCGCAAAATGAGTGCAAGGTAAAAGTTGAACTCATTCATTCTGAAAGCATTAACGATCGAACCGCTAAGGAACAGTTGAAGCATTTGGACGGTATTCTGGTAGCTCCAGGATTTGGTGAACGAGGAATTGAAGGAAAGATATCGACCGTAAAATTTGCCCGTGAAAACAACATTCCGTTTTTCGGAATTTGCCTCGGAATGCAATGTGCGGTAATCGAATACGCCCGTAATGTGTTGGGCCATGAAGAGGCTAATACAACGGAGATTAACGAAAACACTCCCGATCCGGTTATCTACCTGATGGAGGAGCAACGAGACGTTGAAGATAAAGGTGGTACCATGCGATTGGGTTCCTATGCCTGCGAACTCATTGAGGATACTATCGCCTTTAACGTATATCAGGAAAAAGAAATTAACGAAAGGCACCGCCACCGCTACGAATTCAACAACAAGTACATGGAAGAATTCGAAAAAAGCGGCATGATTGCCAGTGGTAAAAATCCGGAAAAAGGATTGGTAGAAATTGTTGAAATTCCAGAACACCCTTGGTTCATCGGAACTCAGTTTCACCCTGAATACCGCAGTACTGTGGTGAACCCACATCCCCTCTTTGTATCCTTCATTGGGGCGGCATTGAAACACCACAATTTGAAAAACTAATTCTAAGAAGAAAGAATGGCGCAGAAGATGGATAAAAACAGCCTGATAGGCTTTTTGCTTATCGGGGTAATTTTAGTGGGCTGGACTTGGTGGAATACGCCATCTGCTGAGGAAAGAATTGCGGCACAACGCGCCCACGACAGCATTGCTCAAATCGAAAAAGAGCAAGCCGAAGCTCAAGCACGTATGGATTCAATTGCCATGGCTGAGCGTAACGATGCTCCAGTAATGGCAATGAGCGATTCCGCTCAAGGCGTGGCTGACTCGTTGAAAAATGCAGAACAGCTTCAGAAATTTGGTCGCTTTTCCAATGCTTCTACCGGAGCGGTAGATTATTATACCCTGGAAAACGAAAAGGTAGAGATGAAAATCTCCAACTTGGGTGGTCGCCCAGTTTCGATTCGTTTGAAAGAGTACATGAAGTACGACTCATCTTCCTCCATTTACTTATTGGATCAAGATTCGTCTCGCTTCTACCTCCAGTTCAAAAGCCAGAATCGGGTATTGAAAACCGAAGACTTCTTCTTTAAAGGAGAGGTGGCCGATGTAAAAGTGGATGGTGATCAAACCGGAAAGCTTTCACTTAAACTCTATTCCAACAATCCTTCTCAGTACATTGAGTATGTCTATACGCTGGAAGGTAACAGCTACGATGCTGGATTTCAGGTAAACTTTGTTGGATTGGATGACTTGGTGATGGACAACCAAGATCGTGTGGCTCTTTATTGGCAGATTAAAACACCGGCTCACGAAAAAGGATTTTCCAACGAAAACAACCGTACTTCTTTGTTCTACAAGCCAGTTGATGACGGAAAAGATTACATCAATGAGCGTTCCCCTGGAAGAGAAGATTTAGAAGACAACCTGGATTGGATTGCCTACAAACAGCAGTTCTTCTCCTTGGCCTTGATCGGAAATCAGCCTTTCTTGGGTAACGGAAATTACTTGGAGACCAAAGAAGCGACTGCGGAGAGTGGTTATATCAAAGACATGATCGTAAGCGTAGACATGCCGATCGATCGCAGCAACAACTCTGCGGGATATAAAATGTACCTGGGACCTAACCAATACTACGAATTGCGTCAGCGTGACTTGGATGGTATTCTGGATTTGGGATGGGGGCTTTTCCGTTGGGTGAGCCAGTGGTTTATCATTCCGATATTCACCATGCTTACCAAGCTCGATATCTCCTATGGTATCATCATCCTGTTGCTCACCTTGATGATCAAATTGATTCTCTCTCCGCTTACCTATAAGAGTTACCTCTCTGGAGCTAAAATGCGGGTATTGAAGCCGGAGATCGAAGAGATCAATCAGAAGTTCAAGGATGCAGATCCTATGAAAAAACAGCAAGAGGTGATGGGACTCTACCGTAAGGCTGGAGTAAATCCTATGGCGGGTTGCTTCCCGATGTTGCTTCAAATGCCGATTCTATATGCCCTATTTATGCTCTTCCCCTCCTCTATCGAGTTGCGCGGTGAGCCATTCCTTTGGGCAACAGATTTATCTACCTACGACGCTATTTTTACCTGGGACGCTGAAATTCCATTGGTAAGCCGTTTCTATGGTAACCACGTGAGTTTGTTTACCGTGTTGATGGCCTTCTCGCTATTCTTCTACACTCGAAGCAACATGAGCTCGGGGCTATGGGTGCAGGTGGTGAAATGCAGGCTCAGCAGATGAAAATCATGATGTATTTCATGCCAGTGATGCTTCTCGTTTGGTTTAACGAATACGCCGCTGGATTGAGCTACTACTACTTGTGCGCTAACTTGACTTCCATTGGTCAAAACTTTGTGTTCCGTAAGTTTCTGGTCAACGAGGATGCTATCCACGCTCAGGTTCAGGAAAACAAAAAGAAACCGAAGAAGAAATCACGTTTCCAAGCTCAGTTGGAAAAAGCTGCTGAAATTCAAAAAGAACGCGGCGCTGGAAAAAAGAAGAAGTAAAATGGGTATAACTGGAATCCGATGGGGATTGGGCATTTTTCTGCTCGTGGCTTTGCTCACTGGCTGCTCTTCCCTTTCCAAATCCGGTGATCCCCAGCCTGCTTTTTCCTTAGAAAAAACGCCATGTTTTGGTCGTTGTCCGGTTTATAAATTGACCGTTTACAACAACGGAACTGCCACCTTTAAAGGGGTGGCCAATATTGAGCGCAGAGGAACCTACACCTGCCTGGATTGCAACTCAGATCAAGCCGAATTCATCCTGGATGAGGCCAAAAAAATGGGATTTCACAAAATGGAAGATCGCTATGATCCAGGTGTGAAGGACCTACCTGAAACCATTATTACGGTTTACAAAGGCAAAAAGGGCAAATCCGTGGTTAATGTAATGGATGCTCCAGAAGAGCTGAAAAGGTTGGAATTCTTAATGGATTCGATTTACAACAAAGTTACCTGGGGATTAGAACCACATATTTAATTTTCGAGTTATGAGCATTTGGACCGGAAATCCCACTTTGGAAAGTATCAAGACCATGAGCCAAGGCACTATGCTGGACCATATTGGCATTGAGATTACCGAATTGGGTGATGACTACCTGATTGGCAAAATGCCTGTGGATCACCGTACCGTGCAGCCCGCTCGAATTCTTCACGGTGGAGCATCAGTAACCCTGGCCGAATCCCTTGGAAGCATTGGTGCATACTTGAGCGTAGATCGCGATAAATTCTATACAGTAGGCTTGGAAATTAATGCCAATCATGTACGTCCTGGAACGTCAGGCTTTGTTTATGGAAAAGCCACTCCTATTCACCAAGGTCGTACCACACAGATTTGGGAAATACGCATCACCAATGAAGAGGGGAAACTGGTTTGTATTTCAAGAATTACAATGGCCGTGGTAAAGAAAGAACACGTGGAAAAAAGGTCCTAAGAACCTTTAATTAGCTTTTTCCCCTACCCTATTCTTTCTGATCCTTGCGTTTAAAACCAATAGACTTTCGAGGTTTTGTTTCTTCCTGAATAAAGCGCTGTAAGTAGGCCAAAACCATTTCCATACTTTCTCCTTGATTTCCGACCTGCTCCTCCAAGTTGCCAATCCGATTCCAGAGCTCTTGGTGCTCAAACAGCATTTTTCGCATTTGGGTATACACCCTCATGATATGGATATTGACTTCTACCGCTCGATCACTTTTTAAAACACTTGAAAGCATCAAAACTCCATGTTCGGTAAAAGCGTAAGGTAAGGTGCGCCTGCCTCCCCAACTTGGGGTCGCATTTTGCGACTTCAAGTTTTCCCACTCATTTTCGTTTAACTGAAACATAAAATCTTCGGGAAACCGATTGGGATTCCGTTTGACCTGTTCGTTGATTCTCTTGGTAGGAACCGCATAAAGTCCAGCCAAATCAAAATCTAACATCACTTTCTGACTGCGGAATTCGTGGATTTTATTCAAAATTTCTTCCGAAGGAATAGGTTGATTCATTGTCTAAAAGGTTGGTTTAGAATGTAAATATACGTCAAAGGGGAAAAAGATAGAACTCAGGACGAAGAACGGTTGTTATCACATGACTTTCGTTCTTCGTTCCCAGTTCTCTCTCATAAGTCTAAGGCCTCGTTGGTTGTGCCGAGGGCTTTTGGTTAGTGGAGACCTCTTCCTAAAGACCGTTGATCGACAGGAACTTGGTTAGTACAACGATACTTTTTCAGTTTAAAAAACCCGTCCGCAGGCCATGATTTTCGCGGTTTTGGATCAGGACCATCATGACCTGCCCTGGCGGGTTTCACCTAATTAACTAATAAACCTCTAATCACTCAAACCTGCCCGCACTCTCATAGGCCTGTCGGCCGTTTGCGAACCGGATGGTGTTGCGTTTACAGGTACTAATCTCCGCATTTTCTATCCCTTGCACAATAAGGGCTTTGAATTCGGTAGATGTGGGTTTGAAAGTGGTTGGGTAGCTGCGTCAATAGGTAATTGAAAACTTGGTTTTCAATTGCCCATTGCCAGCGGTTTCATCTTAATTAGAAGGAAAGAAAACATTTTGGACATTTACTAAAATCAATGATCAATTAAATAAATCCTTTCTAAGGAATCATTTCTGTAGACGCAAAGTTGGGTATCATTTTTCTCTTTGTATACCGAATCTCCAACATTTAAAAATAGAATCAGATCTGGATTAAACAATCCTCTTTTTTCCTCAGCATTCGTATTTTGATTCAACTTAAAAATGTGTATTGAGTCAGAGAATAACTTAATAAAATGCCCTCTCATCTTATTATCATGAAATACCGAAGAAAAACTTACCACACCAGATAATTGATGGGCAAACGTATCGTTCACAATAACTCTTTGAGGCCGACATCCATTAATTATCTCTCTTGATACAATTCCAACAAGAATAAATGCAACAAACATTATGACTGCCGAATACAGGAACTTCCTACCCATCTTGCCTAGTTTCCTTCTTTAACATAAAACCAGTCCCAACCTTCGTACCATCCTTCCCCTCCATTTCCGTAGATCATGTAGTAACGTTGCATATTCAATGCAGTTCCTGAAACATTCTTAAAAAGACTTCCGAAAGAAAGATTTTTCAAGGAAAGTCCGGCTACATCCATTCCCTTTAACGGAGAGGTTGAAGGAAGAAGTGACTTACCTACTCCAATACTATAACCACTCCAATAATATCCAGAAGGTTTTTCGTTTAAGGGAACTCCAGAAAATCTACCAATTGAGCCGGTGAAAGAAGCCAAATTAACTGAAACGCTTTGGTTGTAGAAATTTCCAGTCCAATTTCCTCCATCCATAATCCATTCTTTCCCACCTTCTTTATGGCGTATAAGATCTCCATTTTCATCTTTCGCATACCCCCAGAGAAACGAGAACGTGGCATTAGCATTTATACCTTTTACAAGGTCCGTGAATCCTAATGTTACGGCACCGCCATAGTAAACATGAATTTCTGGATCGTAACCCTCCTCTTCGAAATAGGCTGGGTGCCAGAGAAAATTGACTCCAGCCTCTCCGCTGGCTATTGCCACTTCAGCACTAACCTTAATATCCAACCCAATGACGTCAGGTGCCAAGTCTCCTACATTATAGGTTTGATTATCCAACTCCTTTTCTATACCAAAATCTGAAAGGTTGTAGGAATAACCTTTAGTACCAGTTCCCCATGAATAAGTAGTAGATGTATTATTAGCTCCATGAACAACAAGAGAATCATCTCCATTTGGGTCAATTACCCAAATGGGACTACTCGCAAAAACCGCAAATGGAGACTCATACGGTTTCACAATGGGGTCGGTGTTCCATCTTCTAGCGATTCGAGGGTCATATTGCCAGAACTCGGCGGAATAAGAATTTCCGTTCCCAGAAATTTCATCATCGCGTTCTTGGCCCTGAAAGCCATAACGATAATTGGTTGAATTACCCAATTTACCAGGCATGCTCATTCCATAGGCATAATAATCAATTTTAGTTTGAACTTGGGCTGTAAAGCTTGAAGGTATGCCCGAAGTAAGCGTTGAATTCTTCACGTCTGAAAAGGTCACTCGAACGTTACCGGCTTGGTCATTACATTCATAAAGCTTTTTATCTAAAATTCGACCAACAGTATCCTGAAGAGAAACAACGTTGGTATTTCTGATCTCATTCCTTTTCAATTGTCCAATTCTTCCGTTGCCATATAGATATTGATCAATTATCTTCAAGTTATTTGAATTATCCTTTTTATAGATTGCCATCACATTCCCACTTGCATCCTTGGAGTAAAAAGTAGTTTCAACTATATTTAAGTTTAGATCTCTTACTGTCTTCGAGACCCGAAATCCCGCTGCATCGTACAAATATTCCACCTTTTGATTTATATTCTGCAAAGGAAGTTGCTTATGTATCTCTTTTACTTTTCCATTGGCATACCAACTAACCGTTAATCCCTCAGACGCATCGCTTGTAAGGTTTGCCTGGGCATCATATTCGTAATTCATTGGATTTTGGGATTCAACATCATTCCAGGCATTACCTGGAGCAGCTGCATCCATTATCCATTCTAAACGATTCGTTCCAGGAATATAATGATAGTTTAACCGATCCATTTCCCTCACAGCTAAGGGATCAACGGACGTTCCATCGTAAGCATCTCTATTCAATGATATTAAATTACTGTTTGCGTCATATTCATACTCTGAACCATAGTCTTGCTCATCTGTCCAATTTCCACCCAACTCTGAATGAAAATCAGCCTCTTTAAGTCTATTTAATACGTCATAGTTATAAGTAAATCCTGCTTGACGTTGGTATTGTAATCCAGCCATAGATGTAGATTGAGATAAAACAGTTGAAATGTTTCCATTGTAATAGCTTTTCCCGATTTTGTGTCCACCTGTCTGGTGATTATTAAAATCTGAATTTACTCCCAAATAACTTCGTTGATAGTCTCCTTCATAGTATCCAAAAATGGCCCCAAAAACGTCCGTTCCCACGTTTTCATTTATTGATCCTAATTGACCATCATGACCAGGATCTTTACTATTATTAAGACTACTATGATTTATACCTTTTAACCAACCATGAAGCGTATAGGTAAAATCAAGTCCTTGAATCTGATCATCTCCAATTACATTTCTTTTAAGAGGTCCATGATCAAAATATTCATATTCGCCATCACGTTCCCAAATCAGCCCACCTTCACTTGTTTCCATTTGACTAAGCCTATTGTCATTATCATAGGAGTATTGATGTATTAATTGTTCATCGGTATTTTCATTATAATAGACTTGTAGCACGTTACCTGTCAGCAGTTCAAATTCATAGCGCAAATAGTTTTCCCCTAATCCTGGAACGTTCTGAACTAACCACTCTACCTGACCGTGTTGATCATAGCTATAAACTGTTTTGACTTGGTCTGAAGTAGTACCAAGATCCCCATCTGTATCAGATAATCTATAACTGATGCGATTTTGTAGGTTTCTCTGAACGCTCCCATCAATATAGCTGACCGCCGATGGACTCGAATACACCGTGGCAACTTTTTCCCAACCAGTTCCTGGAAAATTCTGGTTGTTTAATTGATCAAAAAAGTTATTTATGCTTTCGTCACTTACACCCATTTCAGTTATTCGTCCTAATTTGTCATACTTATAATAGGAATAGCGGTTATCAGATACTTGTTGGGCATTTTGCGAAATACGAATTTGCCCATTTTCATCGTACCAAAAAATCATTTCTCCTTCATCTGGTGTACTTCTTTTTATTATCTGTTTAAGAGAATTATACCAATACCGAGTCTCCATAGTGTGATTCGGATGTTGACTGCGATCTGTAGAGCTTTCATCCACCCCAGCTGGAGGTACTGTTTTGATGGTATTACCAGCCCGATCATAATAATACAAGGTGTAATGATGATAGCCCAAATCATAGACTGTATTGGTAGTATCCAATATCTTACTGCAGTTTTCATCATAAGCCAAGCCCATGGAGTCTACCTTGGAAGATACTTGTTCAGCAATCTGCTGCATGATCATCTTCTTGAGATAATCAGCACTCTGCTCGGCGCAGGTTACTGGATAGGTGGTATCTCCGGTGATGATGGGTTCGAAGTATCTAATACAAATTGGT
This sequence comes from bacterium SCSIO 12741, assembly GCA_024398055.1. Taxonomy (NCBI): domain Bacteria; species bacterium SCSIO 12741. The sequence continues at coordinate 3,395,170 of CP073749.1, read as the reverse complement.
TCGCATCCGGTCATCGTACAAACTGAGTCACATAATGGGACTGAGTCTTGTATAATGCTATCACATACCCTGTAGTAGGTAATCGCTCCATTGGGCTCGATGTTGAAGTAGTTCTCGCACCCTTTCTTGAAAGTCAAATTGGTGGTGATGCTACAAGGTAAACTGTATCCACTAAGTCCGTAGGTGGCAAAGTCGGCTGGTATACTCACTGTTCTTTGTGTATCACCGGCTGTGTTCATGGATGACAAAACCGATTTGGTGAAGGCTTCCAACTGGCGTTTGTGGTTCTCTTGGTCACAAGCATCGCAGTTCAAATCACAGATCGAATCAGTCAGATTTTGTCCATAACCATCCACAAAGGCATACCTTAAGTTTCCATCCGGACCGATCTCAAAGTAGCCTCCTAAGGCGGTATAGACTTCAATGGTATCATTAACCGGACAGGGTAAACTAACCCCTGGGGGTAAATCCCCTGGAAGGTAGAAGTTGAAGGTAGTGCTCGCATTGGCCATTCGCTTGGCCCCTAAGGCTGCGTTCAGTGAATCCAACAAAGCCTGGTTCGCTGGGTTCATGCAGTTGTTAAAGGTATAATTGCAAGCATCGCTACAGAGTACCTTGCTCTGTTCTGTTCCACCTGGTACCTGGTAATGGAGTACCAAATCACATCCTGTACTTTCTATCCACCAGTTGAAGGTAGAATTAGTCGCAATCAAAGTATCTGCACTCAACTCCCACAAACAAGGGTAACCATTAAGCACTCCATTGGTGTTGTAGTCGGTAAAAAAATCATTCGGAATAATAACCGTGTCATTAATTGGCAGATCGCTATTGTGGCTGGTAAAGAAAAAGTTAAGGGTCTGAAGTAACGTTTCGTCAGTGGTGGCATAGAAGTTCGCATTAATCCGGTTGACAGTCTCAAACTGGGCTCCACAACTACCTCCATTTAAACTCGGTACACTGACCTCATAAGCATGGGTCATAGCCACCTTCATTTCATTGGCCTGTTTTTCTGTCCCTACCCCTCTTATGATTTGAGGATTGGTGTAGTCATACACCAAGGATAGGTCGCAGTGGTTCATACAATGGGCCACCAACTTATCGGCCATACATTCAATCTCACTGTAGCTTACATAGTCGTTTACATCACTCGGGTTCTCTACCCTTTTTAAGCTGTTGTTTCTACGGTAACCTGCCTCTACATATTCATCAGTAATCGATACGATGTAGCCATACCGCTTGGCATAACAAGCACTGCGGCACTCTTCTTCGGCTTTGTCTCGAAAGGCCTTGAGGCATTCTTCATCTAAGGTTCCGCCCTGACTGCAGGCCTTGGGTAACTGAACTCGGTTACCTTGTAGTTGAGTCTTGCTACCATAAACACACTCATAAAAGCTACTCCAGGTGGCTGTACTCCAGCTTCCCCGGTTAGCAAAATCATAAAGTGTCTCGCAATTGGTATTGCTGCCCGATACGTAATAAAAGTACTTGTGGGCCTGATCCAGGTAGCCGTTGTTACCGCCACCGGTATACGCTGATCCAGTGTAGCCAACCATCTGCAAGCCATTGCTTCCGGCTGCACATTTGATAAAGCTCTGTAACAGGTTAAAGTCATTATTGGGTCGTTGTAAGCCTGTATCCAAATAAGCCAACTCGTTGTAGTTTAACACCAAGGGATACCAACATTGCCATAACTTCTCACAGCTATACCCGTCATTGATCATGTTGCTGATCAAGGCATTAAAGGCTCCATTGCCTTCAGGATAGGTCGTACTGGCTGGGTAAGTCGCAAATCCATCCCAACGGAAAAAGCCGTTTAGGTTGGGCGTTGCCTCCCACTTATCAGGCCATACCTGACTCAACAAAGCTTCAAAGTCAGGTGTTCCCGAGCCACAGGCCTGGGTATCACATTCTTCTTTGGGAATATCCACTTTAAAACAACTTCCGATCGTCACTTCGGTATCGCTGGTATCGTAGCTGTGGTGGGTAGTCAGGTAGCTGTAAAATCCATCCAGGTCAGCCTTGTCCAAATAGCTCATTAAGGTATCGATATCCGACTGATAGTCTAACACCAATTGTTTACGCAAACTGTCTTGATGATACTGGCGATAGGTAATTCCTTGAGGGGTGGTTGTGGTCACACTTCCCGGGACAATACTCGCCGTTCTTATCCGACGTTCTATCAGGTAAGTTTTATCCGCTTCCAGGGTCACCTGGATGGTGGTATCTCTGCTGGTCTGTTGCCCACAATTAGTCGGTGGGATCCATAGGGTATATTGTTTGGTAGCACTGGTATCTTCCAGATCGTACACATACAAATCCACCAAATAATCACAGCTGCTACAATACAAACCACAACTTGATTGAATAACCTGAGGGGTGATCGTGTAATCGATAGTGATATTGGTAGCTTCGGTAAAAAAGTAACGCTTGACCGCCTTTAGTTCGTGGTCACTGATCCGTACGTTGCTGTCGATCTTTCCATTCACCGTAAAACCAGCATCTACCTCCGAAGGCAAAGATTGCATATGATCATCCGCACTGGTTACTGATAAACAGGTGGCAATGGTATTGCCTTGTTTGTTCTGATAAGTTATTGTCGGAGTTTTATTCGGATCAACCGAAATTGACTTGATCACCGAAGAAGCCGCTGGGGCTTCATCTCCAAATATTCTTACCAGCTCAATGTCTTCTACTGAAGCAAAGGCCATTTTACTCGTACGAGAAACTACTCCGGGTTGGTCCACCAAACGATGGGTAGAACCTGGGTTACCTGTTTCTTTAACCCGACTTCCTGCATCGGTATAAAAAACACTACGTGAGTAGGGGTACCCTTCTGCATTAGGGATCTGTAGATCTGGATTCTCATTGGAATAATAATCCTGGATCGCTCCATGATCTACCGTCAGAGGATTCTTATAGTTACCATCGGCATCAAAATGATCTACGGTATACAACTCATTACTTCCTTGTTGGATCAAAGTATCCCGGTAAGAAAAGTAGTTCTGATCTACAGGAACGCCTAAGGTATTAAAGGCATTACGACCTGTATAATCCTGCAAGGACTGGTTTACCATCACCTTGTTTTTGCTCTTTACCTGGGCCTGTTGTTGCCGAACGTTCCTTAGGCCATTGGCATAGGTCATCTGTTCAGCTGCCTTTAGGTTCTCTGAAAAATTTCGGCTATGAATCCAATTTTTATCCTCATCAAATTGGGTGTAGTAAAACACATCGTTGGTCATACTACCCGTATTAAAGTTCATCGTGCCACTGGTATGGTGGGTACTCCAACTGCCCCAGTTGCGTTCGTCATTTATTCCGCGATCATAGCTATCTCCTATTGGACGTACCCGCCACAGGTAAAAGCCGGTACCCTCACTTAAAGTTAAAGTGATACTGGTTTCACTACTTTCTGTCCATAAACTCAAAGCTGTACTCCAGTCTACATAGGCCATAATATCGGTCTCACTGGTGTAGTTCTCATCCTTATTGTACAGGCGTTGCAGCTGGAACTCATAACCTGGAATGTCTCCACAACTTGGGTTCCAACTAAAGGTAACCGGGTTGCTGTTCCCATTAACAGCAACCAAGCTAACTGTCTCTGAACTCACATCTACCGTGTACTCTTCGTAGGTAGTCAACTCCAACTGTATGTCGTTTTGCCCGATTCCCGGAGCCACATAACTGTTCACCTGCAACTGCAGGTTGGTGACAACTGGATAACTCGAAGAATAATCATGCACAAATACCATTTCTGGCTTGCCCTGATTGATCGACAAACTTTGTGTCTTGGTAAACACAGGCATGTTGCCCGCATCCAACCCTGTTAAGGTAAAGGTCACATTACTCGTAAAAGCATTCGTACCATAGTTGTATTCCTCTGCTCCCATGCTAAAACGCACTCGAGCATGGTTGGCCGTCATCGTTCGTTGAGAGCACATCGTGCTGCTCGATATCGCTTGTTGGGTACTGTACAGCGGAATACTCAGCTGAGTGTGCATTATTGCTTGGGTCGCTACTTCATGTTGAGCAAATATGTCCAAACCATAGGTCAGGGCTAAGCACATCAATAGTAGGTATCTGGTTAATTGGTTATTAAGCATAATAGAGTTGATTTTAAATTCCGATTCCTTTCGTATTCATTTTTATGGGGCGTCGTAAATCAGCTTTGATTGATTAATAAGAGGCCCGGGAGGAGTATCAGTCATATCCAATTTAACTAGATGAACCTTTCTTCTATGTTTAGATAGATTATTCATAAATCGATAGAAATGATGAGGACTGAGTGTTGCTATTTTTCTGCGGATATAATTAGTTCGAATTCCACGTATTCTAGCTTTACGCATCATGTAATAGGCAAAAGAAGTACATCGTTTACTCAATAGGCCATATTTGGGTACGTCATTCGGATCTGCCTCTAAATCATTCACAATATCCCGCAATCTCAAAAATTCTTTATGCGAAACCTTCACTCTAAATATGGCGGTAGAACCGTTGGTAATCAAAAAATCAGGTAAAGGAGTTTTTGATTGCCTAAACAAACCATCAACATACTCAAATGGCCCATAATTATAATCTGGATCTTTAAAGTAATAATGGTTCATTTCTCCTTCAGACCAAACTGTAACGTGTCCACCATACATAGAAGCCAACTTATCCGCTCCTGTCTGTCCAGCCACGGGACTTTCTAAGTCAATTGATATATAAATACTATGATTAGGTTTCCGTTTAGGTGGTGGGTTTTTGAAACCTTTACGTCTTCCCACCTTCCTTCTCCAAAGTGGATTTCCGAATTTCTGGTTCTTAGGCTTATCTCGACCGCATCCAAAATTACTTCCTCCACCTCTGCGCTTCCTACCTTTTTTTCCTCCTCCAAAGCATGGGCTAAGTCCTTCGGGGTCAATAAAGACAACTGGATTGTCGTTAAACACAGCGTAAGAGCTTATGTTAGCATCCAGAATAGGATCCACATTCCATCTACGACCAATACGAGAATCGTACTGCCAGAAATCAGCATTGTAGAGGTTACCTGATCCTAAGGCCTCATCTTCCTTCAGTTGGCCCTGGAAACCATAATCGTACGTTTGAGAAGAATAGGATCTGCCAGGCATTTTCATACCAAAAGGATAATAGTCTTGATAGCTCAATAGATCGGCTGTCATTATCGATGGTTGACCTCCTGAAAGAGTCACCAATTTTTGATCACCCACTACGGCTCTGATATTCCCTATATGATCAGTCAATTCGTAACGGCGTTTCCCCAATCTTCGGGCAAAAGTATCTACTAAAGAAAGAGAGTTAAGATTTCGAACCGCTGACAAGTCGAGTATTCCGATTCTACCTCCACCGATGAGTACATGATCTGATTGCATAATGGTTCCTCCGTCATCCTCATAGGTCCGTAAGATGTCGCCATACGGATCTCTAACATAGTAAGTGGTTATTGATTGCGAAGTCAATTGGTCGATTACCTTTTTTGATACTCTATGACCGTTGGCGTCATATCCATATTCAGTCGTTTGATGAATACCCGCTCGTTGTTTAGTCACTTTTCGTACTTTTCCTCGAGGAGTCCAATTGATTTCTAAACCTTCGGACGCATCGCTTATTAGGTTACCCCTTTGGTCATAGTCATAATTCTGAAGGTTTTGCGATTCCAAGTCATCCCAACTGTTCCCAGCCGGATAATGATCAGTCAGGTGATCAAGTTGATTCGTTCCTGACTTGTAGGAATAATCGAGATTATCCATAAACTCATAGGCCATGGGATCTAACATTGTTCCATCATAAGCATGTCGTAACAGATGAGTTATATTTCCATTTGCATCATAGGAATAATTCGAATGGAACGAACTCTGTGCATTCCAATTTTCGTCCACCGTATCGTATTCATGAAATTGTGTAGCCACCAACCGATTCAAGACATCGTAATTGTACTGAAATCCGATTTCTGTTTCGTAAGGTAAACCACTTCCACTTGCCTGTGTTTGCCAGGAACAGGTAGATGCATTCCCATTATAAATATCAGTTCCAACAAGAGACCCTGAAGGTGAATTAAAGGGAGAAGAACTACCTTGATATTGACGATTAAAATCCCCGGAATAATAATTTAAAACAAAACCAAATGCATCTTGAGCTACGGAGGCATGATCACCTCCTGATTGGTTATCATTTCCCGGATCGTCACCAATTTTAAGCGACGAATGGTTCATACTCTTAATTAACCCAATTAAGTTATAAGTGTAATCCAGTCCCTGCACGTTATCATCACCAATAACCAAGCGCTTCAGTGGACCATGATTGAAGTACTCCAATTGCTCCTCTCTTTCCCAAAGCTCGCCATCAACGGAAGTTTCAGTGGAAACTAACCGATTATCCGCATCATAGGTGTAACGGTGCATAATTTGCTCCTTCGTACCTTCATTGAATAAGCGTTTGGTGGTTAATCCAGTGATTAAGTCATTTTCATAGCGGATGTAACTCTTTCCTAAATTGGGTATTTCAGAAACCACCCAGTCCAGATTGCCATGAAGGTCGTAGCTATAGATCGTTGTATGTTGATCTGATGTTGTTAACAAGTCTCCATCATCATCTACAACTGAATAGCTAATTTCATTTTGAACATTTTTTTGCAGCACACTATTTAGGTAGGTTATAGTTGGATGTGCAGTAGAGTAATAAAAGAATTGTTTATCGGTACCTGTTAAAGGATAACCGGCGTTGTTTTCTTGGCCTATAAAATCCTGATACAAGCCTGTTGGATCTTTACTTTGACCTGATTCAATTTCTCTACCTAGTTTGTCGTATTTCGTGTAAGAGTATGTACTGTCATTTCGCTGTTGAGCATTTTGAGAGAATCGTAATTGTCCGTAGTCATTATACCAAATGTTTGTTCCACCTTCATCTGGAGTTTCTTTACTTTTCAATTGACCAATAGAATTATACCAATACCGAGTCTCCATAGTGTGATTCGGATGTTGACTGCGATCTGTAGAGCTTTCATCCACCCCAGCTGGAGGTACTGTTTTGATGGTATTACCAGCCCGATCATAATAATACAAGGTGTAATGATGATACCCCAAGTCATAGACTGTATTGGTAGTATCCAATATCTTACTGCAGTTTTCATCATAAGCCAAGCCCATGGAGTCTACCTTGGAAGATACTTGCTCAGCAATCTGCTGCATGATCATCTTTTTCAGGTAATCGGCACTTTGCTCTGCACAGGTTACTGGATAGGTGGTATCTCCGGTGATAATCGGTTCGAAGTAGCGGATACAAATCGGTTCACATCCAGTCATGGTGCATATCGAGTCGCATAGTTGGACTGAGTCTTGTACGATGCTATCACATACCCGGTAGTAGGTGATCGCTCCATTGGGCTCGATGTTGAAGTAGTTATCGCAGCCTTTCTTGAAGGTCAGATTGGTGGTGATGCTACAAGGTAAACTATATCCACTAAGTCCGTAGGTGGCAAAGTCGGCTGGTATACTCACTGTTCTTTGTGTATCACCGGCTGTGTTCATGGATGACAAAACCGATTTGGTGAAGGCTTCCAACTGGCGTTTGTGGTTCTCTTGGTCACAAGCATCGCAGTTCAAATCACAGATCGAATCAGTCAGATTTTGTCCATAACCATCCACAAAGGCATACCTTAAGTTTCCATCCGGACCGATCTCAAAGTAGCCTCCTAAGGCGGTATAGACTTCAATGGTATCATTAACCGGACAGGGTAAACTAACCCCTGGGGGCAGGTCCCCTGGAAGGTAGAAGTTGAAGGTAGTGCTCGCATTGGCCATTCGCTTGGCTCCCAAGGCGGCGTTTAGTGAATCCAACAACGCCTGGTTACTCGGATTCATGCAGTTGTTAAAGGTATAATTGCAAGCATCGCTACAGAGTACCTTGCTCTGTTCTGTTCCACCTGGTACCTGGTAATGTAGTACCAAATCACATCCTGTACTTTCTATCCACCAGTTGAAGGTAGAATTAGTCGCAATCAAAGTATCGGGACTCAAATCCCACAAACAAGGATAGCCATTAAGCACTCCATTGGTGTTGTAGTCGGTAAAAAAATCATTCGGAATAATAACCGTGTCATTAATTGACAGATCGCTATTGTGGCTGGTAAAGAAAAAGTTAAGGGTCTGTAGTAACGTTTTGTCGGTGGTGGCATAGAAGTTCGCATTAATCCGGTTGACAGTCTCAAACTGGGCTCCACAACTACCTCCATTTAAACTCGGTACGCTGACCTCATAAGCATGGGTCATAGCCACCTTCATTTCATTGGCCTGTTTTTCTGTCCCTACCCCTCTTATGATTTGAGGATTGGTGTAGTCATACACCAAGGATAGGTCGCAGTGGTTCATACAATGGGCCACCAACTTATCGGCCATACATTCAATCTCACTGTAGCTTACATAGTCGTTTACATCACTCGGGTTCTCTACTCTTTTTAAGCTGTTGTTTCTACGGTAACCTGCCTCTACATATTCATCAGTAATCGATACGATGTAGCCATACCGCTTGGCATAACAAGCACTGCGGCACTCTTCTTCGGCTTTGTCTCGAAAGGCCTTGAGGCATTCTTCATCTAAGGTTCCGCCCTGACTGCAGGCCTTGGGTAACTGAACTCGGTTACCTTGTAGTTGAGTTTTACTGCCATAAACACACTCATAAAAACTACTCCAGGTGGCTGTACTCCAGCTTCCCCGGTTAGCAAAATCATAAAGTGTCTCGCAATTGGTATTGCTGCCCGATACGTAATAAAAGTACTTGTGGGCCTGATCCAGGTAGCCGTTGTTACCGCCACCGGTATACGCTGATCCAGTGTAGCCAACCATCTGCAAGCCATTGCTTCCGGCTGCACATTTGATAAAGCTCTGTAACAGGTTAAAGTCATTATTGGGTCGTTGTAAGCCTGTATCCAAATAAGCCAACTCGTTGTAGTTTAACACCAAGGGATACCAACATTGCCATAACTTCTCACAGCTATACCCGTCATTGATCATGTTGCTGATCAAGGCATTAAAGGCTCCATTGCCTTCAGGATAGGTCGTACTGGCTGGGTAAGTCGCAAATCCATCCCAACGGAAAAAGCCGTTTAGGTTGGGCGTTGCCTCCCACTTATCAGGCCATACCTGACTCAACAAAGCTTCAAAATCAGGTGTTCCCGAGCCACAGGCCTGGGTATCACATTCTTCTTTGGGAATATCCACCTTAAAACAACTTCCGATCGTCACTTCGGTATCGCTGGTATCGTAGCTGTGGTGGGTAGTCAGGTAGCTGTAAAATCCATCCAGGTCAGCCTTGTCCAAATAGCTCATTAAGGTATCGATATCCGACTGATAGTCTAACACCAATTGTTTACGCAAACTGTCTTGATGATACTGGCGATAGGTAATTCCTTGAGGGGTGGTTGTGGTCACACTTCCCGGGACAATATTCGCCGTTCTTATCCGACGTTCTATCAGATAAGTTTTATCTGCGTCCAGGGTCACTTGGATCGTAGTATCTCTACTGGTTTGTTGCCCACAATCCGTCGGTGGGATCCACAGGGTATATTGTTTGGTAGCACTGGTATCTTCCAGATCGTACACATACAAATCCACCAAATAATCACAGCTGCTACAATACAAACCACAACTTGATTGAATAACCTGAGGGGTGATCGTGTAATCGATAGTGATATTGGTAGCTTCGGTAAAAAAGTAACGCTTGACTGCCTTTAGCTCGTGTTCACTGACCCGTACATTGCTGTCGATCTTTCCATTCACCGTAAAGCCTGCATCTACCTCCGAAGGCAAAGACTGCATGTGGTCATCCGCACTGGTTACTGATAAACAGGTGGCAATGGTATTTCCTTGTTTGTTCTGATAAGTTATTGTCGGAGTTTTATTCGGATCAACCGAAATTGACTTGATCACCGAAGAAGCCGCTGGGGCTTCATCTCCAAATATTCTTACCAGCTCAATGTCTTCTACTGAAGCAAAGGCCATTTTACTCGTACGAGAGACAACTCCGGGTTGGTCGACCAAGCGATGGGTGGAACCTGGGTTACCCGTTTCTTTAACCCGACTGGCCACATCGGTATAAAAAACACTACGTGAGTAGGGATATCCTTCAGCATTGGGAATCTGTAGATCTGGGTTCTCGTTGGAATAATAATCCTGGATCGCTCCATGATCTACCGTCAGAGGATTCTTATAGTTACCATCGGCATCAAAATGATCTACGGTATACAACTCATTACTTCCTTGTTGGATCAAAGTATCCCGGTAAGAAAAGTAGTTCTGATCTACAGGAACGCCTAAGGTATTAAAGGCATTACGACCTGTATAATCCTGCAAGGACTGGTTTACCATCACCTTGTTTTTGCTCTTTACCTGGGCCTGTTGTTGCCGAACGTTCCTTAGGCCATTGGCATAGGTCATCTGTTCAGCTGCCTTTAGGTTCTCTGAAAAATTTCGGCTATGAATCCAATTTTTATCCTCATCAAATTGGGTGTAGTAAAACACATCGTTGGTCATACTACCCGTATTAAAGTTCATCGTGCCACTGGTATGGTGGGTACTCCAACTGCCCCAGTTGCGTTCGTCATTTATTCCGCGATCATAGCTATCTCCTATTGGACGTACCCGCCACAGGTAAAAGCCGGTACCCTCACTTAAAGTTAAAGTGATACTGGTTTCACTACTTTCTGTCCATAAACTCAAAGCTGTACTCCAGTCTACATAGGCCATAATATCGGTCTCACTGGTGTAGTTCTCATCCTTATTGTACAGGCGTTGCAGCTGGAACTCATAACCTGGAATGTCTCCACAACTTGGGTTCCAACTAAAGGTAACCGGGTTGCTGTTCCCATTAACAGCAACCAAGCTAACTGTCTCTGAACTCACATCTACCGTGTACTCTTCGTAGGTAGTCAACTCCAACTGTATGTCGTTTTGCCCGATTCCCGGAGCCACATAACTGTTCACCTGCAACTGCAGGTTGGTGACAACTGGATAACTCGAAGAATAATCATGCACAAATACCATTTCTGGCTTGCCCTGATTGATCGACAAACTTTGTGTCTTGGTAAACACAGGCATGTTGCCCGCATCCAACCCTGTTAAGGTAAAGGTCACATTACTCGTAAAAGCATTCGTACCATAGTTGTATTCCTCTGCTCCCATGCTAAAACGCACTCGAGCATGGTTGGCCGTCATCGTTCGTTGAGAGCACATCGTGCTGCTCGATATGGCTTGTTGGGTTGAATACATTGGAATGCTCAATTGCCCGTGAGTGACTACTTGAGTAGCTACTTCTTTCTGACCGAATAGAGGTTGAACTATAGAAATCAGAAAAAAGCATAGTAAAGCCAAAAACTGACTTATTGTTTTGGAAGGAATTCGGATGGTCATGGTTGTCCTTATTTCAGTTTGTTATTGATGAGTCTGTATCCCTCGAAACGAGGATTTACTTGATTCTTACTCGCCCAAATAAATTCAGACGCTGACGTTGGAATAGGACTGTCTTTTTGATAGTCTTTTTCAATCTCATGAAAGGTTAACGATGCAGAAAGTAGAGGGTGAACAGTATCATAGGTTAGCAAAACGGACTCCAGCCAATTTTTACCTGGATGGTAAACCACTTCTAGTCCACTAATGTGATCAATTTTAAATCGCTTATCCGCAATTTCAAATATGGCTTTTCGGTATCCGTTCTCCAGCTCTTCGATCCGGGTCAATTCAGCATGATCGAGTAATGAATCACGTAACGCACCGGTATTGATAACCGAAACATTGTTCTTTTTTAAAGACCCATCCGAACAAAAAATGGTTCTACGTTGAGGCATGATCATGTAGCTATCTTCCTTATCCTGAACCAATTCGAAGGTTTCGCATTTAAGGTAAAGGCCACTTTTATTCATCCACACCTTTAGATTCATATCTGCCGGAGCTGTCACCAAACTATCCCGTGCAACAGTTTGCACGGAATAGTTCAGGTAGTAAACATGGTCGGTATTGTTCTTATTCTGATCGGGATTAATCTGTGTAAACAATTGTTTTACCTGATTAATCACTTCCAGGGAAACATTCTGTGCACTCAAATTCAGGGCACAACTAAGGCTGGTCAATACTACTATTAGACGTAACATAAGTGTATATTTTAAGGTTAGATTAAGGTCTATTAACCGTTTTTGGTGTGTGATAATAAGACTCACTAACGGTTCTTATTCCTCGCTCGGTTTCCAGTTTTTTCCTGAGTAGTTTTCCTTCCCCGTCATACTGATAGTAAGTTCCAAAAAGCTGGTCATCAAAGCTAGCAATGGCCCTTCCAGTTACTGGGTCATAAACCCAGCATTTGGCCTGTGCCTCAAGCGGCATAAATCGAATGTCATCCAAATATGCGTAGGTTGGTGAACCACATGCAATCATGGGTGGATCATAGGCAATGCGATAATACTCAAAGGAAAACCCTACCTGTACACTAAAGTTGAAAGGAGTACTTAGGTCATCCACAGCTTCTACCAACTTCCACTTGCCGCTCCAAGCCAAAGTCTTAAAGGAATCGATCTCAGCCCAGGAACCGCCCTCCGATCTCTGCAGTGTTAAACTGGCACAACCTGATGTGGCCGGGTCTTCATAAACCCACATACGAACGGCAAATTGTGTATTGGTATCTTCCACATGAAGAGTCAATCCTGGTAAATTTAGAGGATCACCGCCCGCAGACATTTCAAAAGAATGCTCGCCTGAGTGCTTCTCGGTGTCAACTATTCCGGTTGCAGTTAACTCATTTTCTGTTACATAAGTCCCAGGGTTATCCAGGTCCTCATATTGCATTTCGAAGCTTTCAAAAAATGTAAAGTCATATTTAGCATTCTGCGTAACCATATACGGGTAACTTTGGTAATAACCAAATCTAGCCGAGGATGGAATGCCAAGAGCGTCTACCTCTTCGGAAGGTTCTCCATTGGGTAAGCATCGGGTTACGGTTGATGCCAGCAACCAAGACTTTGGATCATTTGCTGATAATTCTTCCCAATCAAACAACGTAAATTCATCAAATACACCGGCATTCTTGTAGTTCCTCTCTCCAGCTGAAGGAGAATCATCTGCTCCCCCAACAATGGAGGTACGGTAAACATAGGAGGACTTGGTTCTCCATTTTCCTTCTTGAGCAAAGGCATACGGATTGCGTGCCGTGGCCGTTGTAGGCTCTGCAATGTCAGACTGCTGCAAGACACTTCTCGGATATACCCAGTAATCATCTGGATAACTGGCATTTGCAGCCAACACATTACCCATTTTTAAACGATCTCCGGCATCAGGACAAAGATCCAAACAAGTGCCAAAAGTGTACGGGTAACACGTATTATCTTCTGTATAATATTCAATCTGACCAGTCTTCCGATTGAGTTTAAATTCTCCCATTCCGCCGGAAAGGTCAAAGTTGTCGGTACACAACACGTTGTTGGACGAATCCTTCTCATAGATGCGAACATTGGCTATTGAGATTTGAGCATCAGGTGGACAGGTTTTACCTTTCATGATTCCAAGGTCTTCCATGGATTCAATGATTCCTTTAAAACGACAAACGGAATCACATCCCATTACCTGGGCTCCGAAGAATACCAATTGATTGCGGTTTGGCAGATCATGAACAAAGTTGATTCGAACATTGGTCCATACGGGCTCTGTGGCATTTCTTCTAATGTAGAGTCGTCTACCTTTAAGGCCTAAGGGAAGTTGCTGCAAATCATGTGGCGGATAGTGAATTGGACCCATTACCGGTACGTTACTACTATCCTTGTCGCACATATAAAATCCATACTCACAGAGGGTATCCCCAGGAAACATTTTGAAGTAGAAATCGAGTACATAACTCTGCCCTGGAGTAAGGTTAACATCATTTTGATATATTCCTTCTCCCCAGAACTGAGTACTATCTTCACAATGGAACAAAAACTGGCCTTCATTAGACTCGGGAATGGGATCCCATGGAGCCCAACCAGGTGTACCAAAGGCAGCCTTCCAATGGTTGATACAATGGTCATTGAATGGAGTAAGGCCTGGGCACGGCAAAGTCTCGTCTAAAGTTGAATTCTGTACATACTCGGTATAGGTATAGGAAATACGAGCAGAATCTTTCGGGTAATATTCGATAGTTCCTGTATTATTGTCCCCATCAAAATTCAAGTACATGTTATAGGGCATGTTCACGCAGCCACTTGCATTCGCTTGAAGGCTACTGTGATTTGCCCCCAAGATGGTACCGTTACCTCCGTTGGCAAGAATCAGATTCAAAGAATCTACCAACTTCTCTCGAGCACTTAGAGCCGTAGCGTTGATAGAGTAAGCTTGAGGAGCTTCTTGATCACCATAGGTTGTAATACTTCCGACACTTGTGTTAAGTCGATTATTTCGTCCACTTTCCACAATTTTTACCGTTACATTTCCAGAGGATGCATTCTGCAAATTATAGTATTCAGGGTGTGGGTGTAATCTAAGATCATTCCCGGTAGCCTTGCCTACATGAAATAACCCATATTGCAGCTTTGTAACTCCAATATTTTCTGTTACCTCAACCAAATCGCCAGCACCTAACTGGCCCATTAAGTCACATGAGCTTTCACCATTGCTTGGAGTAAATTCCAAGTGATAACTGTGTGGGGATGCATAATTCAGTTTCATGGAAGTATTGGCCGTTGCGGTTACCGTTTTGCCATTTTTCATGGCTTTTTGGCCATATCGCTCGTAGTAACGAGAGGCTGGGAAATTATACGTGGTATAAGACCCGTCATGGCTGGCAGATTGCTCCAAGTCAAGTCCGTGGAATCCATCTCTATCTCGGCGAACCAATACTCCACCTGTTAAAGGGTCGTGGGCCAGATTTTCTGAATGATGATAAATTCCATCCGAAAACGTTCTCACACTTTTCTCAATAACTGGGTAACTGACCGTTTTCACAGTAACATGGGTATGTAGCTCCTTTTCGGCATAAGTAATGGAAGGAAATACAGATCCGAAAGGCAATGGAATAAATAGCGCTAATCCAACGCTCACATCCCCTTCCAAATTAGCATCCTTCATAACATCAGACACCTTGCGCTGCTCAAACAATAGCTCCATGTCTTTCCCTGGTTCCTCCAACCGAATATCATCGAGATCATACATCATCGGAATTTTTTCACCGGGCTGGTAATATTGGTGTTCGGTAGAAGAAATCAATTTCCAGGTTTTCCGTGAGTCATAAAATCCACTGTATGACGCAACAGATTTGGGTCTTCCCACAAAATTGGTTTTAATGAATTGGTACCCCTGAGTCACCCAAAGATTATTGACCGAATAATTGGCATATATGGCCGGAATTAGCATCCAATCTTTCTTCTGCTTTTTGGTCGTCACATCTGCCCCTTTGATGCCCAACTCCTTAAGCATTCCATCATAGGGATGATCTTTGGTCGTGTAATATTTGGCGACCGTAAATCCAGAGTTTGTTGCACCGCGGTGAATTCCAACGGTATGAACTTCACTATAAGTAATCGAAGCAGAAGGAAGGAAGTACTCTCCCAAAGGTCCTTCAAATTCTTCCTTGTCCTTTCCGGAAATAATTCGATGGTAAAGCTTCTTTTCTTCTCTTTTTGGCAAGAAACCAATCAGCGGATTTTCTTCTCTTAATCCTCCTGGTTCATTTGAGGCTACTCCACTGGAGATCGTTTTGTTCAGATCCGCATCATAGGTCTTGTAGAAGTATTCATTCCCATACATAACGGCATCTCCAGCTTCAAGACCTTCATCATACATTAGAAGTCTTTTTACACGGACACCACCACCTTTTTTGGCAAATGGAAGCGGAATTCTCAAATAAGATTTCTCCCAATTCACAGCAAGGCAATTCACTGCATCGTCCTTAAATGTATTTCCAATTTTCCCCAAAAGAGCCATGGCGAGTTCTTTTCCAGAGGTTTTATAAGCACCTTCAAGTCCAGATACAGAAGCATCGCAATTGTTGGTCATGTCCATTTTGCCCGCTCGCTCGTTTTCTACGAAATCAAGGCAAACACTTCTCGGCACTGAAAAATCAGTATCGTCTCCCAATTTGATCCATACACCATTGCCGTCTCGGCCAACACCTTTCACTGTGGCATATCCGTTAATGTACTCTGAGCTGCATTTATCCAGATCCGCAGAAAGGCCAATCATGGCATAGAGAAACTTAAAATAGATCTTCTCTTCCTTATCAATTAGCAATTTCTTGATCAGACCCATGAGCTCATTCTCTTGGAGCATATTAGTTATGCCAAGCTCCTGGGTATTCAAGTAGAATTTATTTTCCTGAATAAGTCCAAAATCATCTTTCGAATCATTCGTTAATGCTACCATCGCCATAGCATTTCGGTTTTGGACATATTGATAATCATTCTGTTCGTAATGAATGTGTATTTCGCCACCAGTAGGTAGGGTTATCCTTTTAAGTTGCCAGGCCGCTGGATCAAATCTATTTTCATTCGGATTCTGATCCAACCAGGTTTTCATTTCCAGGTAACGCTGCCCTCCTTTGTCTTGGTAATTTCCCCAAGCGTCTAATTGGAACCTCGAATACCTTGGATTTTGTTCATCGGCATTCCAGTTTTTTGAATAACTGCAGATATCCAAATAGCGATCTTTTACCTCTTGAGCATAAAATCCTTTGCCTCTGTATTTATACCCAAATTGGTAGGGGCTGATTTTCGCTGGATAAATTCCATTGGCAGTAAACCACACTTTTTTTAAGGTAAGTTTTCCTGAACCTGTAGGGCTATTCGGAAGTCCTTTAACCACAGAATAGTCGTAATCAAAATGAGCAGTTCGTATGAGTTCAGTGGG
The DNA here is from genome assembly GCA_024398055.1 of bacterium SCSIO 12741. Lineage (NCBI taxonomy): Bacteria > bacterium SCSIO 12741. The sequence continues at coordinate 3,378,320 of CP073749.1, read as the reverse complement.
ATTTCCATTTTCGTCCACCTTATACAATTCAATTTTCTCCAAATACTCCAGTTCATTCACTCCCTGGGCACTGGACTGACCTGAGGCTACGGCTTCGTCATGCTCTGCATCATATCCATCTTTACGAAGCTTTTGAGATCCGCTAAAGGTTTTATTCCCGACCTGAAAATTGGACTTATTCGTGATGAATACGGCCACATGCGTTTTAGTTTCGATGGTTTTCAAATAGTAAATTTCTTTCTCACCCATCATGATGGCCCCCATGTCGTCGGCCTGATCGGAAATAGTACCCCGCTGATACATCAATCCTGAGTACGGAATTCTCCATTTGTAAAAATTTTCATCACTCGTATTTCGCTTATCGGTTCCACCGTAAACTTGTCTATACCCAAATCGAGTATATCCTCCAAGATCATCCCTACTTGGACCGTCTTGAGTTATATCCACATAATCGGGAGTGGTAATCTCGGTCAATAAATACATCGTGGAATAAGGAGCATCACGTTCTTCTCCTATCACTACCTCAGCATCCTTAGGCTTATCAAAAGTGGCATGTACAGTATGATTAGAATCAATGGATGCAGCGCTTACTCCGCCCAATCCATAGTTCAGATTTTTCTCATTTCGCGAGTAAACTGGTAGTCCATACAAATACCGATTACCATCTTCGTTCCAAATGGCAAACTCACCAACCGCATCTTGCAAATTGCTACCATCTATAAAAGATTTAACTTCTGAATTCTTGTTGTACGATTTGTACCCGGCGTCTTGCCCGGATATATCATCATCCATTTGATTATAAGTATGATATCCGATATAGGAAGATCTACCTACCCGATTTTCACCGGCTACTTTTGAGGTTATATTTTTCTTAGCACTTGAAGGTATTTGTGGGCTAAATTTTCGGATACCTGGAACTGCATTTTCACGCTTCAAATCAGCCTGAACAATTCCGGTTTCCCCCATCTCAACGCTACCTCCTAAGTCATTGTGAAATCGAAATAATCTGGATTCTTCAGAGTCCGTATTAAATTGATACTCCCCAACATTTCCATTTGCTTTCCATTTTCCCTCAACTTCAAGAACTTGCTGACCAAGACCAACGTCTCCGCCCAATCCAATATTGGTAATAGCTTGAATTTCAGCACCTGTTTGGGTTATAATTGTTCTACTTTTTACATGATTAGGACGGTAATGTCCTGCTTTGTCGTGCCACAATCTAAATCCACCGGCTAAACCTTCACCTGTCAAGCTGTATTGATCAGCTCCCGAATGAGGTATGGAGGTATATCTATCTCTTACATTATAAGTTGATTCCTTTTCTAGGGTATAATCCATAATGGCCTCATCGTCGTCCAAGGCATCGGCATTGTAGAAATAGCCATACGCATCATGATCGGTATTGGGGACTGGTGTTTGTTCTGAATAATTGGCATTCAATCCAAATTCAGGTCCTACTGGAATAACACCTGGAATGGGCTCCACAGAATAGGTAAGATTTACCGATGTTCCTGTGTATCCCGATACCTGACTTGGTCTTTCAGTAATCGCAAAAGACTGTAACCCATAGTTACTTCCCTTGGTGCGAATCGTTTGACCAACGGTTTGTGTGCGTTCACGAGCTTTCTTCTTTTGATCCGCGACAAAAGATTTTTGTTCAGCTTCAGTCAAATTCTTAAAATCCTCTTTGGAGGAAACAACTTGAGATTTCTCTTCAGTTTCTTTAGCTTGTTTCTTTTTTCGTCCAAACAGAGCAGCCGGATTTACACTGGCATCAAAGCTCAAGTCTCCGTCACTTTTGGTTACTCCAAGAGAAATGAGCCCTTTAGAAATGTTCAGTCCTGCACCAACCGAATAACCAAACCCTTTATAGTTGTTATAACGAATGGAACCGTTGATGCCAATTGGAATATCAGCACTAAAAGCTTCTACGGTCGTACTTCCACCAACACTCATGGTCCAGTTTTTCCGGTTTTTATTCCAATAGGTAACATTCTCCCCCTTGTAATCATCTGGATGTCCTTTCTTTCCACGCATAATGGATCCGGGATTTAAGGTCCACCCGTATCCTACCCAAGAAGCTTCTTCTTCTGAAGAGGTTCCACTGTGATAAGATAAGGACATGGCATATCCCCCACCATTTGCGCCAGGGACATTTACCACCGGTAAATTGTAGGTAAACTGCCCTGTTTGAGGGTTAACCATGTTGGTTGTACTTACCGGTTCAAAACTGCTGAACTCGGGAGATGTTGGCCCGGACGTTAACGCCCAAACGGCGGTTGGCCAAATCATTTCAAATAGAAAATTGAAGGCCACTAAGCAGGCCAACACCTTGAGAATTTTACTTTTTCTGCGTATCATGATTGGAATAGTTTTTTGAGAAACCCCGCTTCTAAGGGTCGGTCAATTTGTGATTTATGGAAGGTAAAATGATGAATCCCGGTATGGAAAATGTCATCCTGATAACTAACCCTTAACTCATCGGCATGAAGCAAGGGGCCATCTAAATTATCAGGGCTAAAAACCAGGTAAATTTGTTTTTCGTTACCCAGTCCATAGGTATTCACGAAGGAAGCCAATACCGGATATTTAGATTCTTCTGAATCTGAAGTATGCAAGGAAATAAACTCCTTAAAATCAAAATTCATGGAAAGGTTTCGTTCCTTGTATTCGCTATAGCTGCTTATTCCGTCATACATAATATCCTTGCCCGAATTTTCCGCATCAGATATGGATAAAAGAAAAACTCGTGTTTGACGGTTTACAGCTAATAGACTATCCAAATCTTCAGATGATCGGCTTTCAGAATTCTTGAGTTCGTTAAAGGCAATATACTCGGGAGTGAGGTAAGTCATTTTCAACTTCTTACCCTTTACGGTATACTCTTTAGTGTAGCCATTACTCTCTTGGGCCACATAGTTTTGATACTCCTTGAGTGACTCGATACTCGCACCTCCACGGCACGAGGTTAGCATCACCATCCATCCGGATAGCAATGCCAGCAATAAAAAGGTTCTCATTTTTGGTCGTAATGTTGATTTAGTTGATTGATTAAATCTTTGGTTATATCAAGTTGTTCTTCTCCATAAAGTAGATTTCCGGCCTGAGTGGTTCCCAAAACCATTTGGTAACTATGATCCTCAGCATATTCTTCAATGAATCCATTTACCTGGTCAAGAACACGCTGAGTCAATTGATCATCCAGTTTTTGAGATTTTTCCTTGTACTCCTGCTCCCTCGTTCGAAGCTGCTCGTACTCATTCTTCAATTGTGCTTCTTCCAGACTTCCTGGTGCTGCATCGACCTGTTGAGCTTTTGTTCGGAAAGTTCGATATGCCTGTTCCATCTCTACCTTCCAGGCCTCATCTTGATTCTTATAAATTTCACGTGCCTCAATCATTCCATGATATTGATTCATCAATTCTTGAGTTCGCACATAAGCAATCTTAGGCCCAGGCTTAGTGGTAAATGAAAAAATCGCAAAAGAAAGGGCCAGAATGGCCAATACCGAAAGTGTCAGGTTTTTGGGTTTCATTGGTTTACATTTTGATTAGTGAGAACCAATTTCCCTATTTACTAGTGGTGGTCCAACCCTGATCTTGAATCCGGTAGGCCGAAATTTGAATCCGGTAACTTTGAATGGGAATCTGGTAATTGACCTTTTGTAGGCTAAAAAATGGCCTTGGAGTGCCTAAAAGTGATCCTCTAAAATAACCTGGGCATCTCTTCCCCAACGGTGGTTATCTTCCTTTACCATCAAACGAAACAAACGCTTCGACTCCTCCAGATTACCCTCCTGATAATGCACGTAGGCCAAGTACCAATCGGCTTGGTGATTCCAATTGTTTACGGTGGTATCAACAGCAAGCAGGCAGGTGCGGGCTTGATCAAAATTTGATGGTTCTTGGAACAGGTAACACATCCCTCGGTAAAAATCGAGTTGGGGTTGCGGAACGGGTTCGGTCATTCCGGCCAGATCAAATAATTCTAAGGCTTGCTCAAAATTTTTCCGCTCATAGAGTTGCATCGCTTGCTCCCAATTACTCGCTGTGGAATCATGGACTCCGTTTCGCAACATTCCGATGGATCGATAGGGTTCAAAATAACTGGCCACAGGTTCTGGATCTTTTTGGAAAATGGTGAACCAAAGCAAACAAAGTATCAATACAACTGCAGAGAAGGCACCTATCCGTTTGTTTTGCCCTCCGTAACGGTTCTTTTTCCCCTTATAAAGTTCCTTGCGAATGCCAACGAGCTCTTTCTTTAAGGCCATTCTCCCCTGCTGACGAATCACCTCCTCTGCCAAGGCTTGTAACAAATCTGGATCAGACTCCAATCGCTCACGCATGTCCGGATCTAAATCCTTCCCTTTCCCTCCTTCGAGATAATGACGAGCCAAACTGGCGTTGTGTGAAGCACTTCTCATCGTTCCCTAAGTTCAGCTCGTTTGATCATTTCTTTGAGGTAGTTGAAACAACGATCGAGGCGCTGTTCAATCGTCTCTTGATTTCCCAAATCGGTACGCCTACCTATTTCTGAAGGGGAGAAATGATCGAAGTAATACCCCATCAATACCTGGTGACAATCTTCTTTGAGCTGTCCCCAAATAAGTTTTAAGACGGATCGGTTGTTTTTATCCAATAATCGATTGATGGGTGAGACGGAGATTTCCTTGCTCACCATGGTGTTGATCTGAACCTTCCGATTGTTCTTTGCTTCCCATATATCTCGAGAAAGGGTATACAGATAGGCCCGCATATCCGGGTTACCTTCAAATTTTTCAGGTGTGGTTCTTACCTGCTCATAAAGGGCAATAATGGCTTCTTCAAATACCTGATGGGCATTCTCCTCAGTGTCACCATTACTGGTTACCATTTTCCGCACCGGACTAAAATGGCTTTTATACAAACTTCTAAGCACCACATAGCGCTCGGTTCTACTACCGGCAAAGGCTTCCTTCAATTGAAAAATGGTGTGTTTCACCCCGTTCCTGTTCAAAGACCGGTTCAATTTAACAAGTATTTCTCACCAAGGCACCATTTGAGGATCAATTCACTTCCTTCAAAAGCAAAGGATTGATTTAATTTTGTCCAAAACGGGAGCATGTGGAAAGAAGAAAACAACGCCTTGTGTCGGGAGTTTGAATTCTCCAATTTTTCAGAAGCCTGGGCATTTATGACTCAAGTGGCTTTGTTGGCCGAAAAAATGGATCATCACCCCAATTGGAGTAATGTGTACAACCGCGTCAATATTCAGCTTCAAACCCACAGCGCCGGAAACAAAGTCACTCAAAAAGACCGGGAGTTAGCCAAGGCTATTGATGCCTTACTTGCACTTGAATAACTTATGATGCAATTTTCAGAACGTCTTTCCGGCCATTCAGGTTCTATTTACAGCCTCGCCTCGGGACCTGATGATCTAATTTATACCGGCGGAGCGGATAAAGTTTTAGCTTCCTGGTCGCTCAACGATTTAAAGGCTGCCCCTTTTTCGGTGAAACTTCAAGCCTCTCTTTTGGCTGTTTATTATCGGCCAGAGAATCACCATCTCTACCTGGGCACATCTTCTGGAAATATTCACCTGATCGATCTTGCGAATAAAACCGAAGTTCGAAACCTGGTTTTGCATACCAATGGTTGTTTTGATCTGCTTCCTCTTTCAGACAGATTGATAACCCTGGGTGGCGATGGATATTTGACCTGCATCGATTACAACGGAGAATGGATTGATCGAAAAAAATTGAGTGACAAAAAACTACGAAGAGCCTTGTACCTCTCACAGGACGCGTTAGTCATTGTAGGAACGGGTGACGGTGACATTGCGGTTTTATCTTCGGAAGACTTATCACTTCAAGCCCAGTTTAGGGCTCATGAGGGTTCGGTATTTTCACTGGCCTGGCATCCTGAGAAAAAGGTTTTAATCAGCGGAGGAGCTGATGCCCACCTTCGCTTTTGGGACCTTTCCGATGGCAACCAACTGGTTCACGAAATTCCCGCTCACAATTATGCCATCTACGACATCGTAGATACAGGTGAATGGTTTGCTACCGCCAGCAGGGATAAAACCGTAAAAATCTGGAACCGCAATTTTGATTTGATTCAACGCTTCGATCGCAAGCAATCGGAAGGACACCTCAATTCGGTAAATCGACTGCTTTGGGATGAGAAAAGAAGGCAGCTCATTTCTGCCAGCGACGACCGCACCCTAATAATTTGGAGTTAGGGGCAGATCGCTCCAAAAAAGAGCGACTCCTCCCCTCCTATTTCCTTTTGACGCCGCCCCTTTAAATGTGTATCTTGCGGCCCGTTTCTCAAGCATGAGTCAGGAATCCAAGAGCATAGAATTAGCCGTTGTTATACCCGTTTACAATGAAGCCGGAGCCATTGGCGAGGTGGTCAAAGATTGGGCGGATACACTTCGAAATTTAGGTATCGGATTTGAAATCCACACCTACAACGATGGATCCAAAGACAATACGCTGGAACTTCTCACTCAATTGAGTCATGAATTTTCGGAACTCAAGGTGCACGATAAGCCCAACTCGGGTCATGGTCCAACTATATTGCAGGGATACCGGGAAAACGCTCATCACCCGTGGATTTTTCAGGTAGATTCAGACAACGAATTGGTAGCTGGTGATTTTCACCTCCTTTGGAAGGAAAGAGAGAATCACGATTTTCTTATTGGAAAAAGATCGCAATGGTCTCAACCTCTTCCACGAAAAGTGATTAGCTGGATATCCAGGCGTATTATACATCTGTTTTACCAAACCCCGGTTTGGGACGTCAATGCTCCTTACCGATTGATGAGATCCGAAATTTACGCCCCCTACTTTCAGCAAATTCCGGATGATACTTTTGCGCCAAACCTCATCCTATCCGGGATTCCAGGTAAGAAAAAGCTTCGCGTATTCCAAACCAATGTCGTTCATCATCAACGCACCACTGGGCAAGTATCGATCAAAAAATGGAAACTACTGAAAGCGGCATTCCGCTCCTTCCAACAATCGGTTACCTTCAGTTTTAACCTGAAGTAGAATCACTCGGACTAACATGAAATAGAAGCCGAGCTTCCTGTACAATCGCAAACAGCCGTTTTGCTCTCTTCTTGGGTACAACTTGCAGAATCGCTTGTGGATTCACCCGTATTAGGATCGGTGCAAGTACAAGTGCAGGTTACGTTTCCAAGTACTTCTCCTCGCTCGTTTTCGATGTAGTTTAGGATCACTTCGCCATTGGTCGTTTCAGTCTTCACTTCCGTAACTGAACGCAGGCCATTTTTAAGATCAAGTTTAATCATGGTCTAAAAGGTTTAAGGTACATTTTGTATCTATTGCAAGGTACAATGACAGGACACCTTAGCCTACCCACAGAAGTCATGGTTTGAACTATTTTATGACAGGAAAACGCCGGATTAAACTTGTCTTAATACCTGAACTGGTTTATCGGCTTGATTGGAGTACCATTCCTCCAAAAATTGAATGAAATTTTTGACCAGAGGCTGATTCATTTCCTGCAAGGCCGTGGCGTACCATACCCGATTTATCGGCTTTTTAGAAATGGGCCGTGTAACCAATCGTTTGGATTCCAAATAGTCTGATACAGCCCAGTTGGCCATAATTCCTATTCCCAAGCCCGCAGCAATCATTTCAACAATGGCCTCCGTCAATTCGAGTTTCATCACTTGCTTCAATTCAATACCATTGGGTTTGATAAATTCCTGGAGAAAAAACAGGTTATCGTCTTCCACGTCATAAAGGACCATAGTTTGTCCATTAAAATCTTCCGGATTCAGAATGGTCTTGTTAGCCAAGGGATGATCTTCGGATAAAACAGCCAGCATTTCATCCGAAAACAAGGGCGTAGATTCATACTCATGAGAATCGTAGGAATCGCTAACAATGGCCACATCCAATTGGGCTTTTTTCAAGTAATCCATCGGTTGCCTGGTTGCCCGGTGTACCACCTGAATTTCAGCATCGGGATACTTTTCACGAAAGGCTTTGATAATTGGCGGAAGCCAATGATAGCAAGTGTAACACTCCGTGCTAATTCTGATCGTGCCCGCCATTCCTTGATTGATGGCTTGCAAATCGAGGTACATTTTATTGATCTCCGCTAATATCACTTCGGAAGATTCCAAAATTCGCTTTCCGGATGGTGTGATTACCAGGTTTTTATTCAACCGGCGAAACACCGAAGTGCCTAATTCACTTTCGATTTTTTTCAATTGATGACTCAAAGCTGACTGAGATACAAACAATCGTTCGGCTGCCCGGGTCAAATTGCCTTCTTCTTCGATGGTCTTAACCATCTGAATATCACGTAATGTTAAGTTCATACGATTAACTATGAGTTGTATTCATGATTTGCGTGAATATAATGATTTTTAGTTATAGATAATACCCACTTCTTTTGTAGAAGCCATTGGAACATGATTGATATGAAAAAAGATTCACGCCGGCAGTTTTTAAAGTCTATGGGAATGACCGCTGCCTTGGCTCCTTTAGCACCAGGAACCATTGCATCAGCGTTGGGAAATGAACCTCAGCAATCCGGAAAGACGACTCAAGGATTACAAACCTGCGATTACCGATTATTGCGGCACGCAGCTGCCATCTTCAATTACAACAATCAAAAGTTTCTGATTGATCCGATGTTGAATCAGGCCCTTACCAATGTGCCTTTGCCGGTAAGCACAAGCGAATTAACGGACTTGCTGAATTCGCTGGATGCCGTATTGCTTACCCATGCTCATACGGACCACATCAACCTGGATCCCTGGCAGGCAAACTTACTTCGAGACAAGCCCTTTTTCTGTCAATCCCAAGCAGATGGGAGCTACTTGTCTTCTATTGGAATAAACGATGTACGCGTCATAGATACTCAAGCTACCTTTAAAGACATTACGGTCCGCAGGACTGGGGGACAGCACGGTATTGGGACGGGTTGGCACGTATCAGGATTTGTATTTACCGCACCGGGTAACAAATCCGTTTATATCGCCGGAGATACGACTTACGCTCAGCCTGTTACCGATGCCTTGCGGACTTACAAGCCCGACATTACCATTGTTAACTCGGGTGCTGTGGGGCCTTCCAACAACCCCTGGACCATGACGGCCGAAGATGTGGGCTCAGTGGCCAAGGAGCTACCAAGTACTCAAATCATTGCCGTGCATTTGGAAGTGCATCCCAATGCCAAGGTAAACCGGAGTCAATTGAGGCAATACACGGTGGACAACAACATCAGTAATCAAGTCCTCATTCCAGCCGATGGTGAATCGGTCAACCTGTGCAAGGTTGATACTACCTCCATCAATCAATGGGAAGGCAACAACTCGGCGATCAAAGTCCACCCTAATCCATTTACAGATCAAGTAACCTTAGACATACCGGGTCAGCTACTCCACATTCGGGTAATCGACCTCAATGGAAAACGAGTAAACACCTTGTACACCAATAAGTGGGATGGAAAGGATGAAAAGGGACTGGATGTTCCGAATGGAATATACATGTTAGTAATTAGCACAGAGGATACCATATACTGGCAACGAGTGCTCAAAGAATAAGGGAAGTTTCTTCCATGAATGAAGCCATGATCTGGAGTCGATTAGTAGATCACCAAAAAAGGAATCGGCTCCTGGTCTCGTTTTTAGAGTTATACGAATAGAAGCCTTCTTGAAGTAAACTTTAAAACACAAAAAAGGCCCTAAGTCCTGTTTGTTTCTCCGGGACGAAGGGCCTTTAATATTTTCCTAAGCTAGTGTTCTATTGATTCACCAGCTTCATTTCGTCAACCAAATGTCCGGCACCGGCATACTTGTCCACAATGAACAACACATAGCGGATATCCACCATAATATTGCGGCAAATATTGGGATCAAACATAATGTCACTCATGGTGCTTTCCCAGGTGCGGTCGAAGTTCAAACCAATCAATTCTCCACTACTATTCAAGGCTGGGCTCCCTGAGTTTCCACCCGTAGTGTGGTTAGAGGCAATAAAGCAAACGTGCATCTTTCCATCGGCATCAGCATACTTGCCGTAGTCCTTGTTATCGATCAACTCGGCCAGCTTATCTGGAACGGTAAACTCGATGGTGGTGTCTCTTTTAGCCATAATACCTTCAGTGGTGGTAAAGTGGCTGTATACAACTGCATCAGGACCGTTGTATCCCTGAACTTTTCCGTAAGCAACACGCAGCGTTGAATTCGCATCTGGATAGTACTTTTTCTCATTGGGTAAAAGTGTCATCAGTCCTTCCATATAGGTGCGGTTGAGTAGCTCCAACTCGTTGTTCAATCGTGCATAGTCTGGCTTTACCTTTTGCAGGTAACCATTGTACAGATTCATGGCTAACACGTAAGCCGGATCTTTTTGAATTTTCTTGAAGCTTTTTTCGCCTTTGTATTTTTCCAGAAAGGCAATAGCACTTTCTTCGGAAGCAAAAATGGACTTCGAAAAAATACGATCTGCATAAGCTTCAAAGTCTCCATCAAATTCTTTCATGATGGTCTCTTCGTAAACCGATTGCCTCAACTTAGGGTCAATCACATCGAAGTATTGCTTCAGCATGGTAGCAAACAACTTCTTATCCGTTGGCTGATGGTAGTTTTTAAAGAATCGCTTACTCCCTTTTATCAGCTTATCCACTTTGGCCTGGTAGTCACCTTCTTCTCCCAGTTTCTCAGGATTCAATTGATTAAAACCTGCTGAATAGCGAAGAATTTCTGGTCCATAGTACCAAACCTCAATAAACATGTCGCGGGCAAAGGTGTAAGGCTCAATTTCCTCATAAATACCCTTGAATTGGGGTAATAAGGATGTGTACTTCGTTCCGTATTGGGTAATACTCATGTTGGCATTGGCCGTAAATTTCGCCTCGATTTCCAACTTCTTTTGGATGGCGTTGTTTCTTTCCAACCCAAGGCTTTGACCTTTCCACTTTTTCCAGGCGTTGCTAATGCGAGATTGCTTTGCCGCGTACTGAATACGAATCTTTGGACTGGATGCCATGGATTTTCCAATGATCTCCAATGACATGTCACGCATTTTAATGCGATTGGGATTCTGCTTCTTCATCACGTATTCCACTGCATAAGAAGTCAAGTACTCCGATGTGCGCCCTGGGAATCCATAAATCATGGTAAAATCACCTTGCTTCACCCCAGACATGGAAATTGGGAAAGAATGCTTTGGACGGTAAGGCACATTTTCATCTGATACTTCGGCTGGCTTGTTGTCTTTTCCAGCGTAGATTCTGAACATGGAAAAATCTCCCGTGTGTCTTGGCCAAACCCAGTTGTCGGTATCAAAACCAAATTTTCCGATGGATGATGGCGGAGCACCAACCAAACGAACATCCTTGAAGGTTTCGGTTACAAACAGGTAGTATTGATTTCCGTAGTAAAACGGACGAATGATGTAATCGTAGTGGGTTCCTTCCGTTGCCTGGGCACCAATCTTCTTGATGTTTTCGGCAATCATTTTTTGTCTTTCAGCCTCTGGCATGGCGTCTCTCACCCCTTCCAATGCCGATTCGGTTACTTCTTCGATACGAACGATAAAAGTGGCCGTTAACCCTGGATTTTTCAATTCCTGATCACGACTCATGGCCCAAAAACCATTGGTCAGGTAATCCTTTTCAACGGAACTATGAGATTGAATTTGCGAGTAGCCACAGTGGTGGTTAGTCAATAACAATCCTTCATCAGATATCATTTCAGCGGTACATCCTCCCCCAAAATGAACAACGGCATCCTTAAGACTGGATTTGTTGAAGGCGTAAATGTCTTCAGCGGTGAGTTTCATGCCCATGCTCTGCATGTCTGATTCCACCAAATTCTTAATCAATGTAGGGATCCACATCCCTTCCTTGGCCACCGATACCTGACCGGCCAGCACTACTACGAGCAACAAGGCAATTCTTCTCATACGATATTAGAAACAAATTAGCTCTGCGAAACTATAAAAACTGAGCCTAGCAATAAAGACCGTCCATGTATGTTCCGTAGAGCTAATCGAATTCCCTAAAAACGCCAAACGGCGGATAAGGAAAAATTTCTTCCCGGACGGGGTACATTGCCCCAATCCAGGTGTTCAAAATAATAGGAATCAAATAGATTACTTACCTGAGCTTCAAGATTTAAACGAGAGTTTCCTTTACGGAACAGCTCATATCCTCCCCCAAGATTTACAATGGCCCAGGAAGGAGTTTCATCTTCACCAAAACCAGGATCAATATGGCCCTGACGAGTGGCTCCCTGAAGTTCTACATTGGCAAATCCTTTTTTCTTCCTCCATTTCACACCCAAGCGGTAATGAAAAGGTGGAATTTGAGGTAGGTAGCTGCCATCGTTTTTTAGACCTAATACATACCCTAAACGAGTAGTCCATTGAAAGTTTTGGTACAACTTGCCTTCTCCATTCAAAGAAGCGCCCATGGTTTGAGCGTAAGGCAAATTAGTAAATACTTTTACCCCGTTTGATCCTACCGTCATACCGGACAGTAAGGTATCCGTTTCACCAAAAATGTAATCCACCAGGTAGTCATAAGACAGGTTGAGTTCCCATTTCATGTTTGCCGTTACCCGTTTCAAGCCAGCATAAGCTTTCCAAGCAGACTCCATGCGCAAATTAGGATTACCCAGGTAGTCATATCCATCTTCCCGACTAAACAAATAATACCCAAACAGCTCGGTTGTACCTGGGGCCCTTTGAGCAAATCCTCCACCGATCCAGGTAGACCATTTCTTGCCCCAATTTCGATTCCAGGTTAGACTAGCCTGAAAAGGTTGATGTCGATAAACGGAATCTGTGTTATAACCAAATATCTCCCATTCCTGATGGCCAAATTCATCCTGAACTTCGCTTTGAATAAACTCATAACGAGCGGAAATCTCCAGGTAATCCTGATCTGTCCATCTCCAGCGATCGGCTAAGGCGCCGCCCCATACCTTTCTAAATACATCAGGCCAGGTGAGCATAAACATAGGCTTCTCTCCTGGTGCGTACATGGTCATTTCGGCACGACGAAAGTTTTGGTAGTACTCCAATCGAGCTTCGAGCTGATGCCGGTTCCAGTTTTTCCCTTTCAGGTGAGCAAAGGATCCATAAGTCCGGCTCCATCCGGGCATATCCATCCGAATGGGAACCTCTTCATCCGGGCGATTGGAATCATCCATATCATGAACGACTTCATTTCCATAGATTTTCCACTCTACAGACTCCAGAATTTTACCCACGTTGTAGTGCTTAATGGCCAGACTGTAGAGATCCGCTTTGGCCAAAGAAACATCCATGGGAAGGCCTGCATAACCAATGTTACGACCTACATCCTGTAGGTAATCTGCCTCTAAAAATGTTTTCTTGGAAAGCTGATACCGGGCGTTAACTGCCCAGTTATACTTGTTGTATTGAGTGTAAGGAACCTCCTGACCGTTTCCATCCTTGTACTTTTCCCGATTTCGATAAGCTCCAGATACTTTTACAGCCCATTTTTCCTTACTCAATTGAAACTGTCCCTCAACATCTCCCCCGCGAGAAACAGAATGAAAACCAGAGCTCAACCTTCCAGAAAAAAACCGATTGGATTTTAGGCTGGAACGTGCACTCTGCAAATTCATAGAGCCACCCACGTTCGAACCAGTTGACAATCCAGTTGGATGACAACTTACCGAAACCTCATCCAAACTGGAAGGGTCCGTATAGGATGAGACGGGATCCATCTTATCGGTGCAGGCACCAAATACCCGCATTCCATTTAAGGTCACCGCAATTTGGTCTCCCCGATACGATTGAATAACTGGCTCCCAGGCATAAGATCCTCGGCGAACCACTTGCACAGATGGGATAGATTCCAATACTTCATCGGTAGAAGAAGTAGGAACAACCTCCTCGCTCAGGCTATCCGACCTTACGATAAACTCACGCAAATTAGTGGTATCGTAGGTATTTACCTGAGACCAGGCAGAGGTAGCAGTGGAAATCAAAAGAATTCCTACTGCTGCCGTGCCGGTTTGTAATTTCATGCTACAAGGTGTATTCGAACCAAATATTCTCGCCAATTACCTGGCCATTACGCTTAACCACCAAAGTGATTCGCCACAAGCCAGTCATGGTGTAGTTTACCTTACCCACATAGTGCCCTTGAGACGTATGTGTTGGGTGCACGTTGTTCGGAGAACCATGCCCCATAGATGGCATATCAGGAGTGATTTCAATTTCCAAATCGGTAAGTGCTTCGTGCTCCATCATGTTTTTGCGGTAATGGGCTGTGACTTCCATATCATTTACGCCCACCATGGGTGCAGAAGGAAGTACATAGCTGACGAAAATGCGGCTGGAGTCGTCTGCTGCTACAAATGATTGTACCAAACGATTACTTGCACTGGCCACGGTAATAGGAATCATAGCCTCTCCCTCTTTACCATTGTCGTGGTTGTGGTAGTGTACCTTCAACATCCAGGTTCCACCCATGCTCGGCATCACAAACACTACTTGAGCTGCATAGAGTCCAGTCTTACTATCAGGGGTAGAAGAACTTGGATTTTCTACTGGTGTTCCATGAGACATGTGCCCCATGTCCATCACTGGTTCCAAGGTAACGTGTCCGTCATTCATCCATTTTCCAGAGGCAGAATCGAAGGTGGCTATATAGAGGTAGTTATATCCATTAAACAAAGCTTCTTTGGCATATACCTTAATCTCTGTTTCAGCGCCAACGGCATATCCTTTTCCAACTTCCGTTAAATCTGTGGTAACGGGCATGGTGGAAGTTGTTGGAGGTGTATCGTATTGACAACTGCCGTCATCATCTTTGGCTTTTTCGTCGTAATTCGTTGCCTGAGCGTCAGTGCAACCTTCTTTTTTGCAAGAAGTGAAAGAAAATGTTAGGGCCAGCAAACAAGCTGATAATAAGGTATAGGTGCTTAATTTTTTCATGATATCTCATATTCTGAAATCCACACGGGATCTCGTTTTAACAATAAATTGGGGTACTAAAAAGTCGGCTGATGAATTAAGCCAACGAGGGAGGGGGAATGAAGATATCAGTGAAGCCATCAAGCTCTTCCTCAGATACGGGAAGAAAGGCTACATATTCATAGACAGTAGTAGCTACAGCGTCCTCTGAACTCGGCAAGAAATAGAAGAGAAAAGACAGCTGTCCAGGAATGATCACATTTAAATCGCTCTCAACCGTTGGAATACTTTCCACCACTTGATCAGCGAGGTAACACATACCTTGACATTGGGTAATTCCTCGATCCAGATTAACACACTCCTCTTGAGCGATTTTCTCTTGGTTCCAGAAGTAATAGCTAAAAACAGAAACGTTGTAGCTCATCACCCCAAAAAAGGCGAAAAGCCAAAACCAACTTACCATCTGCTTAAACTGCATAATGCAAAGTTACGATCCAGACGAATAAAAACAGTGACATTTATCACCTTCGACATTTTTCATTTTGTAAATCGCTGTTTTGAAAATGCTTACTTGAGGTTTGACTCCATCAATGGATAGAAGTAAGCTTTTTCCTCTGAACCCTTGGTTACCAAATTCAAGTGGTAGCCCATCCCAATTCGTTAAACAACTGTTAACACTGGCGATGGCTTGGCCGAACATTTCGTACTTTGCCGGTCATGAAAAGGAATACTATCCGAATGATCATTTTCGCGGCCATTCTTCTATTGGGAGGATTGGTGGTTTCGCAGGTGATTTGGATTAGAAGAGCCTATCAGCTTCAGGAAACTCAGGTGAACCACGACATCACCATGACCTTGAAAAAGGTTTCCCGGGAAATTCAGCTGCACCAGGGCGATTCTTCTTTTCTGTTGGACCCTGTTCGGCAACCCATGCCCAACACCTTTGTGGTTAGAATCAATGAAAACCTGGATCCCTACTACATCGAAACGATGCTGACCCGGGAATTCAAAAACGAGGAGATTAACCTGGACTTTGAATACAGCCTCTACGATTGTTTTAATGATTCAGTTGTCTATACCAAAGCGGTTTATATTAATGAAGGACAAGCCATTCAACGCGAACAACCTTCGGCCGCGGTAAGTTGGAAAAGTAACGATGGTCATTATTTCTCCATCCACTTTCCGAACAAAAGTGCCATGGTACGCAGCCGGCTCAACTTTTGGATTTTCTCGTCCTTCATTTTGCTGGTTCTCATCACCTTTTTTGGATACACCATTTCGGTTATCCTTAAACAAAAACGGCTGAGCGAAATCAAAAACGATTTCATCAACAACATGACCCACGAGCTAAAAACACCTATTTCAACCATTGCTCTGTCTTCCGACGTGCTGATGAAACCCGGAATCGAAAACAACCCGGAAAGGTTAAAGAATTATGCCGCGATCATTCAGCAAGAAAATAACCGGCTTCAAAAGCAAGTGGAAAAAGTGCTTCAAATTGCCACTCTGGAAAAAGATCAAGTAGATCTCAATTTGCAACAGTTGAATTTGCGGGAATTAATCGAACAAGTCTGTCAATCCTTTAAACCGCTGATTACCAGCAAAAATGGAAGTATCACTTGCCAGCATAATGCAACTAATTTTCAGGTATTGGCCGATGAAATTCACCTGACCAACGTACTGAACAATTTGCTGGACAATGCCGTGAAGTACAACCACAATGAACCCACCATTAAAGTTTCAACTAAGAACACGCAAGACACCATCTCGATCTCGATTCAAGACAACGGAATTGGCATGTCTCCCGAAGAGCAGAAAATGATTTTTGACAAGTTTTACCGGGTTCCAACTGGAAACGTGCATGACGTAAAAGGATTTGGACTGGGACTGTATTACGTCAAATCCATGGTTCAAAAACACCATGGACAGATTCGGGTAAATAGTGCAAAAGGAGAAGGAACAGAATTTATCGTAGAAATACCTCTAAACCATGACTGAAACTACGCCAAATATATTGTTGGTTGAAGATGATAACAGCCTTGGGTTTGTCATTAAAGACAACCTGGAAGAACAGGGCTATAAAGTAAAGCTCGTACGAGATGGCCAGGCCGGGTTTGAAGCCTTCTATCAACAAGCTTACGACCTTTGCCTGCTGGACGTTATGCTGCCGAAGAAAGATGGTTTTCGCCTGGCTACTGAAATTAGAAACTTAAACCAGAATGTGCCCATCATTTTTCTCACGGCCAAATCGATGATGGAAGATAAAATTCAAGGATTTTCATCTGGAGGAGATGATTACCTGACCAAACCATTCGCCATTGAAGAACTTTTGGCCCGAATGGAAGCCGTGCTAAAAAGAACCCAAAAACGCCCGGATCAGCGAACCCAAACAATCAGCAAAGAATCTTATCCCCTTGGGGAAATTACCTTCAACTACAAAAACCTGTCATTGGCCACACCTTCTGGTGAGCGCAGCCTTACACGCAAGGAAGCTGATTTACTTCGATTGCTATGCATTCACCAAAATCAAGTTCTGGAACGAGAGGTAGCCTTAAAACTCATTTGGGGCGAAAACGATTACTTCCTGGGGCGCAGTATGGACGTATTCATTACCCGTTTGAGAAAATACCTGGCGGACGACAAAAGAATTGAAATTCAAAATGTTCACGGTGTAGGATTTCGCCTCACATTGCCTGAAGCCTAAGGCTGATTTGATAAATCGTAGCCGAAACCCTATTTTTGGGTCATGTCGGACACCCCTATTCAGGATCCTGGCCTTGGTGAAAAGTATGAAAGGCTAACTCAAAGAATCATTAATCCAGACGGTAGTTTTAACATCTACCGTGAAGGAATGGGCTCAGCCCTGAAGTACTTGTATGAGTATTTCATTTCGGTCAGCTGGTTTCAGTTTATCCTGATTCTTTTATTGGGTTATGTCATTATGAACTCCCTCTTTGCCATGACCTATGTGCTTCTTGGTATCAACGGTATTTCTGGCACCGAATCTTTGGATACGCAAAATGAATTTTTGATTGCTCTGTTCTTTAGCTTTCAAACCTTTACCACAGTAGGTTATGGTGGATTGTCTCCCATGAGCACCTCGGTTAATCTGGTGGCATCCTTTCAAGCCATGATGGGATTTATGAGTTTCTCCATTGCCACGGGTCTGCTCTACGGTCGTTTTTCCAAGCCCAAGGCAGATATTGTGTATTCCAACCGCATTCTTCTCTCCCCTTTCAAGGATGGATATGCGCTCATGTTTCGCATCATCAATATGCGCCACCACGTATTGCTGGACATGGAGGCCAAAGTGCTTTTAGCCACCACCCGTGAGATTAATGGAATCTACCGACGTACCTACAGCAGACTGGATCTGGCCATCGACAAAATTGACTTCTTTCCTCTCAATTGGACGGTCGTTCACCCCATTGATGAAGAGAGTCCCTTTCATGGAAAATCACCGCAGGAAATCGTTAAATCGAATCCGGAGGTACTGATCTTGATCAAGGGATTTGACGAAACCTTTAGTCAAGTGGTTCATTCCCGGTATTCATACACCCACCGGGAAATGGTGATCAACGCCAAGTTTCATCCGGCTTATACCACTTATCCGGATGGATCGACCCACATTAATGTGAAAGACATTCACAAGTACAAAAAGCTCGACGGCAAGGTCGGGGACATATCTTTCGAACAGGTTACGAAAGAGGGCTGATTTGCTATAAATTTGTCCGTTCAATTCTTTGAATTTTAATGCGCACAGGCAAACTCGAAATTTTTACCATTATGCTGCTCTATCTGGTGCAGCTGGTATTAGGAATCCAACAATTTGAGGATCAACAAAACGATTATTTGACGACCCACATCAGTGGAGGAATGAGTCAATCCGAATTAAGGGAGCAATGGGAGCACCAAATGCTTGCCGATCCGGCAACAGGAGAACTGCCTGCCGGTATTCGACAAAAGGAGCTCAACCACCTGGCCAATATGCCTAAAGAGGCTACGGGTCTGAGAGGAGGAAATCCCTGGGTTGCAGCTGGTCCTCGCAATATTGGTGGACGAGGAAGAGCCCTGGCCTATGACCTAAGCAATCCGAAAGTACTGATAGCCGGTACTTCTTCCGGTGGTGTATTTCGCAGCACAGATGAAGGAAAAAGCTGGAAAAAGGTGACCACTCAGGATCAAAACCTGAGTATTTCATCCCTGGCTCAAAACCCGGAACCAGGTAAACAACATATCTGGTACATGGGTACTGGTGAAGCTCGTGGAGGTTCTCAAGGAGGGATTAGTGGTTCAGCTGCCTATGGAGGAAACGGCGTTTATCGTTCCGATGACAGCGCCAAAACCTGGACAGCCTTACCTGCTTTGATCAATTCTTCTCCTCAATTGGTGGATTCTACCGATTTGATTTGGAGATTGGTTGTTTCAGGTGACCCAGCTACAAGAGGCGTGTATTTTGCTTCACAATCGGCGATTTACCGAAGTACAAATGAAGGCCAATCCTGGACAAAAGTTCTGGGCGGCCCGATTGCTACCGGACGTTCAGTCGATCTGGCAGTAGCCGCCAATGGAGTGCTTTACGCTACTTTCGACAACAACGACCTTACGGTTCGTGGAATTTTTAGATCGGCAGATGGAGTTACCTGGACCAACATCACTCCAAGTGGTTTTCCGGGTACCTATCAGCGCCTGATTATTGCACCAGACCCAAGTAGACCTGACGTGGTTTATTTCTTGGGAAATACTCCGGGAAGTGGTCAAAGGGGGTACAATTTTCAAGGTGGAAGCGAAGACCACTCTCTTTACAAATACACCTACTTATCTGGAACGGGAGCAGGAGCTGGTGGAAAATGGGACAACCGGAGCCAAAACCTTCCTGTGGGCCCCAATCGTTTTGACGATTACATATCTCAAGGCTCTTACTGTATCGACATTGCCGTTTCGCCTCACGATACCGATGTGGTGATTATTGGAGGTACCAACCTTTATATCTCCACCGATGCTTTTAAATCCGATCAAAACACCTCTTACGCTGGTGGTTATGGAGAAACTACCGATTTGCCCGATTTTCAAACTTACCCGAATCACCACCCTGATCTCCAGAAAATCATTTACTCTCCCAGCGACTCCAAAACCTGTCTAACTTTCTCAGATGGCGGAATTCACTTGACCCGTGATTTGTATCAATCCTCAGTAGTGTGGGAATCCTTGAACAATTACTTACTCGCCACCCAATTCTACACCTTGGCCATTTCGCCCGACTCGGGATCCAAATGGATGATGGGGGGAACCCAGGATAACGGAACCCTACTTTCAACGAATGGGGATATTCATGTGGACTGGACCATGCCCTGGTCTTATGATGGTGCCGGGTGCGCCTTTAGTAATGTGGAGCCCTTTCTCTATGCTTCCAAACAATTGGACGGAATCGTAAAAGTTTATGTCAATTCCAAAGGAGAGCGTATATCCTGGAATCGCATTGATCCTGTTGGCGGATCTGGTTACTTGTTTA
The DNA here is from genome assembly GCA_024398055.1 of bacterium SCSIO 12741. Lineage (NCBI taxonomy): Bacteria > bacterium SCSIO 12741. Next base: position 3,357,885 of record CP073749.1, on the reverse strand, counting down.
TCAATCCACTTCTGTTGGATCCAACAGACAACAAAATCATGTACCTACCTGCAGGAAATCGACTGTGGGTGAATGATGACGTTACCGTATTTGACACCCTAAAAGATCCTGATCCGAAAACAACGAACTGGCGCGTAGGAGTTGGTTCTGGAATTTCAGGAACACTCACCGCAATCGACGCTTCGGTTTCTCCGGCCCATGTAGTTTACCTGGGTACTTCAGGAAAGAACATTTACCGCGTTGAGGATGCAAACGGCATGTCTCCCACTCTAACCAATGTAACCAACAATATCAATGCAGCCGGATATGTAGCGGACGTAAGTGTGGACCCAAGAGATGCAGACAAGGTAATCGTGGTCTACTCCAATTACAACACTTATAGCGTTTTCTATACTGAAAATGGTGGACAACTTTGGCAAAACATTAGTGGAAATCTGGAAGGTCAAACGCCTCCGGGAGTTCCACCCAATTTGGGACACATTAATGATGGTCCCTCCTGCCGTTCTGCTCAGATTGTTCCGGTAGAAGACGGCACCCTCTATTTAGTGGGTACAAGCATTGGACTTTTCGCTTCCTTGGAGTTGGACAGCATGCAAACCGAGTGGGTTCAGGTTTCACCTGATGTGATCGGTAATCAGGTAGTAGTGGATATCAAACACCGCATGTCCGATGGCTTTACCGCAATTGCCACCCATGGTGCCGGTGCATTCTACACCACTTTGAAAACCATTGGAGATTTAACTGGATTGGAAGAAAGAAATGTAGCCGAAGAGGCTCAATTGAAAGTTTTCCCAAATCCAGCACAGAGCCATTTCGAAGTTTCCATCACTGGTGTTGAAACCACAGATGGTCAGTTTGTATTGAGTGATTTGAATGGAAGAATAATCGAACAAATACCTACCTCGGAAGGGCCTGAAACAAGACAGAAGGCTCGATTTAATTGTTCCACACTGCCGAGTGGCTTATATTTGGTGACTTTTTTCACGCCGGAAACGAAAATTTCGAAACGGATTAAAGTACAGTAAGCAAGCCATACATGAGAATACTGGGGGTCTTTTTAAGTCTAATCATCATTATTTCGTGCCAATCGTCTGAAAAAACGGGCCAAACACTCAACGCTTCACCAAATGACACCGTTATAGAGGGTGTGTTAATCAGTGAGGAAGACGAAAAAGTAACCTGGGAACATCCTTGTCAGGAGCAAAATTGCTTTGCCAAGGTTCGGGTTTCTAAAATCGTTCAGCGCGGAAACAACCTCGCCTCCGCTTTCAAGGAAGGGGATGAGATTCGCGTGTTTTTTGCTTTTGGAATGAAGGCCAGTGGTCCAGAAAATTTTAAAGAATTGAAGGATCCCCTACCCGGCCTCAGTCTGAACGACTCATTTAAGGCTACCCTTGAAATTGCCACCGCTTCATCGGAAGAGAAACGGTACACCATTTACAGGTATAAAAAATTGAATTAAGCACAGGATGAAAGGAAAATGGATTGCCCTGGCAGGGTTTATTGGATTAGGAATTGCGGCTGGAAGCTGGTGGTATGACGCTCAACCTGTACATTCAAATGTAAGCGAAGACAGTGCGCCCGATGATCGGGCTATTTGGATGAAAAAACGCCTAATGGATCCCGAAACGGGAGAAATTCCAGAGGGAATTTTTCAAAGCGAACGACTTTTTGCAAAAGCTCTACCCAAACAATATTCGGCCAGTCGCTCGGGCAACACGTTCTTGAGAAGAGGCCCCTTTAATGTGGGTGGACGAACTCGAGCTTTAGCCGTTGATGCGACTAATTCAAGCGTTTTGCTTGCTGGTGGTGTTTCAGGTGGATTGTACCGAAGCAGCGACAACGGTTTCTCCTGGACCAAAACCAATACCCAGGATCAAATGCACAATGTGACTTGCTTGACCCAGGACTTACGGAATGGCAAACAAGGAATCTGGTATTATGGTACCGGAGAAGGTATTGGTACCAGTGCCTCGGCAGGAGGTAGTGCCTACCTTTTGGGAAATGGAGTATACAAATCTACTGACGGTGGAAATTCCTGGTCCTTGTTGACCGAAACCGCTCCAAATGAACCCAGAACTCAAACCGATTGGAGTACTATCTGGGAACTGGCAACAGACCCATCCAATACAACAGAAGATGAAGTTTATGCTGCCGTAAATGGCGCCATTATGCGAAGTGTTGATGGAGGAGCTACCTGGACCCGTGTATTAGGGGGCGGCGGATTTGGCTCACGCTATGCTCAGGTAAAAGTGACTTCCTCAGGAGTGGTATATGCGGCTATTGGAAATGCCAACGGTGCCACAGCCCCTGGAATCTATCGATCTGCAGATGGAATCAATTATACCAAAATTCAAGGAGCTTCCGTTCCAACAAACTTTCAACGCATCGTTTTCGACTTTTCCTCTTCTAACGAAGACATGGTTTATTTCTTAATGCGTACCCCTGGAGTAGGTTCTCCAGCAGAACCAGGAAGCACCGGCAATGAGTTTTCAAGCTTATTCAAATACACGTATCTCAGTGGTGATGGAAGCGGCAGCGGTGGTAAATGGGAAAATCGCAGTGCGAGCATTCCATCCAATAACAACCTTTACAAAACCTTCGACACACAGGGTAACTACAACATGATGGTTAAGGTTCACCCTTCTAACCCGAATGTAGTTTTCATCGGTAGTACAAACCTTTTCCGCTCAGGCAATGGATTTGCGTCTACCTCGGCCACCACCCAGATTGGTGGTTACAATCCTGACTTCTTTACCAATCCGGATGAGTACCGCTATCCAGAACATCACCCGGATCAACACAATTTGGTTTTCCCAAGTACGAATACTGAAGAAGTATATTCCGCTAATGACGGTGGGGTGATGTACACCTCCAATAGTGCTGCCAGCAAAGTGGTTTGGGAATCGAGAAACTTTGGTTTTTACACCACGCAGTTCTACACCATTGCCGTGGATCACCAAGGCGTGAACGAAGTGTTGGTTGGCGGATTGCAAGACAACGGTACCCAATTCGGTTATTCGAATGACTTGCGCACCAACTGGACAGATCCCTTAAAAAGTGATGGTTCCTACTGTGCAGTTTCTCCCGGAGTGGGCGTAAAAGGTGCCGGTATCTACTATTTCTCTTCTCAATATGGAAGAACTTTTAAAGTGACCATGGGCAACAATGGAGTGAGAAACAGCTACCAGCAGTTTAACTACCCTGGAGACGAGTCAAACTACTCCTTTGTAAACGTATTTGAGTTGGATTACAACAATTCCAACATGATGTACATGGCCTTTTACCAAAACGGTAGCCAGATCATTAAAAAGCACGATCGCTTGAATCAAGTGCCTCAAAACAATCAGCGAAGCCCATCCACTTTCGGTTGGTCTAACATGCCTTTTACCATTAATGGAACAATCTCTCACATGGTTTCTACCCGTTACGCTCCTGACGATCGTTTGTACGTAGGGTGTGAAAATGGAAAAGTATACCGCGTTGATGGAGCCAGTGGAAATTCTCCAAGCCTGGTGGACATTTCGAGCAACTTCCCTTACCGCAAAGGAAGCTACGTGAGTCAAATTGCAGTGGATCCTACCAATGGTGACAAGTTGATTGTGGTATTCTCCAATTACAACACCTACAGTGTGTACTACTCCATCGATGCCGGTGCAAGCTGGATGGGGATTGCCGGTAACCTGGAAGAGGAATTGCCCGATGGATTACCTGATTTGGCCTTGGGTCAAGGAAAAGGTCCTTCTGTTCGTTCCGCGGCTATTGCCTACACCAATGATGGTCCTATGTATTTTGTAGGAACCAGTACAGGTTTATATGCCACCAACTTGTTGGATAGTCATCGTACCGTATGGGTGGAACAAGCTCACGACTTGATTGGTAATGTAATCGTAGAGCAAATGGACATTCGCGATGGAGACAACTACCTCGGTATTGCTACTCACGGAGCTGGAGCCTTCTGTGCTTACATTGAAACGACTGATTTAATATCAGGAACCGAAGCTCTTGAGCGTCATGAAACCGAAGTGAAGCTATTTCCTAACCCAGCTCAAAATACAACCACACTTCAGTGGGAAGCTGTTGAAGGAGAAAACTACACGGTAGAATTGTACGATCAAAGTGGCAAGCACGTTCGCCGCTTGTTTGAAGGGCAAACTTTCAGCGCTCAGGGCGAATTGACGATCGACGTATCTCAATTGGAAAAAGGGTTATACTATTGTACCCTTAACGGCAAGGAAATGGACCGGGCTATTAAGCTGGTAGTCACTCACTAAGCCGCTGTAGATTAGGAGACCATGTTTCACGCCATATCGAAGATTCTGCATTTTATGTCCATGCCGATTACATGGATCTTCATTTGCATGCTTCTTAGCCTTTTTCTAAAGGGTCCTAAACGAAAAAAGCGGTGGTTTCTACTGTCTGTATTCCTGTTCTATTTCTTTTCCAACGGGTTTATTCAGGATGAAGTTAACCGTTTGTGGGAACCCCCAATGTCTTCCGTTGATCTGGAGAAAAAATACGATGTAGCCATTGTTTTAGGCGGGTATTCCATAGATGCCCCGGGGTCTGGTCAAATCAATCTGATGGAAAGCGGAGACCGATTGATGATGGGACTACACCTCTATCACCAAAAAAAGGTCAAGAAGATTTTGCTCTGCGGAGGACGTGGAAGCTTAACTGAAGATACACGCCCTGAGGGGATGTACGTGGATGATTTTATCCGCGATGTGGAAATCCCTTCCCGTGATCTATGGCTCGAAGGACGGTCAAAAAATACCCATCAAAATGCAGTAGAAGCCAAGAAGGTATTGGATAGCCTGGGCTTTTCCGGATCCATTCTCCTCATTACTTCCGCATCTCACATGCCCAGATCTCAGGCCTGTTTCAAGAAAGTAGGATTGGAAACCGACGCCTTTTGTGTAGATGGAATCTCTGGGGAAAGAAAGTTTCAGGTAGATCACTTATTATTGCCAAGTCCTTGGGTTCTTAAAAATTGGAACAACATCATACACGAATGGATAGGATTGTTCGTTTACCTGCTAATGGGATACATATGATTAACTCAATCAGAACCTTTATACTAGTCGCATTAGGGATATTTCTCCTGCTAGCACCAGGCACCGTTTTTGGGCAGGATAGTCCTGTGATCCAAAAAGATGGGGAGAACACACCGCCCGTTCGCACGGTTCCGCAAGAATCGGAGGAAATGATTATTACACCTCCTCCAGGCCACCCTCAGGAACAACAGGAGCAGCAGCGAAATCAGCCCCAGGAGCTGCAAAAGCCCACTCCGGGCAAAACGCAAGCCATCAAGCAGAGAAAACAAAAACAAGCCAAAAAGAAATCCACCGAAAAAGTACTCGTAGCCGAAAACAAAAAAGAGAAGCTACGCCGAGAATTCAAAAAAGGAGAAAAAATCAAATACCTCACTCCTACCGATAAGCATGTTCAAAAAGGAGTTATCGACTCCATCACGAATCAATTTATCATAGTTGACGGCCGAAAAATCAAAGTAGCCGACCTTGAATTGGTAGGCAAAAAGTTCTTCAAAACCATGGGCTGGAGAACGGTAGGCCTTGGAAAGTTTGCCATCGGAACCGGAGTAACACTTGTAGGTGTGGCTGTAGCCGTATGGAGTGGACGCCAAATTGATCTGGAAAGCTCCAAAGTAGTTTGGGGAAGCCTGGGAGTGGTAGTTGGAACCGGTGTTGGACTCGTGGGCTTGCACCTCATGGTTAAAGGTGGAAAAAGCGTTTTCCAATCCACCAAAATGAAAAAGACCAAAGGCTGGACCTTTAAGGTGAGCTAACCCCTAAACCATTTCCCCTGCCTTTTGTTGGTAAATTGAACCAAGTCTTCAGGTTGTAAACCTTTTTGTCGGGATATTTGTTTGGGGAAGTTATATGCGTAAATACGTTATAAAAGATCTTGAGAGGCTTTCTGGAATAAAGGCCCATACCATTCGTATATGGGAACAGCGATATGGATTGCTGGAACCGGAACGAACGGATACCAATATTCGCTATTACAAAGACAACGATTTGCGCAAATTGCTCAACGTGTCTCTTCTGCTCGAAAAGGGCCTAAAGATCTCCAAAATCAGTGCGATGACCGAGACCATGCTTCACACCGAAGTAAGCGGTTATCTAGCTGGATCCACCAAGGTGGCTGATGATCTGGAAACCTATCTCCGCGGATTGATAGTGGCTATGATCGAGCTGGATGAGGATCGGTTTCACCACATTTTTTCCAAATCGGTTCATGAAATTGGATTTCAACGCACCATCGTAGAATTGATCTACCCGTTTCTGGTAAAGATTGGAATCATGTGGGGCGTAGAGGAGATTAATCCAGCTCAAGAGCACTTTATCTCTTGTTTGATCCGCCAAAAGATGATCACCGCAATTGATCAGATTGACTTAAAACCTTACCGAAAATCCACCTTCATGCTTTATCTGTCGCAAGGAGAAATGCATGAAATCGGATTAATTTTGACCCATTATCTCCTCAAAGCTCATGGTTTTAAAGTCATATACTTAGGCCAGGACGTACCTTATCGCGATCTCTGCTCCATTTATGACTTAACTGCACCCAGTCACTCCATGACCATTTTTACCGTTCCGAAAAAGACGGAAGATGTACAGGATTTCATGGATAGAAATCAGGTTGATATGCCAAATACCTGTCATCTTTATGCAGGATCGATTAGCCATGACCTGACCTTTCCCAAAAATTCGGAGCCTCTTTACTCTGCTCCAGACTTCATTTCGTTTATCACCCCATTGGCTTAAAAGCCGCTTGTTTACTGGTGTTTAGCTAAAACCTCCTTGGCTAAAAGTTTATTTTGTTTAATCTTTTTAATAAATTATTAAACAAAACTTTGGCTATCTGTGTCTTTTTGATAAACTTTGTTTAGACTTTTAATTCAAACATTAAACAAAATGTCCACAGTAGAATTCAATGAAATGTTGGTTAAGTATCATAACCCACTTCAATTTTTCGCATTGAAACTTACCGCCGACGAAGAACAAGCACAAGATCTTTTGCAAGACACTATGCTTAAAGCACTCACTTACAGAGAAAAACTAATCTCTGGCACCTCCTTTAAGGGATGGTTATATACCATAATGAAGAACACCTTCATTAACAATTATCGCCGCGGGGTGAAATACAATGAAATCATGGAGAAGGTGGGAAATTCAACCTACCTAACGACAGGAACCTCCGAAATCTCCCTTTCCCCCGATCGACTCATCAACATTCGCAATATGGAAGATGCCATCGATGAGTTGTCAGAGGATTACAGCAAGCCCTTTAAAATGAAACTACAAGGTTTCAAATACAAAGAGATTGGCGATGAAATGGGAATTCCCATTGGAACGGTAAAGAGTCGAATTTTTCTGGCTCGCAAGCAATTAATGAAACGATTGGAAGAATTCAGTAACTAATGTCTACCGTAACCATCATAGGATCAGGGTTTAGTAGCCTGGCAGCCGCATCGGTACTTGCCCAAAAGGGACACCGTGTGAAGGTGTTGGAAAAGAATGCGACACCTGGAGGACGGGCACGCCAATTTCAAGAAGCCGGGTTCACCTTCGATATGGGACCAAGCTGGTACTGGATGCCTGACGTGATGGAGCGCTTTTTCGAGCGATTCGACCAACACACTTCCAACTATTTTGATCTCAAACGCCTGGATCCTTCCTACCGCATCTTTTTTGAAGATGGTGATCGCGTGGATGTTCCCGCCGGTGAAGCTGAATTGTACGAGCTATTTGAATCCATGGAAGAAGGGAGCGGTAAAAAACTCAAACGCTTCTTAGAACAGGCCGCCATAAAGTATCAGGTAGGCGTAAATCATTTGGTTTATCAGCCTGCACTGTCTCCTTTGGAATTTGTGAATAAGCAGGTGCTGTCCGGTATGATTCACATGGATTTGTTCCAATCGGTGGGGTCCAGTATCCGAAAACAATTCAAGAATGATAAGCTCATAAAACTGCTTGAATTTCCATCCTTGTTTTTAGGAGCAACTCCTGGAAACACACCAGCTCTATACAGTTTAATGAATTATGCCGACCTCAAATTGGGCACCTGGTACCCCATGGGTGGCATGTATCGCTTAGTGGATGCTATGTACCAACTGGCTTTAGAACAAGGAGTAGAATTTCACTTCAACACACCGGTTACCGAAATTTCAGTCCATCGAAATCGGGCTACCGGGCTACAATCGGGCGAACAGTTTTTTCCTGGAGATCAAATAATTGCGGGTGCTGATTATGAATTTGTGGAAAACCAATTACTAAGTCCGGATTTACGGTCCTATTCAAATCCCTACTGGAAGAAAAGAACCATGGCTCCATCGGCCTTGATCTTCTACCTGGGAGTAAAAGGATCCATCTCCAACCTCAAGCACCACAACCTCTTTTTCGACCGATCATTCGACCAACATGCCGATGAAATTTATACCCACCCGAAATGGCCGGAGCAGCCCCTGTTTTATGCTTGCGTTCCCTCCAAAACGGATGATGGAATAGCTCCTTCAAATCACGAAAATGTATTCATCCTCATGCCGCTTGCACCAGGATTGAATGACCACGAGTCTATACGGGAAAAATACTTTGACCTGCTCATGACTCGTCTGGAGGGCCACACGGGTGAAAAACTAACGGATAGAATCGTGTATAAGCGATCCTACTGCATCAACGATTTCAAAAAAGATTACAACTCCTTCCGTGGCAACGCATACGGCCTGGCCAATACGCTGCGCCAAACTGCTTTTCTCAAGCCCAAACTCAAAAGTAAAAAGGTTCAAAACCTCTACTATACCGGTCAGCTTACCTCACCCGGTCCAGGCGTTCCGCCCGCCATCATATCCGGACAGGTAGCTGCTGATTTATTGTCCAAACACTCAAACCCATAATTCGATGAACAGCAAGGCATTATTTGACCAGGTTTCCCTGCAATGCAGTCGAGTGACAACGCACTCCTACTCCACTTCATTTTCATTGGGGATTCGTTTTCTGAGCAGCGACATCCGCAATTCGATTTACTCCATCTATGGCTTCGTTCGATTTGCCGATGAAATTGTAGATACCTTTCACAACTATCCCAAACGGGATCTGCTTATCGAATTCAAACGTGATACTCACAAGGCCATTGATGATGGGATTAGCCTAAACCCCATTCTGAATAGTTTTCAGCACACCGTCAATGAATACAACATTGATCGAAAGTTGATCGATACGTTTTTGAAATCGATGGAAATGGACTTGGATGATCAAGAATACAATCAGGAGAAGTATGAAGAATACATTCTGGGGTCAGCCGAAGTGGTGGGATTAATGTGTCTTAAGGTTTTTACCCTTGGTGATGAAAGCCTGTATCGGAAGCTCACACCTTTCGCCATGAAATTGGGTTCAGCCTTTCAAAAAGTCAATTTTTTACGCGACGTTCAAGACGATTTTGAGAATTTGGGCAGAAATTATTTTCCCAATGTAGATCTTCAGATTTTGGATGATCACAGTAAAAAGATGATTGAACAAGACATCGAAGACGATTTCCAAATTGGCTTGGAGGGCATTAAGCAACTTCCCAAAAGAGCCCGACTCGGTGTATACCTGGCTTATGTCTACTACCGAGGATTGCTCCGAAAAATCAGAAGAACTCCCGGCTCTACTATTCGTCAAAAAAGAATCCGAATACCCAACACTGGAAAATTCACCCTTTTTGTTGCGTCTTACATCCGCCACAACGTAGGATTGCTCTAACAATGTATTAGCTTTGAAGCGTATGAACGATGTAGCACAAGAATTGGTCATTTTAGTAGATCCGCAGGACCGTGAACTCGGTCTGATGGAAAAAATGGTGGCCCATGAAAACGGTCTCCTCCATCGGGCATTTTCTGTTTTTCTTTTCAACACCCGGGGTGAAATGTTGATTCACAAGCGGGCTGAAGATAAGTATCATTCAGGAGGTCTTTGGACCAATGCCTGTTGTTCGCATCCACGTCCGGGGGAAACCGTAGAACAAGCTGCTCACCGTCGCCTTCAGGAGGAAATGGGCTTTGACTGTGACTTGCAAGAAGCCTTCTCCTTTACCTACAGAGCCGAGTTGGACCACGAAATGACCGAATACGAATTCGACCACGTGGTTCTTGGAACATTTGACGGGCCTGTAACGCCAAATCCTGAAGAAGTGGCGGACTATCGTTTTGTATCCTTAGATGAACTGCAGGGGCAAATAGACAAAAAACCAGAAGACTTTACCGTTTGGTTTCGAATCGCACTCCCCAAGGTTATGCAACACCTCAATGCTACCGGGAATGAAGGCAACAGTAAAACGAAAAGCGCATTTTAATGCCGCTCACCGACTCCACTATCCAGGATGGAGTGAAGAAAAAAACGAAGAAATATTTGGCTTGTGCAACAACCCCTATTTTCACGGGCACAACTATGAATTGGAGGTAGAGGTAACGGGTGAAATTGACCCAGTTACCGGTTTTGTTGTAGACCTTAAAGTCCTTTCACACCTTATTGATAATGAGGTGGTCAACCGTTTTGATCACAAAAACCTCAACCAACAATGCGAGGAGTTTGCCAACCTGAATCCTACAGCGGAAAACATCGCTGTGGTTATTTGGCAATTGCTTGATGCTAAGCTGGATAAACAGCTTGACTTGCGGGTTATTTTGTACGAAACTCCCCGAAACAGCGTTTCGTTCTCCCACCCAAGATCTTAAATAAGGGCTGGAAAAAGAGTTTTTTCTCTTTCGGATAAAAAACTAACTTTAAAGGATAAATTGCTGTCCGCCATGAAATTAACTAACACCTTCCCCACAACCACTGCTCTTATTGCCGTGGCGTTCATTACCCTATTTTCTTGTCAAAAGGAAGAAGCTACACCAACTGCAGAAGTAACAGAATCATCCGTTCCATTGGTCGAAAACACATTTCGAGTAAGCCCCGTGGAATATCTGGGACGAGTATTGTTCTACGACAAAGCCCTCTCTCGAAATGGTGCTATTTCCTGTGGATCGTGCCACTCCCAATCCTTGGCATTTTCTGACTTTCGGACGGTAAGTACTGGATTTGAACGCGTAAAAGGCGAACGTAATACACCACCTATTCAAAACCTAAGAAATAGCGAAATCCTATTTTGGGATGGTCGCAGAACAAGCCTGGAAGATTTGGCCCTCGATCCTATTTTTAATCACGTGGAGATGGGTCTCATTTCGGAAAAGGAATTAATTCAAATCATTCGAAGCAAACCGTATTATCAGGACCTGTTTCGCAGGGCCTTTGAAAGTGACTTGATTTCTTCCGAAAGAATTGCCCAAGCCATTGCGGCATTTCTAGCCCAATTAGAATCTACCGGAAGCAAGTTTGACCAAATGGGATTTATTGGATTATCACCGGATGAACAAGAGGGCATGCGTTTGTTTTTTGGAAAGTACAATTGCGGAAACTGCCACAATTTGTTTAACCCTGCTGGCTACTCCGTGGATTTCTTCCTTCCCGCCCCCTGGAAAACAATCAACCAGGACCTACTGCTACAGGACCAAATATGGCCAATATTGGACTGGCTGACCATGGAGATGCTGGACGCCAAGCCGTAACCGGACAGGAAGAAGACCGTGGTGTTTTCAAAATTCCGAACCTTCGCAATGTAATGCTTACCGCACCTTACATGCACGATGGAAGATTTCAATCCCTGGAAGAAGTATTGGACCATTATGCCCATGGCGTGAATGACAACCCCAACCTTGACCCCAGATTACGCGGACCGAATGGAGCCGTAAACCGGTTTGATATTTCTCCCTATGATCGAGATCGTTTGATCGATTTTCTGGGCACCCTAACCGATCCAGTATTTCCAACAGACCCTCGGTTTTCCGATCCTTTTGTAACACCTTAATCCCTATACCATGATTAGAAAATTAGCCCTGTGCTCACTGGCCCTATTCGGCCTGAGTATCGCCTATGCCCAAAAAGCCGAACCTAAGCCAGCTTACAACATCAATCCGGATAAACAAATCAGCCACTTCGCCAGTATTCAGGCCAATCAGCTAATTCAACAAATCTTTAGTTTCGGCCCTACCCCAGCGTTCAACAATCCCTACCTTTTGAAATACTCCGTCAGGTTCAATGGAAGCAACAATGAGTTTGGCTTAGGCTTGGGTGCCAATTTATCCACCAACAAAGGAAGCGATGGAATAGAATCGATCAACAATCGAATTGATTTGAGATTGGGCTATTGCAAAAAGTTTCAAATTGGAAAACGCTTTGAAGCCGGTGTTGGCGTTGATGCTGCTACCCAAATGCGTGCCGCAAACTCAGAACTTAACCGAACTACGATTAATCAGTTTGGAGGACAGGATTCAACCATAACCAAAACCAAAGCTTCGGTGGATGGATTTGGCGGTGGACCACAATTTAACTTTGCCTATTACATCTCCAAAAACATAAAAATTGGAACGGAAGCCACCTATTACTTCTGGTATACCGAAGAGAAAAGCTCGGTAGAAACCCAAATTTTCAGAACCGATTTTTCAGGAAGTCAATCCGAAATAAACTCGGAAAGCAACGACTCGAATTTTGGGACTAACCTCACCTTGAATTTACCGGTAGCCCTATTCCTTACCATTAGATTCTAAGCGAGATCAGATCAAAAGTTTAAATCCTTAAACCTTCCTCCGAATCAGCTGTTGTAGAAGTATGTATTTGCAGCGATTGGAGCGAGTTCAGTTTTTACCACTTTCCATTGAGGAAGCCTGGGATTTTTTTAGTTCACCCAAAAACCTCGATGTAATTACTCCGGAGGATTTATCCTTTGAGATCAAATCGGACTTGCCTGAAAAGATGTATGCCGGTATGATAATCGAATACCGGCTAAAACTCTTTGGATTTATTCCTCAAAACTGGGTGACGGAAATTACCCAAGTAGAGGAACATCGATTCTTTATTGACGAACAAAAGTTTGGTCCTTATTCTTTCTGGCACCATCAGCATTGGTTTGAATCTGTGGAAGGTGGAACTGAAATGCGAGACATTCTGCACTACCGCCTGCCCTTTGGCGTGTTAGGGAAAATGGTTCACACTCTTTTCATAAAGCAACAGGTGGAAAACATCTTTAGCCACCGCAAAAAAGTCCTTAACCAGCTCTTCCGTCAGCTGCATCCAGCTTAGGTATGAAAGCCATAATAATCGGTTCCGGAATTGCCGGATTGGCAGCTGCCATTCGACTCCGGATAAAGGGTTACCAAGTTCAGGTGTTTGAAGCTCAGAGCACCATTGGCGGTAAGGCCGGAGAGTGGCACGAACAAGGCTTTCGATTTGACTTGGGCCCCTCCCTACTCACCTTGCCCGAATTGATGGATGAAATTTTCATCCTGGCGGATCGTAATCCAGCGGATTACTTCAACTACGAGCAGCTGGACATTATATGCCGGTATTTTTGGGAAGATGGCACCCGATTCGACACACGGAGGAATGCTTCTGCCATGGCTCAAGATGCCTGGGAAAAGTTTGAGGTTCAACCTCAAATCTTGTCGAAGTATTTAAAATCTACCGCTGAAAAATACGAGCTCACCTGCTCCACCTTTCTCGAGCATTCCTTGCACAAGGTTTCTACCTGGACCCAATGGAAAGTCCTCAAAGCCTTGTTTAAACTTTCCAGACTTCACCTGATGGAATCTATGCATGAGCGCAACCTAAAGGCGCTAAAAGAACCTCACCTGGTTCAGCTGTTTGACCGATATGCCACCTACAACGGATCCTCGCCTTACCAGACTTCTGCGCTATTCAACCTTATTTCCTATCCTGAGTTGAAACAAGGCGCCTACTTTCCTAAGGAAGGCATACGCTCTATACCCGAATCGCTTCATCGGTTGTCCGTGGAGCTTGGAGTTGAATTTCATCTCAATCATTGCGTCGAAAAAATGGAGAACCAGAATGGGCAAGTTAGAGGCATACAATCCAACGGCCGATTCTATGCTGCCAATGTAGTGGTTAGCAATATGGATGTATACCCCACCTATCAAAAGTTGTTGCCCGAGATTCCCATGCCCAAGTATGTGCGACAAGGTGAACGCTCTACCTCGGCCGTCATATTCTATTGGGGAATGAACCGGACAACGCCCGAATTGGATGCCCACAATATCTTCTTTAGCGAAGATTACGTTGAGGAATTCCAGGGCTTATTCCAAACGGGAGTGCTTTCAGATGATCCAACGATCTACGTGCACGTATCCAGTAAAATCAATGCAAAGGATGCTCCTGAGGGTAAGGAAAATTGGTTTGTCATGGTGAATGCCCCTTCTCTGGAAAGGCAATCTGAGGATATTCAACTCGAATCACTCAAGGAAATAGTGGCTAAGAAACTGCACCGCATTTTGGGTTTCGATCCCAGGCCCTACATAGTTTGTGAAAAGGTGAGAGGCCCTCAGGATATTGAGAAAGAAACTTTGTCTCATCTTGGATCGTTATATGGAACAAGTTCAAATGAGTTGTTTTCCGCTTTTCATAGGCACCCCAATTTTTCGCGTCACTTGAAAGGCCTTTATTTCTGCGGAGGAAGTGTTCATCCGGGTGGTGGGGTTCCACTTTGTCTCTATTCCGCAAAAATTGCAACATCTTTGATTCCAGATGCTTGATCTAAAAAAGTACATATCCATAGGCTTTCTGAAGACCTTCATTCTTCTCTTGCTTTATGGAATTGGTTTAGGGATTAAAATTACCATGCCCGAGAAAAATTTGTGGGATCAAACCTGGATTATTTTGATCATAAGCTTCGCTCTGGTCTATCCTTTTGGAGCTTCTCTGCGATTTCATTTGACCAGCCTCCTGATTATAATTCTCGGCTTTTCCGTGGAGTGGTTAGGTGTGCACACCGGTAAAATTTTCGGATCATACGGATACGGAGAAAACCTGGGTTTCAAACTCCTTGAAGTACCTCCCATTATTGGTTTGAACTGGTGGATCGTAGTAGGTGGCGGATTGGCCATTAGCAAAATCATTTTCCCAAGATTTTCACACCCTTGGATGATAGCCCCGGTATTTCTATTATTCCTCGATTTCTTCATGGAACCCTTAGCTCCCGTTTTGGGTTTCTGGCATTGGAAAGATGGAATCATTCCGCTTCAAAATTTCATTGCCTGGGGAATTATTGGAGGCGTTTTTGCCTGGTTGCTTTATCGAAGTTCTCCGGAAGAAAACTTTCCTCGGGCGGGAACCTTATACCTTGTTCAATTGTTGTTTTTCGGAAGTTTATGTCTGATGCACCAGTGGGCCTAATTATTCTCAGTTTTATTCTGTCATTTATCGCCATGGAGGCCGTTGCCTGGTCCACCCATAAATTCATTATGCATGGTCCCTTATGGTCATGGCATCAGGATCACCATCAACCCACACCTGGATTTTGGCAACGAAACGACCGCTTCTTTCTTCTTTTTGCAATTCCCGGAGCCCTGTTAATGGTAGGTGGGTCGGTTTACCATTTTCCGATTGCCGTGTCCGCCGGTGCGGGAATAACGGCTTATGGAGTCACCTATTTTTTGCTCCACGATTTACTGATTCATCGCCGCTTGGTAATTTTTAAATCCGTTAAAAATCCCTACCTGAGAGCCATTCGAAAAGCACACCAGGTTCACCATCGCCACCGTGGTCAAAATCCAGGAGAATGCTATGGTCTCTTGGTTGTTCCCATTCGTTACTTTCGTGAAGCTTATCGCAAGGCCTAATGGAATCTTATCTCTATTTGCTCGTCAACGTGTTTACCATTGGAATGCCATTGGCCTTGAGCTTTGATAAAAAGGTACATTTTCGGCAGTACTTTCCCACCATTTTAAAAGCCCTCCTTTGGGTAGCCATTCCCTTTATCATATGGGACATCCTTTTTACCCATTACGGTATCTGGGGGTTCAATGAGCGGTATTTAATCGGCATCGGTCTGGCAGGTTTACCCCTGGAAGAGATTCTATTCTTTTTTACCGCGCCTTTTGCCTGCCTATTCATTTACGAATGTCTAAACGCCTATTTTGGCACCTCCAGAAAAAGTTTGATATACAGGGCCCTTTCTTTTGCTTGGGCTCTCCTCATATTGCCTTTAACCCTCATTCACTACGATGATGTTTATACCCTATTCGCGACGGGGTTAACCGTTTTGACCCTGGTTTGGATAGGTATTCAAAACGCCTCATGGACTGGTCAATTTTATGTATCATTCGCCGTTAGCCTTATTCCCTTTATTCTGGTGAATAGCCTGCTTACAGGTTCCTGGATCGAAGAAGAAATTGTGTGGTACAACCGCCTGGAAACTCAAGGTGCAAATTGGGGTACAATTCCCCTCGAAGATTTCTTTTATTGCTTCATTCTACTCTTTTGGAACACCTGGTTTTTCGAGCGTTTCAAACCATCTTCCCCAAAAAGCTGACATACCTCATATTCTTGTGTGACCTAGGACACACGCCATGAAAGTTTTCCGTTGTTCTTTTGTATGACAAGAAGGAAACTATGTACTGGGAACACATCATTTACTTCTTCACCGGGAACACTCTTTACGCACGTAATTCTGTAGTTTATAATCGGATACGCCCTAAAAACTACCCCGTTGATTACTTGCTGTTGGAGAAAAACAACAGACGATGAATTGTGCGCATTGCGGTGATGAATGTCCTGACAAAAGCCTTCAATTAGAAGACAAGTACTTCTGTTGTCAAGGTTGTCAAACGGTTTACCAAATTCTTCATGAGAATCAATTGGAGGATTACTACCTCATGGAGAATGCTCCTGGGCTGAAATTGAAGGGTACGGTAAATCAAGATCAATTTGCCTTTCTGGATGATCCGTCCATGGCTTCTCGCTTTATCCAATACGAAGACCATCAGGTGACCCGTGTATCCTTTATGGTACCGCAAATTCACTGTAGCTCCTGTATTTGGCTATTGGAAAATCTAAATCGATTGCAGCCAGGAATCCAGTCAGCGTCAGTAAATTTCCCAAGGCGCCGACTCGATGTCATTTTCAAAAACCAGGAAATTTCTCTTCGTCAGGTCATGGAACTTCTTGCTTCCATTGGTTATGAACCTGATTTAAGAAACAGCGGACGAACCGAAAAAGGTAAATCCGAATCACGTTCTTCTTCTGACAAAACCATTATTTACCAAATTGGTATCGCTGGCTTCTGTTTTGGTAACATCATGTTGCTGGCTTTTCCAGAATACCTGGGAATAGATACCAGTTTTGAAAGCTTCCGATCATTTTTTGGCCGCATTCAATGGGTACTATCCTTTCCCGTCCTGCTCTACTCAGGCAAGGGTTATTTGATTAGCGCCTGGAAGGGCATTCGTCAACGCTTCATCAATATGGATGTTCCCATTGCTCTGGGAATGATCACTCTGTTTCTAAGAAGCAGCTACGAAATTTTTACGGCAACAGGCAGCGGTTACTTCGACTCTCTTGCCGGGCTGGTCTTCTTTCTCCTCATCGGAAAATGGTACCAGCAAAAAACCTATCAATCCCTGTCCTTTGATAGAGACTTTAAATCCTACTTCCCCATTGCCGTGCACAAGGTTAAGGGCGAAGAACGAATTCCGACCAAGATCGAAGAGCTTAAACCTGGCGACCGGATTGAGTTGCGCAATCAGGAGCTTATTCCCGCTGACGGAGTGCTGCTTCAAGGAGAGGCTTGGATCGATTACAGCTTCGTAACCGGAGAATCCGATTTGATTGAAAAGAATGAAGGTGAATTGCTTTATGCCGGTGGTCGTCAAACCAGTGGTAAGATTCAAGTGGAACTTACCCGGGAAGTAGACAACAGCTATTTGACTCAGCTGTGGAATCAGGACGCCTTTAAAGGTCAGAGCGGAGCAAAAGACCTCAAGCAAATTTCGGATCAAGTGAGCCGCTATTTTACGGTTGTTGTATTGGGAATAACTGCGGTGACCGGTATTTATTGGTACCTGAATGATCCCAGCGTAATGTGGAATGCCATAACAGCTGTACTTATCGTAGCATGCCCTTGTGCCTTGGCTTTGTGTGTGCCCTTTACCCTCGGAAACTCCATGCGTCTCTTAGGGTCTCGTGGACTCTATTTGAAAAATGCGGCAGTCATTGAGAAAATGGCTCGCATTACCGACATCGTTTTCGATAAAACCGGAACCATTACCCTCAACAACCAAATGCAAGTCAAATACCAGGGTCAGCCACTTAATGATACCGAACAAAATGCCATTTACACCCTGGTGAGTCAATCGATTCACCCGTTGAGTACTGCCATTCACAAACACCTAAATGGTGCGCAGGAACTGGCTACGGTCAAATTTGAGGAAATCCCGGGCCGCGGAATTGATGGTCGTATTGGGACTGATCACATTCGAATGGGTTCAGCTGAATTTATTGGAGTTTCTCAACCTGAAGCAACCCTGACCTCCGAGGTTCATTTGGAGATCAATGGTGAGGTAAAAGGGTGTTTTCAGCTCAAGCAACAATACCGAAAAGGACTCAAAGATCTTTTAAGCATTTTAAAGGCCCATTTCGAGCTCTATTTACTTTCTGGCGATAAGGACCATCAAAAAGAGGAATTGAGGCAAAAATTTGGCTGGGAAGCCATGTATTTTGATCAATCACCCATGAACAAGCTGGAATTCATTCAGACTTTACAAAAAGATCAGAAAGAAGTTATGATGATTGGTGATGGACTCAACGATGCCGGAGCGCTCAAGCAAAGTGATGTTGGGGTGGCCATTTCAGACCAGGTTCATCAGTTCTCCCCGGCATGTGATGCCCTATTTGCTGCGGGTAATTTTAACCGGCTTCCAAGAATTCTGGAATTCGCTCGAAAAAACCTTGTATTGATAAAAATTGGTTTCGTCATATCCTTCTTGTATAACATCGTTGGATTGTCGTTTGCAGTAAGCGGAACCCTCTCTCCGGTGATCGCTGCCCTACTTATGCCGATTAGTTCTGTATCCATTGTGGTTTTTGCCACAATCGGAAGTAATTATTACGCCCCAAAAATCACCTAAATATTTTAAAAGCTATGAATAGAAATCGTGTCAATTCCGCAAACCCTTACACGCCAAAGGATACTGAAAAATCAGGGCTTTCGAGCCGATTTTAAAAAACTGACAAACATCAGAATTTTGTATGACTGCATACCTTTTTTAACAGTTGTTTATACTTTCTCTTTGTTGTAAATTGGGAACGCAAATAGAAGACCAATGAGTGTCATCTTTCTTTTAATTTTAGTCAGCCTCCTAGTAGCAGGCGGCTTTTTGATCGCCTTTCTTTGGGCCGTCAAAAGTGGTCAATACGAGGACGATTACAGCCCAGCTGTACGAATACTCTTTGACGATCAGCAGAACCCTTCTTCAGATAATATTTACCCTAAGAATAATCACGTAATCTCAAATGGAACCGGAGAAAAAGAGTCCGATTCCAAAACATCTCACTAATATGGAACTTCAGAAATTTTCCTACGACAACAGTATCGTCAAAAAATTCCTCGTTGCGACTGTCGTTTGGGGAGTAATCGGAATGATTGTTGGATTGCTGGCGGCCTGTCAGTTGGTTTGGCCAGATCTGAACCTCACTTCATGGCTCTCCTTCGGTCGAATCAGACCATTGCACACCAATGCCGTTATTTTCGCCTTTGTTGGTAACGGAATTTTTGCAGGGGTTTATTACTCGCTCCAGCGTTTGCTTAAAACCAGAATGTGGAGTGATGCCCTGAGTAACCTCAATTTCTGGGTTGGCAAATCATCATTTTAAGTGCCGTTCTCACCCTACCATTTGGATATACCACAGGTAAGGAATATGCGGAACTTGAATGGCCGATTGATATTGCCATCACCTTATTATGGGTAGTTTTTGGACTGAACATGTTTATGACCATTTTGGTTCGTCGGGTTCGTCACCTGTATGTAGCCATCTGGTTTTTCATCGCCACTTTCGTTACGGTAGCGGTTCTGCACATTGTGAACTCTTTTGAACTTCCCGTTTCCTTCCTAAAAAGTTACTCTTGGTACGCCGGGGTACAGGATGCCTTGGTTCAGTGGTGGTACGGACACAACGCGGTGGCCTTCTTCCTCACCACTCCTTACCTGGGATTGATGTACTACTTTATTCCTAAAGCGGCCAATCGTCCCGTATACTCTTATCGTCTATCGATTATCCACTTCTGGGCCTTGATCTTCATCTACATCTGGGCTGGACCTCACCACCTTTTGTACACCGCTCTTCCTGGATGGGCACAGAGTCTTGGTGTAGTGTTCTCTATTATGTTGATCGCTCCATCTTGGGGAGGTATGCTTAACGGACTTCTCACCCTGCGTGGTGCTTGGGACAAAGTTCGAGACAGTGCAGTATTGAAATTTATGGTGGTAGCAGTTACCGCTTACGGTATGTCCACCTTCGAAGGTCCAATGATGTCTCTTAAAAGTGTAAACGTTCTTTCTCACTTTACTGACTGGACCATCGCTCACGTACACGTAGGTGGTTTGGGCTGGAACGGAATGTTGACCTTCGGTATGCTTTACTACCTAGTACCTAAGATGTGGAAAACCAGATTGTACTCTGACGCTTTGGCAAACGCCCACTTCTGGATTGCTACTTTGGGTATTCTTCTTTACGCCGTTCCTCTTTATTGGGCTGGATTTACCCAAGGATTTATGTGGCAAGACTTTAACCCGGACGGAAGCTTGACCAACAAAGACTTCCTGGAAACTGTAACTCAGTTGCGTCCATTCTACATGATGCGTGCTGTAGGTGGTGGATTGTACATCGTAGGTGCCTTGATCATGGTTTACAACTTGATCAAAACAGCTGCCATGGGAACCTTTGTTCCAAATGAAGATGCTGAAGCTCCTGCTCTACCAAAAACAGTTACTACTCACTCTGGAGAGTACTGGCACCGTTGGATTGAAAGAAAGCCTACCCAAATGTTGATTTTGAGTTTGGTTATGATCCTTGTTGGTGGTATTGTAGAAATGGTACCTACCTTCTTGATCAGCTCTAATGTACCTACCATCGCAAGTGTAAAACCTTACACTCCGCTGGAACTTGAAGGTCGCGATATCTATATCCGTGAAGGATGTTACAACTGTCACTCTCAAATGGTACGCCCTCTACGTTTCGAAACCAAGCGTTACGGTGAATACTCTAAAGCTGGTGAATTTGTTTACGATCACCCATTCCAGTGGGGTTCTAAACGTACCGGACCAGACTTGCACCGTGAAGGGGTTGGTAACCTAAAACAAAACAAGAGTAACTCCTGGCACTATGATCACATGATTGATCCAGAGAGCGTATCTCCAGGTTCTATCATGCCAGCCTACGAGTTCTTGAAGGAAGATGATCTCGACCGTTCCATGACGGAAGACAAGATCGGAGCCATGAGAACTTTAGGAGTTCCTTACCCAGAAGGGTTTGAAGAAAAGGTTCAGGGTCACATGGATGCTCAGGCTTCCAAAATCGCTGAGGACATCGTAAAAACTAAGATGGGTGGTGATGGTACTTCTGATCAGGTTGAGAATCTGAAAAACAAAGAAATTGTTGCCTTGATCGCCTACTTACAACGCCTTGGATCTGACATTCACAATACCACGAATGATCCGTTGAACGAACAGATTTCTGAAAACAGCAATAACTAAAAAAGAACGATCATGCTAAAATTTATCAAACATCACATGACAGGAATCGAAGGGATTGAAATCTTTCCCTTGATATCGATGAGCATATTCGTTTTGTTTTTTACCGGACTTCTGGTTTGGGTGATGGTAGCGAATAAGGAAAAAATTAAAGAGATAAGCGATTATCCATTAAACGACTAATAAAGAAACAAGCAGATTATCATGGAAAAGCAATGGATATTTTGGACTCTGGTAGCAATGGCAGCCCTGCTATTGTTCCTAATTGTATTGACCGGATCAGCTATCAAAGGATTGCTACGAAGCGATGCCTTTAAGAAAAAGTTAGAACGGTCTAACCGCCAATCAAATAGTAACCTAAATGCGTTACTGCTTTTGATTGGGCTATCTCTTCCCACATTCGGATTGGCTATGTCACCAGCTGCTGAAGCAACCGCCGAAGCTACTGGTTTTGTACCAACAAATGAGATGATTCTGGCCGCCTTTATCATCAACTTGATTTTGCTCTATTTCCTCTACTATTTGAGGAATATGTTGAACTCTCTGATCAACGTAGACAAAACTGAGGAAGAATTGGCCAAAGAATCTAAGGAGGCTTCCGAGCGCTGGTCTAAAGTGCTTACCGACCGTGTTTCTATGGAAGAAGAAGGTTCTATTCTTATGGATCACGACTACGACGGTATCCAGGAGTTGGACAACAACTTGCCGCCTTGGTGGAAGTACGGATTCTATTTGTCTATCGTATTCGCAGTGATCTACCTATTCAACTATCACGTGGTAGGATGGGGTGATCTTCAACACGTAGAATACACCAAAGACAGCCTTAAAGCAGAAATTGAAAAAGCAGCCTACCTCGAATCTCAAGCAATGAGTGTAGATGAGAATACAGTTACTTACCTCAGTGATGCAGGAGCTCTGGCTAGCGGTGAAAGCCTGTTCCAGCAATATTGTAAAACCTGTCACTTAGACAAAGGACAAGGAAACATTGGTCCTAACTTGACAGATGATTACTGGATTCACGGAGGTACGATCAACGACGTTTTTGCCACTATCAAGTATGGTGCACAAAACGGTATGAAGAGTTGGCAGGATGAGCTTAACCCAATACAGATGCAACAGGTAGCATCTTACGTAATGTCTCTAGAATACGTAGCACCACCAGAAGGGAAAGATCCGCAAGGTGATTTGGTGGCTCCGGTAGAGGAAGCTCCAGCTGCCCCAGTGGACAGCACACAAGCTGAAGAAACTCCTGTAGCAGCGGCGGATAGTACCGCCACTGCTCAGGTTGAGGAATAACATCACTTTAATGGAGGAACAAAAATCCTTTAGGGATTCCATAGCAACCGTTGACGAGCAGGGTAAACGGATTTGGATATTCCCTAAAAAACCTTTCGGAAAATACTACGACAAGAGAAAACTACTCAGCTACCTGCTGCTGCTCTTGTTATTTTCCGGACCTTTTCTACGCATCGGCGGGGAACCCGTCCTGATGTTTAACGTGCTCGAAAGAAAGTTTATCATCTTCGGGCAAATCTTCTGGCCACAGGACTTACACTTGTTTGCCCTGGCCATGATCGCAATGGTCATCTTTATCGCACTATTTACTGTGGTATTTGGCCGATTGTTCTGTGGATGGATCTGTCCCCAAACCATTTTTATGGAAATGGTTTTCCGGCGGATCGAGTATTGGATTGAAGGCGACTGGAAACAGCAAAAGAAACTGAAAAAGGCGCCTTGGAATGCAGAAAAAATCCGTAAAAAGACGATTAAACACGTCATTTTCTGGACGATTTCCTTCTTGATTGCCAATACCTTTTTGGCTTACATTATTGGAAATGTAGAGCTCTTCCACATCGTTACCGACAATCCGATGGAGCATATAACGGGCTTGATCAGTATTGTCATCTTCACCACTGTATTTTACCTGGTATTCTCCAAAATGAGAGAGCAGGTTTGTACCGTAGTGTGTCCCTATGGACGTCTGCAAGGAGTGCTATTAGATAGCAAGTCCCTGGTGGTAGCCTACGACTATGCACGTGGAGAAAACCGGGCAAGATTTCGTAAAAACGAAGACCGCCAGGAATTGGGCAAAGGAGATTGCATCGATTGTAAGCAATGTGTACACGTCTGCCCTACTGGTATCGATATCCGAAATGGAACCCAGTTGGAATGTATCAACTGTACAGCCTGTATGGATGCCTGTGACCACATGATGGAAAGCGTGGGTCTCGAAAAAGGCCTTATTCGTTATGCATCTGAAGATGGAATTAAGGACAAAGCACCTTGGAAATTAACGTTAAGAATGAAGGCTTACATTGCGGTTCTATTCGCATTGTTGGGCTTACTTGGTTTCTTGATTGTAGGTCGTTCTGATTTTGAAACAACCATTTTGCGAACTCGTGGAAGTTTGTACAACAAGGTTGAAAAAGGAGTTTACAGTAACGTGTACGATGTTACCTTAGTAAACAAAACAAACGACGACATGCCCATTGAGATAAAAATTATCGATGGAATTGGAGAATTGCAACCTGTTGGTGATCCTTTATTCCTTCACGCTCAGGCGGAAGTAAAAGGGAAATTCATCATCATTGCTCGTCAGAGCGATTTTACGGGAAGCAAAACCCCAATTACACTCGGTATCTATGGCAATGGTGAATTGATCGAAGAAGTAGAAACAACATTTTTAGGACCATCACTATGAAGCTTAACTGGGGAACAGGCATTACCATTGCCATAGTAGCTTTCATGTGTTTCATTCTTTATTTGGTAATCAGCATTAGCAGTGTAAGCACTGATTTGTATGCTGAAGATTACTACCAGCAAGAGATTGAATATCAGAATCGTATCGATCAGAAAAAAAACAGTAATCCCTACCAGGATCAATGGAAGGTGAAGGCAACCGCACAGGAGGTTTCTCTTGAAATGCCTGCCGCCATTACCTCTGGGGATATACAGGGAAAAGTTCAGTTTTATCGAGCAGATGATGCCTCCATGGATCGCCTTTTTGATTTGAAATTGAACAATCAGCGTCAGACGTTTGACCGTACGGCCTTTTCCAGCGGTAGATATACCGTAAAAGTAGAATGGACTCATCAAGAGGTCCCCTACTTCTTGGAAAAGGACATTTATATACCCTGATATGATCTATCTGGGCGGAGCCATAGCAATAGGATTACTCAGCAACTTGCACTGCTTGGGGATGTGTGGTCCTATTGCCTTAGCTCTTCCATTAAACCGAAGCAACTTCTTCACCCGAACGTTGGGAGTATTGGCCTACAACAGTGGCCGGATTCTCACTTATGCAGCTCTGGGTGCTGTTTTAGGTCTGTTTGGCGAAGGCTTACATTTCTTCGGATTACAACAAACATTTTCCATCGTACTGGGCGCTCTCATCATCCTTTTTGCGCTGCTCCCGGGATTACTTCAGAAAGAACAAATCGTAGGGGGCGGAATTTATCGATGGACCCAAAACCTGAAAACCGAGTTTGGAAAGCACTTCAGGAAATCGTCCTATTCCTCCCTGTTTATGATCGGCCTGCTCAACGGTCTTTTGCCTTGTGGAATGGTTTACATTGCGCTCGCTGGTGCCTTGGCAGCCTCCAGCTGGCAGCAAGGAGCCTTGTTCATGGCCTTGTTCGGAGCTGGAACCTTACCCGTTATGTTTTCACTCCCGTTAGTGGTGTCTAAACTAACCTCTCCTCTGCGGGCTCGTATTCGTAAATTTCTTCCGATTATTGCCATCGGTATGGGGCTATTGCTAATACTGAGAGGATCTAACCTGGGAATTCCCTACCTCAGTCCAAAGAGCCAACCCAATGCGCAAACAGAAGCCCCGGAATGCCACTGATTTATGGACAAAGCTCTTATTCGCAAATACAACGTTCCTGGACCTCGTTACACCAGTTATCCTACAGTTCCTTATTGGAACGAGGCGGGAATTGATCCTCAAGACTGGATTTCTACGGTAAAAAAGTCATTTGAGGAAAGTCAGGACCAAGGAATTAGCCTCTACATCCATCTTCCCTTTTGTGAAAGCCTTTGCACCTTTTGCGGCTGCCACAAACGAATTACCAAAAACCATGGGGTAGAAACACCCTATATCGATACCGTTCTGCAGGAATGGAAACTCTATTTGGATGTACTAGGTAACAAACCTCTCATTCAAGAAATTCACTTGGGTGGCGGAACCCCTACCTTCTTTTCACCCGAAGAGTTGGAAAGAATGATCACCGGGATTTTGGAGACCTCCAAGGTGGCTTCCAATTTTGAATTTGGATTTGAAGGCCATCCTAACAACACCACTCGTGAGCATCTCCAAACGCTCTATGATTTAGGGTTTAGAAGAGTGAGTTTTGGAGTACAGGACTACGCACCGAAAGTTCAGGATGCCATCAATCGAATTCAATCCTTTGAGCAGGTAAAAGAAGTGCACGATATGGCTCGGGAAATGGGTTATACCTCGATAAGCCATGACCTGGTTTTTGGCCTTCCCTTTCAAACCCTGGACGACGTTCGCGACACCATCAACAAAACCCGGGAATTGCGCCCCGATCGGCTTTCCTTTTACAGCTATGCCCACGTACCTTGGGTAAAAGGTGTAGGTCAGCGGAAATTTGATGAAAGCGATTTACCTCTTGGAAAGGCTAAAAGCACGCTTTATGAACGAGGGAAGGAACTTCTTGAAGAGGCTGGCTACGTGGAAATTGGCATGGACCATTTTAGCTTGACAACGGACACCCTTTACCAAGCCTGGAAGGATAAAAAATTGCACCGAAATTTCATGGGTTATACCACCAATACCACTCAGCTAATGATTGGGCTTGGGATGTCCTCCATTTCGGACAGTTGGTATGCCTTTGCCCAAAACGAAAAAAAGGTTGAGGACTATCAAAACCGGGTAGCCGAGGGAAAAATCCCCATCTTCCGAGGTCATCTTCTTACGGATGAAGATCGATTGATCCGCCAAAAAATCCTGGATGTTATGTGTCATTTTGCCACCGACTTTAGCTCCGTTGGTCGTGGAAGCGATCAGGTTAATTTTCCAGAAGATTTCGCCGAAAAAATCAAAGAACGTCTAACACCACTAATTGGAGACGGTCTCCTTCAGATGGAGGAAAACGAGCTTTTGGTCAATGACTTGGGGAAACCATTTGTCCGGAATATTTGCATGTGTTTCGATGAAAGACTACACCGCAATAAGCCTGAAACCCAGCTCTTTTCTATGACCGTATAGGCTCAATAAAGTCTCTCACGGAGAATCTCCGCATACTTCGGCCTTTTACCGCCTGTCTTTTTGGTATTTTCGTCCCGAATCAGGACTATGGCAAAACTTTCGGTCATAATTGTTAACTACAACGTCAGGCATTTTCTGGAACAATGCTTGGTTTCTGCACTCAAAGCTTCGCGGCAAGTGGATACAGAGATCATTGTGGTGGACAATCATTCCCTGGACGGATCGGTTCAAATGGTGGAGAATCGATTTCCAGAAGTTAGGCTTATTGCCTCCAAGCATAATCTGGGTTTTTCCAAAGGAAACAACCTGGGAATCGCTGAAGCCAAAGGGGAATACATCCTGTTGCTCAACCCTGATACCCTGGTGGAAGAAGATACTTTCACCCGAGTCGTTCAATTCATGGACGATCATCCAGACTGTGGTGGATTAGGGGTAAAAATGATTGATGGAAAAGGGCGTTTTCTTCCCGAATCCAAAAGGGGCCTTCCTACTCCACCCGTGGCATTTTTCAAAATGTTTGGTTTGGCCCGGTTATTCCCCAAATCCAAAACCTTTGGGCAGTATCACCTGAGTTTTCTGGATCCCAATGAGATTCACGAAGTGGATGTGCTTTCCGGGGCTTTTATGTTGCTTCGAAAAACGGTTTTAGACAAGATTGGTCTGCTTGACGAGACCTTCTTCATGTATGGTGAAGACATCGACCTTTCCTACCGAATTCAAAAAGCGGGCTACAAAAACTACTATTTCCCGGAAACGAAAATTATCCATTATAAGGGTGAAAGCACCAAAAAGACGAGTATCAACTACGTTTTTGTGTTCTACCGGGCCATGGTCATTTTTGCCAGTAAGCACTTTTCCAAAAACAACGCTCGCCTCTTTGGAGCGCTGATCAATCTGGCCATTTATTTTAGAGCCTCTCTCACCTTACTCACCAATTTTATCCGGGAAGGATACCTTGCTATTTTGGACGGATTCGTCATCCTCCTCGCCTTGTTTGGGGTGATGCAGCTGCACAATCACCTAACCGGTATTGACACTCCGGATCAGCTTTATCAGCTGTTTTTTCCGGTGTATACTCTGGTTTGGATCATTGCTATTTTGTTTGGCGGAGGATATGATAAACCCTATCAGGTCAAACGCTTTTTGCTGGGCACGGCCGCAGGAACCGGAGTCATTCTGATCCTCTACTCCCTATTGCCCGAGAGTTACCGATTTAGCCGAGCCATCATCATTGGAGGAAGTTTATCTGTCTTTGTATTGGGCACGGTGCTTCGCTACCTGCTTCACCTTACCGGATTGTGGGGCTTTAGACTCGGAGCAGTTAAACACAAACGCATTGCTATCGTAGGAAACAAACCTGAAATTCAACGGGTTATCGACTTACTCAAGCGATCCTCCTTTCAGCCCGATTTCGTTGCCCGAGTTTCTCCGGAACCGCACAATGAAGACGAGTTTTTCGTGGGACACTGGGGGCAGCTCCGCGAGGTAATTTCGATCTTCAACATTGACGAAGTCATTTTTTGTGCCGAGGATTTAAGTTCTTCTTTCATCATTGAGCACATGTCTCAATTGGACTACAAAAATCTGGAGTTCAAAATCGCTCCTCCCGAGAGCTTGTTTGTGATTGGAAGTAACTCGATCAATACCTCTGGAGAACTCTATTCCCTATCCAGTATCAATTCTGTGACCAGTTCCAGAAACCGCAGAAACAAGCGGATGATTGACATTTTCTTCAGTTTATCAGGGTTGATTACTCTTCCATTGAGTATTCTATTCGTTCAGCGAAAAATGGCATTTATCGGAAATCTGTTTGGAACCCTCTTCGGGCAGAAAACTTGGGTAGGCTATGATCCGGCAGGAAAGAATATTCATGAGCTGCCCACCATTCGCCAAGGGGTTATATCTCCTTCTCAATCGTTTGAAAAAGCCAACCCAGATGAAGCAGCACGCCTCAATGCCATGTATGCCCGGGATTACAGAGGCTATTTAGATCTGGTATTGATTTTAAGGAATTTTCGGTCTTTGGGGAATTGATTTCCACTTATTCGGATTTGTAATCCGAATGTTTTGAGTCGCGGATTTCAAACTGAGCATGAGACCTTATTCCCCATATTCATTCGGATTTGTAATCCGAATGCAAAGAGCCGCGGATTTGTAATCCGCAGTTCCGACTTTCAGATTATTCCCTACCGTCATGAGGCAGTTGCAAATCTGAAAGAGTAAAACTCATGAATTTCTATTCTTCTCGTTACGCCGCAAAAAAAGCTTTCAACGGATTCCAATAATACTCTTCCCACCCGTTTGAAATCGACTCGACATATTCTTCGGGAATTCCCTTATGAATAAAGGTCAAATAAGTTCCTCCATCCAGGTAGGCCATTTTAAACTGAACCGTTGAAAAGTGGTAATCCGGCCAGTTTTCTTCAATAGCCCGCCATTCTTGCACGATCATTTTACCTCGCTCAAGGAGTATGTTTTTGCCTACGATGTAGCCATTGTAAACGGTGAACTGACCTCCTGGATTAGGATCAATTTTAGCCTCTCCCTCGGTAAAGGCGGCATGTTGCTCAGCGGTCATGAGTGCATCATATAATTCCTCAGGTTTTGCCTCAAAATAGACTTCCTGAATAAGGTCTCGTGTTTTCATTCGATGTAATCTTTTTTGAGTACCAGGGCATAATGACCATTGCCGATGTCCAGGTAGCCTTGTTCGTAACAGAAGTGGTATTCTTTTCCGGTTTTGGTTCGGTAAATGTTGGTGTAGAAATCGAAATTAAAGCCCTCTCGATGCAGCACTTTGCGTGTACTTTTCGAAGTTCCTTTGGGGTTAAGCTCTTCGAGAATTCTTCGGTTGTTTTTTAGGATTCGGTTTACTTTTCGCATATAATTTCCAGTGGTTCGGTTGTGGCGGTTAAACCAGGCGTTGCGACAACTATCATCACAGTATTTCTTGTCCGCTCGGCCTCTAATTTCTGTACCACATTCCTGGCACACTTTTACATCGTTAGTAGTCATAGAGTTAGGTTAATCTGCATTAAATGTATGAAAAAAGGTTCTTTCGGCAGGAAGCTTGAAAAATGTCGCCACTTCAAATTCTCCTTCGATCTATGATTTCAGAAATAACCCTATTCCCAGAAACTTTCGTGTTAGAGTCCTCGTTCCGGTAAGTACAAACAGCTGTTCTCTCCAAAATGGATTAGCTTTGAATAACGAACAAAATATCTTCCATGAAAAAGATCTCCTACCTCCTCCTAATCACCCTTCTCACCACCTTCATTTCACAGGCACAAGTCAAAAACGAACAGTTTGAAGTAGACTATGGAAAACTCTTTGAACGTAAGGCTACTCCCGATGTCCAAAATATCTTTAAAGTAGGTGATGACTATGTGGTTGTTCGCAAGGAGGCGATTAAAGGTCCTGGAGGCTATCGCTATTTTGTGGAACTCTACAACGAAGATCTCAGCTTTGAGAATGAAATTCAACTGAAAAACTCCAATGAAAAAAAGGAATTCCGCGTAGAAACGGTTTTCAAGGTTCAGGATGATATTGCTGTACTCTACAGTGTGGTAGACAAAAAGGCGGATAAGGTCTTCTTCTTCGTGGATCGAATTCAAGGCGAAACCTTAGAACCCAAAAGAATGGACCTGTTTTCTTTTTCCAGAGAGCATTACCAGGAATACCACCGTATCGAAATTGAAAGTTCACCGAATGATGAGTACTTTCTGCTTACCTATATCGAGGGCCTTTACCAGGGAACGATTCAATTCGTACTCTTCTACGATTCAGACTTTAAGATGATATCCAACCTCTCTCAGGCCATCAAAAATTACGACAAACAGATTTCTCTCTTCCAAACGCTCCTGGGCAATGATGGCAACGTGTATTTCGTGGTTAAAGAAAAGCAGGAAGGCAAGGTCATGTTTGACGGGGTTCAGCAGGAATACGGAGATTTTCTTATCCTGATTTTGGACGGAGATCAATTTACACGAGTCGAAATGGAGATTGGCAATTTGCACCTAAGCCGCGTAGAACTGCGTAATACGCCAAATGGTGGAGTAAAAGGAGCAGCCATCTACGACTACTGCGGTGCCGATCGATCGGATGTAACCCTGGCAGGCTGGGGTAAAGGTGTTTTCACCTTCGAAGTCGATAAAGAGCGAGGCGATTTGAGCTATTCCAGCGGTCACCCGTTCTCGGTAGATATGGTTATGGACTACCGAAGCGAAGATGAACAAAAGAGCCTATCTAAGATCTACAAAGCCAACAAACTCAAAGAGATTGGACTTCAGGTGGCTGCCGGTGAAGAGGTGGATCGAACCGAAGATTTTGATGTGAGTGATCCAATGGAGACCAAAAACTACGTGGGTATTTACCGTCCTGTAATCCGGGATGTAGTTATTGATGAAGAGGATAATGTTTACGTGATCTATCAGGAGTTTGCCTTCGGATCTTATTACGTGAAAAGTCACCTTTTTTGCTCCAAGTTTGATGCTAAGGGCAAACATGTCTGGGATTCTAAGATCCCTTATGCTCGCAATGGTTCAGATTTTTACCCCGTTTTAAGAGCCAACGGTGGAGTTGCCATTCTCTTTTCCAATCACGGCGACAACCTCAAAGGAAAAGTATCCGGTCCTTTCACCGAATACGCCAGCTGGGATCATTTGGGAATCGGTACCTTTTCGGGACCTACAGCTGATGCAGGCAGTCTAATCGATTTTTCTTCCAAGAAAGGTTTTATCGCTCATGATTATGATTTTCCTGTAATCAACAACGGCAAAGAGGTACTGATCATAACCATGACTAAGGAAGACGGGTTTCAGCTAACCCGGATCCGGGAAAAATAAAAAAAGCGGGAATCCCAAATGGGTCCCGCTTTCCAAATCTTTCTTTTAGCTAAGGATTAATCCTCTATCGTAAAGGAACCCAGTTTTACTCGAAGCGGAGCATAAACGGCCATTACCCAAACGGTGAATTGCTTGGTTCTTTCATCAGCAAAGCTGAATCGTGGAACAGTTAACAACTCTACATCAGGCTCAGTAAACAGAACCTCTTTGGTTACCTCACCTTCGTTATCCACTTTGGTTAAAACAGTAGCTGCGTCCTTGCCTTTAACCCGAGCATCAATAATTCCATCACGCTCTTTACGGGTAGCATTTTCCTTACTGTCGGTATGCAAGAAGTAAAGAGAGTTGTCTGCCCCTTTCATGTATTGGAAAGATCCCCAACGACCGCCAAAAGTTCCGTCCAGGTTCTTCTTACCAATCTGGCTATTCCAACTCATTTCAAAATTCTTATCAAAGCGGGTAACCATAATAATACCATCCAATCCATAGGCACTACCCACTTGCAGGCCAAAGGAGGAAATTTCATTACGACGGTTTGATACTTCACCAATCAAGTAATAACCACCATCACTTAGCGGAATAATGTGACGTACCATAAAACCTCCTTGCTCAATATGACGATCATCGCCTTTGGCCAAATCTTTTTTAAGTGCTGCCCTATCTTTATCATTCATGAAGTAGCCAATATCGCTTTGGGTAAAGGGATATAACTCTGAGTTAAACCCAGAACCAGCAGACTCTTCTCGCATCACAAAGATCCCCACATTGTAATCAGTATTTTCCAATGAGTAGTAACCCATTACCACAACTTCGTCCTTTTCAGTCAGTACCAATTCTGCATCGTTCACATAGAAATCGATGTCTCCGATATCCAGAGGATTGATCTGCCCTTCAGCCATATCCACCAATACAGCAGCTTTCGATGGCTTTCCTTTTTGTCTTAGTTTTTTAGGAATTTCATAAACGTAAAAAGCCGCAATCCGGCCAGAATTAGAAATCACGAATTCACGAGTTCTCAAGTAGTCCTCACTTCCGTGCTCCATGCTCAACTCATCCTTCAACTCGAATGCATTGTCAAACACCCTCAAGGTGTAGAATCGGTTCCCATCTTTGATGTTATTGTGCGCAACCAGAATGTGTTCCTCATTTTCGGAAAAATAGAATTCTGGATGCTCCAAAAATCCTTCGCGTAAGTAGTTGATGGTGGTTAAGAATATAGGATCACCTTCTACCTCAAAGGTTTCAGTATTTACCTTTTGCAAGAAGAAATCAAAGCGTTTCTTTTCCTTCAATTCTACCCGGGTAATCATGTAGAAATCGCCATAGGCATTAACATGACTGGAGTAAATCACTTCTCCGTCAGCTGGGTGCATCCATTTAATTTCATGCTCTTCGGTCATCTGCATTTCGTCGTTGAATACACGCATGCTGATGTAGTTTTCATAAGCCCAGAACATACAGAACTTATTCCCAAATTTTTCTTTGTAAACGTTATTTAGTGTCTTGGGTTTCAATAAATTAGACCAAGCCAGGTCGGTATGTGCAACCTCTTGGGCATGCAATGAGAGTGTTAACCCCAAAAGGGCGAGCCAAATAGAAAATGTTTTCATGATTTTGGTTTTGATTGTTTTTGATAGATCCAGTGCGAAAATAGGTATATGCCGGAATTAAATCCAAGGAATTGCCTGTAGTATCGAAGGATTTCCATTTCTTTTACGTCTAATAGGCAGGTATGAACACCAAAAAGCTACAAGAGATTAGCGTTCTGTTGGTTGCGGCAGTTCTGGTATGGCTTCCGATGGGCAATTCCTGGGCGCAATCGGAGATCAACGTGACTTATATCCCTCAATTTGCAGGACAGAAACTATCCCCTAAAAACAGCGATTTTAGCTACCAGAAGAAGCCCTTAAAACTGTCAAAATTCCGATGCTATGTATCTGGCCTGGAGTTTTTAAAAAATGGTAAGGTCGTGTGGAAGGAAGAAACGCGCTATTTTCTGCTGGATGCCTGGAAACCAAACACATTAAGCCGGAAAGTATCACTTCCTCCCCAAGTGTTTTATGATCAGGTACGCTTTCAAATTGGGGTAGATAGTTTAACGAACGTATCCGGTGCCTATGGAGGTGATTTGGATCCCACCTTGGGCATGTACTGGACCTGGAACAGCGGCTACATTAACTTTAAGTTGGAAGGAAAAAGTGAACTCTGTACTACCCGGAAAAATCGTTTTCAATACCATATAGGTGGCTATCTCCCCCCCTATTCTACTGCTCAATCGGTAACGATCAAGAGCGCACCGGGAGAAAATCTTGAAATTGGCATTTACCTGGATGAATTCCTTTCGCAATTGAATTTGACGGAGGAACCTGAACTAATGATACCTGGACAAAGGGCCAGTGAATTGGCCACGATTAGTTCACAAATCTTTCGCACTTCACCTTGAAAATTTTGCTGAAATACGGTTCTCTAATCTCTGTTCTGCTCTGCCTATCCTGGATGGCCAAAAGAGAGGTGGGATATCAAATTCCTATACCCAAAGGTTGGCCGGATTCCAAATATGAAGCAACCCTCCAAAATCTTAGCCCAGCAAAAATTGAACTCGGCCGGCAACTCTTTTATGACCCAATCCTATCGAAAGACAGTACTATATCCTGTAGCAGTTGCCATTTGCAATTCACGGCGTTTACCCATGTAGATCACGACCTAAGTCATGGGATTGATGGTCGTATTGGAATTCGCAATTCTCCCGTTTTGATCAACCTGGCCTGGAGCGACTTGTTGATGTGGGATGGTGCAATTAATCACCTCGACGTACAAGCCTTGGCTCCTATTTCTCACCCTGATGAAATGGGCGAAGATCTACCTCAGGTACTAACCAAACTGCAAGGAACCAGGCGATATCCGCAATGGTTCAAAAAAGCCTTCGGTTCAGACAGCATTACCGGCGAACATTTGCTTAAGGCTCTGGCCCAATTTCAGCTCACCTTAATCAGTGCCAATTCAAAGTACGACCAAGTTAGAAGAGGAGATAGTGGTGTTGCCTTCACAGATCAAGAGATGAAAGGATATCAACTCTTTCAAAAACACTGCAACAATTGCCACACCGAACCTCTTTTTACCAACCATCAGTTTCGCAATAATGGCTTACCGGTGGATACTACACTCAACGACTGGGGCCGAATGAGAATTTCCCAAAGCCCAGCTGATTCCCTATTGTTCAAAGTGCCCACCCTGCGAAACATTGAATTTTCCTATCCCTACATGCACGATGGACGCTTCGAAAACCTGTATGATGTGCTTAAGCATTATTCAAAAGGCATCCAAGCTCACCCTACCCTTTCACCAGAACTTCAAGAGGGAATCCCACTTTCTTCCCATGATAGAATCGATCTACAGGTCTTTTTGCTTACCCTTACCGACAAGGAGTTTCTATTCAATCCAAAACACTCCTTCCCACGTTAAATAATACATCGCAACCTTCTTAATTTAAGATCGTTAAGGAAATTGTTTTATTTTTTTAGATCCTTCGAAGGAATTCGAAAAACATACCGTCTAATAGTACAGAAACAAATTACTCGGATATGAAAAGCATTCTCTCTCTACTCCTTTCTCTTTTGCTCGTTTCATGGGCTCAGGGCCAAATTTCCGACCCGGAAATAACCCAGTGGATCATCAATACCACGGGTATTACGGGGCAACATTATGTATCAGGAAACTCTACTCCTATTTCAGATACGGCCAAGGCCAATGTGCAAAAAATACGCTACTCCAACGACAATGTCTATGTCAATTGTAGTGGTATCCCCTCTTACATAATTGGTCCCTATTTAGATGGCAATCCCGCCATGGCGACCAATAACAACTGGTTATTTCAGATTCCAAGAAATCCGGTTAAAAACTCGGGAACATTGACCGAAACACCTTTGGGCCCCATTGGAGTATTCATCAATGGAGTGCCTATCTACGATTACAAGGATGGATATTCGTACAACAATGAAGGCGTTTGGAATCGGGATGCGATCGTGGCCGAAAATGATGGCTTTGACTGTGCCAAGGGACATCCCTCTCCCATCTTCAGCGGACCTCCGGGACCTGGTGGAACCTTGGAAGGCGGAAGCTATCATCACCATCAAAATCCAACAGCTTTTAATCTTGACCTTCAGCAGGTTTCCAATGTGTGTGACCTCTACCTTGCTGATGGCCTTTATGCGATGGACAGTACCAAACACTCTCCCCTGCTCGGTTATGCATTTGATGGTTATCCCGTATACGGAGCTTTTGCCCACGCCAATACGGATGGAACCGGTGGAATTAAAAGAATGGTTTCAGGCTACGAATTGAGAAACATTACAACCCGTACCACCTATGCAAACGGACAGTCAGTAAGTGCAGGCCCAGTGGTGGATGCCACCTACCCGCTTGGCTTTTTTAGAGAAGACTATGAGTTTACCGGAAATGGTGATCTGGATGAATACAATGGACGATTTGCCATTACCCCTGAATATCCCGGAGGCACCTATGCTTACTATACTACCGTTGATGAATTTTGGAATTCAGCCTATCCCTATGTGGTAGGCCCCGAATACTACGGTGTGGTCGAAGAAGATAATTTCGTAGCTATGGGCGGTCAAAACTCCGTTTCTATTAGCGAAACCGTGGACACCTACGATCCCTCTGGTGGAACCACATCAACTGAGAATGCAGCGAACCAAGACTACAAAATTCTAATCTACCCAAATCCTGCTACCGATTTTATTGCGGTTCAAGCTTTAGGTAATTTAGTAAAAGAAGAGATTAAGATTTCCCTATTCAGCATGGATGGTCGTTTGGTACAATCCAAAATCATTCAACCTGGGAGTACTATCAACTACTTAGACACCAGAACCTGTTATAACGGTGAATACCTAATCCGAGTGGAAAGGAGCGGACAAAGTCAAGTGCACCGAATAGTGATCTACAGGGACTAAAGAAACCCATTGACCCGCTCAGGGGGAGTTTTTGGGTCATGTGGGACCAAAAAGGCCGGGGAATGCGTCTCTCCGGCCTTTTTTATTTAGCAGCATCCACCACCATCATAAAACCAGGTGGAATCGGAAATAAATAAGTCAGAGCGATTTAAGGAAGCCAGTGCACCAGCCGTTTTATCACATACCGACAAGGGCTGATTCGGCATCATGATATGCCCCTTGTGATCATCCAAGTATTCCTCATTACCGTAATAAATGGCCGTTTTTCCCGTAAAAACGCACGGTCCATCTTCGGGCATTGGATCTTTAATGGCACATACCTCCACACTTTCAATGTAGATCAGCTCATTAGTATCGTAATGCTCCGGATCAAGAATACGGTAGGGTCTTTTGGCCCGTACTTCCACGGTTCCAAATCCAGCATCAGTAATCATTTTCAAGTAATCTTTAAGCGGCATAGCTCCACTCAAACACAAGGCACGTAGCTTTTCGTCCTTCTGTAAGTTTTCAGGCATCTCCTGATCACAAATCGGATCGGATAGAACCAAACGACCATGAGGCTTAAGCACCCGGTACATTTCGGCCAAGGCCTTTTTGAGATCTTCTTGAGTAAAAATATTGAACAAGCAATTCTGAGCAGCAACATCTACCGTGGAGTCTTCAATGGGAAGTTCCAAGGCATTGCCTTTACGTAAATCGATGAAGTCTTTCTTGAACCAATCGTTTTGAGCCTCCGCTTCCACAAAGTTTCGTTCGCAAGCTTCCAGCATTTCGTCTACTACGTCGAGACCAATAACACCGCCCTTACGTCGACTGAAATAACTGAATTGCAACAACTCCATTCCTCCTCCTACTCCAACATACAGTACTGTAGGCTCATTGACCAGGTCCCGGGAATTGACGGTGCTTCCGCAACCGTAATTCATTTCCTGCATAATCTTAGGAATCTCCAAACCTGGCAGTTGCCAAATGGGAGTTGTGGTACAGCAAAGCCCTACATCAGGAGTTAGGGCAGCTTCTTTGTATACGTTTTCAGTCGTCCGTAAATAGGAATCCATGTTCAATATTTTGATGCAAGTATAAAGGCCACCTCTTAAAAAGAGTGTTACCCAAATAACACTTCAGCCTTTTCCCGCATATTGTAAGAAGATGCCATTACTTCGGCATAGGCTCCAGCCGATCGTATGGCAATCAAATCTCCTCGTTCTGATAGAGGGAGTTCAACGGCTTTGCCAAAGGAATCTGAAGACTCACAAATGGGCCCCACAACATCATACTTTTCACGCTCACCGTCCAAATGTCCTTTACTCAAGTTCTCAATCTTGTGATAAGACTGGTACAAAGCGGGCCGAATAAGTTCAGTCATGCCAGCATCGAGCACCAAAAAATTGGTTTTGAGTCCTCTTTTCACGTACAGAATTCGTGAGACCAAGGTTCCCATATTGCCCATGATGCTGCGTCCCAATTCAAAATGAACCTGCTGATGTGGGCGCAATTTTAAAAATTGCTTGAACAGATCGAAGTAGGCTTTATAATCCGGGTAGGCATTCTCATCCGGATTCATGTAGTCAATTCCCAAGCCACCGCCCAGGTTAATATGATCTACAATGATTCGATGATTGTAAAACCATTCCTGAATCTCATTTACCTTATTGCATAGATTTTTGAAAGGGAATAGTTCGGTTATCTGCGATCCAATATGGAAGTGAAGACCTTTAAGCTCAATTTGCTCACATTCTTTGAGCAATTCCAACACTTGATCCAATTCCCAAAGATTGATCCCAAACTTGTTTTCCTCCAATCCAGTGGTGATATAGGCATGGGTATGCGCATTTACGTTGGGATTCAATCGTAACGCCACATTCGCCTTTTTGCCTTTGGCCCGAGCTAATTCGTTAATAACCTTAAGCTCTTCCAGACTTTCGCAATTGAAACAAAAGATGTCTTGATCCAAAGCATAATTGATTTCCCAATCGGCTTTACCTACTCCGGCAAAAACAATATGATCTGAAGGAAAACCACTTTCAACAGCAGCCTTAACCTCGTTTCCGCTTACGCAATCGGCACCCAATCCATAGGACTGAACAATTTCCAGAATCTTAGGATTGGTGTTCGCTTTTAGGGCATAGTGTACCTGGTAATCATGAGGATCACTGGCCGCTTTGAGCGATTCAAGATTTTCCCGAAGCAAGGGCAAATCGTAGAAATAAAAGGGCGTTTCATGCCCCTCGAATTCCTCTATCCTTTTTGAATTCATACTTACAGATTAAAAAGGTGAGTATTCAATTGCTGCAGGGCTTCTTGTTTGAATTCCGATTTCACGAGGACAGAGATATTGTGGCTGCTCCCGCCGTAAGAAATCATACGGATAGGAATGCTGTTCAAGGCCTCAAAAATGCGTGCAGCATATCCATGGCCACCGTGTACGAAGTCTCCAACCACACAAACAATGGTTTGATCGCTATCCACTTCCACATTAGAGATTTCTTCCAATTCTCTCACGATTTCTGCCAAATGAGTATCATCGTCAATGGTAACAGAAACCGCCACCTCAGAGGTGGTGATCATATCGATTGGCGTTTTGTAACGCTCAAAAATTTCAAAAACAGTTCTCAGGAAACCGTAGGCCATAAGCATTCGCCCGGAGCGAATCTTAATCGCGGTAATGCCATCCTTAGCAGCTACGGCCTTGAATCCGGATTGCGAAGTTTTGCTGTGAATCAAGGTACCGTGAGCCTCGGGCTTCATGGTATTCTTCAACCATACCGGAACATTTTGCTCCTTTGCTGGACGAATACTCGCCGGGTGTAGAATTTTGGCACCGAAGTAGGCAAGCTCTGCTGCTTCTTCAAAAGACAGTTCACTTATCGGCATAGTTTGCTCAACTACCCGAGGGTCGTTGTTGTGCATACCGTCGATATCGGTCCAGATCTGAATACTATTGGCCCGAATGGCAGAACCAATCAAAGAAGCCGTGTAGTCGCTTCCTCCTCTTTTGAGGTTGCTGATTTCACCATAGGCATTACGGCAGATGTATCCCTGGGTAATAAACAGTTCTTTCCCTGGATACTTAGAAACTTCAAATTCCAGATTCTCTTCAATAAAACGGCTGTCTGGCTCGTCTTTATCGTCTACCCGCATAAAATCGAGGGCTGGTAGCAACACAGCCTTTACTCCAATACTCTTTAGGTAGTAGTAGAAAATATGGGTGGAAATCAACTCTCCCTGAGCCAAAATGGAACGCTCAATGAAGAGGTTAATCTGTTTTCGGGTAAACGAGCGAATTCCATTGATCATGGCGAGAACAAGCTCCAATACTTCTTCCCCCTCACGGCTTTCTGTAACTAATTCCGAAATAAATTCCCGGTAACGCTCTTCGAGTCCGTCGATCAATTCAAGTGCACGATCCTGATCCTTCTTATAAAGAGACTGACAGATTTCAACCAATGTGTTCGTGGTTCCACTAACCGCCGACAACACCACAATCTTCTTCTCTCCGCCCGTAATAAGCGTGGCTATCTGCCTCATACGCTCCGGACTTCCAACCGAGGTACCCCCAAATTTTAAGACTTCCATAACTTGTAAAAAATTGGCTGCAAAATTAGCATACTTCGTTGACCTGCCGTCATTCAAATCCCGCCACTGGCTTATTCACATTTATTTCGAGACGGACACTGGCATTTTGTACTAATTTTGGCCGCTGATTTCCATTTATGGTCACCCTACTGAGAAAAGAAATAAGCGGATTCCTCAATTCCCTGATCGGATACATAGTCATGATCATCTTTCTGCTCGCCGTAGGATTGTTCCTCTGGGTATTTCCGGGTAGCTACAATTTGCTGGATGCCGGTTATGCGAATATTGATTCCCTCTTTGTATTAGCTCCCTGGGTATTTATGTTTCTGGCCCCGGCCATTACCATGCGGATGTTTTCGGAAGAAAAAAGAACCGGAACTATTGAACTTCTTCTGACCAAGCCCGTGAGCGACTGGCAAATCATTGTAAGCAAATATTTGGCTGGAATCCTCTTGGTAATTTTCACTCTGGTTCCCACCCTGCTTTACTTCTACACGGTTAGTGTATTAGGCGCACCTCCTTTTAATGTGGACACCGGAGCCATGTGGGGATCATATGCCGGCTTGGTCTTTTTAGCATCCGCCTTTGTCGCTATTGGTTTATTTGCCTCTTCTATTTCGGTTAATCAAATTGTGTCTTTTATTCTCGGCGTTTTCCTGTGCTTCTTTCTTTACGTTGGATTGGAGTCGATTAGTAGCCTCGAGATTTTAGGAATTGCGGATCACGTTATCTTAAAACTGGGTATCAACGAGCACTACATCTCCATGAGTCGTGGGGTAATTGATTCCCGCGATGTCATCTACTTTTTGAGCTTGATCGTTTTGTTCATGCTCCTCACCAAATTGAAATTAGACACTCGGAAGTGGTAAACCATGAGTCGTAAGTATACCGACATATTGCAATTGGTGGTGGGAATCGTCGTTTTGATTCTTCTCAACTACTTGGGTTCTTTTTTCTTTTCCCGAATAGACCTTACTTCCGATAAGCGTTATTCACTTTCTGAAGTTTCCCTCGAACAGGCTCAGGAGTTAGACGATTTCGTTTACGTTCGTGTCTACCTCGACGGAGATCTTCCAGCCGACTACAAAAAGCTGAGAGAAGCCACCCAAGAATTGTTGGATGAGTTCCGAGCCTATACCGGCGACAATCTTCAATATGAATTTATCGACCCATCAGCTAATCCCAATGAGGAAGAGCGTGAAAGGGTTTACAACAAACTGGTTAAAGAAGGACTCAAGCCCACTACCCTCCGAAAAGAATCGGTGGAAGAAGCTTCTCAGAAAGTCATATTTGCCGGTGCCATGGTCACTTACAAAGACCGCACCCTCCCCTGGCAATTACTGCGCACTCAATTGGGTGTTCCAGAGCCTTTAATGATCAACAACTCCATCCAGCAGTTGGAGTATGAATTCTCAAGTATTCTTCGCAATCTGATGACCGTGAACAAAAAGCGGGTGGCCATTTTGCAAGGGCACGGAGAACTGGATGA
The DNA here is from genome assembly GCA_024398055.1 of bacterium SCSIO 12741. Classification (NCBI taxonomy): domain Bacteria; species bacterium SCSIO 12741. The sequence continues at coordinate 3,316,133 of CP073749.1, read as the reverse complement.
AGCCTCTATGGCGGACATTAAAAAATCGCTGCTTGAATTTTACGCTGTTGAGGAGGTTACTCTTAATCACCAACTTCGGGCTTTGGAAGGATATGATGCGGTTATTGTAGCCGGTCCGGATTCAGCTTTTGACGAGAAGAACAAGTTCATTCTGGATCAATTCGTGATGTATGGTGGAAAGGCACTTTGGTTAGTTGAACCCGTTTCCATTACCATGGATTCTTTGCAATCGGCTTCAACCACTTTGGCACTTCCAAGAGACTTGAACCTGGATGATCAGTTTTTCCGCTATGGGGTTCGAATCAATCGGGATTTGGTGATGGATATGCAGTCTATGCCCATTCCCGTTGTTACAGGTCAAATTGGAAATCAACCACGACAAGAGTTATTCCCTTGGTTCTATTTCCCCATGATTATTCCGGGAAAACAGCATGCTATTGTTAAGAACCTGGATGCCATTAAATCGGAATTCATTTCTACCATTGACTTTGTAGGAAAGGATACGGCGATCAAAAAGACCGTTTTGCTTACCTCATCGGATTACTCCAAAGTAGTTAGCACACCTAATCGAGTGAGCCTAAACATTTTGAGAATGGAGCCCGATCCACGGCAGTTTAACCTCGGCCCACAACCTCTGGCCGTTCTTGTAGAAGGAAAATTCACCTCCAATTTTAAGAATCGATTGGTGGATAAAATTGCCCAGAATCAAGGAATCGCTTTCCGTGAATCGAGTTATCCGACCAAGCAGATTTTTGTAGCCGACGCTGACATCATCCGCAACCGGGTAAACCGAAATACCAACGAATTCTACGCCCTTGGATTTGACCGCTACACCCGTAGAATTTATGCCAACAAAGACTTTATCATGAATTGCATGAACTACCTACTCGATGATTCCGGATTGCTGAATGTACGAGCCAAGGAGTTTAAAATGCGCTTGCTTGACCGTCCCCGAATTGAAAAACAAAAATTCTCCTGGCAGCTGGTGAACACTGTCGTTCCCGTATTGATCATATTGCTGTACGGCTTAATTAGCTATTACTGGAGAAGAAGAAAATATACCCGTCGATGAAAAAAGGATTTGTCTTTTTGTTGGTACTGGCCGTAATTCTGGGAGTTGCAGCCTGGATTTTAGGAGGGAAAAACAATTCCACCATTCAATCTCAATTGACCGATTTTGCCATTGAAGATACGGGTGCAGTTACTAAAGTTTTTCTCGCTGATAAAGCCAACAGAACTCTAACGGTAGAACGAACCGAAAACGGCTGGATGGTTAATGGAGATATTAAAGCTCGTCAAGATGTGGTTAATGTGCTTTTGAGTACCCTAAAAAACATCAAAGTTCGTACTCCGGTATCTAAGGCTCAATTTGACTTGGTGGTAAAAAAACTGGCCGCTAAATCGACAAAAGTGGAGGTCTATAGCAACTACCAGGATGTGCCTACCAAAGTCTATTTCGTGGGTGGCGCAAATGCTGAACATACTGGTACCTACATGCTGTTGGATAATTCCACTGTTCCCTTTCTGATGCACATAGAAGGGCATTATGGTTATTTAGGACCTCGGTATCCAACGAATCCAAACTTGTGGCAAGACAACTCGATTTGGTCTTATCCTGGGGAATTGGTCAAAACCATTTCTTCCATCAAATTAGAGCATGTTCAAGAACCTGGTAAGTCGTTCGAAATCGTGAAGAATGGAGAGGAAAGTTACTTATTGAAGGATGCTAATGGCAACGTTGTCCCAGACGCCAATCAAGCCATTATCCGCGATTATGTAATTCGTTTTAAGCAAATTAGCTACGAGGGTCGAGAAGAAACAAAATCGCAGCAATTTCTTGATTCTCTGCAAATTGGATCTCCTGTTCAGCATGTGTTTACTGTAACGGATGAAAGTGGAAACAAAACTGAAGTTGCCACCTACAAAAAGCCCGTTCCAGAAGGCTACCAGGACTTCGAGCAGCAAATTTTGGACTATGATATGGACCGGATGTACATTTCCATAAATGGAGAGGGACTGGTCATTGCCCAATATTTTGTTTTTGACCCACTTACCGCTCCGCTTTCCTTTTTTCGAGGTACTCCAACTCCCTAAACCGGGAAGGGCACTCGAAAAACTGTGAACAACTGCTTAGCTTTTGTTGATAAATACCCGGCCCATCGCGGCAAAATTGTTTGGGCCTACCCATCAAAAAAATAATTTTGTTTGCGTAACACTCACCTAACTTGAGTCATTTATGAAATTCATTGTTTCGAGCTCTGTATTACTGAAAGAATTGAGCGCCATTTCCGGTGTATTAAACGCAAGCAGTACCCTTCCTATCTTAGAAAATTTCCTTTTTCACATTGAAGGTGAAGAGTTGACTGTTTCTGCTTCTGACCTGGAAAGCACTATGACCACATCCATTAAGCTGGATAAAGCTGAAAAAGATATTCATGTGGCCATCCCTGCTAAGCTTTTGCTTGACACGCTAAAAACTTTTCCTGAGCAACCGTTGACATTCAACGTAGATCCGGATAATTTTTCAGTGGAGGTTGTTACCGACAATGGTAAATATAAATTGGCCGGTCACAATGGTGAGGAATTCCCAAAGACTCCTGAATTGGAATCTCCAACGGGAATTACCATGAACATGGACATTCTGTACAATGCGGTGAACAAGACCTTGTTTGCCAGTGGCAATGATGAATTGCGTCCGGTGATGTCAGGCGTGTTTTTCGAATTGAATACAGATAATGTGACCTTCGTGGCCACAGATGCTCATAAACTGGTACGTTACCGCAGAATGGATGCTAAGTCCGATAAGGGTGCATCTTTCATTCTACCTAAAAAACCAGCGACTCTGCTTAAGGGACTTTTGTCTAACGCTGATGGTGAAGTAAAGGTTGAATTTACCGATACAAACGCTTTCTTCGCTTTCGAAAATGTGACCTTGATCTGTCGTCTGATTGATGGAAAGTACCCGAACTACGATGCGGTAATTCCAAAGGAAAACCCAAATCGAGTAACGGTTGATCGCTCTTCTTTCTTGAGCTCTATCAAGCGTATTTCTATCTTCTCCAATAAGACTACTCACCAGGTTCGTTTGAAGATTACTGGAAACGAGTTGGCCATCTCTGCCGAGGACTTGGATTTCTCCAACGAAGCAAACGAACGCTTGACTTGTGACCACGAAGGAGAAGATATCGAAATCGGATTCAACTCCCGCTTCTTAATCGAGATGTTAAGCAACATCGAAAGCGAGCATGTAGTTCTCGAAATGTCAGTTCCGAATCGTGCCGGATTATTACTTCCAGCCGATGGAAACGACGAAAACGAGAACTTGCTGATGCTGGTTATGCCGGTGATGCTGAACCATTAGGAGGAGCGAGCCCGAGTCTTGAGAGTCGAGGTTTATTCTTTGGCCTAAAAGCTATCCCCTTATTTTACTGAATTAGATTTCCCAATTAAGGGAGCAAATTTACTATGCCCTTAATCAAGCAATCCCGCATTTTTATTCTCACTCTCGATTCTCAACTCTCCACTCTCGATTCTCAATTCTCGATTCTCAACTCCCCCTTCCCTCGCTTCTCGAACCTCACACTCGCACTAGGCGACAAAGTCGCCTCCCCCTGACATAGGGCTGTCACATCCCCGTTCTACTTTTGGGTCAACAAATCAAACGACGCAAAATGGAAAAGCATGAAATTCTGAATGCCGCACAATCTTACCCCCTGGCATTTCAGAAAATGGACACGGATTTAATCGACAATCAATTCACGAAAGATGCCACCAAAACAGGTTTCATATACGACCATGAAAACAAAAAATGGCTGGATGTTTCAACCGTTGGTATTGCCGAAATCAAAGAGTGGGTCGTCACCTTCAACCAAGACAACATTATGCCTGACACCCCAAGGACCATGAACATTCTGGATGCACAGGATCGAACGGCAGTAGTCAAATTGGAAATGGAATGGTCGCAAGGCTTAAAAGGCTGTGATTACATCAACTTGATTAAGGAAGACGGCCAATGGAAAATTCAAACCATCGTTTATCAAAGCATTTTGTGATATGACAAAGCACGAATGGCGCAAAAAGGAGAAATCCATTTATCAGCCTAAAACTGAACCTCAGTTTATCGATGTTCCATCCTTTCAATTTATCACCCTGGCGGGAGAAGGGAACCCAAATAGCGAGTCCTTTTCTGAATACATTGGAGCTTTATATTCCCTGGCTTATGGCCTAAAAATGAACCTCAAAAAAGAGGCGTTGCAACCGGAAGGCTACCAGGATTTCACAGTTTATCCGCTGGAAGGAGTTTGGGACCTTAACGAAGAAGCCAAAAGGACGTTTACGGGAACATTTTCCAAGGACGATTTGGTTTTCAACCTAATGATTCGGCAGCCTGACTATATTCCTCTGGAATACATGGAACACATCCGCCAGGAAGTCTTGAAAAAGAAAAGCAATCCACTGGTGGAACAGATCAAGATTGAACGTATTCAGGAAGGACCATGTGTACAAATGATGCACGTCGGAAGTTACGATGACGAACCAGCAAGTTTTGCCCGAATGGAAGATTTTACTAAAAAAATGGGCAGTACCCGATTATCCAAAATCCACCGTGAGATCTACTTATCCGATTTTAGAAAAGTGGACCCAGAAAAACTTAAGACTATTCTTCGCTTTGGGGTAGATAAAATTCCAGGATAATTTATTCAGAAGGCCATTCGCCCTTGAACACGTATTTGGCAGGACCTACCAAGCGGATGTTATTAAACTCGTTTCCTTCACGATCATAATAAACTTCCAGTGTTCCACCTCTGGCGACCAGGTGTGAGTGGCCTTCATGGGTATTTTGACCGGTAAGCTCAGCTACCAGAGCTACCGCGGTAATACCTGTACCACAAGCCAGGGTTTCGTCCTCCACTCCTCTTTCATAGGTCCGAATCATTAATCGATCTTCCAGAGGTTCGAAGAAATTGACGTTCGTTCCTTCCTGTTGAAATCTCTCGTTGTAGCGAATGGATCGAGCTGAACGAACCAAGTCCATTCCGCCCACGTCCGGCACTTTTCTCACGTAATGAGGTGAACCAGTATCCAGGAAATAGTCACTCCCTACCTGTTCCACTTCAACAACATCGATCATCTCCAGGCTAATTTTGGACTCCCCCAATACCTCTGCCTGATGGGGACCATCTATGGCCACGAATGAGGTATTGATTCCAATCAGATCCAGGTCATAAGCAAACTTGACAATGCAGCGTCCGCCATTGCCACACATGGTGCTCTCGTGACCATCCGAATTGAAATAAACCATTCGAAAATCATAACCCTCGGCGTTTTCAAGTAGGATCAATCCATCTGCTCCAATGCCAAAATGGCGGTCGCACATATCTTCTACTTTTTCTGGGGTCGCTTGGAAAATATGGTCACGGTTATCGATCAATATAAAATCGTTTCCGGCACCTTCGTATTTATAGAACTCAATCATTGAACCAACTAATGCCTCCAAAATTACGTTTTTATAGATGGAACGGGTAAGTAAACAATCACCTTTTGGTTTTTGAAAATAGGCAGGAAGGGAGCTTAACATTAGTTAACCTGCCAAATCTGAACTATCGGGTAAGATTGGAGTTATAGGTATAGGAATTGTTCATCCTAATTCCAATAACAAAAAATTTACCTGAAGAATATGAAACAGACCTGGAAAACATTTCTGAGTGCTTTGTTGGGAGGAGCCATCGCTCTTTCCGGTTACCATTTTGTGGCCAAACCTGAGCCTGTGCAACAGGCTGTAGTCGTGCAGCAGGAAACCGTGCCTGCTCAATTGGTCAGAAATCCTGGAGTTCCAAATCCACTACCCGATTTAACCTTTGCGGCTGAAAAGTCCCTGGAATCGGTTGTACACGTTAGAACGGTGTACTCTGGACAGGAATATTACCAGTCCAATCCCCTGTTTGACCTCTTTTATGGAAGACCTCGCTACAATCCTCAACCCGAGGGAACAGGATCCGGTGTGATTATCTCGGATGATGGATACATTGTAACCAATAATCACGTAGTAGAGGGCGCTGAAAATGTAAAAATAACCTTGCACGATAAGCAAGTTTTTGAAGCCGAGGTGATTGGTCGAGATCCTTCTACGGATTTGGCTCTATTGAAAGTAGATGCAGAAAACTTGCCCTACTTGTCCTACGGAAATTCCGATATGCTCAAAGTGGGTGAATGGGTACTGGCAGTAGGAAATCCCTTTAACCTAAACTCTACCGTGACCGCTGGAATCATCAGCGCCAAAGGAAGAGACATTAATATTTTGACCACGAATGACCCTAATGGGAGCTCGGCTGTGGAGGCTTTTATCCAAACCGATGCTGCCGTTAACCCAGGTAACAGTGGTGGAGCACTTGTAAATGCTCAAGGAGAATTAATTGGGATCAATGCAGCGATTAAGTCCAATACCGGATCTTTTATGGGATACTCCTTTGCTATACCGGCAAACATTACCCGAAAGGTGGTAAAGGATTTAATGGAGTTTGGCAGCGTTCAACGCGCCTTTATTGGAGTTTCTATTCGAAACATCACACCGGAATTGGCCGAACGCGAAAAACTTAAAACCCGGGATGGAATCTATGTAGCCGGTTTGGCTGAAAAAGGATCTGCCCGAGAAGCTGGAATCGAGGCTGGAGATGTGATTACACACATTAACTCCCGCCAGGTCAATGATGTACCTGAATTGCAAGAACAGCTAAGTAATTTCCGCCCAGGAGATAAGGTGAAGGTTACTTTGATTCGGGACAATGAATCGATTGAGATTCCGTTGGTACTTCGCAACAAGTTTGGAAACACCGACATCATCGACCGCAAGGACGAAGGAATTCGGACCGTTCTTGGCGCGAATTTTGAGGAAATTACAGAAAAACAGAAAAGCCGCCTCGGAATTTCATCGGGAGTTCAAGTAATTGATCTCCAATCGGGAAAATTGATGAAGGCCGGAGTTAGGGAAGGATTTATCATCTTACGCATTGATGGGCAGCGCATTGGCAGTTATCAAGACTTGTCAAATGCCCTCGATAATAAAAAAGGAGGCGTACTGGTGGAAGGAATTTACCCCAACGGTAGGGCTGCTTATTATGGTATAGGTATGTAGAGGATAGAGCATAGATTTTTGAAAGCCGATTTAGCTAGGGGTAGCACAACGATTAATGAACGAATACTAAGTTGTTATGAGGCAATTAAAAATCACGAAGTCGATCACAAACCGCGAAAGCAAATCACTCGATAAATATCTTCAGGATATTAGTCGGGAAGAAATGATTACTGCCGACGAGGAAGTAGAATTGGCAAAGCGGATCAAGGAAGGCGATCAAAGAGCGCTCGAAAAGCTCGTGAGGGCCAACCTTCGATTTGTAGTATCGGTTTCGAAACAATATCAGAACCAGGGACTCAGTCTTCCTGACCTTATTAATGAAGGCAATGTGGGCTTGATTAAAGCCGCAGGAAGGTTTGACGAAACCCGAGGATTTAAATTTATTTCTTACGCCGTTTGGTGGATCAGGCAGAGCATCTTGCAAGCCTTGGCTGAACAGGCCCGGATTGTTCGTTTGCCGCTCAATCAGGTAGGCTCGTTGAATAAAATCAATCGAACCTTCTCTCAGCTTGAGCAGCACTTTGAACGCGAACCATCTGCTTCGGAAATTGCGGAGACGCTCGAGATGGACAGCATCAAAGTAGCTGATACCATGAGGGTATCCGGAAGGCACGTGTCGGTGGACGCACCCTTTAAGGAAGGCGAAGACCACGGTTTGTTGGATGTGTTGAGTAGTTCAAACTCGCCCAGCACAGACGACAACCTGATGCACGAATCACTGATCAAGGAAATTGAAAGGTCCCTCACTACCCTATCGGAAAGGGAAAGAGAAGTTGTTCGATTATTTTATGGAATTGGTCGAAAACAAGGCCTTACCCTGGACGAGATCGGAGACCGCTTTGACCTTACCCGAGAACGCGTACGACAGCTGAAAGAAAAAGCCATTCGCAGATTGCGGCACAATTCGCGTAGCAAATTGCTGAAGGCATACTTGGGCTGATTTATATCATTTACTTACAAGATTATTGTAGTACTTTTGCAGCGCCTTTTCATGAAGAGAAGGCGCTTTTTTATTGCTTAAGTAAAAATTAAAAACACATGTCTTCAGAAGTCCTAAACCAGGAAGCCCTTGAATACAGCACCGCTCTGAACAAATGGGTTAGCCGTGAGCAAGCCGCCGTTGAATTGATTGCTGCCGTTGGAAAACTCATGTATGAAAAGCAGGTTGAGTTGGTTTTGTTCCGCAACCACTTGTTGGATCAAAACACATCCGAAATCCTTCGCTTGCACGACTATGCAGCCAACGTTGTTGGTAAACCAATTGACGCTCACGAATCTGCAGAGCTAGCTAAGAAATTGGCTAATCTGGATTTGCCACCGGCTAAAATTGACATCGGAAAACTGGCTTACGAATGGAGCACCGAAAGTGCCAATTTCGAAAACCAAGACGACTTTATCTCGCAAAAGCTTAACAATATCATCAACGCCGATACTGATCCAATCACCCCTCGTGACGTAGTTCTTTTCGGATTTGGACGTATTGGTCGTTTGGCTGCTCGTGAGTTGATCAAGCAAGCTGGTAAAGGTCAGCAATTGAGATTGAGAGCTATCGTTACCCGTAATGCTTCTGAAGAACAAATTATCAAGCGTGCTGCCTTGTTGCGCAACGATTCTGTACACGGTCCTTTCGACGGAACGGTTGAAGTTGACGTTGAAAACAAATGCTTGTTGTTAAACGGTCAGCGTATTAACATGATCGAGGCCAAGCAACCGGAAGATGCAGATTACGAATCCTACGGAATTCACGACGCACTTTTGATTGACAACACTGGTGTTTACAACAACCGTGAAGCTTTGTCTCGTCACTTGAAAGCTAAAGGTGTTTCTAAAGTATTGTTGACTGCTCCAGGTAAAGAGATTCCAAACATCGTTTACGCGATTAACCAGGATACTGTAGATCTGGAAACTGAAAACATTTACTCAGCTGCTTCTTGTACTACTAACGCTATCTCTCCTGTATTGAAGGTAGTAGATGACGCTTTTGGTGTAGTTAAAGGACACATTGAAACGGTTCACGCTTATACCAATGACCAAAACTTGTTGGACAACATGCACAAGAAACCACGTCGTGGTCGTTCTGCTGCCATCAACATGGTTATCACTTCAACAGGTGCTGGTAAAGCGGTAACTAAAGTAATTCCAAGCTTTGAGAACAAGTTGACGGCTAACGCTGTGCGTGTTCCAACTCCAAATGGATCTTTGGCCATTTTGAGCTTGACTGTTGACAAGACTACTTCTAAAGAAGAGGTTTTGGCTGAAGTGAAGAAAGCAGCTTTGGAAGGTAAGTTGGTAAACCAGATCCACTACTCTTTGGATGAGGAATTGGTATCTAACGACATCATTGGAAATACCTGCTGTTCTGTATTCGATGCTCCTGCTACTATCGTGAGCAAAGACGGAAACAACGTGGTACTTTACGTATGGTATGATAACGAATATGGCTACACCAAGCAGGTTATTCGTTTGGCCAAATACGTTGCCAAAGTAAGAAGATTGCAGTACTACTAAGTAGACTGATTATCATAGCATAAAACCCCTTTTCGGCTTGTCCGTCAAGGGGTTTTTATTTTCTCCTCTCGGCTCTTGCAAGCAACTTGAGCAATTATCTATCTTTACCTTTTTCGAACTAACGCGTTTACCATGTCTGATACTTCTGTTTTTAAAGGTGGAATCTTCGATGAAGTGATGGGACTTACCAAAAAGACCTCACCACAAGTAATTCTGGCCTCCCTCCTGTTTTTCATTTTAACCCTTATTCCGTTAGCAGGAATTTTTGCCATCGTTTTTGCCCAATCGGCGAACTTCGATCTTACGACCATCCAAAACCTTCAAAATGATCCTGCCGCTGCACAGGCTTTTGGACTTCAAATGGTAAGCATGTTTCAATCACCGGCTTTCATCGCTGGAATGGTGGTTCTTTTCTTAATCATGATTCTTATCTCCGCTTGGCAATACAACCTAAATTTCCTCTTGGTTAATCGTCGTGTTTTTGATGATACCGTGGATTTTAGCAAAGCTTTTAAAGATTCTATGAATCGTGGCATATTCCGCATTATCGGGTTCATCCTTCTCTCTTACCTGGTGCTGGCCGTGCTTGGTGGTTTGGTTGCCGGTTTATCCTATTTGGCTGGAGGCATAGGTGCATTTTTCGGTAGTATCATCGTCATTGTGTACGTTTACCGCTGGTTGCTCATCCTGCCTGCATTTCTCATAGGAAACAAGTCTTTATCCGATGCTATTACCTTCAGTCACCGCCACATTACCTGGATCAGAGCGCTTAAACTGTTTGGTGCATCCATTCTTTTTGGATTGGTACTCATGGCCTTGTTTTTTATCATTGGACTCTTGGGAATGGCTTTGAACTTCATCCCTTTTGTAGGCGTGGTTTTCAACTATGCTTTGCAAGTGGTGCTCACTGGAGTTATCACTGCCTTCATGGTTTCTCTAATGGTTGGTCTATACTACCGCTATGCCGATATTGTTGGAAATGAAGAAGGAGACCCACTTGACTACTTAGTGGGCGATTCTGAATAGACTGCAATAGTTCTTGTGCTCCATCGTTTGCTTGGGTACTATGATTCGTACTTTGCTCGGTGTTGCAGTCCTCTTCTTACTGGGATCCTTCCAACCATCGGAAGAATCGAGACCTGAAATTCGTTCTCAAAAGGGCCTGGAGGCCTTGACTTTTGCCCAGGAGAATGGAATGAATACCGATTTCTGCATTTTGATCGATATGGGCATCCATTCGGGTAAAAAGCGACTCTTTGTATGGAATTTGGAAAGCCAATCTGCGGATCAATCAGGAATGGTGAGCCATGGAAGTTGCGAGCACCCTTGGTCGGGTACAGAAACGAAGGAGAATCCTATTTTCAGCAATGTTCCGGAAAGTCACTGCTCTTCCCTGGGCAAATACAAGATTGGTAAACGAGGTTATAGCCAATGGGGCATTCATGTGAACTACAAACTCCATGGGCTGGAGTCATCCAACAATAAAGCCTATTCCAGAATCATTGTGCTACACTCTTGGGAGGCCGTCTCCAATGATGAAGTCTACCCGGAAGGTACTCCGGAAGGCTGGGGCTGTCCCGCCGTTGCTAACGATTTTATGCGAAAACTGGATCACTTGATTTCATCCTCCGACAAGCCGGTTTTAATGTGGATTTACAATTGAGCTTTTTTATGAGGTAAATGTGAGAAAAGCCTTCTAAATTAGCAGAACCATGGAAGGCATTCTTTTACTGATCATTGCGGTTACCGCCTACTTTACCTACAAAGGACTTCAATCGTATTCGATTCTCAATCGCTACATGTTTCTTGTAGATGGCGTTTTGCGATTCAAGCAGTATGACCGTATGGTAAGCTCGGGATTTCTGCATGTGGATTGGATCCATTTTGCCTTCAATATGTTTGCCCTCTACTCTTTTGGCATTTCGCTAATGAGAGGGATAGGCGTAATCGGTTTTCTGGTCATGTATTTTGCCAGTATGATAGGTGGAAATCTCTTGGCTTTATTCGTTCATCGGTCTCATGGCGATTACAGTGCCGTAGGTGCATCGGGGGCAGTGAGCGGATTGGTATTTGCTAGTATTTTCATTGCTCCGGGAGCCAAAATCGGACTGCTTTTTATTCCGATAGGTATTCCGGCTTGGATCTTTGGGTGCTTGTTTTTGGCCTACTCTATTTATGGCATAAAGAATCAACGTGATCGAATTGGACATGAAGCTCACCTGGGAGGAGCTTTGGTGGGATTGGTAATGGGATTGGCTTTGGTTCCGCAGGCCTACTCGGCTAATAGCTGGGTGTTCTGGTTGCTATTTTTACCTACGGTGATCTTTATCTTTCTGATTCACCGTTACCCCAACATCCTTCTTTTGAAGTCCTTTAGCAAAGGCATTCAAGCGACTCCTCCTCCCAGAAACAAATTCTACAGAGACCCGGAGCCATCAAGGCAGCAACAACTTGATGCGCTACTCGACAAAATTCAAAAGAAGGGAATTGAAAACCTCACTCAGGAAGAAAGGGATCGCCTAAAGGATTTGACCGACAAGATTTGACCTAATTTTTTACCTGAACCAATGAGTAAAGCGAAATAGTTCCGAAGCCAAAAGCCAACATGATGTGAAAGGGATACAACCCCCAATCCTTTACGTAATATCCGATTCCTAAAGCAGCAATAAAGTAAAAGGTAAGAATGAGCTCCAGATAGGTAAACAATCCGGCTTTCCCTTTGAGATAAGCATTGCCCTTCCATCCACCCTTTTCGGCTACAATATTGAACTTGGGTGTTCTCACAAAAGGAGTTTTTCGTCCCAGGTATCCTTCCACTACAGCCACGGCGTTGTGAAGAGACAGCCCCATGTAAATGGCCAAAAAGAGTGGAAAATGTTGAACGAAATACCGTATCATCTTCCAGGTATTATCGAATTGAACCCGGCAAGCAGCCCCATAAAAAAGGGCCAAAAACAAGAAACTAATGGAGAAGATAGCAGCTACTTCAAAAACCAAATTGTACTGCGCAAATTCGCTCTTGATCAACAAGAGTGGAACGCTTAAAACTCCGGTCACCAAAATGCAAACAAACACGAAGCTGTTGAGCAAATGAAAAGTGGCATGCATCCGGGTGGCCCAGGGTAACTCTTTTTGCTTTAAAACTTTGGGTAGGTTCTTAACCGCACATTCAGCAGCCCCTTTGGTCCAGCGGTATTGCTGGGTTTTAAGAGCATGAATAGCAGCCGGCAGTTCAGCAGGAGAACCGTGATCTTCCAGGTAAAGAAACTTCCATCCTTTTAGTTGAGCTCGATAACTCAGATCCAGGTCTTCAGTTAATGTATCGGCATTCCAGCCTCCTGCATCCGAAATGGTTTTCTTTCTCCAGATTCCTGCAGTGCCATTAAAATTGATAAAATGCCCCAGAGCATTCCGCCCTGCCTGTTCTACTGTGAAGTGAGCGTCCAAACCAAAGGCCTGAAGGCGAGTCAACATATTGTAATTCTGGTTCAAATGCTCCCAGCGGGTTTGCACCATACCTATCTGTTCATCCTTAAAGGAAGGAAGAGTAGCTCTAAGAAAATCGGTTCGAGGCAGAAAATCGGCATCAAAAACGGCAATGAATTCCCCCTTCGCTACCTCAGTACCTTCGGCCAAGGCTCCCGCTTTGAATCCAGCACGATTGGTCCGGTGAATTCTCACAATATCGAATCCCTGCGCCTGATAAAAATCAACCCACTTCTGGGTAATTTCCTGGGTTTCATCGGTTGAATCATCCAATACCTGAACCTCCAGTAGCTCTTTAGGGTAATCCATGTTTAGTGTGGCCTTGATCAACCGCTCCACCACGTATTTTTCATTGAAAACAGGCAACTGAATAGTTACTTGGGGAAGTGGCCCCTGCGCCCTATCTGTTGGAAGTTCTTTTTTCTTTTTGAGGTATTTTAAAGCCAGACTTAACTGGATAATGGAATAGCTAAATACGAAGAGCATCAAGCATCCATAAACCACAAAAAGAATCCAGATCAACACTTGCATCATCAACTATACTGAAAGATTGTCATTAAAATTTTATACCCAGCCATTACGGTACCCTTTACGGTTCCGGATATTTTCGATTTACCAACCCGGTTTCTGTAGTTCACAGGAACTTCGGCATAACGTAACCCATTTCGCACGGCCTTCAATTGCATTTCCACCGTCCAACCATAGGTTTTGTCTTGCATATTCAAATCTAATAGAGCTGGAAAACGAATACTACGAAATGGGCCTAAATCGGTAAATTTTGCTCCATAAATCCATCGAAGTAAAGTGGTTGCCAGCCAATTTCCAAATACTTGAGGTATAGTCATAGATCCTCGTTCACGCTGACCCAAAGCCCGGCTTCCGATCACCATGTCGATTCCATCTTTATTTATCGGATTGACCAAATGGGGTAATTCTTCCGGATAATCGGAATAATCGGCATCTAAAAATACAATGATATCGGGGCGAGGCGATCGCTGGCGGCAGTACTCTATGCCCTTCAGGCAAGCGGCTCCATAACCTTGAAAGGTTTCCTGAAGCACAGTAGCCCCAGCATCAGTTGCGGCTTGGGCGGTTTGATCGGAGGAATTGTTGTCAACCACAATTACCTCGTTAACCCAGTTAGAGGGAATATCCGCCAGAACTTTTCCAATGGCATTCTCTTCATTAAACGCCGGAATAATCACCACAATTTCCTGCTGCTTCATCCAGACGGCTAAAATACTTTTACTTCCCGAATGGAACCGGTGGAATCGTAAAAAGTCCAGGTGCCAATGGTATCTCCCTTAGCATATTCTCCCTGAGTCTTCAATTGACCTGTGGAATAATAGGAAGACCACCAACCTGATTTCTCCTCCTGGTGCATCCAACCCTCGAGCTGTAGTTGACCATTGTCAAAATAAGCCTTGTGGTAGGACTTATGCAAATCCTCCGGATTTCGTCCCCATTGAGACCAATCTGCCCAGTGAGGTTTGGCCCAAGCAGTATATCCAGCAACTGCAAGCAGGAGAACCTGAACTCCAATCATCCAATACTTACTCACCACCCAATAGGTTCTCGTTAATTTTCACCTCTTTTCCAATGATTATAGGGTTATCATTGATACGACCTTCTTCAGGTCCATTCTCCAATTTCAACACCCCGCGTGGACAAACCGAGGAACAGATACCACAGCCCACACAGGAGGCCCTAACAATGTTTTGCCCACGCTGGGCATACCATCTAACATCTATACCTTGCTCGCAATAGGTAGAACAATTTCCACAGGAAATACACTGCCCTCCATTCGTGGTGATTCGAAAGCGAGATTTGAACCGTTGAATAATTCCGAGGTAAGCTGCCAAAGGACAACCAAATCGACACCATACCCGACTACCCAAAACTGGGTAAAAGCCAACTCCAATAACTCCACTAAAAGCAGCTCCAATCAAAAATCCATAGGGCCGACTAACGTAATGGTAAATATCAAATCCCCAGAGTTGGCCTGTGTTAAAGAAGTAGCCATAAAGTACAATAGCCGTTGCCAAGCCGATGTAAACCAATACGGCATGGATTAAAATGCGTTCAATTTTCCAGGCTTTCAAGGACTTATCGGATAATTGACGGAAAGAGTCACCCGCAGTTTCGGCCAATCCGCCACAGCCACACACCCAAGAGCAATACCAGCGTTTTCCCACAAAATAGGTAATCACAGGAGCTACAAAGAGAACCAGCAATACTCCCCAAACCAGGTAAAACATTCCCAAGTTTCCACCTTGGGTCATGTTGTTTAGGTGCCAGGTATCAAAAAAGAAATAGTTGAGTGGCCACATGTATTTCAAGTCCTTGGCAAAGTAAGCTTGCCCTTGATTCAGGCCTTCCAGAATCTCGGGAATTAAATAAGCCAGAAGAAGCTGAAATAGCATAACCGACCACGTACGAATAACTTGATAACGATTGCCTCTATACTTCCATAGAAACTTGATACCCAAAGAAATAATAGCTACCGTATAAAGTGTACCATAGGCAAACCAATGTGATGCGGGCTTTCCGGAAAAGAACTGGCTCAACGGATCAAACAAGGCGATCAAACCGGTATTGGCCGTTCCGTCAGAACCTAAACCTAAGTACTCAGGAAACCAATAAAGTAGAACATAAAACGAAGTCAAAACCACGCCCACAATCCAACCCAACCAACCCCGATTGCTTAAGGCATTAAACCAAACACCATCGTTTTTGATTCCAACGCTTTTACCAGCATAGGTTCCATAAGAATAGAGAATGGCCCCAGCCAGTAACCCTGACAAGCAGAGAACAAGTGCCATACTGTGTCCTGTAATTCCCCAATTTAACCAGGCTGCGAATAGAATTCCCAGCGAAAAAAGACTAAAACCTACTCCTGATATCTGCTTGACGTTCAATTCTTGCGGTATTTAATTTTGTAGATATAAGCCCCGGAAACACCAATGGATTGCCCGATATTTCGACCGGAAATCACAAAAAAGGCTCCTAAAGCTACTCCGGATTTTCCGGAAGAAAAGGGTTTGTAAAAGGTTCCTCCCACCTTGTGGTAGGATACACCAAAGGTCCGGAAGGAAGCGTTGTTTCCATCCCGGTAATCGTTTCCACCATAAGCATGCTGAAAATCATACCATACATCCCAATAATACTTGGCTTTGGCCAATCCAATCTTCAGTGCTGCAGGGGTAGATGAGGGTACCGGGTCCAAGCGGTAAGTATAACCGGTTTGGGCCATTACGAACCATCCCGATGGCCAGCGGTATTGCCCATAGATCCTACCGTCAAAAGAAGTAGCCTGCTGTCCTATTGCAAAGAGTGATTGTGTTGGGTAATCCATCATGGGCGTGCTAAAACCTAAGGCCGTACCCAAAGTGAAATGATGGTTATCTGACGATCTTTTTATCCAGGCGTATTTTAGGAAAATGGACAAATCTTGTAAGCCACTCTGATCGGGTTTTGTATAGATCACCGGAATATTGATTTGGGCATCAAGTCGATCGGTGATTCCAGCCGCGGCAAAAATGCTAAACGCTGTGGTTGCCCGGTTTATGGAAACAGGCCCATCATGAGCAAAGTACTTGCTAAAAGATTCAAAGGTGAGTCCACCCACCAAATCCAGGTTTCCTTTGCCCTTGGAAAACCCATCGATAGGCGGTTGAGCCCAAGCTCCCAGGGTCAACATCATAAAACACCATACTCCAACTAAATTCCTAATATTCTTTTCCAACTTTTCTTCTCCAATTGAAGGGCTGTGCCCCATTCCTGATTAAACAATCGATTGATTTCCGGCCCTGATGAACGATAGAACTCAGGATCAAAATTGATATCCTCAAAGTAGCGGATCAGGTGATCCACTTTTTTCTTTTGGCCAAACCATCGATCCAACACTTCATGTCTCATTCGAATGCCAAAGGCATGTACTCCTATTAACAATCGAGACTCGCTATCGAAAACCAGTTTCAAGCATTTTTTTCCATCCGCCGATTCCCAATAAAATTGAGCATGCCCTTCAACAGGCCGCGACGGAACACTACCATACACTTGGTATTCGATATCAAAAAACTTGGCTGAGTTGAACCAATGTCCAGGCTTGTAAGCTGTTTTGTTTCCGGCTAAGGTTTTTCCCAAGGCCTCCCCCATCATTCTACCAGTGTACCATACCTGTTCCAAAGGTGCTCTACCCGCAGAGGGATACTTCATTTCAGCACAATCGCCGGCGGCAAAAACATCTGGAATATTGGTTTGCAGAAATTCATCGACCACAATTCCCCGATTAATTTCCAAGGAAGAATCCTTTAAAAACCCAACATTTGGGTGGACTCCGGCTGTCAATCCTACAAACTGGCAGGGAATTTCGTCTCCCTGGTCCGTCTTTACCGATTTGGCTCTTCCGGTTTCGTCGGCCAGGATCTCCAGCATATTGGTATTGAATCTAAGGTCAACTCCATGGCGCCTAACTTCCCGGGCCACCAATTCGCCTTCTTTTTCCGGAAGAACATTTCCCCAAAACCATTGATCTCGAACCAAAAAAGTGACATCAATACCTCTGGATCTGAGCATTTCAGCCATTTCCACACCAATAAGTCCTCCTCCAACAATGACCGCCTGTTTGATTCCCTTGGTATTTTCTTCCATCAGCTCCAGATCGGGATAAGAATACAATCCCTGCACTCCTTTAAGGTCTTGACCCGGCCATCCAAATTTGTTTGGCGCTGATCCCAAAGCCAATACCAACTGATCGTAGGCCATATTGGTACCGTCCGAAAAATGAAGATTCTTTTGATCGAAATCAATCTGTTGAACATGCTGTTGAAGGAGATCAATACGATTCTTTTTCCAGAAGTGATCTTCATAAGGTTTGGTGTGCTCAAACTTCATGTGCCCCATGTATATGTACATGAGCGCCGTTCGAGAAAAGAAGTGTTTGGTCTCGGAAGAAATCACAGTAATCCGATAATTCGGATTGTTTTTGCGTACAGTCCGAGCCGTGGTAATACCGGCAATGCCGTTTCCTATGATAACCAGATTTTTCATGCTCTTGGATAACAAATAAATAAGTCAGACATGACAATCGTTGTCATAATCGTTACAATCAAATCAGACTTTGGAGATCCCTACCGAAGGGTCAAATACGCGACAAAAAACCGGGATCCTATCAAAAATAGATTATTTCCTTCACCGCTTACCGAAAAAATCCGCTCCAACCGGGAATTTTCCCCAACCTATCCGGGTTTGCTTAGGTCTACTTTAATAAACAGGGTAAATGCTGATGAAGAACAGCTTTATGATTCATTACTTATCACTCATTCAAGATCGGATACTACATCCTCTCCTTAGCGCATTTCGTTATACTTTTAACCCGGTTTCCGCCGGCAGGTATGCGGTCTCTGTGGCAGCTGGAGATTGTAAAATCTCTGCCTTGAACGCGGATAAATTGAACTGAACTTTAGAATCACAATGTTAGTTTTGAACGGAGTATACAGACCATATAGGAAAAACCACCCACTAACCACGGCCTCATTTGGTTGGGGCAACGGTGTATTTCGGTTGGCCTTTACCCTGTTTTTTGTTTTGGGCTCTCTTTCCTTATCCGCTCTGAATGTGGAAGCATCGGGTGTAATTAGTCACGGCGGTGTCCCCTTACAAGGCATCCTCGTTAAGGCTAACGCACCCGGGGTGCAAGATTCGGCTTATACAGATGTCAATGGGAATTACTCCATAACCCTAAATACTCCGGCCAACTCTGGTGTATTAGAAGTGGTAATGAAAGATTGCCAACAATCGGATCAAAAACAAAGCTTCAACTTCACCACGTCTTCCACTCAATTTACAGCGGATTATACCACCTACTGCCCTCAAAACACCCTGAATGTCTCCGGGCTCCTTTCCCATTTGGGTCAGGGAAAACCCAACGAGTTAATCTGGTTTTCAGTGGATGGTTTTACCAGCGTCCTGGATTCAGTAAGCACCGATGCAGGTGGGAACTTCAATCATACGCTCAATATGACTGGCCACCCTCAGGGTACACTCACCGTTCGTTTTGTGGATTGCGAAAAGAATAACCTCGATAAGGATGTATCCTTCCTTTTGGGCGAGTCCTTGCAGTTTGATCTAAACTACTGTAAGGATGACACCTTGGTTATTTTTGGAAGAATTACCACGGGCGGGCAAATGTTGAACGGTCAAAGAGCACGGGTAGAGACCTACTTCTACAATCCATCGACGCAATTTTTTAGCCTGACAGAAATTGATACCACACTGACCGACGGAACCTACAAAGTGAATTTGAAAAAGGAAGGCGAATACCTGATCAAGGCCTTGCCTTTGGATAACCTTAATCAAAGTGCGGCAGGATATGGCGGAAGCCTCCTAACCTGGGAAACCAGCACGGTGATTGAAGTGAAAGAAGATCAACCGGCAAATCATGTGGTCGATTTAGCCGAATTTCCAGTTCATTCAGGAACTGGGACCATTACAGGAACCACCTATACTTCAATGGTGAATTCCAGTGGAGAAATTCTTCCACATGCTCCACTCTTATTGAGAAAAAGCAGTGACAAAACACTGGTTAGCTATACCCAGTCAGATGAATTTGGAAAATTTGAATTCAGCCAACTTCCAGACGGTGAGTACGAGGTGTATCTCGATGTTCCGGGATTACCTACAGAGGCCCCGACCATCCAAATCAACCAGTCGACCCCAGATCAAACGACCGAACCTATTCGGGTGAGTCGGAAGGGAGTAACCTTTGGAGATTACCTGGGAACCCAAGAAAAAGTAACAAAACCGGGCACGGAAGTATATCCAAACCCGTTTGAGAATAAATTGAATATCCGTAACTTAGAGGTAAACAGCACCATTTCTCTGTTGGACTTGACCGGTAAGGTGGTTATGCAAGAAACCACCCAAAGCCTTCAAATCAATTGGGATACGCAGGAACTGTTGCCCGGATTATACGTATTGAAAATTGAAAGTTCCCTCGGTGAGGATACTGCCATGAGAGTAGTGAAGAGCCGATAGATGTTCTAATGGACAGAATTAGGAAGGAGATTTTGGACGCCTGTATAGCAGGAGATCGCAAGGCTCAATTGACCTTGTACAAGGCTTGCTATGGCCCATTACTTCTGATCTGTCTAAGGTATAAACGTGACCGTGAAGAAGCCGCCTTTCTCTTGAATGGCGCCTTCTACAAGGTATTGAAAGGCTTAGAAAAAAAGGACGAAAGTGTTCCTTTTAAAGCCTGGGCAAAGCGGGTAACCATCAACTATTGTATTGATGATTATCACAAGAACAAAACGGAAACCGAGCTTCTTCCTTTTGATGAAGAACTTGACTTTAAAAGCATCGCCGCGGATCCGTTTGAAGCTGCCTACACCCAGGCCAAGCACGATAAGATTCGTGAAGTTCTGCGCTTTCAAATGAAAAAACTCCCGGATAAATCTCAGGAGGTTTTTCAACTCTACACAATGGAAGGATACTCCCATGCTGAAATTGCTGAGTTACTCAATATTTCAGAAGGAACTTCCAAGTGGCATTTGAATAATGCCCGAACCAAACTTAAAGAGCTATTAAGCATGTCGTTGAAGAATATATTGCCAAGTGTGCTATGAACGAGAAGGATTGGATAGATAAGCTGTATAACTCCTACTTCCAGGAATCGGAGGTCCCATTTGATGAGGGCCACTGGAAGCAGTTTGAGGCAGATTATCTGGTAAATAAGAAGAGCAAGCCATTTGCCTGGATCGCCATGGGAGCCTTAGTGCTGGCGTCGGCTGGATCGGCCTTATGGCTGACCAACAGTGATGTTGCTGCACCTGCCGTATTGGCGGATGCCCAAGCATCCCAAAACAATCAAGTTATTTCATCTCCAAAAGCGGATCAATCATTTGCTCAAGTCTCGGATGAAACAACTTCATTTACCGATGCCCAAAATGCATCGAACAGCAATCAACCTACTGAATCACTGGCTAATAACTCCAATCAAACGGAGAACATTGAAACTCATTCGCCTGGTCAGTCTGGTGGAATAGGAAGTCATGTACCGGTCGAAACTTCTTCGGATACGGGTATGGAGCCTAACCCATCATCAGTTGCCCCGAGTTCGGAGAATCAACCTGAGCCCACGTCCACCACAATCGCTGCGGCGGCCCATGTGGGAGGACAAACATCTGTTGCTTCCGAGCAAGCCTCAAGTGTAAACTCAACTCAAACCGAGCGCACCGATGTGTCTTCAGAAATGGGTTCAAACCTGAGTTTACTGTCACCAAGAACTTCAGGCCTCTTCGCTGTTCCGCTTCAAGGTGAGTTGTATAATCCAGGATTGTCTAATACTGAGGCCGCCGTTGCCCCTGCCCGATATGCCCGGAAAATGGATTGGTTTGCAGAATATTACGCTTCGGCCAATCAATTGAATCGGACTTCAGTATCAGGAAGTGGGATTAACCATCAATCCATCAGCGATTTCCAAATGGAAGATGGGTATGCATTCAATACAGGAATTAGAGTTGGAACCAAGGTTAAAGACTTCCTCTTTATGACTGGAATAGGATACCGCTATGAAAACCAAAAGTTTAGCTGGAACTACCACTACGATGAAACGAAAACGGTAGAGACGATTACCAACGAAACCATTTACACGATCAATACCAATGACACCTTACCATTGGTGGTGAATGAAAATGGAAAGTGGGTTCAGGTCATTCGTCATCCAGACACTACGGTAACTCAAATTAGCGATACTGTATCCCAAGAGATCACAGACTCATACGTAAGAGCTTTGAAAAGCCATCTGCGCACCCATTATGTTGAAGTGCCTCTATTGGTCGGTTACGAATTGGAAAAAGGAAAATTAGGATTTCAGGCCGTTGGTGGTGTAATTCCTAAAGTACTTGCCGGTTCCAAAGGAGCGAATTACACAAGTGAAGGGGTTGCTTTTCCACTCAACTTGGGTGACGACATTTTGAATCCTGTGGCTTTGGATTATCAAGTGCAAGCTCGGGTGATGTATCGTTTTTTCCCGCAATGGAGAGTTTTCGCCGGAGCTCAGTATAGAGGTAATTTAACCTCAGCCTACAAAAACTCCTCCCCGATCATCTACAAGCACTCAGGTTTAGGTTTGAGCTGTGGAATTCGGTTGGATTTTTAATAAAGGCTGTTAAGACGACATTCGTATTTCCCGTTTTGTAAGGGAAGTAACAATTTCCCATTACTTAACCCTTCAATTTTGAGTCTGAATCATGAGATTTATGTTGATGGGTAAGATTTTCACTACGTTTTTTATAGGACTGCTAATAGGTGGTCCTTTGGCATTATTAGGCCAATCCTCTGTGCAGCTGGAGGATGAGATGGATTCATTCTTTAAGCAATCAGTAACGAACGGCCGGGTTGACTACGACCAACTACACAATCATCCGGAGCAACTTAAGGCACTGGTAAAAAAACTCGAGCCGGCTTCCCAACTCCCTCAAGACTCAACGGATCAAAAGGCCTTTTGGATCAACGCGTACAATGTTCTGGTTATCTATGAGGTAATTCAAAACTACCCCCTCTCTTCTGTAAAAGACGTACAGGGATTTTTTGAACGCAAAAACTACGTTGTAGCTGGAAACAAACTCTCCCTCAACGATATTGAAAACAAAATTCTCCGCAAGCAATGGAAGGATTCAAGAATCCACTTCGTGCTAGTATGTGGAGCAATAGGATGTCCTCCGATTATACCAGAAGCTTACCGCAGTTCTCAACTGGATGATCAATTGACTCGTCAAACCCAAGCAGCTTTGAACGATCCCAAGTTCATTCAGGTTAAAGACGGAGAGGAAACGGTTCTATTCTCATCCATTTTTAAATGGTATAAAAGCGATTTTCTTAACGAATCGGATGGATTGATCTCTTACCTTAATACATACCGTGAAACAGCAGTTCCTGGCCATTACAAAGAGGAGTATTACGAATACGACTGGTCCTTGAATGGTAAGAGTAGAACAAGCAACTCCGCCACCAGTAGCGCTTCGGATGAACTGAACTTGCAACAATACACCCCATCCGTTTTGCTAAGCTCAGGACAATGGGAGGTCAAGCTCTTTCAAAATTTGTACACCCAAAAAGGGGGCTACGACGACAACAGTGAATTTGCGGCCTTTGGTCAGCGCAGTACTTTCTTTACCTCAATCAATCAATTTACCTATGGTATTAATCGCCGAATTAACGTGGGTGCTGATCTCTGGGTAAAAAGTGTGCTTTACCACAATCCTGACGACTCTCCCCTACAGATTTTCCGGTTTCAGAATACTCCGGATAGCCGAACGGCTTTGAGTGCCGTAGGACCAAGAATTCGAGTCAACCCGATAAAAAAATGGTCGCATTTTGCGGTACAAACTACCTTCTTAATTCCGGTTGCCGATAATCAGGACGGGAGTGATGATCCAGAACTACCTTGGTTGAGCCGGGATGCCTATCTCTGGACGGTTCGCCTGAATTATGACATGATGATGGGACAAAAGTTTCAATGGTTCTTCCAGATGGCCTCTTGGTATACCGTTGGAAAGCCTGGGGAAGCCACGCCCAACCAATTGGAATTGCCGGTGGACATATTCCTGACCTATTTTCCCACTCAGCGTTTGTCCTTTTATGCTCAGAATCAATTCTGGCCCCAAATCAAGGAAAATGGAGAACCCAGCGGTTATTTTCTTCAGGGTGGTTTAGGTGCTAAGTTTCAGCTCATTCCAGGTTTTATGGAATTGGAAACCTCCTATACCAATTTCTATTATGGTCGCAACAGCGGTGCTGGTCAAACCTTCAATTTGGGTATCCGACTCTTAGGCGGCTAAATCTCCTCGTGTCGAAAGATTGAATAAGTTGACGATTAGTTAACTTGGATTTCTCATGGCTCAATTACTATTGCCGATGTACGCAACACCCTAATTGCCATGACCCGAAATATCGAAAAAGTTCTATTGATACTTCTCCTTTCAGCCTTTTTCATGTTTATTTTTCTCATGGGCATCTCGGCCCAACTACACGGCTAAAAGAATTTAGTGAGCCAGTGCCCCACTCTTCTGGACTACTTTGTCACCATTGATTGCAGCTTGCTTGGTTTTCCAATCAAACCACTTTTCTCCCAATGATTTTCTCATCAAATCATCAACGGTAGAGATAACTCCTGCTTGCCAAAGACCAGAAATGGTATTACCTGCTCCACCTAAACTACGGAAAGACATTCCAATTCCAGGCTCCATATAACGGATGTAGTGCCAGTATTTACAAGGCATGAACAAGGTTTCGCCTTTTTCCAAAACCGTATGCTGACCTCGAGCATGGTGAAGTGCTGGGAATTTATCATAATCCGGTTCCTCAATTTCAACGGCACTATGCACGCTAAATGGATAGCGGTACAAAGCTTCGTCTTGAGAAGGTGGAAATAGGGCAATGAATTTTTTACCCCAAAACTCGGTCAGAAAGACATTCGCATTATCCATATCGCGGTGAATACGCGTTACAGCACCTTGTCCTCCAAAGAAGGTGAAGGGCATCTTTTTCAAGATACGGTCCGCAATGTCAGGAAATTCGAAGTCGTTTTTCAACTCTGGCTTTAGCTTAAACACATCAAAAAGGAATAAGCGCTTATCCGTGGGCTCTGAAAGAATGAGGTCTATATATTGGGAGAACTTCATTATTTCAGGTGGTGTTTTGTAAGATCTATCGAGGTAAGATTTGTCTCCGTTAAACACGCCAATTTCGTGATGCCCCAACTCTCTTTTGAAGTAATCAGGCGTCCATTTGCGGTTTGCCTCTGAGTCACTCAGCAAATGCTTAATCTTCACTGGCCTTTGGGGCTTCATGAAGTTCTCCTGAAAATCCTTGTAGGAAATTCGGTCGACGGTTTCAATTTCTTTGCTAAAATCTATGGGCATAATGTCTTAATCTGAATCTGACCACAAAAGTAAGGAAACCCCCATTGAATGAACAATGACAATAATCAATTACCGTAAGTAGGGCGAGAAATACCCAGATCAAGGTATGTAGCCACGACGGAAGGCTTTTTCAGAAAACTTGAGGTGATCCTCCGATACTTCGAATTGATCTCCGTCCAAATCCATCTCTTCAACCGACTTGACTTCATAAACGATGTTTTCGTTTTTGAGTCGTAAAACGAGTCCTTTTACGGGAAGAACTCCAATAGGAGAAAGTCCGCCCTTAATCTTGGAGTATACCAAACGAGGTACTCAATGTTGTTTACCAAATCTTTGAGAATCACCTTCTTCGCCTTATAACCAGCAATTTCCTCTACTACTGAAGTAGATTCAATGGTATAGCGATCTTTTAAGTTGCTGTAAAGGATGCAACAGTTGGTATCCATCGCCTCATATTTGTAGGAGTTGCTACCACTTTTCCAGATGTAGGTCTTCCCCTTCTCTTCGATAGAATCCAAGGTTTGATCACTGAATTGGACGTAGATTCCCTTGCCCTTGTAGAAATACATGCTGTTTTTAACTTTCAGCATTTCTGGAAGGGTATTAACAAGTTCAGCCTGTTTTTTACTCTTGCCCGCTTCAATGGTAATCAGGTATTCGGCTTTACCTGACTTCTGGGCTAAAAGTGGATTAGCGCTTAATAAAAGAACGGCCAGCCCGATGAACGCCATCATGGAGATGGAGGAGGTAATTCCCCGGGGGCAAATCACTGACGGTAAGGGAAAGTTTCTTTTCATGAGCCTCCAAAGTTACATTATCCCAACGCTTCACCAAACCTCCTTGCAGGTTGTGTATCTCTACTTGAAGATTTTCAGAGCCTTCGCCGATATAAGACAGGTGTAACTCCTCTCCTACCGGATTTGGATAGATCACTCCCCACTGCGAAGTAGAATTGATTTGAGAGTACACCATACCGCTTATAACGGTAGTATCTGTTGTATCCGTGGTGTCGGTAGTATCAGCAGGCATAGCGGCCCAATCTAGGCGCCCCAGGTACATTTTAGGACCTTGGCTATCACGACCATCAGACCAAACTACCCAGGTTTTGTTGTTATGAGAAACAGCTGTGGTGTAATCCCCGAAAAAGGAAGAGGACCCATATTGGCTAAAAATGGTTTTTCCCAAGGACACTCTTTGAGTCTTGCTAAAAGTTGCCCCTTGATCAGTGGAATGTACGGAGTAGTAATACCCGCCATCCTGAGCCTGATCTAAAGCATGCCAACTAACAGTCACCTTTCCATCTCCCGTAGCTGATAAAGAGGGCATTAGAGACTGAGTATTGGTGAAAGTGGTATCCAGAGTTGAAAGATCTATTCGGTTGCTCCAGGTATCTCCAGTATCCAAAGACCGAATAAAATACCCGCGGGTTTGATCCTGATCGTTGGAACCATAAACGACGTAAACACCACCTTGGTCATCAATGGCCATATTCACAGCGGCATTAGCTCGATCATGAACCTTTACCCCATTATTCCCGCCCAGTCCAGGCACACATACACCCAAGGAGCTTTTTTGAGGAAAGGTTTTCCCACCATCTCTTGACAACAGGTGAAATACCTCACCAGAGCCCAAAACCACATAAGTGATATGAAGATTTCCAGCCTTATCTACTTGAACATTTCCAAACTGAACCCCATTTTCGCTGCTTACGGGAATAACGGTATTGGTGTAATCGGAAGCGCCTGGCTCCAGTTTCTTCATTACAATTCCTTGATTGAGATGTGTACTATCGGGGTTAGGAATGAGCAAACAAGTGGTGTACAATGTTCCATCTCTCGGGCCGCCGGAGCGATCTACCGCCATCCATTGACGGTCAAATACCCCTTGCCCTACTCTACCGGCTGTGCCGCTAAAAGTGAATTCGCCATAACCCAACGTGTGGTTATCAATTCCAGGGTTCCAGCTAAAAGTTTTACCCTTATCCGTACTGGTAGCGAAATACATTGTCATGGGCAAAGAATTGTTGGCCGCATCGAACCCTAGATAAATCCAAGTGAAAAACAATTTCCCATTTGCATCGAAGGCAAACACGGGATCTCCTCCTCCTTGAACGGCCACATTCGGAAAGTCTGCCCGATAAGGGTCTCTGGTATTGAAATTACTTTCCGTCCAGGTTACTCCGCCATCCAATGAATAATATACCGGGAAATTCAAGGATTGAGTTCTTGACATAAAACTCAGTACCAAATTCTGAGAATCGGTTGGATTCATGGCAATAAAAGCTTCTGCTTCGGAAGTTCCACCGGAAGTGGATGATGTCACCTTCCATTCAGTAGATTCTGCCCGGCTCCCCATCAACTCATTCAACGCTGGAATGGATTGATCTTGGCCTGCTGAACCCGGACGGTATTTTTCTTTTAAAATTTCCTGAATTAATTCCTTGGTCAGGTCATCCTGGGCTTGTACAGTCCCTATTAAACCAACCAT
The DNA here is from genome assembly GCA_024398055.1 of bacterium SCSIO 12741. Lineage (NCBI taxonomy): Bacteria > bacterium SCSIO 12741. The sequence continues at coordinate 3,288,593 of CP073749.1, read as the reverse complement.
CATTATCCCGAGTACTAATTTCTTGATCATTGACGTCAAATGTAGTTCAATCCAATAACGCTCTAAAATTAAAAACGTTGGCTATGATACAAGGGTAAGCTGGCAGACAGGACTATCGGATGAGGCTAAAATAACCTTCTTCAATGGATACCTCTTCATCGTAGGTACGCACCTCGATCACGTAAATGTAGGTTTCCATGTTTTGTAATTCTCCTTTGTAGTAACCGTCCCAGCCCAATTGATCAGGGGATGATTCAAAAACCATTTCACCCCAGCGGTTGAATACCTTAAAGCTGATGATGTCTTTGATTCCCCATCCCGCCGGAAATATGACATCATTCACCCCATCACCATTTGGAGTAAAGGCTTCAGGAACATCGACGGAGTATTTTACCTCCACTTCCACTTTTACTACTTGAATGGCCTCAAAGCAACCCAAGGAATCCTTGATCGTTAAGGTGTATTCGGTGGTCCGCAATGGTTGAGCAATAGGTTCTGCACAATCGGCACAAGACAGACCTGTAGAAGGCGTCCAGCTCCAGGTATAAGCCTGGAAGGCCGTCGGCATTAGTTGAACTTGTTCACCCACAATTATTACTGTGTCCGGGGCATGGTGAGCGTTGGTTTTTGCTGTACAAATACCCAGGTGGTATCGTAGTTAGCACACCAATTACTATCACGTCCCTCTACGTAGTAAGCACGGGTTTCTGAAGGCCAAACGGTTGGAGAGGTCTTGGTGGTATCGTCAATTTGATTATTGGGCGACCAGTTGTAAATATTTCCTCCAGTTGCGGTCAATCGAATACTGTCTTCTAAACAAATCCATTGATCCGAAGAGGCTGTGATTACTGGTAAAGGGTGAACCCGAACTGGTTTTTGAATGGTGTCTTTACAGCCATTTTGGCTATTCTCATAGACCAAGGTAACGGTGTAGTCGCCATCTTGCAGATAGGTATTCTCCGGATCAGCTTGATTAGAACTGTTGCCATCTCCAAAACTATAGGTCCAGGTATCTCCTAATTGCGAGCGATCCTGCAGTTTCATCTCAAAAGGCATACAACCGATGGAATCTGGATTGAATCTGAAATCAGCAATCACTTCTTCCACCACAACTTCCCGGGTATTGAAAACCTTACAGGTCTTGAGGGAATCTTCTAAGACCATAACGGCGTTGATCTTTCCCACACGGGTATAGACATGGTGAAGCGTGTCCACAGACCTTCCGGTACTATCCACTCTTCCGTCACCGAAATCCCATACAAAGGAATAGGCAAATGGATTCATCGTATCCAGAACAAAACTTAGTGGCTCGTACTTACAAACGGAATCAGGAACAATTGAGTAAGAAGCCCATGGCCCTGTGATGCGAATGTATTGCGGCACCGTAGCAGAGTCTTTACAACCATTGGAGGTTTCTACAATCAGCTTAACATCAAAAATACCGGGTTCTGTGTATACCTTGTTCAATGAATCACGCTGCTGGGTTCTGATGGGCACTTTACCATCTCCAAAATCCCAGGTAAACCACTTCAGCGAATCTCCCACCGATTGATCAAAGAATAACATCGGAGCCGGGTAGCAATTGGTATCTCTAAGATTGGAGTAAAAAGCAACCGTATCAATTCCCTGAACGGTCAAATTCTTGACCATCGTATCGCTACATTGACCATGGGAAACGACATATTTGGTCTGGTACTTACCTGATGTGGGATAACTGTATTTGGGTGAAATAGCCGTCGAGCTATCCCCTGTTCCAAAATACCATTTTATACTCCCTCCATTAGGAATGAGTAAATCTTGAAAGAGAACGCTATCTCCTCTACATATGGTGGAATCGTCGATCGTGTAATTAGCTCGAGGATAGGAAATAAAAATGGGCATGATGAGCGAATCGGCACAACCGCCGTAGAAAGTCTCAATTCGGAGTTTTAATTGATGCGTATCTGCCGTAATCCGATAACCGAACGTAGTATCCGCCTTTAACGGCCATCTTCGCGGCAAAATAGAGTCTTTTGATAAAGAAACGGTATCCAGAAACCATTCATAAGTAGCTCGACTGGAATCGGTGTAAGAAGTACTGCTAAAAACGAGGCTATCACCGGCGCAAATTACGGGCCCCACAAAATCCATAGAAGCCATGGGATCGTGAACGTAAACCGGTTTAATAACCGTGTCAAAACAGCTGTCTTGAGACATTACAATCAATTGGGCATTGTAGATACCTTCCTGGTTGTATTTCACACTTTGCTTGGGATTTAAAATGGGTTTGTATCCATTCCCAAAATCCCAGAAATAATTGATTCCAATATTTCCAATGGAGGACGTGGCATCAAACTCAGCCGTTTCACCTGCACACAAATGACCTTTGTAAGTGAAAGATGCCGCCAACGGTGCAGCCGTCAAATGATGAAAGAAGGTATCTGCACAACCACTGGCATCGTTGTAGGCATAAAACTTGGTCAAGTAAAAACCTTGAGAACCATAGGTATGTACCGGAGTTAAGGTCGTGGAATCCAAGGGTGAACCATCTCCAAAATCCCAGTAATATCTGGTATATCCTCCTTTAATGTGTCCTACAAATGCTTGTTCCAATGGATTGGCGCATCGCGGACTCTGGGTAACACTCACCTTCGGGCCACTTACATAAACGGCCTTGTTGATAGTGGTATCGTCCTTACAGCCATGATCGGAGACCTCCAGTTTCACATCGATCCAGCCAGGTGTATTTCCAAAGGCATATTTGGTTCTCTTTCCAACGCTACCGCCACCAGGAGTAAATGTCCAATCGTAGTCGGTGATTTTGTTGCTATCGGTAGAAAGACTAATGAAATCCACATTTTCTCCCAAACAAACTGTATCGGGATTCCAGGTAAAATTGGCTTGCGGTTTCTCTCCAAATTCAAGGGGCAGGGCCGCAGAGTGCTTACATCCCATTGAATCCGTTACCTGCAAAGTAATATTGAACTTACCACGCTGATTAAACCGAATGGTATCGGCAGGTTGTGGAACGGTACTTCCGTTCGGAGGCGTTCCTGAATTAAAGGTCCATTGCCAGGTAAGAGGTTTAAACCTAAAACAGCTGTTGGAAGTAAAGTGGGCCCAGGAAGGCACACAGGGTCCACCGGATGTATAACCAATTCCAATAAAATCATTCAAAATGGTCACGGTATCTTTAACCATAACGGAATCCTTACAGCCAGCCGTAGTCAAAAACCATTGCTCTACATCATAGGTTTTCTTGGCACAGCTGCTTGGCGGATAAGTGTGGGTGTACTCAAAAAATGGGCGGTAATCTGATCCTTGTGGCAAATAGGGATGCCGGTACATCATCGAATCCAACGATTGAGGTGTCGTGTTCTTGAAACGAACCTTGTTGGGCTGGCAAATGGAATCGTAGTGAACTGTGAATGAAGGATTAACCACCTGTACATACACGGTTTTGGTCACGGAATCCAAACATCCTGGCCCCGAGGAGGCGACCAATTTTACCTGATGATTTCCTGAAGTTGAAAATTTAAAATGAGGATCTCTTAAGGTGGAGGAACCTTGCGTTCCGAAGGTCCATTGAAAGGTATTTGCCCCTACTGACTGATTTACGAATGTATCGAGCATCCCTTTACAGAGTGTATCCGGAAAGGAAAAATCCGCTAAGGTTTGAGCAATGGTGATGTACTTGGTTTGCTTCAAGGTGTCCTTGCATCCATTCGCATCGGTTACGATAAGGGTTACGTCATAAAATCCGGCCGCAGTGTAGGTATGCGTTGGCGAAGTGGCGGAAGATGAATTTCCATCGCCAAAGTCCCAGGCATAGGTTACCGGTGCTGCTCCTCCTACCGAAGAGTTGTTAAATGTAGTGGTAAGTGGTGGGTTACAATCAGAGCGTTTGCTTGCAGAAAAACGGGCCTCTGGAGGATCAACAACAATAATGTTGAGTTTCTGCTCATCTGAAATACAACCGTTGGTATCCGTTACTTGGAGGGACACTGAAAAGGTTCCGCGATTGTTGTATAAATGGGTTGGATTCTGCGTTGTTCCCGGGGTGGTCAGGTCTCCATAATCCCATTTCCAGGTTTTTATGGGAGCGCTTCCTACGGTGGTATTATCGGTAAAATCGACTCGTACAGGCTTACACTTGGTGACCAGGTTGTAGGAAAAATCGGCCACAGGGTTTTGGTGTACGGTGATGTATTGAGTCACTGTTTTAGTTACGGTATCCACTCCATCAGAAACCGTCAGTCGTACAGTATACTGACCTGGATTGCTATAAACTCTGGATGGATTTGCCTGAGAAGAAAAACCGCTGTTTCCAAAATCCCAATCGTAATAGATGATGGGTCTCGGTCCATTCGACAAACTGGTAAAGTTGACCTGAATGGGGGCACAACCTCGGGTTGTATCTGCGGTAAAATCACAGACCAATTGAGCTTGGCCGTAAACAGTAAATAGGCTGAATAAGAGTATAAAAGCGGATCGGAGCATAGTGGATATTGGCCCGGTGAAATTAGCGCAAACCAAGTTGAGAGGCAAACGCTTTTTTGGAGAAACTGGTTTCGGGCATTTAAGTAGCTGTTTTAACTTATTGGGTCATCGGATTAAACTGAACACCCTTGCTTCGTCCTGAGTATGTCGTCATAAGTTCTGGCACTGACCAGATAAATGTAGGTTTCCGCATTTTGCAATTTTCCTTTGTAATATCCATCCCATCCTGGGTCTGCAGGTGTGGCTTCAAATACCTGCTCTCCCCAGCGGTTGAACACCCGAAATTCAACAATATCTTTTATTCCCCAGCCATCAGGATAAATCACATCATTTACGCCGTCTCCGTTGGGTGTAAATGCCTCAGGCACATCCAGTGAGTACTTTTCTTCCACTTCAATACGTAAAGATCGAGTGGTTTCAAAACACCCCATAGAATCTTTCACTGTGAGCTGGTATACGGTATTGACTAAGGGTTGAGCTATAGGGTTGGGGCAATCTGTACACGACAGCCCTGTAATGGGCGTCCAAGACCAGAAGTAGGCATCAAATCCTACCGGGCTCAATTCTATCTGCTCCCCAACTATGATAACCGTATCGGGCGGCATGGTCAACTGAGAAGGTAGCTGCACCCTAATCCAGACGGAATCGGTACCACTGCACCAATTGGAATCACGTCCAATCACCTGGTAATAACTGCTCTGCCTTGGCCAAACATCGGGATTACTCTTTTGTGCGTCGTTAATGTTCTCATTCGGTAACCATTCGTAGGTAATCGCACCCGAGGCTTCTATCCTCAGCGTATCATCCCGACATATTTGTCGATCGGGTGACGCAGTCACTTCCGGACTTGGGTGTACCCTAACCTGTCGAACTACGGTATCCTTACAACCATTGCGACTGTTTTCATAAATCAAGGTGACCGTATGATCACCGGGAGATTGAATCACATAAGTGGGTACCGAATCCGTGGTGGATCCTCCATCGCTGAATTTGTAATTCCAGGTGTCTCCCAACCGGGATTGATTGGTCAATTTCAATTCAAAAGGTTCACACCCCGCGGAGTCTGGATCAAATCCAAATCCAGCAATTACTTCTTCAATGACCACTTCCTGGGTGGTGAATACCTGACAATGGCGGGATGAATCAGTTAAAACCATAACCGCCACCAAATTCCCAGTCTGATTATAGGAATGATTTAAGGTTGTGGTCGATCGATTGGTACTGTCCACTCGACCATCTCCAAAGTCCCAAACAAAGGTCCAGGCCAAATCATTCATACTATCCACCCTCAAAACCACGGGTTCGTTGATGCACAATGAGTCCGGAACGAGTGAAAACTCGGCATAAGGTCCTTTTACATCAATGTAATGACTCCGGGTAGCGGTGGCAGTACAACCAAATGAGGTTTCTACGGTAAGCGTAATATTAAATTCACCGGGGCTAATAAACGTTTTGGTCAAAGAGTCTTTGAGGTCCGTGCGGATTGGGACATTACCATCGCCAAAGTCCCAGGTATACCAGCTTAGAGAATCCCCCTTGGATTGATCAAAAAAGAAAGTAGTTGCGGGATAGCAATTGGTATCCGTTAGCGTAGCAAAAAAGGCTACCGTATCTACACCTTGCACCTCAAGCGGAAGTGCAAATGTATCTGAGCATGGACCGTAGGTGACGGCATATTGGGTTTTGTAAACTCCAGAAGAATCGTAAATGTATTTGGGTGAAGTCAAGCTGGAAGAATTACCATCACCAAAGGACCAATAAACCGATCCTGTATTGTGGTTCAGCGTATCTTCAAAAACCAAGGTATCGCCTCGACAAGCAGTAACATCACTAATCTGATACCTCGCTCTGGGTTTCGCTACAAAAAGGTCTTTGACCAAGGTATCGGCACAGCCAAACACATCTTCTACCCGCAACATGAGTTGGTGGGTATCAATCAATACCCGGTTGTTACCAGAATCAAGATGTTGAATCCAGTGGCTGTAGAAATTATTGGTATCCGGCATTTGAACGGAGTCGAGGTACCACTCAAAGGTCTTAAACACGTAATCGGTAGTGGACTGATTGATGATGACCAAACTATCGTTATCACATACTACGGGCCCAGTAAAATTGTGCGCTGCCACCGGCATGTGTGCCCAAATATCGAGGTGAGCCGTATCCCAACAACTGTCCAACGACATCACTATAAGTTGTGCCGTGTAACGGCCACTGGTATCGTATTTTGTGGTGACCTTGGACAACCGAGATTCGGTTTTACCATTGCCAAAATCCCACCAATAATTGAGTCCGATATTCCCGATGGAACCTCGACCATTTAATATGACTTCCCGATCTACACATACATGCTTAGGTGGATTGGTATGCCTGAATTTGGCTTGCAGAGGCGTTGGAAATACATTGAACTTGACAGAATCCACACAACCCGTGGTATCATTTTGGGCCCAAAATCGAATCTTGAAGAGCTGGGTTGAAGAATAGGTATGCGTGGGGCTTAGGTTGACGGAATCGAGCGGACTACCATCTCCAAAGTCCCAATAAAACTTGGTGTAACCACCGGCAATATTTCCTTTAAATTCTCGGGTTAATGGGTTGGAACAATCTGGTTTTTCTCCTGGAGTAACTACAGGTCCACTCACGTATACGGCCGGAAACAGCGTGTCATGCTCACAGGCGTATTGCCTAACCTTTAGCCGAACAATTTTGGTACCGAGGGAATAGTAGCGGTAGTTAGGGTGAATTTGATTGTCCACTCCCCCATCTCCAAAATCCCAGCTGTGCCCCGTAATCTTGGTCATGTCGGTAGATAAGTTGGTAAATTTGATGGAGTCGCCGTAACAAACCGTGTCATCGCTCACTACAAAATTGGCCTTCTGCTTACTTCCCAGATCAAAGGAGGACGTTTGTTTAAAAACACAACCAGCTGAATCCACTACGGTTACCGTTACAGGATATTTCCCCGGTTGAGTAAAGAGAAAGGTATCGATTGGGTTCTCAAGTATGCTGGTGTCAGCGGGGTTTCCGGTTCCAAAATCCCAAAACCAATTCACCGGCTTATTCTTCAAACAATGGGTCGGTGAATAGGAGGCCAAAGAAGGCGCACAGGGACTGGAATAAGCAATGTTTATGTCCAGGTGATTGGACTCAATCCTAATCGCTGGTCTTCGCACAGAATCCACGCACCCCATAGGCGTGGTAATCGTATGAGTAACATTGTAAGTAGTGGTTCGGCAGACACTCGGTGGAAATTGGATACTGGCCGTCATCCCATTATGAGTGTTGTTGTATTGGATCAAAAAGACCCTAAAACTGGATTTTTGAGGAATACCATTACTATTATCAGCCAGGGTAACAAATTCAGGACGACAGGCCGAGTCGTAGTTAACCGTAAATTCCGGATAAACCGAATCCACTCGAATGTTGTAAGTAACCGAATCTTTACAATTGGCTCCCGCCGATGCAATCAGCGTAACAGGCACAGTTCCTCCCTGGGTAAATGTAAAGGACGGATCCCACTGTGTGGAAGTACCCTGGTTACCAAATCTCCATAAAAAGGTATGAGCACCTACCGATTGATTGGTGAACTGATAGGAAGCATTTCGGCAAAGTGAATCCTGAAAGACAAAATCGGCAACGGTTTGCCCAATGGTAATAAAACGCTTTTCGACCAAGGTATCGTGACAACCGTTGGCATCAGAAATAATGAGCGTTACGTCATAAACTCCCGAATTGGAATAGGTATGACTTGGAGATACCGCAGATGACGTGGTGCCATCACCAAAATCCCATTGATAAGTAAATGGCGCCTGACCACCGGCACTTTGATTAGTAAAGACCGTATTTAATGGCGGTTTACAATCCGATCGACTGGTAGCTGTAAAGGCGGCTTCTGGTGGATCGACCACCACAATATTCTTTTTCTGCACATCGCTTCGGCAACCGTTTGCATCAATTACCGAAAGAATGACCGAATAAGTCCCCCGGTTCAAATAGTCATGGACTGGATTAGACTGCTTAGAGGGAGTAGTTAGGTCTCCAAAATCCCAGGTCCAATCCACAATGGCTGCTCCGCCCTGGCTGGAATTATCCTGAAAGGCGACTTGCACCGGTTTGCACAAAGTCAATTTGGTAAAGGAAAAATCAGCAGATGGATTTTGGTAAACTTCGATGTATTGCTGAATGGTTTTCTTGGCGGTATCAATTCCGTCAGAAACTGTTAGCGTTACAGTATACAGCCCTGGATTGGCGTAGATTCTCGAAGGATTGGACAAGAAGGATGTACCTCCATTGCCAAATTCCCACTTGTGGTAGGTAATTGGGTTGGGGCCGGTGGATAGATCTGTGAACGAAATTTGGATGGGGGAACAACCACGGGTGGTGTCCGCTGTAAAATCACATACCAATTGCCCGAAGGCAGAACCATTCAGCCCCAAAAATAGTACAATTGCAAGCAGTAGTCGCACCATAATTAAGGACCATTAAAGAGGTAAATATCACCATTTTATAGGTAAAACCCAATGCATTTTGTAAGGTTTGGCTATATTTTTACAAACCTTTGTAAGAGATCAAGGTATATCCCTATACTTGTACTACGACATGCTGAACCGATACCTAAATACCTTTTCCACCGTCTGCCTGCTTGTTGGATTGTCTTGTCTTGCCTTATTTCCGGCACAAGCTCAAGATGTGCACTTTAGCCAATTTTACCTCAGCCCTCTCACCACCAATCCGGCCAATACCGGGCATTTTGATGGCGATTGGCGAATTGCGGCTAACCACAGAAATCAATGGAGATCGCTTGGAAATCCGTACACCACTACTTCGCTTAGTTACGACCAAAATGTTTTCGTTTACTCGGAACAAATGGCCTTTGGCCTGCTTTATTTACACGATGAATCAGGCACGGTAGGACTCAAATTTGACAAAATCATGTTGAGCGGAGCCTACCACAAGCAACTGGGTCGCCATAAGTTACGACTCGGCATTCAACCGGGAGTGGTCATCAAGGCAGTAAACCTCAACGGAGTTTCCTTACCCGAGCAGTACGACAGAAGTACGGGTACCTTTAATAGCAGCCTGCCGTCAAGCGAGCCTGCTTATCAAGATCAGCTGACTTATTTTGACTTTAATGCGGGTATTTCCTACTCGGTGAATTTAGGAACCTTTAGGCCGGAAGCTGGACTATCCTTCTTTCACATCAATCAGCCTAATGAGTCGTTTTATGCGCAAACCAACAAACTACCCATGCGGGCTATGTTGACCATCAGAGCCGATATCGACCTGGGTAAAAAACTGGTATTCACCCCCAACTACCTGCACATGATTCACCAAAAAGCATCCGAAATTTTGGTGGGAGCTAATGTGATGGTTCGTTTGAATGACAATAAGATTAAGGCCTCTGGAATATATGGCGGAATGCTCTTTAGAAACGGTATCAATCGAAATACTGATGCTGCCATTGCGGTCGTGGGCATGAAGTTTAAACACCTCGAGGTGGGCTTCAACTATGACTTTACCGTTTCTGACTTACAGGCGGCCAACAACAGCCAAGGAGCCTATGAAATTTCTATCGTGTATACGAGTTTGAGTACCCTTTTGCAAAAAACCACAGTACCTTGTGAACGTTATTAATCGACTACTTCCTATTTCCTTGTTAGCGCTAATTCTTTGGGTTCCCGGAAAGGCCCAAAACCAGAGCTATTTTGCAGATGCGAAAACGGGAATTTTGAAAAGAAACCTTCAAGACGCCTATCGGAAAAACGATTATTACACCCAAATTGACATTCTTGAAGAACTTCTAAAACGCAAACCCGAAAAGGTAAATTGGCAGTTTAAACTGGCTCGAGCCTACGATGAGTCGCGAAACTACCAGCCGGCCATGGATCACTACTCCAAAACCTACTACGCCGATCCTAAGAAGTACGCCGTATGCCTGTTTCACATGGGGCGAATCATGAAAACCCGGGAACAGTACCAAATGGCCGGCGTTTATTTTGACCGATTTATAAAAGAATACCGGGAGCAAAAAGATTCGAAATACTACCGCAATTGGGCCAAAGCAGAATTAGGCGGAATTGAACTGGCGATGGCTGAAGACACCAGCAAACGTCAAGCCAATGTGGTACCCTTGGCCGGAAATATCAATAAGGCGCACATCGAATTTTCTCCGGTGATTCTCGACTCTACCACTTTTTGGTACACCTCTCTCCCATCGGATACGATAGTATACCGGTACGAGAACACCCTTGATCCTCCTGAAGTTCCCTTGCAGCAGGTGTTTCTCGCCCAAAAGCAGGGACAAGAATGGGAAAATGCGGGTTTGGCTCCAATCCCCTTGAATGAGTTGGGGGACAACATTGGTTCTTTGGCCTTATCGCCAGACAAACAGCGCCTTTATTTTACGCGATGTTCCTACAATTGGCAACGAAAAATCAGTTGTAAACTATACGTCTGCCACATGGAAGGTGGTCAATGGGGAGAACCCGAGTTGTTGGATGGCCAGATCAATTTGGACAATTACACAAGCACCCATCCAACGGTAGGACCTTCTTCCAAACCCGATCGGGATGTGATCTATTTTACTTCCGATCGTCCAGGTGGAAAAGGGGGCAATGACATCTGGTATTTCCGCTACCGCATTTCCAAAAACAAATACGAGAAACCACGTAATTGTGGGAATAAGGTGAATACGCCTCAAGACGAAATCACTCCCCATTTTGATGTACCCAGTCACCGCTTGTATTTCAGTAGTGAGGGGCGTCAATCGATAGGTGGGTTTGATGTTTTTTATACCGTTGGTGAACGATCCAAGTGGCTGGGCAAGGCCGAAAATGCCGGAACTCAATTGAATTCACCCCTCGATGACTTGTACTACATGCTATTCGATGATCGGGAGACGGGGCTTTTGGTTTCTAACCGGGATGGAAGTATCGCCCTAAAGCACCCTCATTGTTGCGACGACTTATTTTATGTACAATGGAAAAACCTGATTCGCCTGGCTATCGAAGGGGAAATTACCGACAAAAAAGACAACAAGCTGGCAGGAGTTGAACTGGTTCTCTATTCTCAGGACAGTATTGATGGTGAAGAATTGATCCTAAACCGTGTGACGGCGGATGAAAATGGAAACTTCAACGTTCGCCTGGAAGAAAACATCGACTACCGTATTCAGTTTGAAAAAGAAGGATACTTCTCAGAAGAGGTTAAAGTAAGCACCATTGGCAAAACAGAGTCTGACACACTCTTTCGGAACGTAAAATTGGCTCGCATTCCAGATGAGGAAATTATCATTCCCAACATTCTGTATGACTTTGATGATGCCTCCCTAACCTCTCAGGCCAAAACGGCTATTGACACTTCGATTTATCAAATCTTAATTCATAATCCTCAAATTATCGTAGAGATTAGTTCTCATACCGATTCAAAAGGTACCCATGCCTACAACGAGCACTTGTCTCAACAACGTGCTGAATCAGTCGTGAAATACCTGCGCTCCAAAGGAATTGACAAGGAAAGAATGCAACCCAAAGGGTACGGTGAAACTCAGCCGATAGCCCCCAACGTATTCACCGATGGTTCTGATAATCCAGCCGGGCGAGCCAAAAACCGCCGAACAGCCTTCCGCGTAATCGGGCAAATGCCTGTGGACGTGGAATACGAAGATTTTTAGCTTTCGTCAGAAAGACAAGACTGTTTCTACTTTGAAATTGTTTTGGTAAATTGGCTCCTATGAAAACTTTCTGGAACACCCTACTTTGTTTAGTATGCCTATCTCCCGTTTATGCTCAAGACTATTTGGATAATGGTTTCTTTTGGGACTGGGAGCATTTCGATGAAGTAACCGTAGGAAGTCAAACCTACCCTGCTTTTGATCAGCCCCTTCCCAGTAATTTCTGGACCACCAGCAATATGGGAACAAGGACGATTGCCTTTTCACCAACATGCCTAAAAACCACAGATGCTTATGATGCACCTTATGCCTGCTTGTTACAGTCCACCAGCTTTCCCTTTGGAATTGCTGCGGGTAGTTTAATGGCAGGAGACTACAAGGGTGGTACCGATCCGGCAAAAGCCGTGCACATGGGTAAACCCTGGAATGGTCGCCCAGAACGATTCGTGGGTTTCTACAAATACATTCCTGTAGGTAACGACTATTGTAAAATTGAAGCAACACTTACCCGATGGAATTCAAGTACCAAAAAACAGGAAATCATTGCCACCGCCGCACTACCAACCGCCGATCAAACCAAAACGGTAACGGATTACACCAAGTTCAACCTCTTCTTCGATTACAAATCGAACGATGCCCCTGACTCGATCCAAATAATTTTCACTTCGAGTGGAGATGGAGCCAATTTTCAAGGAGGTAACGGCTCAGCCTTATACATCGATCATGTCAAAATTTTGTACGCCGGTGAAACCGGTATAGCACTCAATGATCAAACCTCTGTTCGCGTGGCAGCCTATCCAAATCCTGCATCAGACTTTGTTTACTTCAATATAGATGGGCTTCACCAAGAAGTCTTTCCCCTGGTGGTTAGAGACCTTCAAGGACGTGAAGTTATGCGAACTGAACTTACCCGAGATCTCTCCAAGATTGAGGTAAGCCATCTGGATCCGGGAATCTACCTCTACGAAATCACGCAGCAGCAAATACCGGTGGGTTCCGGTAGAATTGTCGTTCAATGAAACTTTTAAAGCTTGCTGTACTTCTTCTTTGTTTCTCGTTTTCGGGAAATGACTTAGCTGCCCAAAAAGGTAAATTGACCTTTGGCCCTAAATTGGGCACCATGGTTGGCTTTCCCTTACCCACCGGTGAAATTCCGGATAGCAGTAAGGGAAGTCCGTTGATGGGACCTAATGTAGGAGTCTTCTTTATGTATCAGTTTTCGCCAAAATGGTCCATTTGGATTGAGGGGAATTTTAACCGCAAGGCAGCCGAGTTCAGCTCAAAACTGATCGACTTTGAATACCAGGATGAAGAGACCATTACCACACCCAATGGTACCGTTATCACGGCCACCATTGAAACTGTGTTTAATGGAGAAACCTGGGGCAAATTTGACAACTACTATTTCGAAACGCCGATCATGGCCCGGTATTCCTTCAACAAAAAGTGGCATTTGATGGCTGGTATGTACTATGCCAGTTTGGCCGTGAGCAATTCTGAGGCATACATCAGAGGAAATGTCGGTGCTTCTCAAGAAATAACAGAAGAAGAACGAGATTTGGCCAAGGAAATGAACCTTCATGACTACGGCAGCTTACTCGGATTCCAATACCAATACAAACCTCTTCTGGTAGATTTTAGAATGTCTTATGGCTTCACGTCCATCGTAAAAGAAGACTACACGGCCATTGAATCTCCCTTGCACAATTTGTTTGCTCAACTTTCGGTCAATTTTCAGATATTGCGCCTCCATGCTGAGGAACCGAAACCATGAGTGAATCTCCTGCAAACATTAGTTATAATAACATCTTACGAATTGCTGCACCGATTATGGTCAGTGGTTTGTCGATGACGCTGGTCAACCTCACCGATACTTTATTTCTCAGTAAGTTAGGAGAAAAAGAATTGGGCGGCGTGGGAAACGCAGGACTCATTTTCTTTCTTCTGGTTTTTATTGGAATGGGGTTCAACACCGGATCTCAAATCATGATTTCCCGGCGCAACGGAGAACGGAATTATGCATCCATCGGATCCCTTTATCAGCACGTTTCCTTCTTTTTACTGCTTTGGGGTATACTCATCTTTACCTTTTTGCACACCGGTTTATCCGAAGTATTGCAGTACCTCGTAGAAAGTGATGACATCCGTGATATCAATGTTCGCTTCCTGGAGTCACGAAGTTTTGGGGTCTTCTTTAACTTCATCAACATCACCTTTTTTGCGGTTTACATAGGAACCACCAAGACCAAAATCATTGGCATTGTAACCCCCATAACAGCCTTGATCAACGTAGCCCTGGACTACTGCTTAATTTTTGGAAAATTTGGCTTTCCCGCCTGGGGTGTTGAAGGAGCTGCCTGGGCCTCCAACTTAGCGGAGTTAACGGCAACGCTCATTCTGATCAGTTACACCATTTGGGGCTTGGATCACCGGAAATACAGACTCTTTCAGTGGCAAGGTCTTGATCGCGATCGTTTTATGCGGATGTTCAAAATCAGTACCCCACTGATGATTCAAAACACCATTTCCTTCTCCGCCTGGCTGGGATTCTTTATGATCATTGAGCATTTGGGGACGGATGAACTGGCCGTTTCGCACATGGTAAGAAGCCTCTATATGGTATTGATTATTCCAGTTTTAGGATTAGGCGACACAGCCAATACACTTACCGGAAATCTCATGGGCCAAGGATTATCTAACCACGTGTATACTCTCCTGAAAAGAACCAATGTGGTGGGACTGGCTATTGCCGCCGGACTGCTCCCACTTTACTTCATTTTCGGTGGCAACTTGCTGGCCCCCTTTACCGATCGACCGGAATTGATCGAAATGGGCAAACCGGTATTGAGCATTATTTTTTCGGTGCTGTTTGTATTCGTTGTTGTCATTGTTGGTTTCAGAACCCTATCGGGAACTGGAAAAACCCTGGTTGGTTTAGGGATTGAGAGTATCTCTGTATTCATCTACCTCATCACGGCCTGGTATTTCGCCCATTTTGACAGTGTTGAATTGTATCATCCGTGGTTATCCGAATACGTCTATTTCGGCTTCTTTGCCTCCTTGGTTTACCTCTACCTCTGGAAAGGTAAATGGCAAGATACCAAGGTCTGATCCAATCGTTTCTGTATTTTGGCTCTTGATGAAAAGGGCAGCTCAGGTATTTGGGATCATCATATGGTTGCTATTGAGCAGTTGGTGCGAAGCTCAAAATCACTCGATTCCGTCTAATTATCTCGGTATGAAGGAGGGGCTTTCTTTCCGCCATGTAACCTGTCTTACCCAAGATCATCAAGGAATTATGTGGATTGGAACCCGAGATGGGCTAAATCGTTTTGACGGCTATCAATTCACCCCCTACCTGGAAGAGCCAGAAGGATTGCTCAACAGCTATATTCATGATCTGGAATGCGATACTTCAGGTATCCTATGGATTGCCAATGAAGGTGGACTCAATCTGCTCGATCCTCAAACCGGGGAATTTCAATCTTTCTCGGCTGCCGAAGTTTTTCCCGGGCTCGACGATGTTATAGGTGTTTATGAAATTACTCCAACAGCCTATTCCAGGACTATTTTCCTTCAATCCCGCACTCGCCCCGACCAGGAGTTTTTGTACGACTATGCCATCTATCGCGGTGGAGGAAAATTTGAACGTTTTTTAGTCACCGATGATCAAAACGACACCACCTATCGCTACCTCGCCAATGTATTTGAAGATCGTCAAAGAAGAATTTGGATCCGACCAACGAATACGTTGGAGTTTCTTCAGGTAAATGACCAAGGAAAGGTTATAGACCGAATACAGATTCCTGATGTGGTTGCTGACTTTCGCTTAGCCGATGCCTTACCTGGCAAAACTGAGGAAGCCTATCAAGTCCATGGACCGTATCGGCGCAACCAGGAATTCATTCAGGACACTTCCGTCCAAGACTTTGTGCTCAACGGCTGCTTCTGTGAATCGGAGTCCACGGTAATGTTTGAATGTAACCTGAGTCAACAGGTGTATACCAAAAGAACCCAGCCACGGCTGCTTGGAAAACACATGCCCGTTAATCAGATTTATGATCATCGTGGAAGTTTATGGTATCAACAAGGCTCTTGGGTCAAGATTGAAAGAACATCGGGTACAGACTCCCTGAAAATAGATCAACTCGAAGAAGGCACCAATGTCACCACCTACTTTTACGAGAGTCGAGATCGGACCATGTGGATGGGAACCAATTTTGGGCTTTTTAGACTGTTGGACGATCCCTCACCATTTCAGCTGTCTTTCGTGGGCAAATTGAACCGAAATGGATTTGGAAACAGCATTCGAAGCTTGGAAGAAGGAAGCTCAGGTGAATTATACGCCGGTTTAGTTCATCAGGGAATCTATGTACTGGATCATACAGGTAAAGAATCGCAACTCTTACCTTATAGTTACTTCAGTTCAGGCAAGATATACCAGATCCTTCCCTATGGTATGCACCAACGTGACTCCCTGCTCTGGATTTCGAATTGGTTTGATCCGGGAATATTGGTTTACAACTTGAGCTCTGGTGAAATGGATCACCTTATCCCCTCTGGAAATTCCACGGGTTATGGTTCCTGCCTCTTGCCTTTGAAGGATGGACGAATACTTCAAGGGACCGATCGAGGAATCAATGAAATAAGTCCTGGCGAACAGAGCATTCGTTCCTTGCCCTTTTCCGATTCTGTCATCAACCTTTCCACCCTTCACATCACCGCCTTATGCCAAGATCCGAATGAGATCATTTGGGTGGGCACCAATCAATCGGGGCTTATGGCCATCAATCCACCATCGGGTCAAAAAAGAATGTGGAACAAAAATTCGGGGCTAAGCAGCAATTCCATCCGATGTGTTTTATCCTGGAACGGTTTCCTTTGGATTGGTTCACCAACCGGTATGCATCGCTTAGATCCGGAGTCAGGCGAAATTCAACATTATACCACGCGAAACGGATTACCCAATAACCAGGTACATGCCATACAAGCCCAGGACGATCATTTATGGATTAGCACCAACCAAGGATTGAGTCGTTTCAATCCCGAGGAAGAGAGCTTTAAGAATTTCACCACCCTTCAGGGGCTTCCTCACAATGAGTTTAATTATCGCGCATTTACCGCTGGTTCAAAAGGATTATTTTTTGGAGGTATGAATGGCGTCGTTCATCTTTCAAAATCCAAAAATGAATCCACCCGAAACAACTTCCCGGTTGTACTTTCCGGATTTGAAAAATTCGATGGTGATAAGGGACAAATAAAATCTATCTCTCCTCAAATGGGGGAAATGCTCCACCTCTATCCAGGCGATAAATTTTTCACCTTCCGCTTTGCCTCCACCGATTATTTTAGCGCCGACAACAACCGATATGCCTATCGGTTAAAGGGTCTGGACAATGAATGGACTCCTTTGGGGCCCGATCATCAGGTTCGCTTCAACCGACTTCCTCCAGGAAACTATCAATTTGAAGTAAAGACTCAGGGGCGAGATGGCTTTTGGAGTCAGGCCGAGATTTCACTTCCCTTAAAGGTTCACCAAATCTTCTACAAGACCTGGTGGTTTATATCCTTGGTCATTCTCAGTTCACTGGCCATCGTATATGGTGTATATCGTTATCGGATCAATCAATTTCAAAAACTGGATCGACTTCGCCTAAAAATTGCCAGCGACCTACACGATGATGTCGGCAGTCTTCTCACCCGCATTTCTCTAAAAACGGATCTCATTGGTGAAGGAATCTATAATGAAGAAGAGACTCAAAAAGAGATGGACTCCATCAAAACCACCAGTCGACATGCCGTCAAATCGATGCGTGACATCGTTTGGTCCATTGATTCTCGTAAAGACCGGGCGGAAGATCTCACCGATCGAATGAAAGATTTTGCGGCAGAAATGCTGGGCCCACTCGACATCCAATTTCACTTTGATGAATCCCAATTGAGAAGTCAGCAACGACTATCGCTGGAGTTTAGGCACAACTGCTACCTGCTGTTTAAGGAAGCCATCCACAACATTGCCAAGCATTCGAATGCCACAGAAGTTCATATCTCCATTAGCCAGGAAAAAGGTCAGTTCAAACTGGTCGTTCAGGATAATGGTTCAGCTGCAGAACCAACCAAATCCGATGGGCAAGGATTGAGCAACATGAAAATGCGGGCTAAACAACTCAGTGGTCAACTAAGTATCACTACCGATGCCGGATATCGCTTAGAATTGACTGCTCGCTTGTAGGCGTCCCTGTTCTTATCCGCTATATTTGCCCGCCTAAAAAGTAGACTAATGCGCATTGTATTTCTTGGTACACCCGATTTTGCGGTAGCTTCCCTAAGAGCTTTGGTGGAAGCTAAAAAGAATGTGGTGGGAGTCATAACCGCTCCCGATAGACCAGCTGGTCGAGGACATAAACTTAGACCTTCTGCCGTAAAGGAATACGCCCAATCTGTTGGACTGCCCCTACTTCAACCCACCAACCTCAAGGATCCAGAATTTCAACAAGCCCTTAAAGATTGGCAGGCCGATCTACAAATTGTGGTCGCTTTTCGAATGCTTCCAGAATCCGTTTGGAACATGCCCGCCATGGGTACCTTTAATCTGCACGCCAGTTTGCTGCCCCAATACCGAGGCGCTGCTCCCATCAATAGAGCGGTTATGAACGGAGAATCGGAAAGCGGAGTAACCACCTTTCTTTTACAACATGCCATCGATACTGGAAATATCCTGTTTCGGGAAAAGGAAAATATAAGTCCCGATGATACCGCTGGAGATCTTCATGATCGCCTGATGGATTTGGGCGCTTCTTTGGTGGTAAAAACCGTGGATGCCCTGGAAAACGGAAAAGTAACTCCCAGACACCAGGATGAGTTCCAAAGTGAAGGCGAAGTTCTTCGTGAAGCCCCAAAGTTGTTTAAAGAGGATTGCCAGATCGATTGGAATCGATCCGCTCAGGATATACACAATCATATTCGGGGACTGGCTCCATTTCCAGGTGCGTTTACCCGGGTAAAAGTGGGTGACACCGAAAAACAATTGAAGGTGTACTCAAGCATCTTCGAAGCTCAGGATGACGATACTTCAATAGACCTGCCTCAACAGTTATCTGAAAAAGACCGATTGGGCGTCCGGTTATCAGGAGGAATTCTTTGGCTGACTCAAATACAGTTGGAAGGCAAGAAGCGAATGCCTGTGGCCGATCTGCTTCGTGGTCTCAATGATCAACCCGAATTGCTATTTTAGTAAGATGAAGGCTGTTACACTACTATTCTTATCCTTGGGATTTGTTGCCACCGGTTGGGCACAAGAGGCGATTCATTTACCCACCTCCACTCCAGAAGTCTTTAAAGACAACATCACGGTAGAAAAACTGAGCACCGATGCCAATCAGTCTTCATTTTTGATTTGGGTAAAGGATACCGTACGACCTCATCACCATGCCGAGCACACCGAGTGCATTTATGTTTTGGAAGGCGAAGGCACCTTTTACCTGGGTACCAATAAGATGGAACTAAAGCCCGGCGATTATGTGCGAATCCCCCAAGGGGTGGTACATTCCTTTAAAACCCGATCCCCTGTACCTGCTAAGGTTTTATCCATTCAAACCCCAGAGTTTTTAGGCGAAGATCGAATTTGGTCTGATCACCAACATTGATTTTGTCCCGATTTGGGAATATCGTTGAACGTTCCAAAAAGGGGTTAAAATTGCCCTAAACCCGCATGGACGCTGGCGATTCCGGTAGTTTATTAACAAAATATCCGATTTTTCAACAAAATGGTGCATTTCACCCGGCAACCCTTGACCCGTGTACATTTTCGTATAAATTTGGTATCGAATTATTATTATTAACTAAAAACAAATTACACGATGAACAAGTCGGAATTGGTAGAGGCAATGGCTAATGGAGCTGGGATCTCTAAAGCTGACGCTAAAAAAGCCCTAGATGCTTTGATTGACTCTACTTCAAGCGCACTTAAGAAAGGCGACAGAGTTGCTTTGGTAGGATTCGGTTCTTTCTCCGTGTCCAAAAGATCGGCTAGAACTGGCCGTAATCCTCAAACAGGAAAAGAAATTAAAATTGCCGCTAAAAATGTGGTGAAGTTTAAAGCAGGTGCTGAACTTTCTACTGCGGTAAATTAATCGCCACAATGATTGCATAAAAAAGGCCTCCGCCATTGCGGAGGCTTTTTTTTTGCCCTATACCAAGCTCCTTCCTCCTCATAATCAACCCAATAACCTTGACCCTTTCCTTCAAATTCTTTATATTAGACGTTCGCCTAATTGAAAAATTCAATGATATATGGGAAAAGGAGATAAAAAAACTGCCAAGGGAAAACGTTTTAGAGGTTCCGCTGGCAAAACCCGTCAACCTAACCGTAAGAACCTAAGCTTAGCTGAAATTGAAACCTTGAAACAAGGAAAGAAAAAGAAAAAAGCCCCCGCAAAGAGCTCAGCCAAAAAAGAGCCAGCAAAGGCCAGTGCGAAAAAAACCGCCAAAGAAGAAAAAGAAACTGCCGATTAACGAGAGCGAGCTTTCAGTATAAAAAATCCCCTTCCAAACAGGTTGAAAGGGGATTTTTTTATGCCGTGCCGATTCTGCTTAGTGAATCAGGCTAATTTTCTTTTGAAAGTACTCTTGAGGGGTATTGGCCTCCAAAATGTACATACCGGCCTTCTGATCGCTTAAATCGATCATCTCGCCATAGTTCAACGCTTCCTGAACTTCCTTTTCAAAAACTACCTTACCCTCTAAGTTGTAAATACGAACCGTAAGAGGCGTAGGCTCTGGAGAACTAAAATTGATCAAGAAACTACCTTCCGTTGGATTAGGATACAAAACCAAAGATTGCTCGTTATTAGAGGAGAAGAAACTGTGGCTTTCACCATTATCCGTTCCCAAAGACAAGCAAACCGAATCAGATGCTACAGCCACGTTATCTGGCTTTTTGGTAATACCTGCTCCTACTGAAAAGTTGATGGTCTCAGAACAACCAAAATTGGGGTTAAAAGGGTGAATGATTGTCAAGTCTTTGTTGTGTAGACGAAGAGTACCACTACCTTGCGATTGATTACCAAAGAAGCTCAATCCGTCGCAACGGGTATCGGTAATACGCAATTGGTAACATCCATCCGTCAAGGTTACATTGTCCTGAAAAGATTGACCTGCTCCCATATTTTCCCATCTACGAACTTCTGATCCGTCAGAAGCAGAGAGGATAATTACGTTTTCGCTTGGAGAGTTGTTCATGGTTCCCCATACTACAACCTCGGTGGAATTCGCCTTTTTAACGTGCTCTACTACCGTTGTTTTGCGGTTGTTGTATTCGTACTCATCTACTCCGTTATTTGGGCAAGAAGCCATGGCTACGAATTCAGTTTTGGAAACATCGTTGAACAACCATCCCGCATCTGGCAAGGTGATATCCGTTTCTTCCAGGGCATATAGCTTACCCGTCCATTCGTACACCAACAGGTCTTTTCCTGTTACACCGTAAATGATCTTTACAGACTCCAGGGTTTCGCTTCCGCGGTTACGAATGCGTACCACAGGATTTCCACAAATTGGATTTAAGCGACCATAATCTTCGTAGCTGTTTGGTGCTTTAATATCCAAAAGCTCCACGTCCTTTTCAAAATTGAAATCACCGTAGTTGAAAAGCATTCCAGTAAAAATGTAAGAAGCTCCTCCCGAAGTGGTGTAGCTTTCAAAATCTACATCCAGGGTATGAGTTTGTCCGGGAGTCACCACTCCTCTCAAGTCATAGTCATGTGTTGGAACTTTATCACCGGGACACCAGTTGGCTCGGTTGTACACCCAGGTACCTGTTTGAGGCCAGTAACCGTTTTCACCACAATCGTCTTTCCAAACCGATTTGGTCCAGGTAGGAGTACCATCAATTTTTACTTCATAGGTCTTCGGACAAAATTCCGAGCAATTGGATTGCTGATCAGCTCCGTGTCCAGTTGGAATAAGACGAAGCATAGATGTTTTGTCCTCCGCTTTAAAATCATAACTAATGGGGGTCAACTTATCGTTGATTTCATTGTTTCCATGGCCATATCCGTAGCTCCCCATCCAGAGTTTTTCAACCGAGTTTACATCCCTTGGAGGCGTACCCTCTATGAAAAGAAAATCGAGCGTTACGGTAAATCCATCTTGCCATCCCCCATAACGAGCATTAATCTCTACAGAATCGTGTAGAAGAGGCTCAAAATCGGTGATATCAAAGTACCAATCACGGAACCATCCATTTTGACGGTCTCCCGCATAGGGCGTGATAAAGCGAGCCAATTCGACCAATCTAACTTTCCCCGTATCCATCAAGAAAACCTGTCCGGTATAGTCCCATCCGCTGCAACCTTGGGATGGACAACCGAGTCTAAATCTCAAAACAATCTTCTCGTAAGTCTTGGAATCGTCCGGGAGCAGCCCCTTTTCGTAGAAGTTACCGTTCCAATCCCAATGGGTTTGATCGTGGATCGTTACTTTGGTTGTGTCACCAGTTTTGCTGAATACCTGAGCCAGTGATCCCAGGAATAGCAGGGTAAAAAGGACCTTTTTCATAGCGAATAAAAAAATTTCGTCGAATATACTCATTTTATGAAGTCATTCTTCGAATGACTGGAATGCCAGGATAGCGATTTCTGGCCATAGGGAGAGTTCTGTTTCCCGTTTGACGAAAAATATATTCTTTTGCCGAAAAGCGAGTAACCAGATAATCAAATTACAAAACAATTTATTTAAGTCATGTCGTACAAAAGAAGTTAATATCAAAAGCAAAACTTTTGCAGGCCTTAGACTATAAATAAATAATTCTGCCACCAGCAGAGAAAATCAAGAATTCATAAGGACAATGAAATTGCTGAGCAGTTTCGGAATCAAGTCCAGGGAGCAGGATCTACTGCCCAAATCGTAATTTGAGGAAACAGCCGCTTTGTTGTTTTCACCTTCATGAGATCTCACTCCACTCTGGTCCAATAAATGAGCCCAACTCACAAGGGACTTACTATGCCCCATTTCATCCTGTCTGCTTGAATAAGAGAAACTAAGTCAAAAAAATTAATTATTCGGTATAACTATTTAAAAATTAGAAAGATGAAAAAGGTAATCACAAAATTCGGGTACGTATTCACAATTGTTTCAATCGCTACAATGGCATTCACTTCATGCTCCAAAGAACAAGAGGAATTTACACCTCAGAGCAGCGCCAATGTGGATTCTCAGGAATTGCCTGTTCCTCCGACTATTAATAAAGAAATAAGAACCGGCGTAGATGACGACTTGATGGCAGCAAAAATCAACGTTGGTAAGAATGGATCGGTTATGGTTGGTGTCGAAATCGGAATGCGCTCTGAACCGCAGGGAATTTACAGCGAAGTAAGAACATCAGATTCGTTCGGAGAATGTGTTTTTTCAAATATGCCACA
The DNA here is from genome assembly GCA_024398055.1 of bacterium SCSIO 12741. NCBI lineage: Bacteria > bacterium SCSIO 12741. The sequence goes on along the minus strand of CP073749.1, from coordinate 3,265,025 downwards.
AGGTCAATATGTATTGCAAATTGAAAAGAATGGATTTGATCCAATCGTTGACACATTGATTGTATCAGACAGTCTGGAACTCGTATACAATATGATTGAATCACTTTAAAGAAATACCACACTAGTGAAGCTCTGATTTAATTTGAACAATCGGAGTTTCACTTGGGTGGAATTCTAATAATAAGTTCATTAGGGGAAACTTGACTGATATCACCATTCAATTGTTTAACTTGGAGCTTCACTAACCGCAACCCAAATGATTTTTTACTGCTTTCTTCCCAATAATACCCTGGACCATTGTCTGAAATTTTTAATACAATCTGACTGGAATCGTCTTTATAAATCGAGAGATTCATTTCTGCATTTGAAGTGTTCGGTACCACATGTTTGTAGCAGTTACTGAGCAACTCTGTTAAGATTAACCCGAGCGAAACACCAGCGTCTGCATCCAATTCTATGGGTTCAACTTGATAAACCAAATTAGACTGTGAAGACCATTTGTGGTAGGATATCTTTATCTCTTCAACCATTTCAGTAACGTATTCTTGTAAACTAATTGTTACTGTTTTCGGCTTAGAATATAGCTGTTGATGAAGTAAATTCATGGCCCTTACTCGATTTTCACTATCCACAAGGGCCTCTTTCGCTTCCCCATCTTCCAATTTACCTAACTGCAAACTGAAAAGGCTGGATAACACTTGAAGATTATTCTTTACTCTATGATGCATATCCCTGAGAAGAGTTTCATTCTTTTTACTCAATAGATTCTTATTTACAAATAACCGGTAAATCAGCACCAACAGTCCCAGGAGGATAATCATTCCAACTATTAGCGCTGTATTAAAAGCAATTTGGAGTTTTAATTGCTCATCCTTTTCCTCTTCAATCTGTTTTAGATAATTGATTTCTTTTTGTTTTTGCCTTACATCGAAGCGCGCTTCCAATTCCATAACCGCCCTTTGTTTATCAGCATTAAGCAAAGTGTCACTGATGTTACGCAATAATTCAGAATACATGAAAGCGCTTCCATGCTCATTTCGATTTTGATAGAGCTCGGTCAATAATTCATAAATTGTTCGAAGTTCTTTTAAAGCCTCTTGTTTCTGGGCAAACTTTTCAGATCGAATCAGAGCTTCTTCCGCAACATCATATCTCGCAGTTTTAACCAAAACTCGAGCAAGATTGATATCGCTGACCAAGAGTCCAACACTATCCTGATTTTCTTGACGATATGTATATGATTCCTTATAAAAGTCTTTGGCACTTATAAATTCTCCTTGGAGCAGATGGATATCTCCAATGTTGTCAAGAGTCGAGGTCATATACCTTCCATTTCCAATCTTTCTCTTTATGTTCAATGATTTGCCATAATAATATAGAGCACTATCTAGAATTCCCATATCCTGATAGGTCCGACCTAAGTTATTGAGAGAACCAGCAATTCCCCAATCTTCACCCTCGGCCCTTCTAAGTTCTAATGCTATCCGATGGTATTTAAGTGCTTGATCGAACTGCTTATTTTTAATAAAGATGTTCCCTAATGTATTATAAGAGGAGGCCATTTTCCCATTCAAACCAAGCTCATCAAAAATGTCAATAGCCGTAAACAACACCTTCTGTGCCTCTTCATCGAAGTGAATTCTCTTGTAAATTACACCGATATTGTGAAGCCCGCCAGCATATTGTTCACGGTCACCTAATTCCTCAAAAATTTTCGCCGCATTTTTAAAGGAATTAAGGCTCTCTGAGAAATCACCTTTTAGGGAATAACTCATGGCTATATTGTTATAAATACTTGATATCTCTGCTGAATCCAATGACGCTTTTGATACCTTCAAAGCCTTCTGAAAATAAAAAATTGAAGTGTCAAGCTCTTCAATGACTTGATAACTATAGCCCAACAGTTGATATGAAGTAGATTTATAGGTTTTATTCGCCTCCCAATTTGAAAATTGTAAAGCAGATTTATAACAAATTATTCCCAAAAAATGCTCACCTTCCGATTGATATTGCTGTCCCAATTGAAGCAAGCAAAGAACCTTATCCTCGGAAGAAATATCCTGACTCAAACAATTAATTAACTTTAAACGGAGTTCTTTAGGTAATTCGTTGTTTATAAAAGTATTATCCCCTTCTCGAATAAGGGGATTACCTCTAAATTCTTGACCAAATACCGTCAGTGCGGAAAAAAGAATTAGAAAATTGAGGAAATACTTCTTCATTTGTTGTGTTACCTTCGTATAGGTCTCGCAATTTAGTTATAGTAGGAAGATGAGCAAAATTAAAATATTGATCGTTGAGGATGATTTTTTGATCCAGGAAGATCTTGCTTTGAAACTGGAATCCTCCGGCTACGAGGTGCTCGATAAACTGGATCGCGGTGAAGATGCTATTGTATCGGTGAGCCAGAATGAACCGGATATTATTTTGATGGATATTCAACTGGCTGGCGAAATGGATGGTATTCAAACGGCCAGCACTATCCTGGCAAACCATTCACTTCCGTTGATCTATTTGACGGATTATTCGGACAAGAAAACCATCGATCGGGCGGGAAAAACTAAACCTTCGTCGTACATCTTGAAGCCTTTTAATACGCGTCAATTACTAATCTCGATCGAGATTGCTCTTCAAAATTTTGAAGCAGATCGGGTATTTGAACCGGAGCGTAAATACGAAGACCTGGATGCTCCCAAGGTGTTTAAGGATTCCATCTTTATCAAGGGGAACCTTGTGCATGAGCGTATTCGTATCAAAGACATCTTGTATCTGGAAGCAGACCGCTCCTACTCTATTCTGGTTACTGAAAAACGTTCGTATCAGTTCTCCTATCCGCTTAAGGCCTTACTGGATAAGTTTCCTTCTCAATCCCTTACCCGGGTAAGCAAAAAACATGCGGTAAACCTCAATCAGGTGGATGGTATTAAAGGGAACAATCTAATGCTACGCGAACACGAAATTCCAGTGGCCAAATCCCACAAAGAAATCATCAAAAACCTCTACTTGGTTTAACATTTCCCGTATTTATCCCGGTTTTCAGGATAAGTATTTTTACCCATACGGAAATACCTGGTTTGGCATCGGAAGATAATTTTCCATAAGCCCTTATTCTGTTGTTCCTTTATCTCTGATTATGCAAGAAGCGAACTATAGAATTACCATTTTTCTGTTCCTGTCACTACTGATTGGCATCTCCTTGTTGGGCGATGCTAAAGCTATGGTAGCCAGTTCTGAAATCTCCAATTCATCGGTTAGCTTGCAGCCTCAATCCACCGATTTGTTGAGCACAAGTTTCTCATCAAATCACGTGGACAACACACCTTATACCACTTTTAAGCCGGGTTGCTAACAACGGCCCTGCGGTTGAACTAAACTGTATTACGATGATCTGGGACGAGTCAGATGAACGGGACTGGAGAATTACCGGTACCTGGAAATGGACCCTGAAAGAAGATTGCCTTCAGGTGCCAAATCACCACGGAGTATTCCTATTTGCGGATTCGAAACACCGCATCAAATACATCGGTCTGGTGCAAACGGAAAATTTGGGACAAGAACTGAAAGGTCTTTTTAAGAAGTCACAAGGCTACGGATCCTCCCGATTCAAAATCCTCTTTACTTCAGACGAAGAACAGGCCTATTCCCTAAAACTATCTTTGGAAGGCAAATACGACCCTCCCAATAATCAGGATTTAAAAACTCAACGATTGCGGTCCAGCTTGCGTAAATACAGCAGCCACTCTGAAAACTGGTTGGCTCCTTTGTATTTCAAAACGCCCATTAAGTGAGGTAAGGCCTCTTCCAAGGATTGCTCACCATAATAATGGTCCCGGGCAAAATGAACATATTTCATCGCTCGAAAGGCATTGAACCAGCTGAAAAACCGCTTGGAGAAAGTAAGCTCGGAAGTACCATGGCGCAACCAATCGGCTTTGCGTTGTTCGTAATCAGTGCTCTTTAAAAAGGCCTGAATCGATTCGGGTTGATGATTCATAAAGGCTTCCTTGAAGCCTCCATGATTTCGGTATTCGAGGATAACCGATTGTAGAACCCCCTTTAAATCTTCATAAGCCTGCCAGGGATAAGTCGAGGCAACTTGGCCTGAATTGAGGGTATCGTTCACTGCTTTTCCGGTACCAAAAGGAACCCGATGCGATCCTCGCGGCGAAGGTATCACCTGGGTATCGGTAATCTCACCAAAGGGACTTGCCTGAATGATTTTTTGTAAAAAGTAAAAATCCTCACCAGCCTTTCTGCGGTTCATTCCCCCTTCTTTCTGATAGGTAGTGCTACGAACTGCCATGCTCGATCCAATGGTATGGTAGGCCTGAGGGTGATCAGCATAACGCAATCCATTGAGGTGATAGCGCAAATGAAGCTCGTAGGCCGTGATCGCATCATAAATATCCGAAGGAAACGCACCTCCTTGCAGGGGATGCTCAAAGTGGATGGATGCCCCACCCCATTTCGGATGCTGATCAAAAGCGGTTTCCAGGACCTGAAAATAATTGCTCTCACACCGTGAATCAGCATCAAAGCATACAATAACTCCTTCCGGATTATCCACTTGATCCAATCGATCAACAGCTTCATCCATTCCTATCTTCCGGGCCAAGCCCACTCCAGCATGTTTTCGGGGCAACTCGTTTTGTAAGATGAAATGATACGCCAAACCTTCTTTTTGATGATCCTTAGCCCAGGATTGAGCTTGATTCAGAGATGCCAGATTTCTTTCCTTTAGAAGTGGATCATCGGCCTCTGAAGCATTTATGACCACTATAACCTCCACCGAGCCTTCGGGCAAGGTACAATCTGAAAGGCTGGTAAGTGATCCAATCAAATCCGGCTCGTCATGCGAGGGAATGACCACCACTAAGCTCAAATCAGAAGCCGGCGTACTTGATATTTGTCGGGAAAGGAAACGATTGCGCTCCAGGTATGGATTGAGTCCCATGAATTAGGGAGCTAAGCGCTTAAGGGTCCAGTTGGAAGCTTCTTCCAAGGTATACACCATCCGATCATGCAAGCGAGCAGGACGTCCCTGCCAAAACTCCATTCGATGAGGAACAACGAGATAACCTCCCCAATGTGGCGGACGAGGAACATCGTCACTAAACTTCTGACGAAATTCTTCAAGCCTATTCTTTAAGGTTTGTCGGGAAGCAATTTCCTGGCTTTGTTCAGAAGCCCAAGCTCCCAGCTTACTTTCTACAGGGCGAGCGTTGAAATAGGCATCTGATTCTTCCTCACTCAGTTTTTCAATTCTTCCGTTGACCCGAACCTGGCGCTCAAGCTCAGCATGAAAAAATAAAAGCGCAACCTGATGGTGCGACTCAACATCTTGCCCTTTCCGACTCAGGTAATTCGTATAAAAGCGAAGCCCTTTGTCATCCAATCCTCTTAAGTAAACCACCCTTGAAGTAGGTTCACCATTTGTTGACACCGTACTTACCGACATCGCATTGGGTTCCAACAATTGAGAATCCACCGCTTCGGTTATCCATTTCTCCAATTGGTTGATGGGATTATCCTCCACCGATTCAAGATCCAGACTTTGAGAGGCAAATTCGTGTCGAATTTGATTCAGGTAATTGTTAACCATTCCCATTTACTTCGGCTTTATTGCTTTAACAAACAAAGATCCTTCATTTTTGGTTTCGAGAACCATGCCTGATTTTTTGGCGTATCCAATATGCTTGATCCAGGCCACTTCAAATCCAACATCCTCTAAAGCACTACGAACTTCTTCTTCGGTAAAGTAATGCAGAAAGGCAACAGCCTCTCCTCCGGATTTCTTATAGAACACATCTCCACGCTCATATCCAAAGCGATGAAGGCTCTGCTCCCGGTAATAGGTATTAGCCCTACCGCCCCATTCATTTTTGTCTTCCAGATTGAAAACATCGAAGAAAACGGGTGCCCCTGGACGAATGGAGTTAAGTACTTTTTTCAGCGATCGCCTTCTCACTTCTGAGGATTCCAAATGACCAAAGGCATAAAGAAAAGTTGCGCCGTCGTATAATTCGCCGTTTAGATCTACTTCCAGCCAATCACCAACAAGAGTCTCAATACCCCGATTTTTTGCCACGTTGGCCATCTCGGCACTCAAGTCAACTCCAAGAACAGAGAAGTGAAATCCAACCTGTTCTCTTATCTCCGTAATTCGTCGGCCCGTGCCACATGCCAGGGCTAAGAAGTTTTGGGTATCAGAATGATTGATTCTAATTTCTCGGGCAATGAGTTCATTGATCTTTTCAGTGTACTTCCGGCGCATTTCATGTTGCAGATCAAAAAAGTCATACTGGTGAGCCTGTTCCGAATAATAGGCACTCAACCCCTTTCGAATGGCTTCGGATGCTGGCTTGGGAATTACCGGATGAATGTAGTGTGAAGAGGTTCTATACTCATCGAGAGCCAAAAACTTAAAGGCCTGTTCGGTGATCTTTTTAAAAGAACTCTCTGGTTCCACCCAGGAAGCCGTATTCGCCTGATCGTTTAATATACCTAAACGACAGTTTTCGAGGTCAAAGATTTTCATTCCCTCATAACTCTCCAGCGGAGGATAATAGAAATGAATGGTAACCGCACTTTCAGTAGAACTCGGATTGACCAATTTGTGGATTACTCCATCAGGTTCTTGAAGAAGCGCCCCGGGAATTCCTTCCGTCACCCTCCATTCCTTAAGCTGCCGATTTTCCAGGTGGTATTCATAGTTCTCCAACTTTCCTTGGACGACAGCTACAAAACCCCAAAAGCCTTGGTGCAGGTGGACCGCTGATTCCATTCCCGCCGGCCAATGAATTAGAACCGCCTCAAAGGGATTCATTTGAATGACTCGTTTGGAATAATTATCAGCCGCAGGATCGGGAGGTTCATACCCGGTAATATCTACTTGTGCGAAATCGATTTCCGTCAGCCAATCAAATACTTGATCGTACCCTTCTTGATAGGGCATCTCCTTGAGGGGGAGCTTATTAATTTTTTCTAATGCCTGAAGTACTCTTTTCATAGGTCCGGTATCGCTGCTAAACTAAAAAAATGCCTTCGGGTAGAAGGGATAAGTGAATTTTTTCTTGGTGCTCCCAAAAATTCGGGTTTTGTAAAAAACCGATCTCGTGCCATAAGAAAGCTCTTTCAATGGACGAAAAAACCAAACCCTTGCAATTACTTGATTTTCAGTTAATTACATTTCACAAAACGAGAACTCAAAATAATACATTCACCTCCCGGTTTGAGCAATTGGCCGTCTTCTACCCCTATTGTATAGCGTAGCTTTATCTCCGGAAAGCCAATAAACGAATCGTACTATGTCATTATCATCACCCATTAATTACAGGCGACCCTTGCTGTCGCTTTTTCTATTCATTGCTGGGACGCTGGCTTTTCAAAGCGCCCATGCTACTCACGTTTCTGGGGTAGTATTAAATTTAAGTATGTTGGTCCAGATACCGTTCCGGGAAGATACCTGTATTATATAGAAACAGCCGTTTTCCGCGATTGTTCTGGAGCCTCATATAACTACGCTACCGAAACGGTAACCTACCAATGTTCAAGCGGTGGCCCGTCTAACAATTTCGTGCTTAACCACCTACCCTTTGTAGCTCCCACACCCGTTCCTTTTGCAGGTCCATACCCAGGAGTACAATCTACCACTACCGGTGGAGTACAACTTGTAGCCGAGGAAGTATCGGATTTGTGTGACAATGTGCTAAATCCAGCCACTACGCCACGATCCAACTGCCGAAATGGTACCGCTCAAGGATACCTTCGATTCAAATATTTTGGTATTATTTCTTTAACTCAGTGTAATTACTGGGTGTTCGGCTATAAACCTCGTTGTTGTCGGAATACGGCTAACTCAAACACCAACTCGGGTAATATGTATGTAGAAACCCGATTTGACAACTTGAACTTCCCCCAAAACAGTGCACCTGATTTTGCGGATGAAGTAAAACCTATTCCTTCGGCTTGTGTGGGTAAACGCGTACTTTACGGTTTAGGAACAATTGATGGTGAGGGAGACAGCTTGGTTTATGAACTAACCTGCGCTATGCAAAACGAAACCACCTGTGTAAACTATACCGGTGCATTCACTGCCCAGGCCCCAGGCGCCAACTTTAGTCTAAACACCAGAACCGGATTGATCGATTTCACGCCTGCCTCCGCCGGAAAACGGGTGGTCGCCTTTTGGGTAAAAGAATACGAACGTTGTACGGGTCGCTGGAAGGCTCAAACCTTACGTGATGTTCAGTTCCGGGTGACGGCTTGTGCAAACAACATCCCAATTGATGTTTCGGGTGTCACCAATGTTACCGGTAAAACTGCTCAAAGGCTGTCCAAGTTTACGGTCCAGGTGTGTAATGGTGATACTATCACCTTTGAAGATACCATTGTTGATGCGGATGCAGCGGACACCCTTATTTTCGAATCCAACTACGATAAGGTAATGCCGAATTCCACCATGACAGTTACCCACTTGGCTCGAAACAAGGCCGTGGTCAAATTCAGCTGGGTGGCGAGCATAGGCCTGAATCCTGTAAAAACCTTCTATCTCGTATACAATGATGACCGATGTACCTATCCAGGTAATGGATTTTCGGTATTTGAAGTTCAAGTTCGAAATTCCACCTATGCAGGACCTGATTTAGCCGTATGTATGAATTTTGATACCGTAACCCTTGAGGCTTCGGGCGGCTATAGTTATAAATGGAATACCGTTTATGGAGATACCCTTGAATGGGGGGTCAATGCCTGGGGTGATACCAATGCGAGGGACACGAATAAAATCATACGATTCTTCCCGAAAAAGACAACCTACCTCGAAGTATGGTCAGATATGAAAGAGGGCTGTGTAAAGGCTTCGGCCTGTAAGGATCGAGATTCTGTTAAGATCGTTGCGGCCAAGAATTACAATGTGATCAAAACTTCGGATACCCTGATATGTTTTAGTGATAGCATAGCTAATCTGTTTATTGGTACCGATTCAACCCACTTCTCTTATACCTATGAATGGGATACGAATTCTACCCTGTCTGACGACACCATTCAAAATCCGATAGCCACTCCAATAACGAGTCAGTACTATCCATTTACCATTGTTTCGGATTCTGGATGTACCAAACGAGATTCGATATTCGTGGCCGTTACTCCACCTATGCCGGATAGTATTCTGGTCTCTGCCATGCCGAATCCAGCGTGTCCTGGTACACCTACGCAGATTTCACTATCCCTGGGGGCCATGCCATCCTCTTGTGGTACGACAACGAACTACTGTACCAGTTCTTTCTTGTACAGCACCAGTAACTCGACCGCAAACTCAACTGGTTCGGGTAGCACCGGTGCTTCAAACTGGCCTTGTCCTTATGGAGCTGGTCAGGTTAAGGCACGTCAACAGTTCCTATATACAGCTGCTGAATTGAATGCCATGGGAGTTACCGCCGGAATCATTGAATCCATCGGATTTAATGTGGTGAGCACCAATGGTGCCGGTTCCATTGCAGGGTACACCATCAAGCTCAAATGTTTGCCTGCTACCAAGACAACCTTGACCTCTTGGGAGCAAAATGCAGTAACGGTTTTCAACCCAAAAACGGTAAGTCCCGTTGCTGGTTGGAATACGCACCAGTTAGACAACAACTACAACTACGATGGAAACAGTTCTCTCTTGGTAGAAATCTGCTGGGACAACTCCTCGGGTGCTGCTTCTTCCAATGCGTCAGTGGCCTACGTTTCTACATTGGCACCAACTTGTTTGTCCGATTATGGAACCTTGTCTTCCTGTACCTCTCAAATGTTGAGTTTGAGTAACAACCTGAACCGCCCTACTCTTCAGGTGAACTATTGTGGATCTCGTGACCCCAAAGAGTTTACCTATAAGTGGACGCCTTCAGCAGGGTTGAACTTTGATACCTTGCAAAATCCAGAGGCTACCATCAACACTACTCAGACTTACAACGTATTGGTTACCGATACTTTCGATAAGTGTAGCGATACAGCTTCTATCAAAATCCTGGTTGCGGAATTGGAAATCGGAAACGATACTGCCATCTGTGCCGGAGATAGCTTCCAGCTTAATCCGACCTATTTCACAGGTTGTGGACAAAGTACCTTTAGCTGGACTCCAGCCTCTGCGTTTAGCGATCCAAGTATTCCAAATCCAAAGGTTTCTTTGACGCAAACTACGGTGCTCAAATTGACCTATACAGATACTTGTAGCTGTACCATCGTAGATAGTATTACGGTATTTGCCGATTCGGTTAAGGCCAATGGAGTGCTTACTGACCCGAATTGTCAAACCGGTCAGGGATCAATTGCCTTCTCTCCAACGGGTGGCGTTAAGCCCTACCAGTTTACCATTAATGGTGGTACCAGCTGGTCAACAGACAGCAACTTCACCAATCTTCCTATCGGAACCTACACCCTACAGGTAAAGGACAGCATGGGATGTGTAAGTGATACTTCGGTAGATGTACTGTACAACCAAGGAGCTCCTGTGATCGACTCTATCAATCTTCAAAACTTAGGCTGTTTCAACGACAGCTCAGGTCAAATCACAGTTCATGCTTCAGGTGGTGTTCAACCGTTGTCCTTCAGCATCGACTCTGGAGCGACATGGAGTAACTCTCCAAACTTTACCGGATTGAAAGCAGGCACCTACATCATTTTTGCTCGAGGTGCCAATGGTTGTAAGGCCTTCCCAGAGTTTGATACACTGACTCAACCCAACGCGATGCAATACTCCTTCTCTACTTTCATCGACAGCTGTTACAAGCAAGGTGATGGCTGGGCTGTAGCATCTGCTTCAGGTGGCACCGGACCATATAACTACAATTGGCAAGGTTCCTGGTCGGGTGCAACTCACCCACCTCAAGTAGTTCAGGATTCTGCTTTCACCAAGTTGTTTGCCTACAACGGTTACTCCATGGAAGTAAGCGATGCGAACGGATGTAAATTGGATACCACGTTTACCATTACGGAGGTCCCAGAACTGATTGTGGATTCCCTGGATTATGTAGCTCCAACTTGTTATGGATACGGAGATGCAGAACTACACATCAAGGGTAAAGGTGGAAACGGAATGTTCTTCTTTAGCCTGGATTCAGGATCCAATTACTACCCTCCAACTTCAGGTGCAGATTCTACCTACGCCATGTTGGATAGCTCGGTAACTAAGACCCATGTAGGTGCTAAAACTTACCAGGTGTTTGTACGTGACCAAAAGGGTTGTAAAGGAAACAAAGCCATTACGGTAACTGAACCACCATTGATGGTGTTGACTACTCCACAAGATTCTACAACGGTTTGTGTGTCTACTTGTGCTAAGTTGGAAGTGTTCTCCACCGGAGGAAACAGTCCACAGCACCAGTACCACTGGACTCCATCTGTGAGTTCAACCAATGTGGCTAATGTGTGTCCGGATGCAAATTCGATCTACTCGGTATATGCAACTGACAACCGCGGTTGTGCATCGAACGGACTTTTGATGAAGGTTAACTTGTTTGATTCCTTGTCCATCGAAATGCCAAATGACACCGCTATCTGTAAAGGATCCAACACTAAGCTCAAGGCTAAGGCCCTGGGTGGAAAAGGAGACGGATACAAATACTTGTGGCAACCATTCGTTGGCTTGTCTAATGCCTTCATTGCACAGCCGAATGCTTCTCCTGAGAAAACCACTACTTACTACTTGATGTTAAGCGATGAGTGTGGTACACCAGAAGTAATGGATAGTGTGACTATCGCTGTTATGCCACAACCGGTGGTTGACTTTAGCTCTGATACAGCCGCTGGATGTCCTCCACTTACAGTAGGGTTCCAGAACCTGACCAATGCATCAGCAAAATGTGAATGGTCCTTCGGTGATGAAACCAGTGCTACTACCTGTAGAAGTGTTGACAAGACCTATACCCAGAGTGGTAAGTACGACGTGAAATTGGTGGTAACCAGTACCGATGGTTGTGTGGATTCCTTGGTAAGAAAGAACTACATGGACGTATACGAAGTGCCTACAGCATCCTTCAGCATGAGTCCTCAGCCTACTACTCTACTTGACACCAAAATCAAGTTTAAAGACGAATCTGATGGAAAACTCGTAGAATGGCGCTGGAACTTCGCAGGATTGGATACTTCCATGACTCAGAACGCACGTTTCACTTTCCCTGAAGAGGAAGCAGGCAAATACCCTGTTCGCTTGGATGTGGTCAACAATCTGGGTTGTGAAGATGACACCATCATGTACATCACCATTAGACCTGACTTTACCATCTATGTGCCAACGAGCTTCACGCCTAATGGCGATGGTAAAAACGATACCTGGAAACCGGTTGGTACAGGATTTGAATTGGATTTCTACCACGTAATGGTTTATGACCGTTGGGGTGGATTGGTATTCGAATCCAGAGACTACAATGAATCTTGGGATGGAACCGTTGGTAAGTCCGGCGAGTCTGCTCCAGTAGGCGTTTACACCTGGAAATTAATCACAGGTGATGCCAAAAACGAAAAGAATCGACACGAAGAGCTCGGTTCTCTTTCGATCCTGAAATAGTAAAGTAACCCCCCAGTTCGGATCTCCCACATCCGATATAACAAGTGCTCCCCTTTTTCCTGACGGAGGAAATTGGGGAGCCTTTTTTTGATAAGGCTTCAAGGTTCAATCCTCAAAATCAATCTTGAATCTTCAAAATTCAGAATTCAGAATTCAAGATTCCCTTCTTCTCCCCTCTCTCTCCTCGCTTCTCACTACTCGTTTCTCGCCACTCCCTTCTCACTACTCGCTTCTCGCTACTCACTACTCGCCCCTAAATCTGGTACGGTTCTTGAATTTTTTAAAGACGGGATACGGAGATTATCATTTTTAAACGTTTATTCCCTTCTCCGGTAAGCCCCCTGTGAATTCAAAGTATTTATTTTTGTAAAACTATTTGAGCTATGCGACATCGTTTTCCATCATTACTCAAAACTCCACGGCACCGAAGGTTTAATTACAAACCGATGTACTTCGACGAAGAACAAGAAGAAATTCGTCAACGTATCGAAGAAGCCAAAAGAAGGGTTGCTGCCGAAAATCGGCCTGCCGGGGATGTAGACTCGGAAACCGTTCGATTGAAACTGTCGGATGAATGGAGAAGAAAAAGCCGAAAATCGGCATCCCAGCAGTCAAACATGCGAGTGGCCATGATTGCCGGGTTATTGTTTATCCTGTTCTACTTCTACCTTTTTGTCCTTTAATGAATGACGTGATTAAACTCCTTCCCGATGCAGTCGCCAACCAAATTGCAGCGGGTGAAGTAGTTCAAAGACCAGCCTCGGTGGTAAAAGAATTAATGGAAAATGCCATCGATGCGGGTGCCGACCAGATTACCGTGGTCATTAAAAATGCCGGTAAAAACCTCATCCAGGTTATTGACAATGGCTCGGGTATGTCTCCAACGGACCTTAGAATGTCTATTGAGCGCCACGCCACCTCCAAAATCAATGATGCTCAAGACCTGTTTCGAATTAGAACTATGGGATTTAGAGGCGAGGCTCTCGCTTCGATTACGGCTGTAGCCCAGTGCGAAATCAAATCCCGGCAAGCGGATACAGATATAGGAACCTGCCTGATGATTGATGGATCAGAAATCAAAAGCCAGGAACCCTGCAGCCACAATCAAGGAACATCGATCGCCGTTAAAAATCTTTTCTTCAACATACCGGCAAGGAGAAAGTTCCTCAAATCAAATAGTGTAGAAAGCAAACACATCATTGATCAATTTGAGCGGATTGCCCTGATCTATCCCGCTGTTCAATTCAGACTGTTTTCTGACGACAATGAACTTTTTCACCTCAACAAGGGAAACTACCGTCAACGGATCGTAGCCATTTTCGGAAAAAACTACAACGATCGTTTGGTACCCATGGCCGAGGAATCGAATATCATATCACTCGAAGGATTTATTGGAAAACCCGAGAATGCCCGAAAAACAAGAGGAGAGCAGTACTTTTTTGTGAACGATCGTTTCATCAAAAACAACTACCTGCATCACGCCGTAACTGCCGCATTCGACGAGTTGATACCCGAAAAATACCATCCCTCCTACTTCATCCGGTTTACCTGCGATCCGTCGTTCGTGGATATCAATATTCACCCAACCAAGACCGAGGTAAAATTTGAGGATGACAAATCGGTGTACGCCATTTTGCGATCATCGGTCAAGAAGGCATTGGGAGAACATAACATTGCCCCTACTCTCGACTTTAACCGGGAAACGGCCTTCGACGATTTGACCAATCGTACGGAAGTGGTACCTCCATCTATCACGGTTAATCCTGAATTTAATCCCTTTGAATCCAAATCTGCCAACACAAGTTTCGGTGGATCAAGTGGAGGTGGGTCGATGAGTATGCCCAAAAAGCAATCCATCGATAACTGGGAAACGCTTTACCCCGAAACCACCTTAACTCAGCAAGAGGTAGCTGGGATGCCTATGGAGGAAGAGGAAACTCGAATTACTCAAAAAGAGATTTCAGGGTTGGACCAAGAGAATCCTTTACAAACCGACAAAAAGTTTTTTCAGCTTCACAACCGGTACATTCTTTCGCAAATCAAATCGGGCGTTATGATCATTGATCAGCAACGGGCCCACGAAAGAATTCTGTTTGAACAATTTTTACACGCCCTGGCCCACCGTCAAGGCACTTCGCAGCAAAGCCTATTTCCTGTAACCCTGGAATACGCAGCTGGCGAAAGTGAATTAATCCGAGGATTTCTTCCTGAACTCAACCAATTGGGTTTTGACCTGGAAGAATTTGGAAAGAACACCTTTATCGTACGTGGAGTTCCCGCCGAACTCAGCGATCAGGATGCTCAGGAATTGCTGGATGGTATTTTGGAGAACTACCAACTCAATGCTCAGGAGCTTAAACTGGATGCCCGTGTAAATGTGGCATTTTCGTTAGCCCAAAAAGGTGCCATCAAACGAAACCGTCCTTTGGAGCCTACCGAAATTCAAAATCTTATTGACTCTCTGTTCGCCTGCGAGAATCCCTATGCCACCCCATCGGGTAAATTAGTGATTACTACGCTCTATATGGATGAACTCAACAAACGATTCGATTAATGTTTAATGTTGGAAGAATACCCCAAGTGGTTAAGAACCTGCTCATCATTAATGGCTTGTTTTTCCTTGCCACTTACGTCGTGCAACAGGTATATCATGAGAACCTGAATCAGGTTTTGGGTATGTACTATTTTGAATCTGAGTCTTTCCGCCCTTATCAGTTGGTGACGTATATGTTTATGCATGGAGGTCTCTATCACATTTTGACCAACATGTTTATGCTTTGGATGTTTGGAAGCAACATTGAAAACGTGTGGGGACCAAAACGATTTCTTACCTACTATTTGATCACCGGTGTTGGAGCTTCCCTATTTCATTTTGGAATTGATTTTTACCAGGTGAGCTCGGTTATGTCCAACTTGACCCCGGATATGATTGAGATCGTTAAATCGGAAGGAGCTAATGTTCTTCAGCAAGGCATGAATTATAACAATCCCGATATGGCTGAATTGAACCAGTTGCTCAATGTACCTCTGGTAGGAGCTTCAGGAGCTGTTTTTGGTATTCTACTTGCCTTTGGAATGCTTTTCCCAAATTTGAGAATCATTCCTCTATTTTTCCCCATCCCCATCAAGGCCAAGTACATGGTGATGTTTTTCGGAGCTTTCGAATTGTACGTTGCTTTCCAAAACTCACCTGGCGATAACATTGCTCACTTTGCGCACCTGGGAGGAATGTTATTCGGATATTTGTTGATTAAATACTGGAAGGCGGATACGCCGATCTATTAGTATGGCAAACTTTATATTGGATGACTTAAAGAGTATTGTTCAGGCGAGAAATCCTCTGCATCGCGTCATTCTATATACCACCATCATCTTTTTGGTCCAACGGCTTATCCAGGACTTTGTACCTGTGGTAGAATGGTTGGCCCTGCCCGGAAACATTGGCACCTACATCACTCGTCCCTGGACCTTGGTCACCTACATGTTTCTTCATGGTAGTTTTACCCATTGGTTCTTCAACATGTTGGTCCTTTACATATTTGGTAGGATCATGCTGGAGTTTCAAGGATCGAGAAGATTTGTAGCCGTCTACTTCATGAGTGGAATTGCGGGCGGATTGTTCTTTCTCGTCGCCTATGGATTGATGGTAGTGACCGATAGCAACCTCATGGGTTCCTGGCTACTGGGAGCTTCTGCCGGAGTTACAGGCGTTATGGTTGCCATTACTTTTTTGGTTCCGAATTACCCCGTAAGACTGCTCTTATTTGGCGAAGTTCCAATCAAATACATTGCCCTTGTCCTATTTATCACATCCACGGTTATGGATTTCTCCATCAACACGGGAGGGAAGCTGGCCCATATTGGTGGTGCAGTAATGGGTTATGTCTTTATTAGAAACCTGCAACGAGGTACTGATCTAACCCTAACCTTCAATTCGGTGATCGATCGTTTTATGGGACTATTTACCAAGCGACGCCGAATGCGTGTGGTCAAAAATGATGGCCGCGCACAACGCCGAACTCCCCCTCGTCAAAGAGCGGCGGAACCAGATGCTGGATTTGACCAAAAACGTGTAGATTCGATCCTTGATAAAATTTTGCAGTCAGGGTACGATTCTTTGACTGAAGAGGAAAAAGAATTTCTGTTTAAATCCAGTAACAAAAAGTAATACTCGATTTTGAAAACCCTTGACCGCGTTGCGTATGTTCTGAACTATGTCTTTGCCATAGCTCTGGTCCTTTCCTACATATCTCCTTACGTACGTCCGGGAGATCTTTGGTTCATTTCTCTGTTTGGTTTGCTCTACCCGGTGTGGTTGGCAATCAATATCATCTTTATCATTTACTGGGCTTTTCGATTGAAAAACCGCTTCTTTCTATCCATTTTGGTGATCGCTGCGGGCTACTTTCATTTCAACAAATTCTTTCAGTTTCAGGAACAACCAGAATACCCTCCGGTAGAGTCCATCCGTTTTTATTCGCACAACCTCAAAGCCTTTGGTCTAAACGGACCTGAATTTCAAACCGAGGATGGCGAAAAGATTTTCCGCTACCTGGATCAACATCTATTTGATGTTTACTGCTTTCAGGAATTCTTCGATACGGATAGAAAAGACTTCTCGCCTTACGATTCCATCAAAAAGGTGACCCATGCCAAATATCGCCATGTAGAATACCTGCCCGAATTCCGCGGCAATAAGTTTGGTCTGGCCACTTTGAGTCAGTACCCCATTGTGGAGAAGGGCATGGTGGAATTTGAACGAGAGGGCACCAACATGTGCATCTACACGGATATCGATTTTGATGGTACGGTAGTCCGTGTTTACAACATGCACTTGCAGTCCGTTCACCTTAAACCAGATGACTACGAGTTTCTTCGAAACCCTCAGAATTCAGAAAGCCCAACGGAAGAAACCAAAGGATTAATATCCCGATTGGTTAAAGCCTACGAAAAACGCGAAGAACAAACCTACACGATCGAAGAGCACATGGAACAGTGTCCCTACCCCATCATTGTATGCGGTGATTTTAACGACACTCCCCTATCTCATGCCTACGAAATGATTCGGGCGGGCGGAAACCTAAAAGATGCTTTTCAGGAAAATGGCAGCGGTTTAGGTAGTACCTACAATGGTATGCTTCCCATTCTTCGCATCGACTACATGTTCTACAGTCCTCAAATTGAAAACCACTATTTCGAAATCGTACATGAAGACCTTTCCGATCACTATCCATTGATTGGCTATTTTAGTCTTCCTGAATAAATCCATTTCCCCGCTCTTGATCACAGCTAAAAAAATTACCAAGTCCTACGGAAACCTTCAAGTATTGAAGGGTATTGACCTGCATATTGATCAAGGAGAAGTGGTGAGTATTGTTGGAGCATCGGGAGCCGGAAAAACAACTTTACTTCAGATTCTTGGCACATTGGATTTACCCGATACGGGGGTACTTCAAATAAACCAGGCAGAAGTTAATCGTTTGGATCCAAATGCCCTTTCACGGTTTCGGAACAAGCATATTGGTTTTGTTTTTCAGTTTCATCAATTGTTACCCGAGTTTACTGCATTGGAGAATGTTTGCATCCCCGCTTATATAGCCGGAACGGGTAAAGCCGAAGCCCGTGAACAAGCGCTCAAGCATCTTGAATTTTTAGGGCTTTCACACCGCCTCGATCACAAACCGGCAGAACTATCCGGGGGAGAACAACAGCGGGTTGCTGTAGCACGAGCTCTGGTCAATCAGCCGGCTGTCATCCTGGCCGATGAACCCTCTGGAAACTTGGATTCGAAAAGCAGTGAAGAATTGCACCAATTATTCTTTGACCTGAGAAAAGCTTACAACCAAACCTTCGTCATCGTTACCCACAACCGCGAATTGGCCGACATGGCAGATCGAAAGCTCACCTTGTCTGACGGAATGATCGTGGAATAAATGGGAAGCAGCCTATCCACCCAAGACCTTCGGGAATTTCTGGACGAAAAGTACGATCTGTACAACCGAAACAGCTTTATTGAAACGGACCCCATTAGCATTCCCCATCAGTTTTCGAAAAAGGAAGACATTGAAATTGCCGGATTCCTGGCCGCCTCATTGGCTTGGGGACAGCGCAAAACCATCATCCAAAAATCCAATTTGTTGATCGACTTGATGGATCGTACTCCCTACGACTTTGTCCTGCATGCCGAAGACCGTGACTTACTCCAATTCGAAAAGTTTGTTCACCGTACTTTTCAGGGAGAAGATGCCGTAACCTTTGTTCGTGCCTTGCAACACATTTACCAGAATCACGGTGGATTGGAATCCGTTTTCAGTGCTCGACAAGGAGCCTATGAGGCCATCAATCATTTTCGGGAAGTATTTTTGGGTCCACCTCACCCCAAAAGAAGTGAAAAGCACTTGAGTTCACCAGCCAAGGGTTCTTCTTCCAAAAGACTCAATATGTACCTACGCTGGATGGTTAGGAACGACAAACGCGGAGTTGATTTTGGAATTTGGCCTTCCTTCGATACCGCTGAATTGATGCTCCCCTTAGATGTTCACACGGGAAATGTAGGAAGGAAATTGGGACTACTTCAACGGAAAGCAAACGATTGGAAAGCCGTGGCAGAAATCACAGATAACTTAAGAAAACTGGATGCTAAAGATCCAGTCAAGTACGACTTCGCTCTATTTGGACTGGGAGCTTTCGAGGGATTCTAAATCCTACTTAATCCTACCAATAGGCTCCGGAAGAATACAAAGCCCCTTGTAGCAGCCTTGGCTTTTATCATGAACAAAGCGGATAACAAAATCGGCACGGCAATCATCCATTGCTCCTTGCTCCACCTGCTTGTACACTTCCCCGTTCATAAAGTCATCTTGAAGAAATCCACATAGCACTTCCTCTAAGTACATTTGGTAGGTCCATTCCGAAGCAATCATTCCATTAAGAAAACGTCCTTTTAGCCTGGAGGTACCATCTTCGTTGTATTGATTGTAAACACCATGCGGCCGTCCATTCTCCACAAACCAAGTGCTGTGCAACTGACCCGTTGTGTAGTACTGAGATTGCTTCTCGTTTTGCTTACCGTTTTTAAAGTTTCTTTCACTCTTGAGATTACCATCCGGATAGTAGGCCTTGCATACCCCTTCCTTGACTCCCTTTTTAAACGTTCCCTTTTCGCGTAACGAACCGTCTTCAAAATATAAGGAGTACGAGCCGTCGGGTATTCCTTTGCTGTACGAAAACTCCGCCAAAACCTTTCCTTTTTTGCTATAGGTCCAAGTGCCATTTCGCTCACCATTCTTGTAGGAGCCATTAACCAGCTTAGATTTTACACGGTTCTTTTTTACCGGAAGGTTTTGCCCTCTCATTTCAATAAGGGTTCGGTAAATTGGGGCATCCATTTCGTTGTGAAAAGGATCGTTGATACGAATGTCTGGGTAACCACTCGGCATTACCAAAACCTCACTTCGTTCCAGATCCCAACTTCTCAACCATTTATCGATGGATACAAAGCCGTCTCCTTTCTTCACCTGAAAGCGATTGATTAACTTAGGGTCCATGGTTACGATATCGACCCAAATCGCTGGTCTATCTGCCTTGGGATCGTTGGCATCATAAATTCCATAAGAACGAATAAAAGAACGCAACTGATAATTGGTTGTATCCATATACCACCATTCATACAGGACCATCTTACGGCTGTTTAGCAAGTCGCAGGTATCCTTAATGCTATCCCTTTCGTTTAAGGTTAGGGCTCGAATTCGGCGATGATCTTTGTAATAAGCGCCATAGTTATCACCCAGATAGAGCAAGGCTTCCATCAGATTTACCGTATCGCCGGCTTCAAAAATCAATTCGTATTTGGATTGATTGATCGGATCATCAAAATCGATTACACTAAATGTTTCAACGTTGTAACTGCGTGCATCATGAAACACAGCATCGTTGAATCGAAGAGCGTCGTCTACGTAGTATTCATCGATCCCCACTTTGAGCGCGCCACCGATTCCACTCCACAAAAAAGAGTTCAGGCCATTGTTGTAATAAGCCCATAATTCGTCTTCATACTGTTTTTCAAGCAGCTGTGATTGCCCTTGAAAAGCAATCAAAAAGGCCGCCATCGTCATTACCCATTTAATCATACCGCAAATGTAAGAGTCGATTTGCAAAAGTTAAGCCGCAATTTGACAGATCGGAAACATATTTACCAAACTGGAACCGTATCTTAGCAAAAGTGAATCACCTTGCCCATATATACTTGTCAGGAGATGACGACGATATCATCGTTGGCAATTACATCGCTGATTTTGTAAAAGGCAAAAAGATTTATGACTACTCTTCGGGCGTTCAGAAGGGCATAGTACTTCACCGCGCCATTGATTCCTATACCGACAGTCATCCATTGGTGAAGAACAGCGTGAGCCGCGTAAGAAACTCGCTTGGCAAGTTTGCAGGAATCGCGGTTGACGTCTACTACGATCATTTTTTAGCGATCCATTGGTCCGATTATCACAAAGAAAATTTGGAGGATTATGCCCAGGACATTTATGCCCTGTTACAAGCGAGATACCCCGAGCTTCCCCAATACGCACAAAGGTTCTTTCAGTTCATGATCCAACACAACATCTTGGTCAATTACGGTCGGAAGGATGCCTTACGCAACGTCTTTTATGGATTATCTCAACGTACTCGATTTCCTTCTCAATTGGCCAACTCCGTAGATTATCTAAATGAAAACTACGAAGGGCTTTATGAAGATTTCAAAGCTTTCTTTCAAGATCTAATTCAATTTTCGGAAGAACGAAGACTGGAGCTTTAGGCGGTAAAATGGGTTTCATGTAATTACTTTGCAGCACTTTTGTGCCGATCAAAAATTTATCGTCTTAATACACCCCACTGAATATGCCCTTGGAAATCATTGAATCAGGTGATGGCTCTCATTCACTCTACCACACAGAGTTGGACGAAACCTACCATTCCAGGCACGGATCTATTCAGGAAGCCCTTCACGTTTTCCTAAAAAGCGGGTTAGATGAATTGGCCTCGTTGAAGGAGGTTCGAATTTTTGAAATGGGCTTTGGCACCGGACTCAATGCCCTACTCACTGCCAGAGAAGCTCCTAAGAGGGATCAGCAAATTACCTACTTTGGCTTAGAGCGGTACCCCGTGGAAGAATCGATTTGGCAAAAGCTGAATTACACCGAACAACTGGAAGAACCAGAATTAAGTTCGGTGTTTGAAAACCTACACCAATCGAGTTGGGAGCAACCCGAAAGAATCAATAGCCACTTTATCCTTCAAAAGATGGAAGGTGATATTCGATCCATCTCTTTACCGGAACCAGGACACCTGATCTATTTTGATGCATTTGGTCCCCGGGTTCAACCGGAATTGTGGGATGCCACGGTGTTTGAAAGACTACTGGATTGGTTATTACCGGGTGGAATATTGGTGACCTACAGTTGTAAAGGAGATGTGAAACGAGCCTTAAAACAAGTAGGATTTGAAGTAGAAAAAATACCAGGACCTCCTGGGAAACGTGAAATGCTAAGAGCTCGTAAGCCCCAAAACTAACATGGAAGCACTCAGAGAATTCAACGTTCGTGTTTACGCTTTGTTTATCAATGATCAAAACCAGGTATTGGTATCGGATGAAATCATTCGAGGCAAGTACTTTACCAAATTTCCGGGCGGTGGATTGGAACTTGGAGAATCGCCCGTTGAATGCCTGCACCGCGAATGCCAGGAAGAAATGAACCAACCCATCGAAGTGCTGAATCATTTCCATACAACAGATCAGTTTGTCAGGTCTGCTTTTCGTCCATGGGAACAAGTTATCAGTATCTACCACCGCTGCAAAATCAAAGGGGATAACAAGTTCAAAACGAGTACCAAGCGATTCGATTTTGACCGGGCTATAACTGGGGATCAAGAAGCCTTTCGCTGGGCTGATATTTCAACCCTGGATGCTAAGGAATTTGAATTTCTCATTGACGCTCATGTGGTGGGATTGATCAAAAAACAATTCAGCTGATCCATGCGATTTTGGAGTATAGTATGGGTTCTTTGGATGGGCTTAACTCTCCTTCAAGTGGAAGGGTCTGCTCAATCTCCTACTTCTCCCCAAAATCAGAATAATCAAACCAGCGCTCTGTCCATAGATACGAGCCGGTTTAAACTCAATAAACCCAGAAAGTGGATTCTGCTTCCGTCGGTATATTACACTCCGGAAACAAGGTGGGCATTCGGCGCTATTGGCTTGGGATTTTTCCGGTTCAGCAAGGAGGATACCCTCTCTCCTATTTCCAATGTTGGCCTGTCCTTGGCTTACACCTTAAATGATCAAATTCTATTTTCCCTTCCCTTTAATCTATTCTTGAAGGGAGACCGTTACCGCATTCGGGGGAGTTTTCCTACTACCGCTACCCCTATTTCTTTGCTGGTGTAGGTAACGAATTTCCGCAAGGTTACAGCGAATTGTATCAAGCCAGTTTCCCTCGATTGGCACTCACCGCCACCCATCGGATTAAGAAACATTGGTACACGGGACCCCGGCTTTTTATTCAAAACACCACCATGGATGAAACCGAAGAAGGGGGTTGGCTCAGCTCCGGATTGATTCCGGGAGGAGAAGGTGGCGTTACCTCAGGCCTGGGTTGGGAGTTTCAGTGGGATCATCGCGACAAGGTATATGCTCCCTATAAGGGTCATTTTGTTCGATTGAGCATGCTCTTTTTCGATCCGGCCTTTGCCAGTGACTTTGCCTTCAATCACTTTACCCTGGATATGCGCAAATACTTCAACCTGGGCAACAATCATGTTTTGGCCTTTCAAGCTTATGGGGAATACAATTTTGGAGAAACCCCATTCAACCGAATGGCTCAGCTGGGTGGACAGATTATTATGCGTGGTTATAAAATTGGAACTTACCGCGATCAACACTTGATGGCCGGGCAAATAGAATACCGTACACCGATCTGGTATTTTGTAGGATTTACCGCTTTTTTAGGAAGTGGTGCTGTAGCTCGGAACTTTAATGATTTCCAAACCTCCAATTTTCGACCTACCTATGGTATGGGACTTCGATTGGCACTCAATCGCAAGGAACGCATCAACCTTAGACTTGATTACGCCCGTGGTGAATACGATGGTGAATTCTACCTCACTTTGATGGAATCTTTTTAGCGCTTCAGATGTAAGCTGCTACACTTGCTACCCTTTGCTGTTACCAACTCCAGGCGATATTTGCCTTCTGCCAATTCCATGGTTGGATTAAATGTCAATTCATGAACACCGGCCTCCAAGGACAAGCCCTGGTATACGGTGGAAACCCGATTCCCTTTTTTGTCTTTAATGTAGAGCGATACTTCTCCGGCTTCTTTGAGTTTTACTTTCACGGTATGAGCGGCATATACGGGTTCCTGATCATCAGGTACCTGTGCCGTTTTGGGCGACTGCGAATTCGGTTTGGCCGCCTCTTCATAAAGTGCTGTCCAAACACTGGTTTTCTTTTGATCCATCCGGGCCCAAATAGGTCTTACTCTTCCGTTGTGGGCAACCAGGTTATTGTAATCCCCAAAAAACACCCCATCCTCTGGAGTAAAAGGCTCCTGACTGATTCTTAGGTTTTGAAAGGTGTCTCCACCATCCTTGGATACGGCCAGGTAAACATCGGTTTGATGATCATCGTAATTCCTGCGGTCGTAAAAAACGCAATACACAAAACCGGTTACTTGATCTACCGCTAACCAAGTGAGAAACTGATGGCGTTCGGTCTGGTCGTCATTCACTTTTTTCAAAGCACTCCAGGTGTCACCGCCGTCATCGGAATACTTGAGCCAAATGTCTGTGTTGTTCAATCCATTGCGTTGATCACTCCAGTTGACATAAATACGACCCTGGTATTTTCCTCCGCTCAAATCACTGGTGGTGACAGGTAAACCATTGCAACGAGACAAACCCGGGACTTCATAATCCCAACCCGCCTTATACTCATCCACCAATATATCCTGATCCAGCCAGGTTTCTCCTCCGTCCAACGAACGATCGAATCGCAAACCAGCCGGTCCTGCCCAGGCTACATAAACCTCTCCGTTGGGCCCCATTGTGGGAACTGCTCCTTCGGTTGTTTCCGAACTATCCAGGCAATTTCCAGCTACCTGATTGATGCGCATTGGCTTACTCCAGGTCTCGCCTCTATCGTTGGATTTGGAAAATAGAATGACCGAAGAATCTTGAGGTGCTCTTGAATTGTAGCGATCGAATTGAGTCCAGGTAAGGTAAATGGCATTGGTGTTACGGTCCACAACTGCCCAATGTTTATCCTGAGCTCTTTTTTCATTCAATCCTGTAAAAGTTCCATTGGACCAAGTCTTTCCCTGATCATCAGATCGCTGGCATACAATACGATCAATCCAGGTTCCAAAAGGCGGGTTGGACAGGTGGAAATAATAAAAACTTCCTGCTGTATCCACCACAATTACCGGATCCCCCCAAACACCGAAGCTGGATTGCAAGTGCCCCATGGTCCAGGTTTTCCCACCGTCTCGACTGGTGTACAACTCATCCAAAACGGCCCCTGCTACCAAAACATCCGGATTATTGGGATCTAGGCAAATGGAGGGTTCTACCGACCGTTTGATTTGGCCGATCTTAACATTAGTGACTTGGGCCGAAAGCTGCGAGGCGAGCATCAGTCCCAGAAAAATCAGGATACGCATAGGGCAAATTTATATGCCTATTCGTTTCATCACCAGCTGATCAACCAGATTAAAGACCGTTAGTGGAAGTCTTGTGCGCCAAGCCATATCATTGAGCGAGCCGCCCATGAGGAAATATTGGTCGATGTTTTCCCGAGCAAATTCTTCTTGAACGTGCTCCCTAAAGTTGAGCATTGCGATCCATCCGTCCTCTAAATCCTCATACCACTCCTCGTAGTAGCAATCGTCGGAGGAATGAAAGTTGAGCACGTTTTCTCCGATCAGGATGAACTTGTTGATGCCCTCATACACCATGTGATCGATGATGTTTCGTTTGAGCGTCATAATATCGTTGTACAAGGTATCGTTCCACTCGCCCATCAATTCGAGAATGCAAAAACCCTTGTCATAATCGGCATAAAGAATCTTCATAAAAAGGGTGGTCGACCCCATGTTATCCCATTGAGGATGAATAACATGATCATAGATCCTATCCGTGAAGAAAAACTCCGAATACTCCTTCCCGTAGAAAGGCGAACGTTCATCCTCTTCAGCCGTGTAATAGCTGCGCCAGTTGTAATAGGGTTCCAGGTTATGCATAGACTTTACAAAATTACGGTTATCCACCTTGAATTCGTGTGTTCAATGAGGTATAATTTTTGGACGGCACCAGCGTTTAACACCTCTTGAGGATTGCTTTTCAGATAGCCGGAAGCGAGGGTAGATAATTCGTATATTCGTGGCGCTCGGAAAACCCTTAACAACAAGTTTTTTTTAAATGTCAGCAGAATGGAGGCGATGGATAATGGCAATGGCTTCGGTCTTTTTGATCGCGATAGCCCCAGCAGCCTATGCCCAAGATGACATTTTAGATGAAATTGAAGCTGAACTTCGCAAGGAAGAAGAGGCCAAAAAAGCGGCAGCAAAGGCCGCCAAAAACGAGGAAAAGTATGCCCTCAACTACCGCAAGGCGGTTTCCAAAGGAGATGCTCTCATCAAGTCCAAAAAGTTTGATGAAGCCATAGCAGCCTACCAAGAGGCTAAAAAATGGGGACCTACTGAAAAGTACCCAGACGAGAAGATTACTGAAGCCAAGGAAATGAAGGCCAAGGCAGCCGAAGAAGCTAAACAGGCCGAAATTGACGAAAAATACAAGGCAGTTATAGTCAAGGCCGATGCGTTTTTCGAAAGCAAAAAGTACAAGGAATCGATCCCGCTGTATCAGGAAGCCGTTAAACTCAAACCTGATGAGGCATGGGCACAGGATCAAATAACCGAAGCCAAAAAACTCCAAGCCCAACTGGAAGAAGAAAAACGCAAAGCGGAGGAAGCGGCTAAACTGGAGGCCGAATTTAAGGCTGCCATGAAATCGGGAGATGACAAACTGGCCTCCCAGGATTTTGACGGAGCCATTGCCTCCTACGAGCAAGCTGCCAAACTCAAGCCTGGAGAAGCTGCTCCGAAAACCAAAATTGCCGAAGCCAAAAAGGCCAAAGAAGAGGCTGCTAAACTGGCAGCCCAGCAAAAATTAGACGCTGAATACCAAGCTGCAGTAGGCAAAGCAGATGACCTGTTCAAGCAGAAAAAATGGGATGAATCCGTCACCGCTTACCAAGAAGCCTTAAAGATTAAGCCTGGGGAGACTCATCCCAAAACCCAAATTACCGAAGCTGGTAGACTCAAAGAAGAAGAGAAACAAGCCGCCATTCGTGAAAAGTATGACGCAGTGATCGCTGAAGCTGATGGTTTGCTCAAGTCCAGTGAATTTGATCAGGCCAAGGCTAAGTATGAAGAAGCGTCTAAAATCCTGCCATCTGAAACCTACCCGGGCACGAAGATGAAGGAGTGCGACGATTTGAAATTGCAAGCCGAAAAAGCCAAAATCAAATCTCAATATGACGAACTGGTCAAGGCTGCTGACGCTCTTTTGGAACAAGAAAAATTTGACGAGGCCAAAGCCAAATACCAGGAAGCGCAGAACGTGATGCCTCATGAGTCTCACCCGGCGACCATGATCGCCGAGGCGGACCGAAGAAAGGAAGACAAGGCCAAACAAGCAACCCGAGCCGAATACGATGCTGCTGTTGCCCAAGGAAACGACCTGCTGGCAAACGAAAAGTTTGATGAGGCGATTGCCCAATACAAAGCCGCTGAAAAGATTCTCCCTTCTGAATCAAAGACAACTGAATTGATCGCTGAAGCGGAAAAACTCAAAAGTCAAAAGGCACAAGCTGAAACCCGCTCTCAATACGATGCTGCCATTGCCTCGGCAGAAGCTTTGCTCAAAGAAGAAAAATTTGACGAAGCTATCACCGGATTTGAAGCTGCCGGAAAAATTCTACCCAACGAAAGCAAAACCGCCGAACTCATTGCCGAAGCCAAAAGACTAAAAGAGGCTAAAGCTGAAGGAGAAAAACTGGCTCAGTTTGAATCGATGTTGGCGGAAGGAGAAAAACTTATTGCCGACAAGCAGTATGACGCGGGAATCAAAAAGCTGGAAGAAGCCCATGCCTTTTACCCAAAAGAAAACCGCACTCCGGAGCTCATTGCTGAAGCCAAGAAAATGATTGAGGCGGACAAACAAGCCGAAATTCAAGCTCAATTTGATGCTAAGGTGAAGGAAGGTGAAACCCAAATGCAGGATGGTCAATATGATGTAGCCATAAGTACTTTTAGAGCCGCCGAAGACATCCTTCCAACTAACTCAAAAACCACCGAGCTAATTGCTGAAGCCAACCGCTTGAAGGAAGAAGAGCAAAAGAAAAAAGACGACGATCAATTTGACAGTTACCTGGCTCAGGGCTCTACGCTGATGGCCGAAGAGAAATTTTCGGAAGCCCGTGAGCAATTCAAAATGGCCAAAGAGCTCGTTCCCGGTCGTGCCCTTGAAGCGGATAAGAAAATTGAAGAAGCTACTCGGTTGGAAAAGGAAAAAACCGAGAAAGAACTGGCCGCAGCCGAAGCGGCTGAAAAAGAGGCTAAAGTGACCGCTCTGCTGGGTGAGGCCAAATCCTTGGAAGAGGGCCAGAACTACTCAGGTGCCAAAGACAAACTTGCTGCTGCCCTCCTCATTGATCCTGAGAACGGAGAGGTTAAAACCTCCATGGCTCGGGTTTCTGGATTGCTGGACGAACAAGAAAAGCAACAGCGCGAACAGGAAGAAGCAGAAAAAGCGGCTAAACTCAAGGCTGAACAAGAAGGAAAAGCAGATGCCCTACTCGCTCAAGCCACCACTCAAGCATCGGGAGGTAATCATCGTGAAGCCCTGAATTTGGTAGATGAAGCTTTAGGTCTCGTTCCAAACTACACTCCGGCTTTAGAGAAAAAATCGGAATACCAAACTGCCTTGGATGCGGCCGTGAAAGCGGAAAAAGAAAAAGCGGCTGAGGAAGCCGAGCAACAAGCCGCTCAAGAAGAAAAAGAACGCAAACTGGCTCAGCTAATCGCCCAGGGAGAGCAGTTTGAAAGTGAAGGAAAACTTACCGATGCCAAAGGCAAGTACCAGGAAGCATTGAATTTGGATTCAGGTTCCAGCGAAGCTCAACAAAAACTACAATCGGTTACGGATAAGATGGCCGCTCAGGAAAAAGAAAAAGCTGCTGCCGCCTTAGCCGCTCAACAAGCGGCGGATAAAGCCGAATTGCAGGAAAAAGTTCAGGCTTTCATCGATCAAGGAAACGAAGCCCTGGCTGCTGAAAACTGGGCTGCTGCCAAAAGTGCTTATCAACAAGCCTTGAGCATAGACGATGGAAATAGTACAGCTCAATCTCAAATCGCTCTGGTCGATCAGAAAATGGCGGAACAAGAAGCAGCCGAACAAGCTCGCCTGAAAGCGGAACAAGAAAAGCAGGCTGCTGCTGCCAAGGCACAGGAAGAAGAAGAACTTAAGAAGCAGATTGAGTCGTTGATGAGCGAAGGTGATGCAGCCTTGAACAGTGGAGATTTAACTACGGCAAAAGGCAAGTTTAACCAAGTTCTGACCTTGGATGCGTCTCATGCCTTAGCCGGAACTCGCCTTCAACAAATTAAAGATCGAGAGGCCAAGGAAGAGCAGGATCGTCTGGCTCAAGAAGAAGCTGAAAAGGCTCGACTTCAAGCGGAAAAAGAAAAACAGGAAGCCGCGGCTCTTGCCCAAGCTGCTGAAGAGCGCAAAAAACAAATTCAGACGCTCGTAGATGAAGCTGATGCCGCCTTCAACGGTGGAGATTTAACCACAGCTAAAAGTAAGTTCAACGAAGTTTTGACTTTGGAAGCCGGTCACACTTTGGCAACTACCCGTATCCAACAGATTACAGAACGTGAAGCCAAGGAAGAGCAGGAACGTTTAGCTCAGGAAGAAGCCGAACGAGCCAGACTTCAGGCTGAAAAAGAAAAGCAAGCCGCCGCTGCTCGTGCACAGGCTGCCGAAGAGCGTAAAAAACAAATTCAGACCCTGGTGGACGAAGCTGATGCGGCCTTCAATAGCGGAGATTTAACCACGGCTAAAAGCAAGTTTAATGAGGTCCTTGCCTTAGATGCTGGTCATACTTTGGCCAACACCCGAATTCAACAAATCTCAGAGCGTCAGGCCAAGGAAGAGCAAGAGCGCTTAGCACAGGAAGAGGCTGAAAAGGCCCGATTGCAAGCGGAACGTGATAAGCAGGCGGCAGCTGCACGTGCCGAAGCTGAAGAGAAGAAAAAACAAGAAATTCAAACCCTCGTTGGCGAAGCGGATGCGGCTTTCAACAGCGGAGATTTGGCCACGGCAAAAACTAAGTTTGATCAGGTATTGGCCATGGATGCGGCTCATGCCTTGGCGGGCACCCGAATCAAACAAATTGCTGAGAGACAAGCCAAAGAAGAAAAAGATCGGTTGGCCAAAGAAGAAGCTGCTCGAAAAAAGCAAGCAGACGCCGATCGTGCCAAAGCGGAACAGGAGAAAAAGAATCAAATTGCCAGTTACCTCGATTTGGGTGACCAACAACTGGCGGATAAGAAATTTTCGGAAGCTCTTGATTCCTATGAACAGGCATTGGATCTGGATCCAGCCAGCGCCGTGGTTAAGAGCCGTATTGCCAATGCCAATAAGTTGAAGTCGGCGCACGATCGATTGACCGCCGATCAAAAAGAAAAACTGCGCCAGGAAGAGATTTCAAATTACATGGCTCAAGGCAAGATGCAGGCTATTAAAAAAGAATTCCTGGCGGCCAAGGCGAGCTATGAAAAGGTGCTTAACCTCGAACCTGGACATGCGGGTGCTAAAGAAGCGCTGGCCAGTATTCAAAAAGATGTAGCGCTATTGGAAGCTCAGCAAGCCGAGGAAGAAGAACGTCGTAAAGCTCGTGAAGCCTTGTTGGCCAAAGTGGAAACCATTCTCGATGCAGGAGACAACTACTTTGCAGGAGGCCAATACGCGGAAGCTATTCAGGAATACCAGAAAGGTTTGGAACTGGATCCACTGAATACCGAATTGAAGGAATCGATCCGCAACTGCCGTAAAATGGAAGAGCGGGCCAAACAAATTCACATTGCCAAAACACACCACTTGCCAAGACCTAAACCTGAAGGATTTAAAACCGAGCAGCTCTCTGAATCCTCGGTGCGTAAGGACAAGATCAAATTCCAAAATGAGTTGGGCCGGGCCTATCCAGAAGGGGTAACAGAAGAAATCAGAAAAGGACACCGAAAAAGCCTAACCTACCGCATTGTAGTGTTGGAAGGAATCGGAACGGAGTATGTACAAGCCCGCCACGACTGGGGAGGGGTATACTACTTCAAAAATGGTCACCCGATTACCCCTTATATCTGGCAATTGGAAACCCGTGATCCAGTAAAAGCGACTAACTAATTCCTTACCAGTTCGAAGGGTCAAAAATCCCAGGAGCTACCTCCATTGCCTCTTTTTGTCCAGGCAACCATACCTTCATAGGAAACGCACCCACCAAATTGTATAGGTTTCCTTTAACTTCGATTAAATCACCTTCAGGTAATCCGATCAAGGGTAAATTAGGATGAAGTACGCGGTATTCTGCCAAACGAGTATCTCGGGATTCTCCTCCATGGCCTTCCAGGGTTTTATCGGTGTAATGTACGTTGATTTGAAAGGGCAACAGATTTAAGCCCTCAAAGCTTTCCGGTTGAATAATGGGCATATCGTTGGTCGTATGCAAAAACGGGCAAGCCGTATTAGATCCTGCACTCCATCCGATGTAGGGTACTCCACGATGGCACGCCGCCTGAATCTCACTCATCAAGTTTAGCCGGTGTAACTCATGGAAAAGGTGGAAGGTATTTCCTCCCCCAACAGCAATGGCCTTTGCATTTTGAACCGCTTCCACAGGATTTTCACAAGTGTGTATGCCAATCACCTTTACATCGAATTCCTGAATGGCCTTCTGAAGCATCTCCGTATACTCATCATAGGTGATGGTAACGCCAGCAAAAGGAACAAAGAGGATCTCATCTATCGGTTCAAAAAATTCTCCCAAATAGGGTTTGGGCCAAGCAAAATAAGGTTGACCTGGTAGTGTAGAATTGCTTAATAGACGTAGATTGAGATCGCTCATAGAAATAACATTTTGGCGCCAAATATAGAAGAATTGAAGATGGACTTTGTTCAATTCCGCCATTCTGTCACCCTCCCCTACTCTGGCACAAGGCTTGACTTGGCCCTAACCACACGAAATTCAATTGAAAACAAGATAAAATCTGAAAAAATGGCAAGCGGTAAAATAAACGTACAAGCTGATAACATTTTTCCTATCATCAAGAAGTTCCTCTACTCGGATCACGAAATATTTCTGAGAGAGTTAGTTTCCAACGCAGTAGATGCTACTCAAAAACTTAAAACCCTGAGCAATTTGGGTGAGTTTAAAGGGGAAATGGGTGACACCACCATCCAGGTTGCAGTGAACAAAGAGGCCAAAACCATTACCATCACAGACCGCGGTATTGGAATGAGCGAAGAGGAAGTGGAAAAATACCTAAACCAGGTTGCCTTCTCCGGAGCAGAAGAGTTCGTTCAGAAATACGAAGGACAGGCAGAGCAAATCATTGGTCACTTTGGATTGGGATTCTATTCAGCCTTTATGGTTGCCGACAAAGTAGTGGTCAATACCAAGTCTCATACAGATGCACCTGCCGTTATATGGGAATGTGAAGGAGACCCTGAATTTACGGTTTCTCCATCCGATAAAACGGATCGTGGAACGGAAATCACGCTTCACATTGCTGAAGACAGTTTGGAGTTTTTGGAAGATAACCGCATTTCAGGTATCCTCGATAAGTACTGTAAATTCTTGCCTGTATCCATTCAGTTTGGAGAGAAATCCAATTGGATTGACGATCCAGAAGGAAACAAAGACGAAGAAGGAAATGTAAAGAAGGTAGAGGAAAAAGTAGCCAACGTGGTGAACAATCCTGCTCCTGCCTGGACCAAAAAGCCGATGGATTTGACCTCGGAGGATTACAACAGCTTCTACCGTGAGTTGTATCCAACTACCTTCGAAGAGCCATTGTTCAACATTCACTTGAACGTTGATTACCCCTTCAACCTGACTGGAATTCTATACTTCCCAAAGCTGAGCAATGCGCATAACCTGCAATTGCAGAAAAACAAAATTCAGCTTTACAGCAACCAGGTATTCATTACTGATAGCGTAGAGGGAATTGTCCCTGAATTTTTGACCCTACTTCACGGTGTAATTGACTCTCCGGATATTCCATTGAACGTATCGCGTTCTTACCTGCAGAGCGACGGAAACGTGAAAAAGATCAGTGGACATATTACCAAAAAGGTAGCTGATAAGCTTCAGTCCATGTTCAAAAAAGACCGTGAAGATTTTGAAAGCAAATGGGATGATATCCGCATCTTCATGGAATACGGAATGCTTACTGAAGAAAAATTCTTCGACAAGTCCAAGGCTTCTTACTTGCTAAAAGGCATCGACGATAGCTACCACACGCTGGAAGAATACCAGGAAAAAATCAAAGAAAATCAAACGGATAAAGACGGTAATCAAATCGTTCTTTACACTTCGGATAAAGAAGAACAACATACCTATATCGAGGCTGCAAAAGCCAAAGGTTATGAAGTAGTTCAGCTGGCTGGTCCATTGGTATCTCACCTCATCCAGCAGTTGGAAGGTAAAATGGAAAAACTACGTTTTGCCCGCATCGATTCCGATACCCTTGAAAAATTGATCCAGAAAGAAGAGGTAAGCAAACACAACCTGACCGATGATCAGGAGAAGTCACTTTCTGAATTGATCGAAAAAGTTGCGGGTAAAGAAAAATTCAGCGTAGCGATCGAAAACCTGAATGAAGCGGAAAGTCCCTTGTTGATCACTCGTCCTGAGTTTATGCGTCGAATGAAAGAGCAGAGCGAAGTTGGCGGTGGCATGATGGGTATGGGCAACCTGCCAGAAATGATGAATCTGGTTGTGAATGCCAATCACCCATTGATTAGCAAAATGTTGATTGAATCGGATGAGAGTAAGCAGGAAAACCTGGCCAAACAAGCGGTGGACCTGGCTCTTTTATCGCAGGGAATGCTCACTGGGCAAGCCCTAACCGATTTTATTAAGCGAAGTGTGGATTTGATCGATTAATCCCGAATTTCCCTACTACATTTGTGGCGTCAAAAACAGGAGACTGATTTCTCCTGTTTTCGGCTGCCCGAAGTCTTGCTTAGACTTCTTTTGGATGCACGTTACTTTTGAGAATCCCTACCCACATTGATCGAAAATTGGAAGAACGGGAGGAAGCCAATAAGCTTCGGACCCTTCGCACCGGATTACCCGGACAAATCGATTTTTGCTCGAATGACTACCTGGGTCTGTCTCAGCATCCGGATCGCAACAAAATCAAAAAACAATTTTTTGGGGCAGAGTCCCGAGCAGGTTCCGGTGGGTCCCGGTTGATTTCTGGTAACCATGCCCTGTACATTCAGGCTGAAACCCACATGGCAGCATTTTTCCAATCGGAAGATGCCTTGCTATTTAACTCCGGGTATGACGCTAATCTGGGAATTTTTTCCAGTATTCCTCAAAAAGGCGACACCGTCATTTACGACGAGTGGTGCCACGCTTCCATTCGAGATGGAATTCGACTATCTCATGCCCGATCAGTCAAGTTTAAGCACAACAACTTGATGGATTTGCGCAAAAAAATGGAAGCTGCTGAAGGGAATATCTACATTGCTCTGGAATCGGTGTATTCTATGGATGGCGACCTGGCTCCACTCGCTGGAGTGAATCGATTGGCCGAAGAGTTTGGCGCCTACGTAATTCTTGACGAAGCCCATTCTGCCGGATTAGAATACTTGGATTCGGTATTTGAAAAAGAACAGCAAAATTGTTTTATCCGAATGCTTGGTTTGGGTAAAGCCTGGGGCACACATGGCGGGATGATTTTATGCTCCCCAGAACCAAGGATTACCTGATCAATTTTGCCCGATCGCTCATATACACTACTGCTCTTTCAGAAAGTGCAGTAGCCGATATTCTGGTCAGTTTGGAACTGGTGCAGCGAGATCGTCAAAAGCAAGTGGATTTGTTGCGCAACATCGATCATTACGGAGCATTAGCCCGGTCTTTGAATTTGCCTTTTCAAGACCACTCTCCGATTCAATACTTACCCGTTTCCGGAAACGATCAAGTTCGAGAAGCGGCAGTTGAGCTTACCCGAAATCGATTTCGGGTAGTTCCTATCCTCCACCCGACTGTTCCTGAGGGAATGGAAAGAATACGTGTTTCCCTCCACGCCTATAATCGAACAAAAGACATCGACGACTTGTTGGAAACCTTTCAAAAACACGTCTCATGAAGCACACATTTTTTGTCTCCGGGATCGGAACGGAAATCGGAAAAACCGTTAGCAGCGCCATCTTAACCGAGGCTCTGAAAGCAGATTACTGGAAACCCATTCAGGCTGGAGAACTCGATTATTCAGACAGCCATAAGATTGAAGAATGGGTAAGCCACCCTCAATTACATATTCACCCGGAACGCCATCGCCTGGAACATCCCATGTCTCCTCATGCCGCAGCAGCCCGGGAGAATGTTCAAATTGAGATCAAGGACTTTAAAACTCCAGAACCCGTAAATTCTACCCTGCTCATTGAGGGAGCAGGTGGATTGCTGGTTCCCTTAAACGATACCATTACCCTACTTGATTTGATTCAGGAGCTCCAGGTTCCTGTTATCTTGATCTCTCGGTATTACTTGGGCAGTATTAACCACACCCTGCTTTCTGCCGAAGTATTAAAAAATCGCGGAATTGAAGTCGCGGGTATCGTATTCAACGGAGAAGAAAACGCTGAAAGTAAATCCGTCATTTTGGACATGACTGGATTAAAAGAATTGGGTTGCATTCCTGAGTTAGAGGAAGTAACTCCTGAAACCATCAAACAAGCCGCCGATCAATTGAGACCCCAACTTTTAAAATCGCTTTTCAATGAATGATTTATTAGAACGGGATAAGCGCTTAGTTTGGCATCCCTATTCTCAAGCCAAAACGGCTGGAGACCCTATTGCTATAACCCATGGAAAGGATGAATTTCTGTTTGATGCGGATGGCAAAAAATACATTGACGCCGTATCCTCCTGGTGGGTGACTTTGCACGGGCACTCGAATCAACATATTGCTGATACGATTCACAAGCAGCTTCAAACCCTGGAGCACGTAATCTTCTCCGGTTTCACTCATGAACCAGCCGTAGAACTTTGCGAACGTCTTTTACCTCTTTTACCGAATAGTCAAAGTCGTTTCTTCTTTTCCGACAATGGCTCAACTGCTGTAGAAATCGGGTTGAAGATGGCCATTCAATTCTTCAAGAATAAGGGAGAAAAGCGAACCAAGATTATTGCTTTGGAAGGCGCTTTTCATGGGGAAACGTTTGGAACCATGTCTATCGGAGACTCCGAATTTTTGGCTGGGCTCTACTCCGAATACCTATTCGATGTAATTCATATTCCGGTTCCTTACGAAGGGGATGAAAACCGTTCACTTGAAGCTTTGAAAAAAGTGCTTGACGAACATGAGGTGGCGGCCTTTATCTATGAACCCTTAGTTCAAGGAGCATCAGGTATGCGTATGTATTCTCCAGCTGGGCTGGATGGATTGATTCGCGCTTGTCAAAGTGAAGGTGTATTCTGTATTGCTGATGAGGTGATGACCGGATTTTACCGAACTGGAAAAAAGTTTGCCTCCGATTGGCTCGAAACGGATCCAGATATCATGGCCCTGTCGAAAGGCTTAACGGGAGGAACACTTCCCCTCGCCTTGACCACGTGTACCGAGGAAGTTTTTATGGGCTTCTACTCTGACGACGTGACCAAAACTTTGTACCACGGACATTCCTACACCGGAAACCCGGTAGGGTGTGCTGCTGCGTTGGCCAGTTTAGACCTAATGGTTAAGCCTGAAACAGAGGAAAAGGTGAATCGAATTGCTCAAAAGCATGAAGCCTTTGCTCAAAAACTGGAAAGTCATCCTCGCGTGAAGCACGTAAGAGCCCGAGGAACCATTTTGGCCCTGGAGGTAAAAACCACTGGAGAAACGAGCTACTTCAACTCCATTCGGGATATTCTGTACAACTTTTACCTCGAGCGCGGCGTCCTGCTTCGTCCACTCGGAAATGTGGTCTACATTCTTCCTCCACTGTGCACCTCTAATGAGTCTTTGGAGAAAATTTACGAGACCATCCTTCATTCCCTGGATGAGCTTTAAATTCGCGGCCGATTTTGACCTTGCGATTTGAAAATATAGGGATTCGGAATTGGGGAAGTCTGTCTCCTCTTGGGCATACAGCTGAACAAATTGTTGAAGCTTATAGAAATGGCGAATCAGCTTTGGTTCGCAAAACTTTTGATGACCAAGAATTTTGGGTAGGCTCGCTTGAAGATTCCACAGAAAAGATCGTTTCACAAATTCGGGACGAAAACCGAAATTACGAACGCCTGGATCGGTCGGTTCTTTTGGCACTTTACGCCTCTCGTCAAGCTGCATCTGTGCTCACCGAAGAATCCCGAAAGGAGTGTGGTGTGTTTATTGGGTCCTCAAGAGGCGCTACCGAAACCTGGGAACGTGAGCACGAACGATTTCTCACGCACGAGCAACAGAAAACTCATCCTTTAACCTCTCCACTTACCACCTTGGGAAATCTATCTTATTGGGTAGCCCAGGACTTGAGAAGCCAGCATTACAACAGCTCCTTATCCATTACTTGCAGCACCTCGCTCCACGCTTTGGTCAATGCCTGTATGTGGTTGCAAAATGGAGAGGGGAAATATTTTCTGGCCGGTGGATCAGAAGCGGCGTTAACGCCATTTACCATGGCCCAAATGAAGGCCATCAAAGCGCTTCAGACAGACACCACTCAAGAATTTCCTTGTCAGTCCATGGTTTGGGACAAAACTCAAAACACGATGGTGTTGGGCGAAGGCGCTGCCATGGCCCTACTTGAACGTAATCCTGAACCCGAAAACGTTTTGGCCTACGTAAAACAAATCGGAGTGGCACGAGAATCTATCGACGGACACACTTCCATAGATAGAGACGGCCAAGGCTTATATGAGGCCATGAAAGCAGCCACCGACGGAATACCCTTGAATGAAATTGATGCCGTAGTGCTTCATGCACCGGGAACTAAGGCAGGAGACCTGGCCGAACGAACCGCTATTGAACGCCTTTTTGGCCCTGAGATTCCAGCACTCACCTCCAATAAATGGAAAATTGGACATACGTTTGGAGCCTCAGGAATGCTCAGTCTTGAAATGGCTGTGAATATATTAAGCGAACAATATTTTATCCAAAATCCTTTGTATTCTTGTAATCTAACCGGCCCAATTAATCGAATATTGGTAAATGCAATTGGATTTGGAGGAAATGCAATAAGTGTATTAATCCAAAGAAACTGGGAAAAACTGCATGGAAATTAAAAGAAACTGGTCGAAAGAAGATATATATAAGCTTTATGATACACCCCTTATGGATCTGGTATTCCAGGCCGCTGGAGTGCATCGTCAAATGAATGATCCTAACGAGATTCAGGTAAGTACCCTGCTCTCCATTAAAACAGGTAACTGTTCTGAAGACTGTGGATATTGCCCTCAATCGGCGCGGTACTCTACTGGCATTGAAAACAATGATCTGATGAGCGTTCGCGTGGTTGAAGCCTTGGCCAAAAAGGCACAAAAAGAGGGTTCATCTCGCCTATGTATGGGTGCCGCCTGGAGAAATGTTCGGGATGGAGAAGAGTTTGATCAGGTGGTAGAAATGGTTGAAAAGGTCAATGAACTGGGTATGGAAGTATGCTGCACCCTGGGAATGATTACCGAAAACCAGGCAAAAAGATTGGCCAACGCCGGTTTGTACGCCTACAACCACAATATTGATTCTTCGGAGGAGTATTACAAAAAAGTAATTTCTACCCGTGGTTATGAAGACCGCTTGAATACGATCGAAAACGTTCGAAAAACCGGAGTAACGGTTTGTTCGGGTGGAATTATCGGAATGGGCGAAACGAAGAAGGACCGTTGTGATATGTTGTATACACTTTCACTATTGAATCCTCAGCCTGAGTCCGTACCCATCAATGCACTGGTAGCTGTAGAGGGAACTCCTCTGGAAGAGCAACAGCCGGTAGTATGGCACGAATTGGTGAGAATGGTAGCCACGGCAAGAATGATTCTGCCTAATTCAGTGATCCGTCTTTCAGCGGGTAGAACTGAAATGAGTCAGGAAGCTCAAACGCTTTGCTTTATGGCTGGAGCGTCCTCCATTTTTGCCGGAGAAAAACTGCTTACTACTCCAAACCCGGAAAGAAGCGACGATCAAGTATTGTTCGACATTCTGGACATTCGTCCAAAGGCACCGGTGAAGAAGCAAAAAGAATCGCACGAGATTGAGAACATGCAGGAAAAACCGAAATGGAGTCGTCCTGGTCATGTTATTGATCGCAACGTGAAGGCTGCAGAAAAAGGAAAATTGAACCGCATCCAGGAAACGGTAGAAGCCCCAACCCTGGAAGATAACAAGGCATAACCCATGGGCTGGTTTGGCAATTCTGATAAAGACAAAAGGAAATTTACCCGAACCCATATTCCGGAAAAGACCGTGAGCGATCTAAAACTGGGAGACCAGTTTGATTTCGACGGAAAGACGTGGAAGGTCAAAGAGGAATACGAGTACGATTGGGGGAATGAGTGTTTTACATCAGAATTTAAGATCACCTCTGGTAGCATCGAATCCTTCCTGTATATGGAAGAAAACGACGATGGACTGGAAATAATCTTGAGCCGCAACCTGCCATTAGCCGAATTGGACACCGACTTAGGTACCAAAATTGATTTGACCGGATCTCCGGATGAATCCTATGAATACGAAGGTGAAACCTATCATTTTGATGAAGAGTCCTCTGGCTATTACCGGAACGTTAGCACTACAAGTCCTGAAGAATCAGAAGAATTTATCTCCTGGAGCTATTACGACGAATCAGAAAAACTCGTTCTGATTGTGGAGCAATGGGGAGACGAAGAATTTGAAGCTTCAATTGGTAAAGTGGTATCGGCGGATCAGTTCAAGAATATTAAACCAAAACCCGGTATACGATGAAATACCTGAAAACCATAAGCCTGATGGCCTTGTTGGTAGTTGTTGCTGCCTGTGGAAATCAGAAGAAGTTTGAGAAAAGTCCAATTGACATCATGGTCAAAAAATTGACCGATGACAAAGTGAAGCCCTTTACCATTCTCTTGTACGATATGGAAGAAAAGGGAAGCTTTTCCAAATCGTATCATCATCAGTACAAAATCATTACGCATCTTCCTGACAGTACCGCCAGAGAGGATACTACGCAATGGTATGAAGTATCAAAAAGCTTCTTCGCCCTGCATGAAAATGACATGGGTATGGAAGTGGCGTCTATGAATGATGAGGGTGTTTTGTCCAAAACGGTGGCCCCTCCCGGCTATGGGAACTATGTTGGTAACAGCCGCTACGGCCATTGGCAAACCGATGCTTCAGGGCATTCCTTCTGGGCTTTTTATGGAAAGTACATGTTCTTTTCGAGCATGTTTCACATGTTGGCCTACCCAGCGTATCGTTCTCATTATGGAGATTATCGCTCCAACTACTACGGAAGAAATCGTGGGTACTATGGGCCGAAAACATCCAATGGGCAGTCAACCTACGGCACCTACAGCAAGTACAATCAAACCACCAGCAAAAGTTCCAAGTACACGAGTTCTGGGAACTTCAAACAAAAGGTTCAAAGCCGAACCCAGCGCTCTACTGGCCGATATGGCCGTAGCAGTCGTTCACGTGGTGGCGGTTTTGGAAAATAAAGGAATAACCTGATTTTCGCCCTTGCATGAAATTGCGGTCCAACATCCTGAAACTGGCTTTGTTTGCGACCGGTCTGTCGGGAATTGTAGCCGAGTACATTTTATCCACGTTGGCCACCTACTTTCTGGGTGACAGCGTATTTCAGTGGACCTTAATAGTTTCGGTCATGCTCTTCTCCATGGGACTGGGTAGCCGAATTTCCCGTTGGATCAAAAAGGATTTGCTACACGCTTTTATCCTGATTGAGCTGGTACTCTCCCTACTCTGCTCTTTTTCTTCCTTGTTTGCCTACTCAGCATCCGCTTATACCATGTACACCGGACTCATCATCTATAGTCTGAGCATATTGATCGGTCTGCTAATTGGAATGGAAATCCCCCTGGTAGTTCGGCTCAATGAAACCTTTGAAGAGCTCCGGGTAAACATTGCTTCGGTGGTTGAAAAGGACTATTACGGTAGTCTCGCCGGCGGCTTATTCTTTGCTTTCGTTGGCCTCCCTTATTTGGGGCTCACCTATACGCCCTTTATCATGGGAGCCGTGAATCTGCTTGTAGCGCTGGCTTTGGTTCTCATACTTTGGCAACAATTTACCCGTTTTCGCCGCACCTTATATACAACCGGTGCTATCCTCCTTCTTGGAGTTATTACACTGGGAGGGTTGGGAGCCGAACCCATTATTCAATATGGAGAGCAAAGTCGCTACAAAGATCGCGTGGTACTTACCCAACAAACGGCTTACCAGCGGATTGTAGTCACCCAATGGAAAAAACATTTTTGGTTGTACCTCAACGGGAATCTTCAATTCAGCACATTGGATGAACCGCTTTACCATGAGCCCTTGGTACACCCTGGAGTATTGATGGCAGCTCAACCTCGAAAGATCTTAGTGCTTGGGGGCGGAGATGGCTGTGCGGTGCGGGAATTGCTCAAGCATTCCTCTATTCAGTCCGTTCGACTGGTAGATCTCGACCCGGCGATGACCGAGTTAATGAGTACCCATCCTCTATTCGTTGATCTCAATAAGGGTTCCCTTAGCAATCCTAAAGTGCAGGTAGTCAACCAAGATGCGTATTTGTACATGGACACTACCAGCCAGATTTTCGACTTGATTCTCATCGACCTACCTGATCCAAGAACAGTTGAACTAAACC
Source organism: bacterium SCSIO 12741 (assembly GCA_024398055.1). Lineage (NCBI taxonomy): Bacteria > bacterium SCSIO 12741. Next base: position 3,223,314 of record CP073749.1, on the reverse strand, counting down.
GGCTCTACAGCTCCGAGTTTTACCAACTGTGCCGACAACATCTTTCTCAACGCGGGGTTTTAGTCACTCAAGCCGGAAGCCCCTTCCTGGCAACTGCGGCTTTTCGTTGCATTGAAAAAACGATGCGGGCCAGCGAATTTGGCACTATTTCCTACCACAACCATGTGCCCACCATGGGTGAATGGGGCTGGGTACTTGGAGCCAAAGGCATGACCTCCCAAGAAGCTTTGAACCGCTTCCAACATTTGAATTTGAATGATCTACCCACCTCCTGGCTAACTGATTCGTGTTTTGTGTCTATGAGCACTTTTGGTAAGGAATCTCTTTTTGTTAGGGAAGACACAGTAAAAGTGAACCGCATTCATGATCCCGTTCTTTACCACTATTTCCTCCAAGGCACCTGGGATTTGTATTGATTTTAGATTTTTTTTCCATTTAATCGCATTCCCATTCGGGTGGATTCAATGAGAGTGTTCAACTTTGTAGCATGAGTAATTTTGGAAAATTCATTGGCCTTGGATTGGGATGGGCATTTATGGGCCCTATCGGTGGAATTATAGGATTGGCCTTGGGCCATTTGGTGGATCGTGAGACCTTTGATTTTGATAAACTTCAACGTCAACCTACCGGTGATACCCGACCTGGTGACTTCAATTTTAGCCTATTGGTGATCACAGCGGCAGTGATGAAAGCCGATGGAACGATCAAAAAAAGTGAGCTCGACTTTGTACGCCGATTTCTGATCAATCAGTTTGGTGAAAACAAGGCCCAGGAAATGTTGTTGGCCCTTCGCGAAATTCTAAAACAAGATATTCCTCTGGAAGAAGTATGCTACCAGATTTCGCAAAACATGTCTCCCGAATTGAGACTCCAATTGCTGCAGTATCTCTTCGGGGTAGCTCGTGCAGATAAGCATGTTCACAAAATGGAGCTTGCCACTATTGAGCGCGTAGCTCAGTTGCTCCGTATAAACCAGTCTGACTTCAACTCCATTAAGGCGATGTACTATACCGATTCTACAAATTGGTATCAGGTGCTCAATTTGTCTTCTGACGCTACCGAATCTGAAATTAAAAAAGCTTACCGCAAATTGGCCACGAAATACCATCCGGACAAAGTGGCTCAGTTAGGAGAGGATTATCAAAAAGCGGCCAAGGAGAAATTCCAGAAAATTCAGGAAGCCTACGAAAACATCAAAAGGGAAAGAAACTTCAAATAATTCCAGGCCAATTGTGCGAATATTTCGCAGCTCGATTCGCTCATTTTTAATTAGTTAGGATAATTAACAGGTTTATCCCTGCGGAAGACAGACTGTACGCAAAATAAAGTTACCTTCGCGCTTTTCATATTTATTTAATGCAATTATCAATGACTTGGAATACCGTTAAACTTTGTGCCTTAGGTACAGTTATGATGGCGGCCTGTAACCCCGAAAGTAACACCGCTGATTCTTCATCAACCTCATCCAGTGATCTCAAGAATTTTACCGACAGCGTAAGCTACAGTTTCGGTGTAAGTGTTGGTTCCGGGTTGAAATCTCAAAAGATTACTGATATCAACACCGATCTCATCGCTAAAGGAATTAGCGACATGTTGGCTGAGCAAGGCAAATTTGATGAGCAACAAGCCAATACCATCATTACCAAGTACATGGATGAAATTCGTGAAAGAAATCTAAGTGCTGCTAAGTCAGAAGGTGATAACTTCTTAGCTGAAAACGGCAAAAACCCTGACGTTATCACAACTGCAAGCGGTCTACAATATACTGTGATTCGCGAAGGAGATGGTCCTAAGCCTATCGCTACTGATCAAGTACGTGTACACTACCACGGTACCTTGATTGACGGAACTGTTTTCGATAGCTCTGTTGATCGCGGTGAGCCAGTTACCTTCCCAGTTCAAGGCGTTATCCCTGGATGGATTGAAGGACTTCAATTGATGAATGTTGGTTCTAAATACAAATTGTTCATTCCATCGGATTTGGCTTATGGCGATCGTGGAGCTGGAGCAAAAATCGGTCCTGGAGCTACTTTGGTTTTCGACGTTGAATTGTTGGAAATCGTAAAAGCAGATCCAAATCAACAACAACCTTACTAACCTTTAGATAAATGATGAAAAAAACGCTATTGCTTCTTTCCCTGTGTGTGATCACGATGGTGGGGTTTGCCGCTAAAAAAGGCAAAAAAGGAAAAGGCGAAAACAAGCAAACTATGGAAATGAAAACAGAAATTGATTCCCTGTCATACTCTTTGGGAATCAGTATTGCCAATAACCTGAAGAGCCAGGGCATCGATTCTCTTAACCCAGATTTCTTTGCAGCTGCTTTGAAGGACGTAATGGCTGGAAATGATACTACCATCTCTTTTGATGATGCTAACAAAATCATCAACGAGTACTTTGGTAAAGCGATGCAGCGTAAGGCTGAAGAAGCTAAAGCTGAAGGTGCCGCTTTCTTAGCCGAAAACGGCAAGAAAGAAGGTGTTGTTACTCTTCCTTCCGGAATGCAGTACCGCATTATCACCGAAGGAACAGGTCCAAAACCTACTGCTCAGAACAAAGTGAGAACTCACTACCACGGAACCTTGATCGACGGAACTGTATTTGACAGTTCAGTAAATCGCGGTACTCCTGCTGAGTTTCCAGTAGGTGGAGTGATTAAAGGATGGCAAGAAGCGCTTCAATTGATGCCAGTTGGATCTAAGTGGGAATTGTTTATTCCTTACGATTTGGCTTATGGTGAGCGTGGAGCAGGACAAAACATTGGTCCTTACACTACCTTGATTTTTGAAGTGGAGCTACTACAAATTGTAGAATAATAGCCCCTTATCTATATTTGAAGCCCTGTTGGAACATCCGACAGGGCTTTTTTTATGGTTCATTTTTTGCCCAATAATCTAACTATGTCGGTTCAGCGTTCCATCATCCTTTCTTTTGTATTTCTTTCTATCCTCCTCTTGGGTTGTGAGGAACGAAGCAAGCCTATACTGCAGGAGGATCCTGTTTTTATGGCCAGTGATAGCATTCGTCAGGGAAGGGAACTTCGAGAAAAACTCACCGGCGAACAAGATCTGGTAATCGACTACTTGATGCAAACCTTTGCTGACGTAGATTCTACCTCGAAGGAAGATTGGGTAGCACTCTTTAAAAAGGATCTTGATCCTGACCGGGAGTTAAAAATCTGGATGGCCATGGCTAAGGCCTTTCGCTCCTACACCGATCAACACCCAAGTGACCTGGAAACTCAAAAAGAGGTTTACGAAGTGGTTCTTATCTTATCCGTCATGGAAGCAGACTCGATTTATCCTTACCTTGATTTGAAATATTTGAGCGAAGAAGATGTCAAGGAAATTGCCAACGCCTACCCCTTTGAACCGCAACCTATTCAGGTATACGATGAGTAATCAGTAATCCTGCATCAGTTGAAAGGCCGCTGGTAAAAAATCAATTAAATCTCCAGCAATAATTCCGGGACCTCCGGTAACTTTCATAGCCAAATCTCCGGCTAAACCGTGCCAATAAGCCCCAAACGAGCAGAATCGAATGCAGAGTACCCTTGAGCTCTTAAGGCTGTTATAATACCCGTTAAAACGTCTCCACTACCACCCGTGGCCATTCCGGGGTTGCCCGTGGAATTGAAAGCTACTTTTCCCTCTGGAGATACAATCCAGCTGTGAGCTCCTTTTAACAAGAGTACACCCCGAGTCAATCGTGCAAATTCTTTGGCTTTTTCCAACCTTTCGGAATCATTCTCACTGGGGCCCATCAATCGATTAAACTCTCCCGGATGTGGCGTATAAATGGTTTCAGCCGGCATGATTTCATACCGATGGGTATGGCGACTTAAGAGATTTAAAGCATCGGCATCCAGAACCAAATGAGGTAAATCCTTGCCTTGAATCAATTGGAGAAACATGGCCTCAGTCTCTTCCTCCGTACCCAAACCAGGTCCAATGGCCATGGCTCGAAAACGTCCCAGACCCTCTGGTCTGTAACTATGCCATCTTTCGGTAGGATCTGTCTCGCACATGGCTTCAGGGACTGCCGATTGAATGATATCATAACCACAGGTGGGTACCCGAACGGTAAGCAAGCCAGTTCCAGCTCGTAAACAAGCCTTGGCTGACAATACAGCCGCTCCAATTTTACCATGGCTACCTGCCAATACCAAGGAGTGCCCAAAAGTGCCTTTGTGTGAAAACTTGGTTCTCGTTTTGAGGATAGCCTCAATCGTTTCACCCGTTGTCAATTCATAAGGAGTTTCGGCTTTTTGAATAAACTCTTGATCAAGTCCAATATCCAGGACTACCCATTCCCCACAAAGAGGAGCTTGCTCAGGAAGCATAAAAGGCAGTTTAGGCAATTGAAAGGTTAACGTAAATTGAGCGTCCACTACCGCTCCAGTTACACCAGACTGCTCCATAAACAGCCCACTGGGAAGATCGACGGCAATCACTATGGCCTTCGATTGATTAATCCGGTTCACACATTCGGCCAACCAGCCTTCAATGGGCCGTGTGAGCCCGGATCCAAAAATCGAATCGATGATAATTTCTTCCGGATTCAATTTCAAACCGTCAGAAGACTGAATGCGAGTTATGGTACCCGTGTAATTTTTGAGGTTAGCTTCAAAATCAGGACTCCCCTTCTGAGTCATTTCTAAAACCGTTACCCGACAAGAATAACCTGCTTGGTGCAATAATCTGGCAATGACCAAACCATCGCCAGCATTGTTTCCCATTCCAGCTACAATGTGAAAATCATGATTGGTATTGAAGGTATCCTGAATCCAATCAAAACATTGGGTGGCAGCTCGCTCCATCAAGTCCAAAGACGAAATGGGCTCATGGGCAATGGTGTACTGATCCGCCTCCCTGATTTGAGCCGAGCTGAGAATTTTCATAAGGTTAGAATTTGCTCGTGGATATTCATCACCTGCTTAATCAATGAGCTTTTGCCGTCATTGATAATTTCGAATTGAGACAACTCCCTTTTTTTATCATCCGACCATTGATTGGCCATTCTTTTCAGCACTTCTTCGCGATTGGTTCCATCCCGATCCATTACTCGTTGAATTCGCAATTCTTCCGGAGCCGTTACTAAAATGACCGCTTTTAGAAAACGATTGGATCCGGATTCAAACAGAATAGCAGCTTCTTTTAGGGTATAGGGAGTTTGCCGTTGGAAACTTACCCATTGTTCATAATCTCGGCCTACAGCGGGATGTATAATGCCATTTAGCTGTTGGAGTTTATCGGGTTGAGAGAATACTTCCCCTGCCAGAAAAGGTCGATTTAGGGTACCTCCATCGTAGGCCTTATCTCCAAAAAGTTGAATAATCTGTTGGCGAACTTCAGGATCCTTGTTCGAAACTTTCTTCGCTCTTGAATCCGCTTCATAAAGGGGAATGCCTAAGGATTGAAAAATGCGGGATACGGTTGTTTTCCCACTTCCAATTCCACCGGTTATGCCTATCTGCTTCAATACTTCAGGGTAAAATCCTAAGGTATCTAATTTCGGATAAAGTACTCCACTTTGTGTGGTGAATATTCCAACAATTTAACCCCTTCAGGAACTTTTTCAGGCTGTACGATCAAAAAACGTTTACCCTCTCCTGCCTGGTTTGGATCCACCGTAAAGGAGAACATTTGGGCATTGATCTTTTTAAAATCGGAAAGTCCGACCAGGTATTTTACTGATACCTTACTGGGTATCAATACTAAATCCAAACTGTCTGCCAAGGAGGATTCCTTCACCGATAAGAACAATTCCAGTTCTCCTTCGGTGTATTGCTCCACCGGAACACTAAGGGTTATTTGTTGGGTTTGAGAGCTTAATCCAGCAGGAAGTTTCACGGCCACGTCCTTAACCAGTTTTTTATCCAAAACTCCGAGATCGATGACTTCGGTCGTAATGGAATCGGTTTTATCCAGTAAAGATCCAGGTCCTTTAACCGTGATATAGGCGGGAGTAGCTTGAATTTTACCCTTGAGAAAAAACTCTTTATCCAGTTCAAAAACCACCTGTGGCTTAACTGGAATTTGTCGTGAGACTTCGCTTTCCACTACCATCCGTATAGTATCCGGGTAAACCCGCACTAAGTTCAAATCACCCGGAACCACGCTTCGCAATTGGGTTTCTATCGTATTTCCATCCAGATAACTGCTTACGTACTTCTTACTGGGACGCAAAGTACCTTCTGAAAAGGATAAAGAAATGGAATCGTGGCTGCTGAACAATGAATAGGAAAGCAACCGGAATCCAAACCCATTCAAGCTTGCCTTGATTTCCTTAGGTGGATTGGAAGTTAAAATCTGATCTTCCGGGATATCGACATACCGAACCGGAAAACTGATCTGGGTAGTGTAATCTTTTGAATAGGCATTTAGCAGCCAGAACAGCACGGCTATAAACAAACAAACCAGGAATACGGATAAATCCTTTCCTGGTTTGATGCGCAAAAATGCCATATAAATGGGTTATTTGTTTTGCTCGATTTCCGCAGAGGCATCTCCTCCGTCTCCAGAGGACATTTCCATGGAAATAGCCGACTTTTCGATACGCATTTTAGCGCCACCATCGGTTTCGAGCATAATGGTAGAATCGTTTTGGTCCTTAATACGACCGTGAATTCCACCTATGGTAACTACTTTGTCGCCTTTCTTTAACGACTCTCTAAAGTTCTTTTGAGCTTTTGCTTTTTTGGATTGGGGACGAATCATAAAGAAATAGAATACTCCTCCAACCAGCACAAACATCATGATCATACCAGTGATGTCTGTACCTCCTTGTGCCTGTAACAAAAATGAATGCATGATTTAGTTTTCTCCAGATTGAGGTGCGATAACCGTACCTGTAAGTGCTACCACATTTTCACTCGGCTGGGTATTGGCACTGATGTACACCTTTTTGTGCATTTTACCTTCCTTGCCGTCAGAGTTAAATACTACGTTGATTTCACCCTTTTCTCCCGGACGAACTGGCTCTTTAGGCCATTCAGGAACGGTACAACCACAGCTACCGTTAGCCGAAGCTATCACCAAATCGTTTTCACCCGTATTGGTAAAGGTAAAGGTAAATTGAACCTTTTCTCCCTGGGTGATTTCTCCAAAATCATACAACTGATCCTCAAACTCCATTGACGCCAAAGCCACTTCTACAGGCTCCGCGGAGGCCGTGTTGTGGTTTTGGACAATATCGGTGCTGATATTATCTCCACTGGTATCGCAGGCCGTAAAAGCCAGGGATAGCGCTGCAATACCCATTAATGTTATCTTCCTCATAGTAAAAAAAATGTGCCCAAAATTAACAATAAACCGTGTTTCGTAAATGTCTTTTAAAGGATATTAATAGTTTATAACGAACGGTTGAATAATCGCCTACGCCGAGTGTGGTAATAGGTTTCGGTTTGTCCGCCAAATGAAAGATAAAATCGAGCAACGCCCGGATTTGTACTTCCCTCAAAATCAAAAAGTAAATCACTTCCTGCCTCCTGAAGGATATAATGCCCTAACAAAAAATGCATGGCTCCGCTCTTTCTGGCCGCTTCATCAGCAGCGGTGAACAATAGGGTGTGTCTGGCTGGAGCCTTAGCAATCACGGCACCGGCAACCAATTTTTTATCATCCCAACATCCAATCAAACCTAACCGGTTTCGTTTGGCTAATTCATGAACCAATCGCTGCAAATCGACAAAGAAATCCTTGGGAAGGCTCTTCAATAAATGGGGTTTGGACTTTTGGAAAATGGAAATCATTTCTGAAAGATGATCTAACGATACTTCGGTATACTGGAGATTCTTGTTTTGAGCCTTTTTGTAGTTTCTTCGGGTATTGCTTGAAAACCCTCTCATCAAATCATCACTACTTGGCTTTAGATCCAAAATCACGTTGGCCATAGCCCTACTCGTGTTCTCCAAGGCAAAGCCTGTAGTTAAATCAATGGAAACAATATCGCTGGGAAGTGCCCTCAAATCCGATAAACTGGGGTGCCCACCGGTTTGACCAAAAGCCTCTAAGCGTTGAATGAAATTGGGTTGATACAGGTACTTTAGTCCCCATTTTTTTCGAACGGGAACGGGAAACACATTTTGGTAATCCTTCCAAACCAATCCTTCCCATCCGGGGGCGGCAATATCCAGGTACCAGGAATAACCGTAGATCAAATTGTTATTTGCACCTTGAACACAGGCATCCCATTTTTCTCGATCAATATTAGCTGAAGGCAGGTATTTCCACATTAGGAATGTGCTTTTTTGATGACTTCTTCCAATAATCCACTCCAGCCAACCCAATCGCCGGTCTCACTCAATGAATCGTTGTGCCAAAGCACACAACATTGGCCATCTACCTGGCGGATGGGTTCCAACAATTTTTCTAACTCAGCCAAGGCCTCCTGAACCGATTGATTTTTGTAGAAACGGGCAGTAGCTTCCATAAAACAAAAGGGCACCACTTGTAGAGGCGTTCGCTGCTCCATTTCCAAATCATAAAAGGAAAACGGCGTACATAAAGAAGCCCTAAAACCATATTCATCTGGAAATCCCATGGTATAATCTGTATGGATTTCGGCATCTAAAAGCTCACGATAACTCCCAGGTAATTGGAGTTTTAAAAAGTGGTTTCTACTAATCCGAACCGGTGAATGGATCACCTGGCTCAAACGCTTGAGCTCCATACGAAGCTTATCTGGATCTTGAGACGAAGCATAACTGGGGTGCAAGCCCACTTCTGCATAATCCCTAATGTGTTTGATCAGAGCCTGAAACTTTCTGGATGAAATAGGCACATTTTTATCATTGATCCCATAATCACCCACCAAAAAGAAGTAGATAGGTTTTAATCCATACTGTTTCTGTAAATCCAACAATTCAGAAAACACATCGAAGGGATCTTTTTTCATACCGAGCAATGCCGATATTCGATTTTTCAAATCTTCAGAATCGAGCGTGACAGCTGATCGAAGCAATGCCCCGAGAGTTCTTACCATGCCTTTTTCCAAGAAAGCAAAAGCATTATCGACATCAACCGTAGGTAAGAATTGATAGGATCTACTCGGAAATGCAAAATCCGGAAAACGCTCTTCAATAAGTTTTTGCAGGCGATCCACCACCAGGTTTATCCAGGGAAGGTGCAAAAACTGACGCTTAAAAGCCACACTTTCCGAGGCCGGAAAACGTCCATGTTTATCCTTTCGATGGGGCCAATACTCCTCGTAACGAGATGCTAAAAAGAATGAAGCCGCAAAGGGATCGAAGGGCCATGTTGAATCGTTTACCCGGAAGAATATGGGAAGACCATCCCAGTCTTCGGTCTGAATATCGAATTCGTTAATTCCCTTTTGACGCAACAATCCGTGTGGTACAAAGTGAAGCGCTGTTTCCAAGGGCTGATAATCATAAACCAAGGTTACTTCCTGCTTGTATTTATCCCAATCATCACGATCAGTAATAAGTTCGAAATTCACCTTTAGAATTTCACGAAAGATCAGATGAAAGGTATAGCGAATTCGTTCCGTTTCTTCGGGAACAAATACATATATCGTTGAAGAATATCCAGCCACTATGGGAATTTACAATGGATTGGCTAAAGTAATTCTTCCCCTCGACAAATCCGAAAAATTGAAACCACCATAGATTAAATGAGGCCTTTATCGGCAAAACTGAAATAGGAATTACCGGCCACAATCAAATGATCGATTACTTGTAGCCCTAAAAGCTGAGCTCCATCTTTGACCTTTTGCGTGAGTTTTTTGTCTTGGATGCTGGGCTTAAGGTTTCCTGAGGGATGATTATGCCCAAGAATAATGGAAGACGCCATTTGATCGATGGCTGCCTTGAAAATCTTGCGGCAATCGACGATGGTGGAATCAATACCTCCGGAACTAACCTTGTGCCGACCGATAACCCGATTGGCCTTGTTGAGCAGGAGAACCCAAAATTCTTCGTAATTCAAATCGACGAGATCGGAGTAAAAATGATGATAGGCATCTTTGCTGCAACGGATCTTTTCGGAAATCGAATCGTCAGACTGACGTTTTCGCCGGCCTAGCTCTAAGGCAGCTACAATACTGATTGCCTTGGCTTCTCCAATTCCATTGTATCGAACAAAATTGGAAACTCCAAGTCGACCGAGCTTGGCCAGGTTGCCGCCATTTTCGGATAGGATTCTTTTGCTTAAATCGACTGCTGATTCGGAGGTACTACCCGTACCAATAAGGATGGCGATTAGCTCTGCATTACTTAAAGCTTGAGTACCTTTTTGAATAAGTTTTTCGCGTGGACGATCATCTTTCGCCCATAGGTAGATTGGTTGTTTCATTTAGATTGGCTTTCCACAAAGGAAATACTACTGCGCCTAAAAAACAAAAAACCCTTGCCGATATTATCAACAAGGGTTCCTTTTAAGTTCTATCTTTTAAAACTATAGAGCGGCTACCTTACGAGTCAATTTAGACTTCAAGTTGGCGGCTTTGTTTTTATGAATGATGTTGCGCTTAGCCAACTTATCAATCATGCTCACCACTTTAGGTAGGCTTTCCTGAGCTGCTTTCTTATCCGTCTCACTTCTCAAGTCGCGGATAGCATTACGAGTGGACTTGTGTACGTAACGGTTACGTAGTCTTCTGGTCTTAATTTGACGAACTCGCTTTAATGCAGATTTAAGATTTGCCATGCAAAACTGTTTTAAAAAAATTAGCAGCCCATAGGAGAATCGAACTCCTGTTTCAAGGATGAAAACCTTGCGTCCTAACCACTAGACGAATGGGCCAAAATTTGAAGGTGCAAATATATAAAAATTGAGCTTCGCTCAGTATTTTTTTTTGCTCCGTCGTTTCAAAGAATGTTGCTTGTGTTTCAAAGCGGATGCAAAAGTAGAAATAAATTTAAACGTCAAAAATTTTTGGGCATTTTTTTTCAATCTTTCCTCCCCTATTCAACAATGAGACCAAAGTCACCTTATATAAGACTACTCTGTTGTATTTTTGCCCCATGAAATTGGTATTGGTTTCGATTGGCATGTTAGCCCTGGCATTTGCAGGGATCGCCATTAAGATTTTGGTTAAGCGGGATGGAAAGTTCGAAGGAACTTGTGCCAGCAACAGTCCTTTTCTTAACGAAGAAGGAAAACCTTGCAGCTTCTGTGGAGCTCTTCCTGATGAGCAATGCAAGAAAGAATCTGAGGCCGCTTAGGCACTTTTACTCTTCCAGGTATTTTATTTGGTTCTCCAGACCTTGTGTCAGGTAAGTCTTCATTTCTCCTGTTGAATCGCTATACACCAACATCGCCTCAAGGTGCCATTCATCTTGACCCAAAAGCGCTTTTGCTTTGGGATAGCCCATTACCATAAAAGCAGTTGCATAGGCATCAGCCAATTGGCAACTTTCCGAAATAACGGTCGCACTGAGTAGCTGATGACGAGCAGGAAATCCGGTATGAGGATCAAAGGTGTGGTGATACTTTACTCCATCAATTTCCACTGACTTTCGGTAATTTCCTGAAGTCGCAATGGCTTTATCCTTCAAAGCAATGGTCGCCATCAACTTTCTATTTCCGGGTTGATTTCCTTCTACGGGTTTATCAATACCAACCACCCAGTCTTTTCCACCTTCTTTATGGCCTTTTACGATCATTTCCCCTCCTAATTCTACCAGGTAGTGATTCAATCCCGCCACATCCAAATAATCGGCGATTACGTCAACGGAATAACCTTGAGCAATAGCATTAAAATCCAATTGGATAGCAGGATTACCTTTTTGAAGGTTTATGGGGAGCTTTAGGCTCTCAAATCTTTTAATGCCAGTAAATGGAAGCGAATCTCCCTGATGCATAACCCACAGCTGATTCCAATCCATGAGCATCATGAGAGAATCCACTTTTGCCGAATCCACTTCCTCAGGTTTGCGCGCATCTGGCCCAAAGCCCCAATAGCTCAGTAAGGGCTTAATTAGGGGATTAAAAGCACCGTCGGTTCTTTGAAATACTTCATGTGAAGCCCAAAGATTCGTGGCAAAATGTTGGTCTACTTGAGCTCCCTCCTCACCAGAGTTAAAATCATCAATAATGGAGCCTTTCACCCAAGTGGATAAGGATTGATCCAAAGCCAATAACAGCGAATCTATTTCCTCTTTTTGAACCTCCGATTTTTCCCATCCCGTTATCTGGTAGGTGGTACCCTGAGCTTCTCCTCGAATAGTCCAGGAGTTATTCTCTTCTTTCGGTTGGCAAGATTGGAGGGTTATTGCTCCCAGCAATATAATGGCCCAATTTTTCATGCTCACGATCTAATTAAAATGGCAAAAAAAATCCCGGAAGTCAGAGACAACCGGGACGTTTTTAATTTTAACCTCCGAAGTCGTCGAAGGATACATTTTCTGGTGGCACTCCCCAGTCGTCGCACATCTTCAGTACAGCCTGGTTCATCATAGGTGGACCACAGAAATAGAACTCAATATCTTCTGGAGCATCGTGCTTGGCCAAGTACTGGTCAATCACTGCCTGGTGAACGAAACCCACAAAGCCATCTCCCTGGCTGTCGGTATCGGCCATTTCCTTCCAGTTATCTTCTTCTAAAGGCTCGGAAAGAACCATGTAGAATTTAAAGTTCGGGAAATCTTTTTCTAATGCACGGAAGTGCTCGATGTAGAACAACTCACGCTTAGAACGACCACCGTACCAGTAAGTCACCTTACGACCAGTTTTGATGGTTCTAAACAGATGGTACAAGTGAGATCTCATTGGAGCCATACCAGCACCACCACCGATGTACAACATCTCAGCATCAGTTTCCTTAATGAAGAACTCTCCATAAGGTCCTGATACGGTTACCTTGTCTCCTATTTTTCTGGAGAAAATGTAAGATGAGGCAATTCCAGGATTTACATCCATCCAGCCGTTCTTCTCACGATCCCATGGTGGAGTCGCAATACGTACATTCAACATGATACGACGACCCTCTGCAGGGTAACTGGCCATAGAGTAAGCACGCTCAACATCATCATCATTAACCATGCGCAAAGGCCATAGGTTAAATTTGTCCCACTCCATTTTGAACTTATCCGGATCGCCAGGATGCTCTTCTGGGTGAGCTGTGATATCAATGTCTTTGTAGTTAACCGTTGTTTGAGGGATTTCAATCTGGATGTAACCACCCGCCTTGTAATCCATATCCTCAGGAATCTCAACGATAAATTCTTTAATAAAAGAGGCCACGTTGTAGTTAGATACTACAGTAGCTTCCCACTTCTTGATACCGAATACCTCCTCAGGTACGGTGATATCCATGTCTTCTTTTACCTTAACCTGACAACCTAAACGCCAGCCTTCAGCAGCTTCTTTACGAGAAAAGTGTGGTTCCTCTGTAGGAAGCATACTTCCACCACCTTTGGTCACCTGGCACTTACATTGAACACAAGTACCACCACCACCACAGGCAGAAGGAAGGAAAATCTTAGCGTTACCCAGGGTACCCAATACGGTTCCACCAGCATCTACTTCAATTTCTTTTTCTCCGTTGATGGTCAACTTCACCTTACCGGATGGGGAAAGTTTTGCCTTTGCAAATAGCAGCAAAAATACCAGCAGCAAAATAACTACCAGAAAGGCGCTAATCGCAGCTAAAAGTGTAATTCCAATTTCCATGTCTTACTGTTTCTTTCTGATTTTACAATTCAATTCCCATAAAACTCATAAAGGCGATACCCATGAGTCCGGTAATGATAAAAGTGATACCCAATCCGCGCAATGGAGCCGGAACGTTGGAGTAACGAATTTTCTCACGAATGGCTGCAATGGCCACAATAGCCAGGAACCATCCCACTCCAGAACCCAAGCCAAAAGAAGTGGCCTCAGCAATGGTAGCGTATTGTCTTTCCTGCATAAACAAGGCACCACCCAGGATGGAGCAGTTTACCGCAATAAGTGGAAGGAAAATACCCAAAGCCCCATAAAGAGCGGGAGCAAATTTTTCTACGATCATCTCTACCAACTGCACCATGGATGCAATTACAGCGATGAACATAATAAAGCTAAGGAAACTCAGGTCCATCTCAGGCAAACCAGCCCAAGCCAAAGCTCCTTCTTTCAATACGTAGTTTTCGAGTAGGTAGTTAATTGGAACGGTAATCCCCAATACGAAGATTACAGCGGCTCCAAGACCTACACCGGTTTTTACTGTTTTGGAAACGGCCAGATAGGAACACATCCCCAAAAAGTAAGCGAAGATCATGTTCTCAATGAAGATCCCCTTGACAAATATGTTAATAAGCTCTTGCATGACTTTTTACTTCTTTTTAGTGTGCTTCAATCAATGATTTGTTTCTGGCACGTTGAATCCAGATAATAATTCCTACAAAGATCAATGCCATTGGAGGCAGAATAACCAGGTTGTTGTTCATGTAACCCATGCCGTACAAACCAGTCTTTTCAGCGGCATCACCCAACAAGGCAATTCCGAAAAGCTTTCCTGATCCAAGGATCTCACGGAAAACACCAACAATGATCAAAATAGCACCATAACCTACGGCGTTTCCAAAACCATCCAATAGAGATGGCCAAGGCTTGTTACCCAAGGCAAAGGCTTCCAATCGTCCCATGATAATACAGTTGGTAATAATCAAACCAACGAATACCGACAACTGCTTACTTACATCATACATAAAGGCTTTAAGCACCTGGTCAACCAAAATTACCAGAGAAGCTACCACCACCAACTGAACGATAATCCGGATACGATCTGGAATTCCGTTTCTCATTAGCGATACAATCACGTTACCAGCCATCAGTACGAACATTACGGAAATGGTCATCACCACCGCATTCATGGCTTGGGTTGTAATTGCCAGGGCCGAACAGATTCCAAGTACCTGAACCGTAATCGGGTTTTGGTCATCCAATGGATCGACCATCAATTGCCTGTTCTTCTTGGAGAACAGAGGCTCTTTTGCTTTTTTCTCAACTACTGCTGTATCGGCCATGATTAAGATTTAATTTTTTCGAAATAAGGTTTGTACACTTCAAAGGTTCTTTGAAGCATTTCTTCTACTCCTTTGGAAGTAATGGTTCCTCCGGTAATTCCGTCAACTCCATTTGGGTTGTCGCTACCGCCACCACCTTTCATAATCACAAAGGCAACTTCACCGTTGGCGTAGATCTGATCTCCTGAAAACTGCTCTTCGAAAATAGATTCCTTGATCTCAGCTCCCAAACCGGGTGTCTCAGTCTTGTGGTCAAAATTGGCTCCGAAAATGGTGTTCAAATCTCCTTTTAGAGAAACAAACCCCCAAATGGGTCCCCAAAGACCTGTACCAACCATTGGCACTACGTAGTAGTCCTCTCCATCTTTGTTACAGACGAACAAGGGGAAATTTAGTTTAGACTCTTCACGAGCACCTGCTTTCCACTCTTTGTATTCTTTCTTTACATCAATTCCAAAAGCTGAACCATCTTCTTCCGAAACTACTTCGCCTTGGTTATTGATCACCACCTGCTTCTTTACATACTCCGAAAACAAAGCATCAGCTTCGCTTCGAGATGTAACCACATTAATGGATGCAAGAATATTTTGTTTTTTCTCCTTTTGGATGTTTTCCTGCTGGAAAGGTTTTAGTGATACCGCTGCCAGCGATAACAGAGATCCCACCACGATAACCATCACGATGGCGAATCCAAAAGTATAGCCGTTACTGTTTTTATCTATTGCCATGGTTCCGACTTTATGCTTTTACTTTAACTCGTTTTAATCGACGGTTGATGTTTCCTTGAACCACGTAGTGATCAATCATTGGAGCCATCACATTCATAAATAGAATCGCCATCATAATTCCTTCTGGATAAGCCGGGTTAACCACGCGAATGAGGATACCCAATACCCCGCAGAAGAATCCGTAAATCCATTTACCAACATTGGTTTGAGCAGCACTTACAGGATCGGTAGCCATAAAGACCAAACCGAACATAAATCCACCCATCATCAATTGGTGTAGCGCATCAATCTTCATGTATTCGTTCAAGGCCAGCAAGTTGAAAGTAAAGGCCATCAAATAACCACCGATCAACATGGACAACATAACTCTCCAACTTGCAATTCCTGTATAGAGCAACAAGGCTGCTCCCAAAAGGATGGCAATAACCGAGGTTTCTCCAATCGATCCGGGAATAATACCGATAAAGCTCTCCATCAAGGATGGGATTCCAGCACCTCCTGATTCAGCCGCAACACCCAGTGCAGTAGCACCGGTGAATCCGTCTACAGTTGGCATTCCTTCAGTAGGAACCCATACCATATTACCTGACATTTGAGTAGGATAAGCAAAGAATAGGAAGGCACGAGCTGTGAGTGCCGGGTTAAGGATGTTCATCCCTGTACCACCGAATACCTCCTTACCGAATACTACGGCAAAGGCTGTAGCCAAACCAACCATCCAAAGAGGAACCTCAACAGGCATAATCAATGGAATAAGCATACCTGAAACCAGGAATCCTTCGTTGATCCCGTGGCCCTTAGCGATACAGAATCCAAATTCAACTCCCAGACCAACGGTGTAGGATACAATTACAAGAGGAAGAACTTTAAGCGCTCCGTATAGGAACATTTCCATCAATTCCCCTTCTTGTCCTGTTGCCATGTAGTGCTGATAGCCTACGTTGTACATTCCAAAAAGCAAACAAGGAACCAATGCAAGCACAACCATAATCATGGTACGCTTCAAGTCGATACCGTCGCGAATGTGTGCTCCTTTCTTGGTAGCATGACCCGGAACGAACAAGAAGGTTTCAAAACCGTCGTATACCGGCCAGTATTTATGTAACTTCCCTCCTTCTTCGAAGTGAGGTTTTACACTGTCTAATAGGTTTTTAAAAAGTTTCATTCTCCTTCTTTTATCCGCATTCTTGTTTAACCAGATCCAACCCGCTTCTTACGATATCCTGAAGATCAATCTTCGATGTACAAGCAAACTCGCACAACGCAAAATCTTCGGGAGCTACTTCGTAAACTCCGAGGTTTTCCATTCCTTCAATATCCTTGGTCAGCATGGCTTTCAATAGGTAAACCGGGTAAATGTCAAAAGGGAATACCTTTTCATATTGACCTGACATTACAAATGCTCTTTCTTCACCATGAAGAGAAGTTCCCAAATCATACGTCTTTCCTGGGGTCAACCAAGAGAAGAATGTTCTTGAGAGGGAGAACTTGTCAAATCCAGGGGCAATCCATCCAAAGAACTCAGGATTCTCATCTTCTGGAATCACTGAAATTTGGTGGTTGTAAAACCCGAGGTAACCTTCCATGGAAACTCGCTCACCGGTCAAAACGTTTCCGGAAATAATACGAGCATCATTATTATCAATCTTACCGCTTACCAAGGCCTCCACTTGAGATCCGATCGTTGCCGATAGATACTTTGGAGCATTCACTTTGGAACCGGTGAGAGCTACTACTCTTTGAGAGTCGAATTGTCCCGATTTTAAGAACTTACCGATGGCGGCCAAATCCTGAGGATTGATCACCCATACTTTCTCGCCTTTGTTGATCGGGTCGATGTGGTGAATTTGAACACCAACGTTTCCAGCTGGGTGAGGACCAGATACCTGGTGAAGCACTGCTCCTTTCAAAGAACCAAATACTCCATTGTCACCTGTACGGGTACTGATGTGTACTTTTCCCGAAGTCAACTTGCTCATCGCTTCTACTCCTGCCTGAAGATCAGCCTGACGATCTTTTAGGATAAATCCATAGTCAGGTGCCATAGGAGCTGAATCGAAAGCAGAAACGAAAATCGCCTTAGGCGTATCAGCGGGATCCGCTACCACATCGTAGGGACGCTGACGAATGCTTGGCCAATTTCCACTCTGTAGCAGTACTTCCTTCAATTGATCTGAAGAGAAAGACTCCCAGCCAGAGGTGGCAAAGCTTTCGTATTTCATTTCCTTGTCGGCCAAAATGCGTACTTCGAGGATACGACGCTTTTCTCCACGAACAATATCAACGAGCTCGCCGCTAACTGGAGCAACGAATTTCATGTTGTTATTGTACTTGTCGTGGAAGAGCGCGGTACCTACTTTGACTTCGGCTCCGACTTTTAATTCGAGTTTGGGGTTAAGCCCGTGAAAATCGGTGGGCTTGACTGCGAAGGTCGTTGAGGACGTAGCTTCGATCGACTGATCTGCCGAACCTTTAAGCTTTATGTCAACTCCCTTTCGAATCTTGACGCTTGCTGCCATTTAACGATTTTTAATAGCTGAAAAAACGGCGCAAATTTATCATTAAAATGTTTGTTTTATATGGTATTGCCGGGTCTATTTGGAATAGGTGTATTGAGGCGGAGATTATCGGCTTTAACCAAATAACACAAAACCCTAATTAACAGCAACTTACAAGTAAATCCCTAAAAATAAGTAAGGATCATAAAATGTAATTTAGACCAATTCTAAATAATAAACAAAGCGCTTTTTGGACTCCATTTTTTTCCAAAAAAAATGCCCTGTGATAAGAGTCACAGGGCACTATAATATTTGTTCCTAATGGAAAGGTCCAATTAGACCAACAATTCCTTCACCTTATCAGCTGCTTCTTGCAACAAGATAGCGGAGTGAACTTTAAGTCCTGAATTGTCGATAATCTCTTTTGCTTCTTCTGCATTGGTTCCTTGCAAACGAACGATGATCGGTACATTGATATCGCCCATGTTATTACAAGCATCAACTACACCTTGAGCTACACGGTCGCAACGAACGATTCCACCAAAGATGTTAACCAGAATGGCTTTTACATTAGGGTCTTTTAGAATCATACGGAAGGCCTTCTCTACTCTTTCAGCATCGGCAGTACCACCTACGTCAAGGAAGTTAGCAGGATTACCACCACTCAACTTAATGATGTCCATAGTAGCCATGGCCAAACCAGCACCGTTTACCATACAACCTACGTTTCCGTCAAGCTTTACAAAGCTCAATCCAGCTTCACTTGCTTCAACTTCAGTAGGATCTTCTTCGGTTACATCTCTCATAGCTGCCAAGTCTGGCTGACGGTACAAGGCGTTGTCTTCCAGGTTCACTTTACAGTCAACCGCAATGATCTTAGAATCAGAAGTTTTAAGAACTGGGTTAATCTCAAACATAGCAGAGTCACTTCCGAGGTAAGCATTGTAAAGAGAGTTTACAAACTTCACCATTTGCTTAAAACCCATACCGCTCAAGCCCAAGTTGAAGGCAATACGGCGAGCTTGAAATCCCTGAAGTCCAACTGCTGGATCAATTTCTTCTTTAAAAATACGCTCTGGAGTCTTTTCGGCTACTTCTTCAATATCCATTCCCCCTTCTGGAGAATACATAATGATGTTTCTTCCTGTCTCCCGGTTGAGCAGAACAGACATGTAATATTCTTCTGGCTCTGATTCACCCGGATAGTATACATCCTGAGCGATAAGCACTTTGTTTACCAACTTTCCTTCAGGACCAGTTTGTGGGGTAACCAAAGTCATTCCAATGATTTGATCTGCAAGGGTGCGAACGTCATCCAGGCTCTTTGCCAGTTTAACACCACCACCTTTACCGCGTCCACCTGCATGAATTTGAGCTTTAACCACCCACCATTCGGTTCCTGTTTCAGCGTTCAAACGTTTAGCGGCCTCAACAGCTTCATCAGCTGTGCTGGCTACATATCCTTCCTGAATGGCTACTCCGTATCCCTTGAGTACAGATTTGCCTTGGTATTCGTGAATATTCATTGTTGCTTTTTGTCTGTTTTGAGGCTGCCAAAAGTAACACTTTACACGTTTTGAAGGATTTAGTTTTACAGCTTTTTTGTGGGAATTCCCCAACCCAAAGTTCAAACTCTCAGTCAACCCTTTTAAATTGCTATATTTACGTGAATTAAAGGATTTAGAAATGAAGGTGGAGAGCTATATTAAAATCCTGACAGTGACTCTATTGAGCCTGCCATTTTGGGCAACACTTCAGGCCGAAACCGACGTCGTTAAACCGCTTACTATCCTAGGCCCCGAAAACGCTGTTTGCGCAGGTAAATCGGTGGAATTGAAAGCTACGGGCGGGCAAAACTTTGAATTCATTTGGTCACCAGGGAACTTATTCAACTTCCCAGATCGCAGTGTGGTTCAAGTTACCGTAAATCAAACGACAACGGTAAAAGTAGTCCGCATTCACAAGATCAATATGAGCCGTGACAGTGCTTATTTCACCATTCGGATTAATGAAAAGAAAACGGAGATTCGTGGAAACACCTACATCTGTTCCGGTGATAGCAGCTTCCTAAAAATTGACACCAAATACACCCGTCCAATTTGGAGTACCGGTGAACGTTCGTACGGCATTTGGGTTAAAACTCCGGGCATCTATTCTGTTGTAGCCAATGAAGGATGTATTGCAGTAAAAGGTGAGCTTTTCGTATCCTCCAAGACCAAGCCTGTTGCCCGTATTATGCCTGACAGAAGTACTGATCTTTGCCTGGGACAAAAGGTGGTATTAACTTCTTTTAGTCCTGACCACCCGAGCTGGTCAACCGGAGAAACGGCCAAAAGCATTGTGGTTTCCACCGATAAAAACATTACCCTCACCAACTCCAATGAATGTGGAGTAGCAACAGAAGAAATTAGCGTTAAGGTGCGCCATGTCAACGCTCACTTCACCACCGATGAATACAAAGGTGAAGCCCCTTTAAAAATCAATTTTTACAACAGTTCTGAAAAAGCCTCTCGCTACAGTTGGTACCTTAACGGTCAATTGTTTTCAGAAGAACAAGACCCTGATCTTCTCCTTTCTGAGCCCGGTTTCTACAAGGTTAGACTAATTGCCTTTAACCAATGGGGCTGCCGTTCGGATATGATTTATGATCACTTCCAGGTTACCGAACCAAGAGACCGTGTTGTTCAAACTCCGGGAGCAATCAACGACCATGTTATCTTTCCAAACAGCTTTTCACCCAATGGTGACGGATTAAACGACGAATTTGCCATTCAAACCCGAGGAGTTTCTCATGTCGAAATCCGAGTATTTGATCGCTGGGGACAACTCATTTATCAAGAGGAAGGATTCAGTCCGATGTGGAGTGGAAAAGACAAAAGTGGTAATGAAGTGTCGAATGGCAAGTACCTATTGCAGGTCAACTACATGGAGCAAAATGGGGATCGAAATTCGATAACCAGCACGATTCATGTGATCCGCTAAAGGAGAGCTACCAATTCAGGCCTCCTAACACGAATTTCAAGAGGACTACTATAAAGGCCAATCCAGTATAAATTACACCTAATCCAATTAGGGCTATCCCGAGGAAATCAAACTTCTCAACCTCATGTCTCTTTGCCTCAATTATTCCCAAAAAAGAGAATAACACAGTCAGTACACCCAAAACAAAATGGAACGATGGCCAACAGCTCAAATAGTCCGCATTAGGCCGACAAATTATTTGAGAAGTATGAATCAATAGATTCAATATTAAGATGCAACAGAAAGTGGTAACCGAAACAAAGAAGTAAATGTAAATCCGTGCTGAGTGCATAGAACCTACCGTTTTAACGATACTCCCCTACTTCAGAACAAAATGTTGTTTGGGGCACTTAATGCCTAAAAATACAATTCCAAGGTGGTAAAGATCGACGGTTACAGGAAAACGTTCATCCTCCACGATTTCTTTCCAAGCCCGCCCCATTTCGGCAGACCAATAAATATCGTCGAAAACCAGCACTCCCTCCTCTCCCATGAAGGGCAAAATCGTATTGAGGTAATCCATGGTCGGCTGATACTGATGATTTCCGTCCAGAAAGACTAAATCCAAAGGCAAGGACAGATTACCCAATAAAGGCTCCAGGGTATCCTTAAACTGCCCTTCAATCAAGCTAATGTTTTTGAGTTTGAGTCGGTCGAAGAGCCTTTGAGCCACTTTGACCTGATGTGGATTTCCTTCCAGGGTAGTCACTCGAGCTGATTTGCTTACCGAGGCGAGATAAGATGTTGCCAGGCCGAGGCAGGTGCCCAACTCCAGCATGTGGCGGCTCGCACAAAAATTGGCCAGTTTAAAAAGGAACTGCCCTTTCCAGGCTGGGGAACTGGATATACGAACCACATCTCCAACGGTACGACTGCCTGCCGTGGATACCGATGACCCAGCCCCATGATCGACTTGAGGAATTGGGGTTTCGCTACCCAACAATCGGTTCCTTTCCCGTTCGATTATGGGAAAAATGTAAAAGGGAGTTTTATCTGTCCATACATCCTGGTAGAAACGATAGACAAAAGGCGAATGCAGACCATGCGCATTTCCGGCCCGTGACCGATACCGCAAGTACTGAATTACCCTGTAGGTTTCTTTACCCATGAACTGCCCTTAAACAAAAAATGCCCGCTGCAGCTCGATTTGAGCCGACAGCAAGGCATTTTTTAATGAGTTTCTTTCGGGATTATCCTTCGAAAATTTCTGGGGCAACACCCATATTCGAAAATCCACCGTCGTGAAACAGATTTTGCATGGTCACCATTTTGGTAAAGTCGGAGAACATTGTCAAACAGTAGTTAGCACAATCGTCTGCCGTAGCATTTCCAAGTGGAGACATCTTGTCTGCAAAATCAATAAAGTCATTAAATCCTTTTACCCCTGTTCCTGCTGTAGTAGGTGTAGGAGATTGAGAAATCGTATTAACACGAACGTTTTTGCTGTTTCCGTAGTGATATCCAAAACTTCTTGCGATAGATTCTAACAAGGCTTTAGCTTCTGCCATATCACTGTAGTCTGGAAAAGTTCTTTGAGCTGCGATGTAGGTCAAAGCCAATA
Organism: bacterium SCSIO 12741; assembly: GCA_024398055.1. Taxonomy (NCBI): domain Bacteria; species bacterium SCSIO 12741. The sequence goes on along the minus strand of CP073749.1, from coordinate 3,200,535 downwards.
CACTTCCCCAATCGTTGATCGCATCCAGCTTCATAGCTGTTTGCATCACCTTGTGAAAAGACAAAGCAGATACATCCAAAGTCTTTTGAAAAAAGTCGTAGTTCAAATCGGTATAAGCACGCTCTTTACGAACGTTAGGTGACATTCCAATACTGTGAAGTACAAAGTCAACCTTTCCACCCAAATGATCCATGGACTCCGTAAAGAGTTTTTCCAAATCTTCAACTGAAGTTGCATCAGCCGGAATAACCGGGGCATCACACTGCGCAGATAGCTCCTTGATTTTTCCCATACGTAGGGCGATGGGTGCATTGGTCAAGGTAAAGCTTGCACCTTCTTCCTTAGCCTTTACGGCCACTTTCCAGGCAATTGAGTTTTCATCCAGGGCTCCAAAGATGATTCCTTTTTTACCCTGTAACAGATTATATCCCATGTATTAAGTGTTTTTTTCGAATGCCAAAGTTAGTCAACCCTTAGTTATTCAAAAGTATCCGGGCATTTTCTTTTGCTATTGAACTTACCTCTTCCCCACTCAGCATTTTGGCCAGTTCCAAAATTCGCTCTTCGGTAGCCAAGGGCTTAATCCGGGTATGTGTTTCCTCCCCGATGTGTTCTTTGTACACCCGAAGGTGTTGAACTCCCTTAGCAGCAATTTGGGGTAAATGAGTAATACTGATTACTTGACGATCGAGTGACATGCCTTTCATCATGTCTCCCATTTTGTTGGCTATTTCTCCACTAACTCCTGTATCAATTTCATCAAATATGATGGAAGGCATCGAGGTTTTCTTACTCAGAATGAACTTAATAGCCAACATAACCCTCGACAATTCACCACCGGAAGCCACTTTATGAACGGGCTGTAAATCGGAACCAGAATTGGCGCTGAACAACACATCAATTTTGTCTTTACCGAACTCGCCCCAATCAGCAGCGTCCTGCACATCCATTTGAATTCGAGCCTTAGGCATACCCAAGTCGCGCAACCAGCCTTCTATTTCCTCAGCCAGCTTCTTGCCAACGGATTGCCTTTTTTTGGACAGCTTTTGGGCTTCTTTTTGATAAACCTCCTGAGCCTTTTCCCACTCTCCTCTCAATTGTTGGATTTCTTCATCCATTTGATCGGTGGAATCAGTGCGTTGCTTCAGCTCCTGCCATTTTTCAATCAATTGTTCCTCCTCAGTCAACTGATGTTTAAACAAGAGGGAATTTAAAGCGTCCACCCGGTCAGATAACTCTGCAATGCGCTGTGGGTCGTGTTCCACTGATTCTTGCTGAGCCTCTACTTCGGCTCTCAAATCTTCCAACTCAATGGAAACGCTTTCCAACCGATTGTACAAATCCATAAAGTCGGAGGAAATATCTTTTAGCCCAGCCAAAAGGTGCTTTACCTGCTCCACTGTCCCAATCAATTGCCCACCAGATTCATCAAAGGCCTCCACTACTCCATGCAGATTAGTCTTGATGTCTTCGGCATGCTGTAAGCGGGCCAATTCAGATTCCATTTGAGAAAGCTCTCCTTCCTTCGGTTGCAGCTCATCCAACTCCTTAAGCAGAAATCGGTAGTAATCCTGATCCAACAACTGACGGGCTTGTTTCTCTTCCAACTCAGCCAACTTTTGCTTGAGTTTTCTTACGGCATAAAAACGAACCTTACAAGCCTCCCTTTGCTCCAGGAGACCAGCATAGGCATCCAAAACGAACAAGCGAAAGGATGCATCGGTTAAGGATAGGTTCTCATGCTGAGAGTGTATATCTATAAGCAGTGCTCCTAAATCTTTTAGCTGATTGAGGTTGGCAGGTGTATCATTGATAAAAGCTCTGGACTTACCCGATGGAGCGATTTCCCGACGGACAATGAGTGGGTTGTCATTGTCAAAATCTTCGCGTTGCAAAAATTCAAAAATGGCCGGCCGACTCACGTCAAACCGAGCCTCAATCACGCATTTCCGCTCGGCGTCCCGCAAAGGAGATGATTGCACTCGACTTCCTAAAACCAAAGACAAAGCTCCTAACAAAATGGATTTTCCGGCACCGGTTTCACCGGTAATGGTAGTAAACCCACTCTGAAGGGATATATCGAGTTGATCGATAAGTGCAAAATTGGATATAGAGAGCTGACAAAGCATATTGAACCTTAAGGCATTAAGAAATACGAATTCGAGACATCGCCTGGCTCAAACATAGGAATTAAGCCCGTTGATTCTGGTAGGGTTGATAAATAAATCTTACTGGATAAAGCGCTCCAAAACATTTTGTGTAATTCTACTCACAGCAGAATCCACAGGCAATGCATGGGTATAGTCAATAGACCCTACTGAAAACACCTGGCCTCCAGATGGATTTTGGTAATAGACCATCCAGGCTCCACCTTCATTTGCATTCGTTCCAATAGCCAGGGTATCAAGCGGAGGTGAATCAGGACCTACCTTATCGGTTTCATGGCCGGAAGCTCCTCCATTGCAGGACATGCAATTCTGTCCAAAGAGGTCACCTTTCTTAAGGCCGGTTCCCTTAAAGATCCAATGATCCGGATCATGAACCTTGTAGGGTGCTCCGGTGTTAAAACCTCGGCTATCATACTCCACTCCAAGCAAGGCGTCCATGGGCTGAGAAAGTTGAGACCACTGTCCGCCAGGGGTGGGAATATAATAATGAATATCCAGGTTTCTTCTTACTTCCAAGACGTTTAGCTCCACGTTATAAACCACTTTCCAATAAACTCCGTTACCTCCCAGGTACATGAGATTTCCTCCTTGATTGAGAAAGTGAACGAGGTTGTCACGCATGGTTTGCGACCAGTACTCAGGATGCACATGTAGAATCAACACCCGGTACCCAGACAAGAGAGTGGGAGAATCGTGCAAATCGCGATCGCAATAAGCATCATAGGCGTAGTTGTTATCCTCCAACCACCCGTGCATAAAACGTTCAGCACTGGCCAAGTGGTTCTTGGTGGCCTGAGCCGTAGGAGATGCCATAAGATTAGGCCGATAAAAGCTCACATTTTCTGAAGTGGGATAATCGTCTTCAACCACCGTATTGTAAAAAGAAGCTCCTCCCCAATAGTTGTACGCTTGCCAGGTATTGGTAGAGGCCAACACGGCTATTTTGTTGGGCAAAGCATTACGTGGCTTTTTGACAATGAAGGTGACCCAAAAGTCTCTTCCATTTTCATTCATCAGGCGAGCAGAATACATACCAGAAGCCCAATGATCAGGAATGGTAAATCGAAAGCTTTCTTTCCATTTACAACCATAAGAGTAGGAATAGCAACTGTAGTTCTGCACACGTCCGGATATTCCTCTGATCTCATAAACCTTCTTTAGGGTGCTGGCACAAGCGTAAAAATCCACATCAAAACGAGTAGTCCGGCAATGGGTAAAAAAGATTGCTTCTTCTCCCGGAAAGTAGCTCTGTTTGTCAGAATACCCCTCCATTTCCGACTCATTTACAATGCTATCGCCGGTATTGCAGTTTACCGAGGAATACTTGTAATAATCCGGATTCTCAACCACCGCTCGATCCATGAGGCTGTACTTCTCTTCACATCCGTAAAAAAGAAGCAACAAGGCAACGACGGGAATTAGTGGAGCATAAAAACTCAATTTCCTGGATTTGAGGATAGTGCTATTCATCTTGGAATGGTTCAGATAGAAGGAGAAAGGTAGTCATTTTCGCAAAACGTCTGGTTGATCTTCCGTCAGTTCAGAATCTCACCGTACCTGATCGTATTGGCAGGATCAATCTTGTTGAGCAACTCCATTACTTTGTCCTGCTCATCTCGATTGGCTTCCTGGTAGATCTTAATTACTTCGTTGACCTTAGAGTCGAAGAAAACACGCATGTTAAACGATACAGGTACATTACGGTGTACATCTTCCAAGAGCATAAGGCTGCGGGTAAGAGCTGCACGTCCGGCATCCACATCTTTGCTCATTTGATCCAAGCCCAGGCGATGGTACTCGTAATAACAACGACGTAGGTTTTTGAATCGGGGGCTCAAGTGATTTTCTACCAACCAATACCGGTTTCTTTTATCGCTTGAAGACCATCCCTTAAAACTCGAGCTTTGAGCGTTAGCCACAATTTGTTGAGCCTTGGTAAAGTAAACCGTACCACCATTGTTTGAAAACGAATCAGAATCGTAATCCAAGACCATATAGCAGTAATAGGCCAAAGTTGAAGTCAGGTTATCGGTAAAGGTGTTTTCAGAAAAATCCATGGTTAGGTTATTCTGATCATACACGAAAGAAAAGTTTTCATCTTTAAAACTGAAGATGGGAGTATAATAGGTAGTGTTGTAAACTGGTCGCCTCACCTGAACTTGGATGGTGGCCTCGTAATTCACAACGTCACTCACGTTGGTCAACTCAATCAAAACACTCCACTCGATCTTTTCAGCCTCCTTGTATACATGATTAGTCCATTTCCGGTTATTGATAAACTCGGTAATAAACACCTCCATGTCTTCAAAAATGGTTTTATCCGTGTTCTCCAAACGCTGGTAGTTGATAGAAACCTGGCATTGCATTTCCTGTGCTTGTGCACTAAAAAAAACAACGAATAAACCTATAGCTGTTAGGATCAACCTCATGACCAATATGATTTCAGGTAGTTGATAATATCAGACGCCACTTCAGTTTTTGATTTGAGGTCAAACGAAGTCTTGTTCTGATTTTTGTCCAATATGGTAATTTTATTTGTATCCACAGAAAATCCAGCACCTGGATCGCGCAAAGAGTTAAGAACGATAAAATCCAGGTTTTTATTTTTCAGTTTTTTCCAGGCATTACTTTCTTCATCATTGGTTTCAAGCGCAAACCCAATTAAGGTTTGACTTTCGGTCTTTTTACCGCCCAATTCGGCCAAAATATCCCGGGTTTTGGTCAACTTCAATTCAGGCGCTCCTGACTCTTTCTTAATTTTTTGATCGGCTACTTGTTCCGGCGTGTAATCGGCTACGGCAGCAGCGAGAATAGCTACATCTGAAGAGTTAAACCGGGAAACGGCCTCTTGATACATTTCAGCTGCGGTCTCCACTGGAACCACTTCAATAGAAGGATGCTCGGCCTTAACTTGGACGGGGCCACTTACCAGCACTACCCTTGCGCCTAAATTGGCGGCGGCCTCAGCCAAGGCATACCCCATCTTTCCAGAAGAACGGTTACCAATAAATCGAACTGGATCAATCGGTTCGTAGGTTGGGCCGGCGGTTATCAAAACCGTTTTGTCTTGAAGAAAGGAATCCACTCCCCACCAATCGACGATGGCCTGAACAATATTTTCGGGTTCTTCCATTCTCCCCTTCCCTTCCAAACCTGAGGCCAATTCACCATCCTGGGCATCAATGACCCGCACCCCACTATTTCTGAGGGTCTCTAAATTTCTTTGCGTGGATGAATGGGCATACATATCCAAATCCATCGCCGGACAAACCCATACGGGACAGCGGGCACTTAAATAGGTAGTCAGAAGAAGATTGTCACTAATACCTGAAGCCATTTTTGCCAAAGTATTGGCCGAGGCCGGAGCAACCAGCATTAAATCAGCCCAGAGGCCAAGGTCTACGTGATTGGTCCAGGTTCCTGAATCTTTGTCGGTATAAAAATCGCTGAGTACAGGATTCTTAGAAAGGGTTGCCAAAGTAGGAGCCGTAATAAACTCTGAGGCAGAATGAGTCATCACCACACGCACTTCTGCGCCGGCTTTAACCAATAATCGAGTAAGCGCTGCCGATTTATAGGCCGCAATACTGCCTGTTACGCAAAGCAGTATTTTCCTACCCTTAAGCATGTAGAGGGAAAAAGAATTAAACCAAATCGCCTTTGTTGTCTCCAGGTTTGCGGAAGTAAATACGATCTTCCATCATTTCCTGGATAGCGATAGCCACCGGCTTTGGCAATTTCTCGTAGAAACGAGAAATCTCAATTTGTTCGCGGTTTTCAAAAATTTCTTCCAGATTGTCGTGGGCAGTAGCAAATTCTTCCAGCTTCTGAGTCAACTCTTCTTTGATCTCCTGGTTAATTTGATTTGCTCTCTTAGATAAAATTACAGCTCCCTCATACACGTTACCTACTCCATCTGTAAGGTCCAAAACGTCTCTGGTAATAGTAGAACTGGAAGCTTTTGTCTTTTTGTAATCCATCTTTAATTATTTATCTGTTCGAGATTTTTATTTGTCTTTTCCAAGATTTCCTGAGCCTCAACGAGGTATTCACTATCTGGAAACGAACTTGCAAATTTAGTATAAGCCTTTTTAGTATTGATAAATCGTTCGTGTTTTTTTGTTTCCACGCTGTTATCGGCCCACATATAGTTGGACTTAACGATCAATAAATAGACTTCTTCCCGGTAGCGCGTATCGGGGTAATCGATCAAAACATTCTCCAAGGCCACCAAGGCCGCCTTATATCTACCTGTGCGGTAGTACTGACGGGCAATTTGATAGGCTTTCTCCTCCAATTTATAGCGCAATTCATCCAGGTGCTGATGGCAGGTTTCTACCCGCTCGCTTTTGGGATACTGCTTAATAAACAGCTCCAACTGCTCTATAGCTGTGTAGGTATCCGATTGATCCAAAGAAAATTTGGGCGAAAGCTGAAAATGGCAATATGCCGCCATGTATTGACACTCCTCGGTGTATTTGCTGTAGGGAAAGGTCCTTACAAAAGTATTGAAGCGGTGCGCGGCCAAAATATAATCACGCATGTTGTAGTCACAATATGCATATATATAATAGAGTCTTTCCGCCTTTTGAGTCCCTCGATAGATTGGAATTAGCTCCTCCAACAGGGGTATAGCCTTGTAATATTGACCCTTTTCGTAGTATTTGTTGGCCATTTCGTATTTGTGGGTCAGATCGGTACTCTTAAGCAATTTCTGATGCTTACAAGAGTAAATCACTGATACACAAATGATAAGAATAAATATTCCAGCTTTTTTCATTCGGGGTGCAAATATAAACTTTAAAAACCGATGAAATCCGATTTTCCATTAACTACCCACTCCGGTAATTATTATAATTTTGCCTCGCTAATTTAATTTCAAGCAACGTGGATATTTTTGAAAAGATAAAAGAGAAAAGAGGACCGCTTGGACAATTTTCGCAAATTGCACACGGGTATTTTACCTTCCCAAAACTTGAAGGTCCCATCTCTAACCGTATGACTTTCCGAGGAAAGGAAATGCTCGTATGGAGTGTGAACAACTACCTCGGGTTGGCTAATCAGCCTGAAGTTCGTGCCGTTGATGAGCAAGCTTCCCGCGATTTTGGACTTTCTAATCCAATGGGTGCCCGGATGATGTCGGGTAACTCTGTTTACCACGAACAACTTGAGGAAGAGCTATCCAAATTTGTTATGAAGGAAGATACCATGCTGGTTAACTACGGTTACATGGGTATGGCTTCCACTATTGATGCTTTGGTGGATCGTAACGATGTGATCGTTTACGATTCTGAATCACACGCCTGTATTATTGACGGTGTGAGAATGCACCAGGGTAAACGTTTTGTATTCCCTCACAACGATATTGATAAGTTGGAAACGCAGCTGGAAAGAGCTACAAAGTTGACCAACAACTCAGGAGGTGGTATCCTGGTAATTACCGAAGGTGTATTCGGTATGGCAGGTGACCAAGGAAAATTGAAAGAAATCGTGGCTCTTAAGGAGCAGTATGATTTCCGCCTATTCGTAGATGATGCTCACGGTATTGGTACCTTAGGTGCAACTGGAGCAGGTACTGGTGAAGAACAAGGTGTTCAAGACGGTATCGATATCTACTTCGGAACCTTCGCTAAAGCTTTTGCTTCTATCGGTGGATTTATTAGTTCTACTGAAGATGTGGTTGAGTACCTACGTTACAATACCCGTTCTCAGATTTTCGCTAAGTCTATGCCAATGCCATTAGTATTGGGTAACTTGAAGCGTTTGGAAATGCTCCGCGATCAACCTGAGCACAAGGCTAAGCTTTGGGAAATCGTTCACGCCCTTCAGAGCGGACTTAAGAAACATGGATTCGATATTGGAAACACTAACTCTTGTGTTACTCCTGTGATGATCAAAGGTGGTATTCCAGAGGCTACGAATTTGATTTTCGACCTACGTGAGAATTTCCACATCTTTACCTCTTTGGTTGTATACCCTGTTGTACCTAAAGATGTGATCATGCTTCGCTTGATCCCAACTGCGGCTCACACCTTAGAAGATGTTAATTACAGTATTGAAACGTTCGAAAAAGTTCAAGCTAAGTTGAACAACAGCGAATATTCAAGAGATCAGTTTACCTGGGCCAATGAGTCACACCTTTGGACTGGAAGAACTCCTGTATAAGAACTTTACAGTACTTTATATAAAAAGAAAGGCTCTCTACTCAGTAGAGGGCCTTTTTTGTTTTGGTCTAGTAAGGAACGGTGATTATCCCTTCATTTCCAACGATCGCCTTTGCATCTCTTCAGAATCTACAATTTCTACCCGAGTAGCTATCCACCAATTGATACCAAAGGGCCCTTTTACTCCGGCATTTCTATCTCCGTAAAACTGATCTCCTGGAGGCATGATGGAAACTCCTCCGCGATCCAATATCTTTTGGTAGGCCGCATCGGTGTCTTCGGTGTAGGTATACAACATAATGTCTTTAGTAGGGTTGCCCCGAGCAGGCCCCATCATTAAAGTGGAATTACCCATGGTTAGCTCGGCATGAAGGATATTACCCTCTCCATCGAGGATCTTTTCGGTAACCTCCCCACCAAATACAAACTGTACAAATTCAATAAATCCTTCAATATCTTCAAGAGAAAGGAATGGAGATATGGTAGGATATCCCTCTGGTTTAAACGAAACGCTCATAGTTTTTTAGGGGTTAAGATAGGAAATTGCGGTGGGAAGCTAAAGCACAATTTAGCGGGCGACATATCCCCTACCTCAGAGGCTTTGGCTTGAACCGAACCAATTTAAAGTTCATCCCCAATTGCAATATGGGGTATACCTTTTGACTAAAGTAATCCGAGTACTCATAAGCCATTCCACCTTGAAGGTACCATTGAACAAACCAGGCATCCAATCGATCGGCTTGAACTGCAAACCCAAGATGAACATTCTGCTCTACAAAATCGAGGCGGTCATCTAAGGGCAATCCGGCTCTAACTTCCGTTCCTGCATACAATCGAATTACCGAATAATTCAGGTTTCCTGACTGCGGACCTTGCCAGGCTAAATTCTGCCGGCTAAAATCGATCCATAGAAGGGTAAACTGAGTTTGCCAGGAAGAATACATCCGCTCCTGGTTATCCAGGCCAAATAACCAGCGACTATAATTTCTTGGCCCACGAAAATTAAAGTTAACTCCAACAAAGGGACTCGGCTGATCGGGCAGCCAAGAATAACCACCCTCCAATTCAAAACCAAATGCCCTGGCTGGGGTTCTAAGCCGCCTGCACTTTACGATTTTGCTATTGGGATTGCCACAGGTATCAAACTGGCAAACTTTCTGTTCCTTCAAAATATTGGACAGGAAATAGCGATTTCCTGGTAAAGTTGTTTTGAAGTACTTTCCTTTTTTTACCGGCTTCCAATGGATGATACTTCCACCCATGCTTCGCCGGTAAACCGCATTTTCATCGATGTATAGAGCCGGAGCTCGAACTTGATATTCTGGTTTGAACCACCTCTTTTTGAACTGTAGATTCCTCATCAAAAAACGATCGATTTCATCGCAGGTCTTTAAAGGCGGGTTCTTATCCTTCGTTAGAGCACAACTATCACATGGAGGCAGGTTGCGGATGAGCAATTTGGAAGAATCATAATATGCCTGTGGCAAGGTGGCTACCATGCGCATTTTCGACCATTTCCCCGATCCAGTTACTCGCCTCTTCCACCTGACCTTGCGAACCTTCCATCCCCCATCTGGCAATCGTTGACCGGTATAATGAGTAACGGTATCCATCCAATCATTTGACTCTATCTCCAATGAAACGGTAGCGCGTCGTTTGCCTTTTGAATAGGAAACATTCGTGTTTCGAAGGGTCTTGTAATCGATTCGGTAACAAAAGTCCCCGGAAGGATCTGGCAATTCTTCCTCTAGGTTGGGGAAATGAAGAACCATATCTACCCGTCTCGATTCCTTCGGCGTAGATCCACTTTCCTCACCAATGGCTTGAATGGACTGTGGGACACTCACCTCCCAGCGATGATTCAAATAGCGCTTTACGGCTACAGCCCGATTGTGGGATAACTTAAGATTTTCAGTAATCCGACCAGTGGTATCCGTGCGCCCGATGAAAGTCACTGAATCCAGGTTTTCCAAATCGTAGTGCTTGGAGAGCTGGTCAATTTTCTGTTTTTCGGCTATCCGAAGCTTTGCATCTCCAATTTCAAAATACAAGGAAATAGTATCCTGCCCCCTTCCTTGAAAACAGAGAAGAGTCAAACTCAAAAACAACATGAGCCGCAAATGGGTAGGCATTTCTTTGGTTTATTTCAATTCGGTAAGAGCGAACTCCAATACCGGATCATTACCCAAAAATAATTCTTCGGGACGTGCCTGAATAAAAACGTCGGGAAATACTCCACGATCAGGACTTTCGCTTTGAGTGGCCAACACGTACATTCCCAATGAAAGGGTGACTCCCAATTGCGAATGAGGCAGACGCATAGACAGGGTTATACCATCGGTACCTTGAGCGGCCACACCACTTTCTTCTCCAATGAAAAGAGCCTGTGTATTTTCCTTAAGCAAAGCCGAAACAACTCCAGCACATGACATGGTGGACCCATTGGTCAATACCACCAATTGCCCTTCAAAATGATTTTCAGCCACTTCACTGATTTTTTGATTCGGGTAATTCTCCCATCGCAAAAGACCACCCGACTGAGCAACAAAATTCATCGTATCCTCTATTCCCGCCGGATTTTGAATCAAGGCTTCAAATGCAAAATCTTCCTTTTTCTTCACATAAACGGCATCAATGTAGTCGATTGGTTGGTTCACCAAATAGGAAACTAAATACCGACCATAGCCGGTCCAACCTCCTGAATTATCTCTTAGATCCAAGATGAGCTTTTGATGCCCTTTATTCTTAATAATGGAAAATGTGCTCCTTAGCTGTTCCTCAAAACGTACACCGGTATAGGTAAGAAC